>DAOUJG010000020.1:0-48538 GCA_034423015.1 Dehalococcoidia bacterium | reverse complement strand
CCTGAACTCGATGCTCAAGCGGGGCGCCCCATGGGACGCCACCCACGCCCTCAACGCTTGACCTTCAAGACAGTTGCTGGGTCCCGGCCTTCGCCGGGACGACGGGTTGGGGGCGCCGTCATTCTCATGCCCATACGCGGCCCTCCCGAGGCCATTGCCAGTCCCAAACAGGCGAAGAAGGCCCTCTATGCCGTGACCCGCTTCCTGCGATTGGAGACGTAGTCCACCAGAACGTACTCCCCCAGGCGGTCGGGAGCGCTGTAGAAGGCCCGGCCCCGGTTGATGCGGGTGATCCTGTCCACGAAGTTCACAAGCTGGTAGCTGTTCTCCAGCATGAAGGTGTTGATGCGGATGTCCTCCCGGGTGCAGCGGCGCACCTCTTTCAGGGTCTCGGACAGGGTCCTGTGGCTCGGAGGGTAGCTGAAAAAGGACCGGTCGCCCTCCAGGTGCGCGGTGGGCTCGCCGTCGGTGATGAGCAGTATCTGCCTGGTCCCGCCCTTCTCCCGGGCCAGCAGCTTGCGGGAGAGCATCAGCGCGTGGTGCAGGTTGGTGCCCGACACCCAGGCGTTCCACGTGAGCTTGGCCAGGTCCTCCTCCCGAACCTCCAGCGCGTAGTCGGAGAAGCCCACCACGTGCAGGCTGTCCCTGGGGAACCGGCTGTGGATCAACGCGAACAGGGCCAGGGCGACCTTCTTCGCCGCCTGGAAGCTGCCGAACATGCCCATGGACCGGCTCTGGTCCAGGAGCACCACCGTTGCGGCCCGGGTCATCTCCTCGTTGCGGTATATCTCGAAGTCCTGGGGCGTCAGCCGCACGGGCAGCCCGGGCCCCGTCCTCACGACCGCGTTCTTCACCGTGGCCTGGAGGTCGAGCTGCAGCGGGTCTCCCGGCTCGTAGGGCTTGGTCGCGCTGACGGCCTCGCCGGCGTTGCCCCGCTTGTCCAGCTCGTGGCCCCCCATCCTGTCCTTCTTCAGGTTCAGGAAGACCTCCTTCAACGCCCTCTGCCCGATCCTCCGGATGGCCCTGGGGGTGAGCTCCGGCTCCCCGGCGCCGCTGATGTATCCCTGCTCCCGGAGCATGTCGATGAGGCCCTGGAGGTGCTCCCAGTTGCGCCGGGCGTCCTCTCCCAGCACCTCCGCCAGGCGCTCCGGGTCCACGTCGTCCAGGTCTCCCGTGCTCATGGCCTGACGCAGGGATCGCTCCAGCTCCTCCATGCCCTGCAGGTCCCCCATCAGCTCCATCGCCTGTCCCATGGTCAGGCTGTCGTCCCCCAGGAACGGGTACTGACGCCGCAGGTCGTCCATGGGCATCAGGTGCTCCATCAGGGCGGCTAGCTGGGCCATCTCCCGATCTGTTTCCGGGTCCAGCGCGGCCCCGATGGCCTCCTGCAGCTCCTGCCGCGCCTCGGGGGACATGCTCTCCATCAGGGACTGCATCTGGACCATCTGCTGCATGAGCCGGTCCATCAGCTCGTCCAGGGTCCGGGGAGGGTCTGGGCCGAACATGGGCCCGTACCGGTCCATGAACCCCGGGAAGTCGGGCTCCCGCCCCTCGGCCCGGTCCCGCAGCATCCCGTTGAGCTCCCGCAGCATCTCGCGGAGCGCCTCCATCTCCTGGGGGGAGGTCGACTGGATGCGCTGCGTCATCTCCTGGGAGAGGTTCTGGGCCATCTGGGACTTGAGGAGCTCCAGCAGCTCCATGAACATCCGCTGGGCCTCGGGGTCCATGAAGTCGTACTCCATGAGCCCCCGGATGGCCCCGCCCATCTCCGGGGGCAGCCCGTCCAGCTTCTCCAGGCTGCGCCGGGCCCGCTCTTCCAGCAGCTTGGCCAGCGACTCCTTCTCGGCCCTATCCGGCCCCTCGGCGCCCTCCACCTCCCGGCGGGCCCGGTCAAGGCGGGCCTCGATGCCCCGGCGCTCGGCGGCCAGTACCTCCTCCAGCCGCTCCCGCAGGTCATCCACCACGGAGTCCATGCTGTACTGCTGCAGGCGTTGACTGCGCCGGTCCTGGAGGCGGTCCAGCAGGTCCCGCAGGCCCGGCACCCGCTCACCCTGGCGGTCCTCTGCGCCCCTGCGCATCAGGTCGCGGAGCGCCCGCCACAGGTCCCCGTGGTTGAGGATGTCGCCCGAGAGCCGGTCCATCAGCTCCTCGGCGTCCATGTCGAAGACGTCCTGGGTGCCGTCCCACCTGGAGTACCTGTAGGAGCCGTCCAGCATTCCTCTCTCCGGCCCGCCGCGCTGCGGCTATCATACTCTCCGCCGCGCGGGGCGGGCAAGGCGAAGACGCCTAGCGCCCCCGGAACCTGGGCTGCCGTTTCTGGAGGAAGGCCTGGACGGCCTCCTTGTGGTCCTCGGTGGCCCGGGCGACGTCCTGGGCCGCGTGAGCCAGCTCCAGGCTCTCCTCCAGGCCCGTGTCCAGGGAGCGGTGCACCAGGTACTTGATGAGGGACATGGACCGGGTGGCGCCCCGGGCCAGCCTGGAGGCCAGCTCCATGGCCGCGGGCAGCATCTCCTCATGGGGCACGACCCGGGCCACCAGCCCCATGCGAAGCGCCTCGGCCGCGTCCACCCGGTCGCCGGTGTACTGGAGCAGGAACGTGTTGCCCAGGCCGATGAGACGGGGCAGCTGCCAGCAGCTCCCGTCGCCCGGGATGAGGCCCATGCGGACGAAGGCCTCGGAGAAGACGGCCATCTCCGAGGCGATGCGGATGTCGCAGGCCAGGGCCAAGCCCATGCCAAGGCCCACGGCGTGGCCGTTGACGGCGGCGATGGACGGCTTCTGTAGCTGGTGGATGCGCAGGGGCAGCCGCGCTCCCAGCGCCCGGTCACGCCTCTCCCGGGCTCCCAGCCGGGCCTCCATCTGGCCCCAGGGAAGGGAGGGCGGCTCCCCGGATTCGACCGCGCGCTCCTGGATGTCCCGGTCGAACCTCCGCACGTTGGCCCCGGAGCAGAATGACGGGTCCGAGCCCGTGAGCAGCAGGACCCGGTCCTCCGGGTCGTCGTCGAACCGGTCCAGCTCCTCCAGCAGCTCCCGGGCCATCTCCTCGCCCACCGCGTTGCGGGTGGCCGGGTCGTGGAGGGTTGCCAGGACCACGCCGTCCCGGCGCTCCGTCTTTACGAACTCCTGGGACATGGGCGCCTCCTCGTCGAGCTTCCGGGCCGTGAGAGTGACAATTCTAACACCTTGCCCATATAATGAGGTACCTTGCGGCAGCCCGTCTCGGGCCCCCACGCCGCGGCCGGCGGTGGGGCCGCGATCAGGAGGAGAGATGAACGAGGGACGCGTCGTCAACCTGTATCTATGCCGGGAGCGGCAGCAACCCATGACCCCGGTCCAGGAGGCCACGGCGGTCTCGGACCTGGGTCTGGAGGGGGACAAGCGCGCGGTCAAGGGCAGCGCCCGGCAGGTGCTGGTCATGGACATCGAGACCCTGAGGGAGCTGGACCTGTCTCCCGGGACCATCAAGGAGAACATCACCGTGGAGGGGCTGGACCTCTCCTCGGTGGAGGCGGGGCACGTCTTCTTCGTGGGCGACCAGGTGACCCTGGAGGCCACGGGCGACTGCCTCCCCTGCGGCAAGATGGACGCCATCCGCCCCGGCCTGCAGAACGAGCTGAAGGGACGCCGCGGCATCCTCAGCACCGTCCTCAACGGCGGCACGCTGAAGGTGGGAGACGCCATCCGCGTGGAGCCCTCCCGGGAGCCGGTGGGCGCCTAGCAGGGGGCCTACCGCAGCCGGGCAGCCCATGGACGAGATACTGTACGGCTCCGCGGCCGCCCTGGCCGAGGCCATCGGCGGCGGGAAGCTCTCCTCCACCGAGGTGGTCGAGGCCCACCTGAAGCGCATCGACGAGGTGAACCCCCGCCTCAACGCCGTGGTGCAGCTGCGGGCCGAGGCCGCTCTGGAGGACGCCCGCCGGGCCGACGCCGACCGGGCCCGGGGCGTCGTCCACGGCCCCCTCCACGGGGTTCCCATGACCATCAAGGACTCCCTGGACACCGAGGGAGTGGTCACCACCGGCGGCACGAAGGGCCGCCAGGACTACGTCCCCCCGCGAGACTCCACGGTGGTGGCCCGGCTGCGCGGCGCGGGCGCGATCCTCCTGGGCAAGACCAACACCCCCGAGCTCACCCTGGCCGCCGAGACCGACAACCTGGTCTACGGCCGGACCGACAACCCCTACGACCCCTCCCGGACCCCCGGCGGCAGCAGCGGCGGGGCCGCCGCCATCGTGGCCGCCGGAGGCTCGCCCTTCGACATCGGCAGCGACACCGGCGGAAGCATCCGGTGGCCCGCCCACTGCTGCGGCATCGCTGGCATCAAGCCCACCTCCGGCCGCGTCCCCAGGACGGGCCACGTCGTCCCCTACGGTCTGGGCGCCCGGGACATTCTGACCCAGAACGGGCCCATGGCCCGGTCCGTGGACGACCTCGCCCTGCTCCTCCCCATCATCTCCGGACCCGACTGGCGGGACCCGGCCATCGCGCCCGTGCCCCTGGGGGACCCCTCCCAGGTCGCCATGAAGGACCTGAGGGTGGCGGTGCACACGGACAACGGCGTCGTGCCGGCGACTCCCCCCGTGGCCGGAGTCGTGGACGCCGCGGCTGCCGCGCTGACCGACGCCGGCGCAACGGTGGAGGGGGCCTGTCCCGAGGCGCTGCTGAGGAGCCACGCCCTCTTCTCCGACTTGGGGGCCGCCGACGGGCGCGCCTGGGTCCGGAGGCTGCTGGACGCCGCCGGCACCACCGAGGTGCACCCGTGGCTGCAGTCCAGGATCTCCGGCTCCAGGGTCATGACCTCCGACGAGTTCGGCAGGGTGCTGGAGGACCTGGACGGGTACCGCAGCGACCTGCTGGCCTTCATGGAGTCCTACGACGCCATCCTGTGCCCAGCCAGCCCCTACCCCGCCATCCCCCACGGGACGTGGCTGGAGGAGTTCGGCAGGGGCGCCTTCACCTACACCGCCGCCTACAACCTCGCCGGATGGCCCGGGGCCGTGGTCCGGGGCGGCACGTCGCCCGAGGGCCTGCCCATCGGCGTGCAGGTCGTGACGAGGCCCTGGCGGGAGGACGTGGCCCTTGCCGTCGCCCGCCACCTGGAGGGGGCCCTGGGAGGCTGGCAGCAGCCGCCGCTCTAGGGACCTCTAAGCCCCAAGACCCATAAAGAGGCAGCAGCAATGGGTGTGTTCACAGTTCCAATACGGGTGGAAAACCTGGAAGACGGACGGTCCGCGGACCTGGATGCCACGGTGGATACGGCGGCCACCTACACCTTCGTGGGTGAGGACATCCTCGACCGGCTGGGCGTAGAGCGCGCCGGCCAACGCACCTTCGAGCTCGGCGACAACCGGGTCGTCGACTACCCCATAGGCTACGCCCGGCTGCGAGTCAACGGGGACCAGGTAATCGCGCTGGTCGTCTTCGGCCCAGAAGACACCGAGCCCCTATTGGGGGCCACGACACTTGAGCTGCTGAGCCTGGGGGCCGATCCGGTCAACGGGCGGTTGGTCCAGGTCCGAGCGTCCCTCTAGGCAGGCGTCATCGACGCCTGCCCCCCCTAGTCCTTGACGGGGAACCAGTCCTGCTTCCAGGGCCACTCGCCCCCGGCGTCGTCGAAGGCGGGCTTGCCCTGGTCCACCCGGTCCCGGTAGGGGCTGGTGACGGGCTCGCGATAGGGGTAGATGCCTCCCTCGTAGGCCTTGGGCCCCGTCTTGAAGTGCCGCGCCTGCTCCATGGTCTCCACGAAGGGCGCGTTGACGTCGTACAGGCGGTCCCGGGTCGGCCGGGGGCCGGCCTTGGACACGTGACCGTACAGGTCTCTGCCGATTATCTCCTCGGCCATCCAGACGCAGTCGATGAGCTTGTCCACGTTCACGCCGGTGTCGATGCCCATGTCGTCCATCATGTGCATCACGTCCTCGGTGGGCGCCTGCCCCGTGGCCCTGCCGTTGCCGCAGTAGGGGCACCCGCCGAACCCGCCGATGGTCCCGTCCAGCTCCAGGGTGTCCTCGGGCTCCAAGACCCGCAGGGCGGCGTACGCCGAGGCGATGGCCATGTTCCGCCCGTTGTGCAGGTGCAGCCTGAAGTGCTTCACCTCCGGCCACTGCTCCTTGACCCGGACGACGCTCTCCTCCACTTTGTCGGGCCTGCACCAGCTCATCGGGTCGCCCATGCTGACGCTGGTCACCTTGATCCCGGCCTCGTCCCATAGCTGGTGCTGCTTGTCCAGCATGGTCATCAGGCTGTCCACGGGAAAGTCCCCCAGGAAGTTGGAGCCCCAGCTCGCGTTGGTGCCTATCCCCGCCTCCTTGACGTTGCGCTCCTGGGCTTGGGCCACGATCTGCGGCCACCGCTCCATCTCCTGCATCTGGGACCGGTTGGTGTTGCGGCGGACGAAGGCGTCGCACATGTGGCAGTTCAGCCTGGGCCACTTGTCCCGCTCGATGGTCAGGGGCGGCGAGTACTGCTTGGCCCGCTCCACTCCTCGCTCGTTCAGCGCCAGGGCGGTGTAGGTGACCCCCGCCTTGGGCGTGAACCGGGTCACGATCTCGTCGATGCGCGCCATCTGGGGCGTCCACTTGGGGCTGACGAAGGAGCCCACAACGATCTGCTTCAGCCCCGTCTCCGAGAGCGCGTCCAGCAGGCGCACCTTGTCGTCCACCGAGATGTTGGCGTCCTCGATCTG
Source organism: Dehalococcoidia bacterium (assembly GCA_034423015.1). Taxonomy (GTDB): domain Bacteria; phylum Chloroflexota; class Dehalococcoidia; order Lucifugimonadales; family JAGWBF01; genus JAGWBJ01. Next base: position 41,853 of record DAOUJG010000020.1, on the reverse strand, counting down.
CATGCCCTCTCGCATGCCCTCTTCTTTGTAGATGACCTTCGGCCAGTTTCCGATCATGGGCCTTACCTCCTGACGTGGCGGCTGACGTAGCGGGTGACGCAGCGAAGACGAGGGGCGCCCGCTCCCACGGGCCGCTATAGGGCGGATTGTAATTCTGCGTATCTGGGGTGTCAAGGACGGCGGCGTTGGAGGGGCCCTTTCGTGGTAGAATTACCGGGTACACTGAGCGAAGGGGTGCCGGGTACTCATGACCACGCCGGAAGTGGAAGTGACCAGGGAGCTGCGCAACCTGCCCAGCGTCGAGAGCGTGCTCTCCACCAGCCCCATCAGGACCCTGGCCCGGGAGTACCGGCGGGACTGGGTGGCCGACCTGGTGCGGGACCAGATCGACGCCGCCCGGGGGGCCGTCCGCAACGGGAGCCCCGCTCCCACCGCCGAGGAGATGGCCCAAACGGTGGCAGAGCACATCGACGACCTTGGGAGGGTCGGCCCCCGCCCCGTCATAAACGCCACGGGAGTGCTTATCCACACCAACCTGGGCCGCACTCCATTGAGCATGGAAGCCATGGAGGCCATGATCCAGGCGGCCGAGGGATACACCAACCTGGAGCTGGACCTCCACGACGGCAAGCGCGGCTCCCGCCAGGCCCACGTGCAGGCCCTCCTGCGGCAGCTCACCGGCGCCGAGGCGGCCCTGGCCGTGGGCAACAACGCCTCCGCCGTCCTCCTGGGCCTGTCGGCCCTCGCCGCCGGCAGGGAGGTCATCGTCTCCCGCGGCGAGGAGGTGGAGATAGGCGGCGGGTTCCGCATCCCCGACGTGCTCCGCCAGAGCGGCGCTACTCTGGTGGAGGTGGGCACAACCAACCGCACCTACGCCTCGGACTACGAGGCCGCCATCACCGAGAACACGGCGGCCCTGCTCAAGGTCCACTCCAGCAACTTCCGCATCGACGGCTTCACACACGCCGCCAGCGAGGAGGAGCTGGTGGCCATCGGGGAACGCCACGGCATCCCCGTTCTCCACGACGTGGGAAGCGGGTGCCTGGTCAACACCCAGGACTTCGGCCTGGCCCACGAGCCCAGGCCCCAGGACAGCGTGGCCGCGGGGGTGGGGGTCACCTTCTTCTCCGGCGACAAGCTGCTGGGGGGCCCCCAGTCGGGCATGGCGGTTGGGAAGAAGGAGCTGATACGGGCCCTGGAGAGGCATCCCCTGGCCAGGGCGGTGCGCATCGACAAGGTGAGCCTGGCCGCGCTGGCGGCCACCCTCCTGCACTACGTCAAAGGGGAGGCGGAGGCCAAGATACCCCTGTGGCGCATGATCGGCACCTCCCCACCCGAGCTGGAGAACCGCTCGTATCACTGGCAGACGGCGCTGGGAGAGGGCGTCCTGGTGCTGCGGGGCCGCTCCACCATCGGCGGCGGCAGCCTCCCCGGGGAGACGCTGGAGACGTGGCTCCTGGCCCTGGAGTGCGACTCGGTCCCGGGCGGCCCCGACGAGGTGCTGAGGCGCCTCCGGGAGTCCTCCACCCCCGTCATAGCCCGCATAGAGGACGGCCGCGTGGTCATAGACCCCAGGTCCGTCTTCCTGGAAGAGGAGGACGCCCTGCTGCGGGCCATCCGCGAAGCCCTGGAGCCCGGCGGCTAGTGTGGCGTCTCACAGGTTCGTCGGTAGGTCCGTCCGTCTCCTGCCAAGTGCCGGTCCACAGTGGGCGGGGGTTCCATGCCCGCGCGGAGCGCGGGGTGGGAGGGTGGGCCCATAACACGGGGGAGGGGCCTGATGGTACGACGAACTTCGGAGACAGGACACTGGGTGCCCGGTGGCCCGTAATTCGGTAAGCTAGAGGAAGCGATGCCCAACTTCATCCTTGTGCACGGGGCCTGGCAGGGCTCCTGGTTGTGGAGCCGGGTGGCCGTCGAGCTGGAGTCCGCCGGCGAGTCCCGGGGCGTGGGCCAGGTCGTCGCCGTGGACCTGCCCGGACACGGCTCCCGGGCCTCCGAGGACCTGCGCCGCATCACCACCGAGCACTACGTCCAGGCGGTCACCACTCCCGTCCAGGTCGGCCGCCTGGAGGACGTGGTCCTGGTGGCCCACGGCTTCTCCGCAACGTTCATCCCCCGGGTCGCCTCGGATCTGGACGGGCTGGTCAGTCGTGTGGTGCTCCTCGGAGGCGAGCTGCCCGAGGACGGCCGCTCCGTCTACGACAGGCTCTCGCCGTGGCAGAAGCTGATGACCAGGGTGTTCAAGGCCGGTGAGAAGGGCATATTCTACCCGGAGCCCATCTTCAAGGGCATCCTGTGCAACGGCCTCGACCGGGACTCCACGCGGCTGGTGCTGGACGGCCTGGTGCCCGAGCCCCTGGCTCCCTGGCAAACGCCCGTGGCGCGCCTGGGGTTCGAGACCAGAGTACCCACCGCCTACGCGGTCCTCAAACGGGACAAGACCATAAGGGCGGGCCTCCAGAGGGGCTACGCGGGCTCTCTCCAGGGCGCCGCCGTCACGGAGATGGACGCGGGCCACAACGCCCCCCTCAGCCACCCCTCCCAGGTTGCCGACCTGCTGCTGGCCGGGTAGCTCGGTATCCTGCGGCGCCTACCCTAGCGCGTTGCGGCAAAGCACAACTCTCCATAGGACTTTCCTTCTTGCGTTAAGCATTACTTTGGCTTATGGTGTAAGGACTTGGTTGCACAGCGCCGACGGGAGTGGTTGCCATGTTCGAGTCCAGCATAACCATCAAAGGCCAGACGACGTTGCCCAAGGCCATCAGAGACTCATTGGCCGTTAAGGCAGGAGATAGGGTTCGCTATGTCATCGTGGACGAGGGAGTGCTGATCATGCCGGTACGTCCCACCAGCCGCCTTTTCCGCAGCTTGAAGCATGACGGACCTGCCGTGAGCTTGGAAGAGATGGACGGGGCCGCCGCAGAAGGGGCGATCGAGAGATGGAAGCAATCGACGCAAACGTAGTCCTGCGGTACCTCGTGGGTGACAGTCCTGAACAGGAAGCCGCAGCCCGCACCTTGATGGATGGACTGACGCCCAGCAATCCGGGCTTTATCTGCCGGGAGGCTGTTGTTGAGGTGGCTTGGGTACTAGAGAGGAGCTACCGCTTCCCGCGAGCCCGGGTCGCGGAGGCATTGATGGATCTGACGGCTTCGGACAGCCTCGTGGTGGAGAATTCGGACGATGTGGCCGCCGCCGCGCACCGCTACCGCCAGGGAGGCATTGGGTTTTCAGACCTCATGATCCTCTCGGCAGCCGAGAGGGAGGGAGCCATACCGCTGCACACCTTCGACCGCAGGCTTGCCCGTATGGACAAAGCAGTCCTCGTAGGGCAATGGGCAGAGGGGGAGTAGCCATGAAGACTCACATATCCCACTCTACCCTCAGGGAGGTCCGGTGAGCCTCAACATCAAGAACGAGGACACGTGCCGGCTGGGAATTGACATGGGATATTTCGTGCCGCATACTGACATCCGTACATCAATATCCGTACAGGAGGCAAATACGTGGCGCGTCTGGACGTACGCCTTGACGCAGAGCGGCGACGGCGGTTGGAGGAGCTTGTCGAGGAGAGAGGTGTGCCCATCTCCGAAGTCGTGCGATGCTTGATCGACGACGCCTACGAGGACATCCAGCGGACCCGCCGCAGGGAGGCGATTGAACGGCTGATTGGGTTGAACGTGGAGGTCCCGCCGGACCCGGACACCCTCTCCCGCGAGCTGGAGGCGGCCCATGACCCCGGCGGTCTTCATTGACGCCAACGTGCCCATCTACGCCGCAGGCGGTGACCATCCACTCAAGGAGCCGTGCGCCCGGATTCTCCGCAGTGTGGCCGAGGACCCGAAACCCTTCCTAACGGACTCCGAGGTCCTCCAGGAGTTGCTGCACCGCTACCTGGCCTTGGGACGCTGGGAGTTGGGGCGAGAGGTTGTTCGGGCATTCGCCGAGGCCATGCATGGCCGAATTGAAGCCGTCCATGCGGAGGACGTGCTCGCAGCGTCCGGGCTGGCTGATCGCCATCCTGGTGTGAGCGCCCGCGATCTCGTGCATGCGGCGGTCATGCAGAGAATGGGAGTTGGCCGCATCATCTCTTCGGACACCGACTTCGACCGCATGGAGGGCGTGGAACGGCTCGACCCTGGACGGGAAGCCAGTATCTCATGAGAGGGCTGCCGGCAACGATGCCCGGCTTGCGCGCGGCCTCGCCGCATGGGTACGCGCTGGGCGTCTGACACATCGGCGCGGATCCGGCGCTGTCAGCCGCCCGTGTTGCCCGGCCGCGGCTATCCTGCGGCGGTCTTCCTGCGGGGTGACTGGCTGTACCGCCGGGCCGTGGAGCAGCCCCTGCTGCACGTCACCGAGCGGGAGTACCTGCTGAGGGGGATGGGCGAGCCGCACATCTGGCACTTGGGCGCCTTGATGCCCCGGAGACTCGAGACCCTCCAGTAGAGCCGGCCCCTCTTGTTGGCCACGGGCTCTATGCCGAACTTGGTCATCAGCCTCTGGAACGACCCCGGACGCATCTCCGCCGACAGGCCCAGCAGCATCGACGCCTGCCTGGTGACCACCTGCACCGGCGGACGCGGCCCGGCCCCCATGGCCCCGGCCTTCGCCAGTATCTGACGGACTCGCTCCTTGGTCACGCCCACCCGCTCGGCTATCTCCCACAGGAGCAGCCCGTCGTCCCTGAGCCGCACTATCCGGGCCGCGCGCTCCCCCAGGCGGGACCTGGCGTCTTCCCTTGTCCGTCGATTCGCCAACCAACGCCCCCACACAGCGGGCCCGTGGCCGGTCCTCCCCGGCGGCCGGCGCGCCGGCCGGCCGTGCCGAACAGCGGACTACCCGACCCGTTCGCTCATCGCCGCCTCCAGATCCTTGGCGGCGTGGGCCACGATCTCCGCCACCGTCTTCGTGCTCATCCCCCCCTCGTTGACCACCATGTGGTACAGTTCGGGGTCGTCGGGGACGACGCCGAAGAACTTCTTGAAGTACTCCTCCCGGGCCTTCTCCATAGCCTCCACGTAGGCCGCGGCCTCTTCCCTGCCCAGGTGCTCCCGCTCTATGATCGTGTCGATGCGGCGGTCCATGGGAGCCAGCAGCGCCACGTGGAGGACCGCCGGCATCTCCCTCAGGATCATGTTGGAGCCCCGACCGCTGATCACCACGTTGCCCGACTCGGCCAGGTCCTTCATCACGGCGCTGGTCGCCTCGATGTAGTGCTCGTCGTTCAGCCTTTGGGCCGCCGTCCTGGGCTCGTGGGCCAGGTCGGTATACTCCTCCGCGGGGAGGTACTCCATCCCGGGGCTGAAGTAGGGCTCGCCCCCGGCCCCCGACATGGCCGAACGCTCCAGCATCGTTTGGAGGAAGTAGGCCAGACGGTCCCGGAAGGGGATGAGCCGCTGCTCCTTCATCTCCAGCACCTGGACCGTTGTCCCCACCCGCTTGGCCGCCTCCGACAGCAGGATGCGGTCGACGTAGTCGGCCTCCAGCAGTGCGGCCACCTGGAGGCCGACCTCCGGGGTCCCAACGCCTGTCGCACCATTGATGGTTACTACGGGCATGTCTCCCTCTTCTCAGTCCGGGACGAGGCCGGTCCGGGATGGGGCCGCGCCGGTCGCCGCCCTTGACAAACGTGCCTCTTATGTCAAGGGCAGTTTAAGTTGGCCGCAACCACCATGTCAACATTGTGCTTTTGCACACAAGCCCCCCACCGACACAGGCCTGGCGGCGATACCCGGGGCCTCCCGGCCACGGGCGCGGGGGGCCCCGCCGTTGACCCCATATCCGCCCCTCGCATATAATATTGCCCGTCCAGCACGCCCGAGTCCCAGGTCGGGGTTTGGGCAACGGAGGTGCCGCCATCGAACGTGTAGCAGTTCTCCACCCCGCTTCCATAATCGACGAGCTCAAGCGCAACAGCTTCACCCACGTGGTCTGGCTGCCCGACAGCGAGACCAACTTCATGTACCACCAGCTCACCGCCGACCCCGAGGTGACCCTCGTCCCCGTGTGCCGCGAGGGGGAGACCATGGCCATTGCGGCAGGCCTCTGGGTGGGAGGCAAAAAGCCCGTCGTCCTCATCCAGAACACGGGCATCTTCGAGTCCGGCGACTCCATTCGAGGGCTGGGGCTGGACGTGAGCCAGCCCCTCGTCATGCTGGTCGGCTACCGGGGCTGGGACAAGCACGGCATCACCACCGACTCCGCCGCCCGGTTCATCGAGCACATACTCCACGCCTGGGGCATCAACTACTACCTGGTGGAGACCGACGACCAGGCCTCCCGCATATCCCTGGCCGCCGAGGAGGCCTACCGCACCTCGAGGCCCGTGGCGGTGCTCATCGGCACCGAGTACGGGGCCTAGCGCCCGGGCGCGGCCAACGTCTCTTGCGAACGTCTTTCTTGCGAACGTCTTTAAGGAGGCCCCACCCATGATCACCAACGTCGACGCCGTCCGGATCATCGACCAGCACCGGGGCGACGCCGTGATAATCACCACCATGGGCGCCGGAAACCAGGGCTTCGGCCTGCCCAGCGTCACCCACCGCGAGGAGCTGGACCTGCCGGTGGCGGGGGCCATGGGCAAGGCCTCCTCCGTGGGCCTGGGCCTCGCCCTGGCGGTGCCCGACCGGAAGGTGCTCGTGCTGGACGGCGACGGGAGCCTGGTCATGAACCTGGGGACCCTCACGACCATCAGCAACATGGCGCCCGAAAACCTGTACCACTTCGTGTTCGAGAACGGCGTCTACGCCGTAACCGGGGGCCAGCCCATTCCGGGCGAGGGCAAGCTCAGCTTCCGGGGCATGGCCAAAGAGGCCGGCTACGCCTCGGCCCACGAGTTCGACGACACCGAGGAGCTGGCCACCAACATCGACAGCGTCCTCAAAGAGAAGGGGCCGGTGCTGGTATGTCTCAGGACCGTACCGGAGATCGAGAACACCCCGGTCCAGTTCCGGGAGAAGACCCGCCGGGGCACTCCCAAGGCCATCGAGGAGGTCTCCGCGGCCCTCGGGGCCTGATCTCCTGGCTGGCGCGAGGCCCGGCGGGACGGGTGGGAGGCCTGGCCGTCTTCGCCGGCGGGTTCTGGGCCCTGTTCAGGGGGTTCCAGGACCCCAACGTCCCCGTCGGCATACTGGGCGGCGTGATGATACCCCTGGGGCTGTGGATCGTGGCCCAGTCCCACCGGGGACCTCCGGCCTCCCCCTCCGGTTAAGGCCCCCCGGCTGAGGCCCCCCGTTAAGACCCAAGGAGGCGGCTTGATTCCCTCCCTGGAAGCCATGAAGGCCATCGACCGCTGGCGCAGCGACGAGGTGATGGTTTCGGCCACCACCGCCCTGCGGGAGTGGAGCTCCGTGTCCCGCCGCAGGGACCTCGACCTGGACCTGTCCGACTGCATGGACAAGGCGGCGTCCCTGGGCCTGGGCGTCGCTCTCGCCCAGCCCAGGAGGGTCGTCGTGCTGGACTGCGACAGCGTCCTCCGCTCCAACCTGGCGGCCCTGGTCACCGTGGGCAACGCCGGTCCCCAGAACCTGGTCCACCTCCTCCTGGAGGACGCCTCCCACCTCTCCACCGACGGGATGCCCATTCCCGGCTTGGACGGCATCGACTTCGTCGCCCACGCCAGAGAGAGCGGCTACCCCAGGACCTACCGGTTCGACGACCTGGAGGAGTTCGTGCTCAGCCTGGAGGAGGTCATGGCCGGGCCGGGGCCCACCTTCGTATCCCTCAAGGTGGTGTACGATAGGGAGGTGCCGGACTATCCGTCCACCAGCCTGGGCGAGTCGGTCCGGACCGTAAGGGCGACCCTGGAGCGAGAGGCCCAAGGGCCGCGGTTAGGAAAGGGGGCAGGATGCGTCTGAAGGACAAGGTGGCCATCGTCACGGGAGGCGCCTCGGGCATCGGCCGCGCCTCGGCTCAGAGGTTCGCCGAAGAGGGCGCCAGAGTGGTGGTGGCGGACGTGCAGCAGGACAAGATCGACGAAACGGTGGACGCCATCCGCTCGGCGGGGGGGACGGCCACGGGGGTCCATGCCGACGTGACCAGCGCCTCGGACGTCAAGGCCCTCGTCAAGACAGCCACCGACACCTACGGCCGCCTGGACGTCATGTTCAACAACGCGGGCATCGGGATTCCCGGCACCATCCTAGACCTGGACGAAGGGGACTTCGACAGGCTGTTCGCCGTCAACGTCAAGGGCGTCTTCCTGGGGTGCAAGGAGGCCATCCCGGTGATGAAGGCCCAGGGCGGAGGGGTCATCCTGAACACGGCCTCCCAGCTCGGGGTGGTGGGCATTGCGGGGAACGTGGTGTACCCGGCCACCAAGGGCGCCGTCGTGCAGATGACCCGGTGCCTGGCCATAGACCACGCCGCCGACGGCATCCGCGTCAACAGCCTCTGCCCCGGCCCCATCGACACGCCCCTGACCCGCCGCAACCGGCAGGCCTCCGGGGACCCGGAGGCCGCCCTCCGCTCCCGCCTCACCCAGATACCCCTGGGACGCATCGGCGAGGCCGTGGAGATGGCCAACGTGGCCGTCTTCCTCTGCTCCGACGAGGCATCTTTCGTCACCGGCGCGGCCGTCCTGGCCGACGGGGGCTGGGTGGCCCGGTAGACCCGATCCCGCGACAAACCTGACCCACAGGGAGGCGTCCCATGACTACCCGCCTGCGGCTTCAGACCGGCGACCTGGTGTTCATCGCGGCCTGGGAGGAGAAGGCCCCCAGGAGCTGCGACGCCATACGCGCCCTCCTGCCCATCACCTTCGACCTGGTGCAGGCCCGCTGGAGCGGCGAGGCGGCCTGGATGGACGTGGACCACCTGCCCATCGACGTCCCCCAGGAGAACCACACGGCCTACCCCTCCCGTGGAGACCTGCTCCTGTACCCCGGCGGCATCAGCGTCAAGGAGATCCTCTTCCCCTACGGGCCCACCCGCTTCGGCAGCAAGATGGGCACCCTGGCGGGCAACCACTTCGCCACCGTGGTAGAGGGCCGGGAGCACCTGGAGGAGATGGGCCGCCGGGTCTCCTGGCAGGGCGCCCAGAAGCTGGATCTCACGGAGATTGGCCTGTAGGGACCAGCCCAAGCGGCGGCAAGGCGGCCATCGACGCCCCAAGAACACGCGGGAGACACGTGGGGATACCTTCTCGAGTGGTATAATGTCACCATCATGGCCACCGTCCAAGCTGATGCCGCCCGCATATTCGACGACGCCAGCGCCATGAACGATGCCGCCCTCCGGAGGCTCGCTGCCGGCGACCTGCGCGACGCGGCGGAGAAGGCCTGGTGCGCCACCCTGCGCGCCGTCGAGGCCCTGGTTCTTGCCCGCACCGGTCAGCACCCCTTACGGTCCACCCAAGCCAGCCGGCGTCTCCAGCTCATGGCCGACTCCGATCCATCCGTCGTCGACCTTCGCCACCGTTACCTGGACCGGCAAGACGCCCTCCACGGCCATTGCTTCTACCACGAGTTCTGCCCCATGCCAAGCACGGCGGAGCGCATCCACGGCACTGCCTCCTTCATCGCCGACGCCATACGCCTCGCCGATGGGCCGCCCATCCCTCCCCAGGACGTCGGCCCGTAACGCGCCCCCCGCGTTGCGGCGAGCCGCCCGCGCGCGCACCTTTAGCGCCATTATACCCTCCTTCACAACGCTATCGTGCTGGGACTATACTGGAATCTGGAGTTGATGTAGCTTGGCCCGCCGAGGCCAAAGAGCCGGGTGCAACATGGTAATCACCAACAGAGTAAGGGCGATATTCGCCGACGCGTGGACAGTCTACAACGGCGCTCTCGAACGCCTGGAGCAAGGGGACATCCGGGACGCCGCCGAGAAGGCCTGGTGCGCCACCAAGCGGGCCACCGACGCGCTGATCGTGGCGCGTACTGGAGAGGAGCCCGAGAAAGCCCCGATCACCTCCAGGGAGCTCCGCCGATTGGCCTTGGATGAGGCAGGGCTGGACAGTCTCGTGACCTGGTACTGCACCAACAGGGACATGCTGCACGGCGATTGCTTCTACCTGGGATTCTGCGAACCCATCGAGGACGTGGACCGCCGCATAAGAGAGACTTCTCTCTATATCCAGAAGACGGAGTCCCTCGCCGAATAGACCCCGCGCCGGTGAAACGCCACAGAGGAGGACCTGACATGGCCCGAATCGGGGTACGCTTGGAGTCGGGCCCGCACCTGACCCCGGCCCAGCTCATAGACCTGGCAAAACTGGCCGAGGACCGCGGCTTCGAGAGCGTCTGGCTCCCCGAGGGCGCGGGCAGCGAGGCCCTGACCCACCTGGCCGCCTTCGCCTGCAACACCAGCCGCGTCACCCTGGCCACGGGCATCCTCCCCATCTACCACCGCACCCCCACCCTGCTGGCCATGGCCGCGGGCTCGGTGGACGCCATCTCCGGGGGCCGTTTCACCCTGGGCCTGGGCGTCGGGCATAGGGTGCCCGTGGAGGGGGGCCACGGCATCCCCTTCGACCGCCCCATGACCCGCATGCGCGAGACGGTGCACATCGTCCGCGCCCTCCTCTCCGGGGAGCCGGTCACCTACGACGGCAAGGTGTACACGCCTCGGGGAAGCAAGCTGGGGTTCGACCCCCTCCGACCCGACCTGCCCATATACCTGGCGGCCCTCAGGCCCCAAATGGTCGAGATGGCGGGAGAGATCGCCGACGGCATCCTGCTCAACTGGGCCACGCCGGAGTACCTGGAGCAGGCCGTGGGGCATCTGCGCCGGGGCGCCGAAAAGGCCGGCCGCGACCCCTCCGCCGTCGACGTCGCCTGCTACGTACGGACGGCGGTCGTGGACGACGTGGAGGCCGCCAAGCCGTGGCTCAGGCGCCGCATCGCCTACTACTTCACCATGGACTACTACGTGCGGTACTTCGAGCAGCGGGGCTTCGCCGGCGAGGCCGCGGCCATCTCCGCCGCCCTGGCCCGGAACGACCCCGAGGGCGCGGCGGACGTCGTGACCGACGCCATGCTGGACGAGCTGGCGGTGGTGGGCTCCGCCGAGGAGTGCAGGAGGAGGGTAGACGCCCTCCGCGCCACCGGCCTGCAGATGCCCGTGGTGGCCCCCTTCGTGCAGGGGGACGACGCCATGGCGACCTTCCGCGCCGTCATCGACGCCTTCGCCCAGTAGCCGGGGGGCGGACACCGGCCCGGACGGCGCCGACACCGTCCACGGGGCCCCGACGGGCTGATGCTCAACGAGCACCACACAACTGGCCGGTTTTATGCGCAAATCCGGCCCCTGAGGCATCCTCGGGAGAGTTCGTCTACATATACTTCTCAGACACGTGGCGACGGGGGTCGTGGTACACTGGTAGCTGACATGGCCGAGTGAGAGACGGGCAGGGGCACGCACCGCAAGGGCCAGGCCCCGGCCTATGGGTTGGTGGCCCCAGGCCGTCTCCGGCAGCCAGCCGCCTCTGACCGGAGTTCAATCAAGCCGGACCAGGTCCAAGGCGAACTGAGTCCAAGACAGACGCCCAGAATCACCGGAAAGCATGCCTGAGCTGGAGAAATGGCCGGCCCGGCGCGCGCACTATGAAGCGTTTAGTGCGCCGGCTCGGACGTTTCCCAAGACCGATGGTGGCAGAGGGGTGATTGATGCAAATTGAGGGCATTGAAATCAAGAACTACCGCCTGTTCCGTGATGTCGAACTAAGTAACTTACTGCCTATGTCGGTGATCGTTGGTGCCAACGGCTCGGGAAAGTCAACACTCTTTGATGTGTTCACGTTCCTTAAGGATGCGTTGGCAGAAAACGTCGCCGCCGCTGTAGCTCGGCGCGGTGGTTTTCGAGAGTTGGTTAGCCGAGACTCGGAAGGGCCCATTACAATCACAATCAAGTTTCGGGAGACCGGTGGACGCCTGGTCACCTACCAGCTAGCCGTTGGTTTTGAGAATGGGCGCGTCGTCGTAGAGCGTGAAGTGCTGCGCTATCGAAGAGGTCAGCGTGGCCAACCTTGGAGATTCGTAGACTTCAGCCGCGGACTGGGAAAAGCAATCACCAACGAGTCAGCTTACGGGGAGGAAGGGGCGATTGAAGAACGCATGGATTACACTCTAGACGATCCAAGCATCCTCGCCATAAAAGGCCTAGGGCAATTCCGTGGCTTTCGTATCGTTTCCGAGTTCCGCAACCTGATCGAGAACTGGTATATTTCTGACTTTCACGTCACCGATGCTCGTCCCAGTATCGATGCTGGTTATGCTGAGCATCTGTCTACGCGCGGTGATAACGTCGCCCTAGTGGCGCAGTACCTATACGAGAGCCACCCTGAGCGCTTTGATCGAGTATTGAAAGCGATGAGCAAGCGTGTTCCAGGCGTGAGCAATGTGGAGGCCAAACCCACCGATGATGGACGATTGGTGCTGCGGTTCCAAGACGGCACCTTCAAAGACCCGTTCATTGCCCGTTATGTGTCAGACGGTACCATCAAAATGTTTGCGTATCTGGTGCTCCTCTATGATCCGAAGCCCCACCCTCTCCTCGCTGTCGAGGAACCAGAAAACCAACTCTACCCTCACCTATTGTGGGAACTTGCTGAAGAGTTCAGAGGCTACGCTCAGCGAGGCGGACAAGTCTTCGTCTCAACTCATTCGCCAGAATTCCTCAATGGGGTGGAGCTACCGGAGGTATTTTGCCTCGTTAAGAAGGATGGTTTTAGTGACCTGGTCAGGCCAAACAATAGCGAAACTCTCCGCAGTCTCGTGAACGGTGGTGAAGCACCCGGACGTCTTTGGAGGCAGGGATTGTTCGAAGAGGTGATGGGATAGTGGGCCGAACGGTATTTCTGCTGGAAGAGCAGTCTATGAAGGAACTTCTTGATGGACTGTTGCCGCGACTCTTTCCCCACCTGAACTTCCTCTGCATTCCCCATGAAGGTAAACAGGACTTGGAGCGCAGCATTCCACATAAGCTCAGGGCTTGGCGTGTACCGGGAGACCGGTTTGTCATCGTGATGGATAACGACAATGAGGATTGCATCGCTCTCAAAGGCCGACTTCAGCAACTTTGCCGGGACAACGGACACGACGATGCCTTGGTTCGCATCGTTTGCCAAGAGTTGGAGGCATGGTACCTTGGCCAGCCGGTTGCGATGGCAAAGGCCTTCGGTGACGAGCGTTTGCGTGATATCGGCGACCTTCCACGCTATCGCAATCCGGACGCCCGGCCTCAGCCCTCCAAGGATATCGAAAAACTCTACAAATGGTTCCAAAAGATCGACGGTGCACGTAGGATGGCTGGCTACCTCATGCGAGAAGGCAGCCGCTCCCGCAGTTTCAACGTGTTCCTGTCAGGTGTTGCAGGTCTGCCGTAGATTGTAGACAGTAAATGGGTGGTTGCTAGGGTGACCCGCAGGTGCTCGGGTGCCTGGGGATACCACCAGGAAGGCTACAGCCCGGTTCTGTTATTCTTCCTGGGCCATTCCGTTGTGGTGTCCGAGGAGCGTCGGTGGCCCCCTTCGTGCAGGGGGACGACGCCATGGCGACCTTCCGCGCCGTCATCGACGCCTTCGCCCAGTAGCCCGGCGCCTGACACCGGCCCGGACGGCGCCGATCCTGTCCGCGGGGCCCGGTGGACCCAGCCCCGTGGACCCCGCTAAGGAGGCCTTCCCATGTTCCTGATGAGGTTCACCGAGCGCGCATACGTCCACTACACCGAGGACGACGTGAGGAGAAGCCCCAACCAGGCCGTGCGCCTCACCTTCTCCAACTCCCACTTCAACCCCCAGAGGGGCGCCGACCTGTACAACGAGTACCTGGACGAGTACGAGTACTGCGAGGAGGTGGGGTTTGACGGGCTGATGCTCAACGAGCACCACAACACGCCCACCTGCCTCGGCGCGGCCATGAACCTGGAGGCGGCGATCCTCGCCCGGGCCACCAGCAAGCCCAAGATCGTGCTGCTGGGCAACCCCCTGCCCATCTTCGACAACCCAATACGCCTGGCCGAAGAGCTGGCGGAGATCGACATGATCTCCCGGGGCCGCCTGGTCTCGGGCTTCGTCCGGGGCACCGGCGTGGAGACCCTGGCCACCAACACCAACCCCGTCTACAACCGGGAGCGGTTCGAGGAGGCCCACGACCTGATCATCAAGACCTGGACCACCCCCGGCCCCTTCCGCTGGGAGGGAAACCACTACCACTTCCGCGTGGTGAACCCCTTCGAGCTGCCCCTCCAGAAGCCCCACCCACCCATCTGGGTCCCCGGCCAGGGCAGCCCGGAGACGCTCATATGGTGCGCCGAACACCACTACCCCTACGTGTTCCTGGAGACCGACGGCGAGGCCACCCGGGGAATGAAGGAGATATACGCCGAGACCGCCAGGGAGCACGGGTACGAGGCGGGTCCCCAGCACTTCGGCTACCTGCTGCGCATCCACGTCCAGGACACCGACGAGAAGGCCTATGAGGTCGGCAAGGGCTTCCTGGTGGGCAACGTGGGGGTGGGCAGGATACCCATGCCCCGCCTCTACATGGCCCCCGTGGGCTACAGCAGCCGCGACCCCCGCTACTTCGAGCTGATGAAGCGGGTCTCCCAGGACCCCTTCCGCAAAGGAGGCGGGCTGGACGCGGCGGGCTACGAGGAGATCCTGGCCTCCCGCAGGATGATCATCGGAAGCCCCGACACGGTAATCGCACAGCTCCGGGAGGTCCTGGCTAACGTGCGGCCCGGCATCCTGGGCGTCTGGACCAACGACGGCTCCATCAGCCACGGGGACACCATGCGGTGCCTGGAGCTCCTGGGCCAGGAGGTGCTGCCCGCCCTCAGGGAGATCGGGGACGAGCTGGACCTGCCGGGCCCCTTCGAGAAGGCCCCCTAGTCCCTGGCGGGGGGCCGGACCGGCAACCGAGCGGCCCTTTCCTACACCCCCGTCCGCTCCACCCTAACGGCCCGCCCGGTGGTGGCCGACTCGATCATGGCGCTCGTCACCTCCACCACCCGCAGGCCGTCCACCCCCGAGGAGCAGGGCTCCGTGTCCTCGCGTACCGCCCTGTTGAACGCCTCCACCTCGCCTATGGTGGTGCCCATCTCCCGGTACTCGTACTCTTCGGAGCTGTTCACCGTCTCGCTCACCACCTCCAGCCTGCCCTGGATGTGCTGGCCCGTGGTGCCCTCCATCACTATCCTGCCGTCGCTGCCGTAGACGACCGCGCCGGCTCTCAGGTCGGGAGTCCTGCGGCCGCAGACGATCATGCCGATGGGCCCGCCCTCGAAGCGGAGCAGCAGCGTCGCCAGGGCCTCCAGCGGCTGCTCCCGGGTGTGGCCGTCGGTCATGGCGGTCACCTCCACCACCTCCTGGTCCAGGACGAACCGCAGGGCGTTCACCCCGTGCACGCCCAGGGCCATCATGGCCGAGGCCCCACCCACCATCTCGGGGGTGCTCCACCAGTCGTTGAGGCCCCCACTGCGGGCCGGGGGCGCCACCACCCCACGGACCCCGCCGCCGTACTGGGCCTGGACCAGCGTGGCAGTGCCCACCACGCCGCCCGCCACCAGCTCCCTGGCCTTCTTCATGGCCGGGTGGTGGACCGACTCGAACCCCAGGCCCAGCTTCACACCGTTTGCGCGGCAGACCCGTATCATGTCGGCGGCGTCCTGCGCCGTCAGGGCCATGGGCTTCTCGCACAGCACGTGCTTCCCCGCCCGGGCCGCCGTCTTGGTGTAGGGGGCGTGAAGGTGGTTGGGAGACGCAATGAACACCACGTCCACACGCGGGTCCTTGACCAGCTCGTCCACCGAGTCATAGGCGGCCGCGGCCCCGTGCCGCTGGGCGAAGGCCTCGGCCCGGCCCATGTCCCGGCTGCACACGGCCACCAGCTCCGCGTCCTCCGCCGACCTGATGCTGGGAGCGAAGGTGTATTCGGGGTAATGCCCCGGACTGACGATGGCCCATCCTAGTGCCAAGAGGTCACCTCCATATAGACTAGGCGGATAGAAGCTCGACGGAGCCGTGGTCGGCTATCGCCGCGCTGAACCGCTCCATGGTGTTGTGCAGGTACCGTGTGGCCCGCTCGTCTCCGAAGTCGCAGTACCCGCCCACGACTATCCAGAAGAGCAGCAGGTCGAGCATGGAGAATCTGTAGTCCAGCAGGCACTGCTCGTAGGAGTAGCCCCGCACCCCGTTCTCCACCAGGGCCGAGTGGTAGAGGCGCAGGAGGCCCCTCTCCTCCTCCCTGCGCGCCTCCGGCGGGAACGCTTCGACGATGAACGTCGCCACGTCGTAGGCCCCCCTGCCCCGGGTGCAGAACTCCCAGTCGAACACGATCACCGTGGGGCGTCCGTCGCGGGAGCCGAAGAGCAGGTTGTCCAGCCGGTAGTCGCCGTGGACGATCGTGCGGGGATGGTCGCTCAGCCGGCCCCTTATCGCCGGTATGTGGGCCTCCAGCTGCCCCGCGATCACCGCCAGGTGGTCGGGCATGCCGTCCCCCGCCTTCCGGGCCAGCATGGACCACGCCTGGGAGTAAGTCTCCCGGTAGACCCCCACGTCGGCCGTCTTCAGGGGCATCCAGTCCAGCCGGTCCAAGGCGGCCGCGTCCCACCACGGCGCCTGGAGCCTAGCCAGCAGGCGGACCACCAGCCGGGCCTCGGCCATGGAGCAGCCGGCCACGCTGTCCCCCAGGCGGGCCTGGGACAGGTCCTCGATGAGCAGGATGGTGCGCCCCGTCCCCGGGTCCACCGCGCTGTAGTAGCATTCGGGCGTCTCGATGGCGACCCGGGAGGCCGCCTGCTCGTAGAACCTGGTCTCACGCTGGTAGTCGCCCAGGAGGGCGGTGAGGGCCTTGATCTCCGGGGCCGGGGACGGCAGCTTGGCGATCATCGTACTGGGGAGGCCTTCGTCGCGGCCGCCGTACTCCACCCTCAGGCGCACCACCTGGCTCACGAACCCCTTCCCCTGGCCCACCGTCTCCCAGCGGCAGGAGGTCACCGGGGCGCAGTTGGCACGCCCCCCGGAGCGGAGCGCCCGGGTCAGCCACTCGGGCGTGATCTCCTCCACGCAAGCGGGAATAGTCAACAGAGTCATCCCACGCACTATGTCACCAAATCCCCACCCCGTCAACGGCGCCGGAGAAGGGCGGCTTTACAACGACCCCGCCCGTGGTTTAGAATGCGGGTGACTGGGATGAAGTCCGCTCGACGGGCCCCTCAGTCTTTTTTGTCTTTCCTGGCCGGAGGGATGCCGTGGCGCAGCCAACTTACCTGACCCCCGAAGGACTCGTTACCCTCAAAGCCGAGCTGGAGGCCCTTCGCACCCAACGCCGCCAGGCCGTGGCCGAGAGGATCCAGAAGGCCAAGGAGATCGGCGGCACCGTGGACAACGCCGAGTACGACGAGGCCAAGAACGAGCAGGCCTTCATCGAGGGGCGCATCATGACCCTCGACAGCCTGATCAACAACGCCGAGATCATCTCCTCCGAGTCGGGCCCCTCGGACGTGGTCCACATCGGCTCCGTGGTGACCGTGGTCAACCAGAAGGGCAAGAAGGGCAAGTACACGATCATAGGCAGCGCCGAGGCCGACCCGGCCCAGGGGAAGATCTCCAACGTGTCCCCCATCGGACAGGCCCTGCTGGGCAAGCGAGTTGGCGACGTGGCCGAGGTGAACGCCCCCGCGGGCAAGCTCAAGCTCGAGGTCGTCTCCATCGGCTGACGCCTCCCCCGACTCCCGGGCCATCGCGCCCGCCGCCCGGCAGCCCCGCGGGGCCGCCCCTCCCGCCGAGAACGACACTTTCTCACAACCATGCCCGAAAGAGGAGAAGACCACCTCCGCAGCCGCAGACAGAAGCTGGAGCGCCTGCGCCAGCTTGGCGTCGACCCGTACCCGCCGCGCTACCACCGGAGCCGCTCCGCCGCCCAGGCCGTGGCCCTGTTCGAGGAGGCGGAGCGCAGCGGCGGCGCCGAGGCCCGCACCGAGCCCGTGTCCGTGGCCGGGCGCATCATGTCGCTGCGAGGCATGGGCAAGGCGACGTTCCTGGACCTGCGGGACGGGTCGGGCAGGGTGCAGGCCCACCTGCGCAGGGACATACTGGAGGATGGGTACGACCTGGTGCAGGAGCTGGACCTGGGGGACTTCCTGGGGGTGACGGGGCCAGTGTTCCGCACCCGCAGGGGCGAGGTGACGGTGGAGGCCACGTCGCTGACTCTGCTCTCCAAGTCGCTGAGGCCGATGCCCGAGAAGTGGCACGGGCTGCGGGACACGGAGCAGCGGTACCGCCAGCGCTACCTCGACCTGATCTCCAACCCCGAGGTGGGGGAGGTGTTCCAGCGCAGGAGCAGGATCATCAGCGCCATCCGGGCCTTCCTGGACGGCCGGGGCTTCACCGAGGTGGACACTCCGGTGCTGGTGCCCGTGGCCGCCGGCGCCCTGGCCCGGCCCTTCGCCACCCACCACCACTCGCTGGACATGGACCTGTACCTGCGCATCGCCACGGAGCTGTACCTGAAGCGGCTCATCGTGGGCGGGTTCGACAAGGTGTACGAGCTGGGCCGGGTGTTCCGCAACGAGGGGATGGACCAGGACCACAACCCCGAGTTCACAATGCTGGAGAGCTACGAGGCCTACGCCGACTACAACGACGTGATGTCCATGGTGGAGGAGATGGTCTCCACGGCAGCCACGGCGGCCCTGGGGACGACCCGGGTGGAGGTCAACGGTCGGGCCATAGAGTTCGCCCCTCCCTGGGACCGGGTCTCCCTTAGAGAAGAGGTGCGGCGGCGGACGGGAGTGGACATCGAGGAGTGCTCGACCACGGCCAGCCTGGGACCGCGGCTGAAGGAGCTGGGGGTGGAGGTGAGGGCCCAGGAGAGCTGGGGACGCATGGTAGACAAGCTGCTCTCCTCCCGCGTGGAGCCCCACCTGGTGCAGCCGACCTTTCTGATGGACTACCCCGAGGAGATGTCGCCCCTGGCCAAGCCCAAGCCCGGCGCGCCGGGGTACACGGAGCGGTTCGAGGCCTTCGCCGGGGGCATGGAGATAGCCAACTCCTACACTGAGCTGAACGACCCGGACCTGCAGCGCCGGCGCTTCCTGGACCAGGAGGAGATGCGCCTCCAGTACAAGGACGAGGAGGTGGACCGGCTGGACGAGGACTTCCTCCTCTCCCTGGAGTACGGGATGCCCCCCACCGGCGGGCTGGGGGTGGGCATCGACCGGCTGGTGATGCTGCTGACGGGGCAGCCGACCATCCGGGACGCGCTGCTATTCCCCCAGATGAGGCGGGTGGAGTAGCCGTGCTGTCCATCGAGCTGATACGCAGCGACCCCGACTACGTCCGGCAGGCCCTGGCCCGGCGGGGGGAGGACGCCGCCGCCGTGGACGAGGCGGCGGAGCTGGACATCCAACGCCGGGGGGCCATCCAGCGGGGCGACGGGCTGAGGGCCCGTCGCAACGAGGCCAGCCGGCGGATCGGCCAGAGCCGGGAGCGGCCGCCGGAGCTCCTCGATGAGCTCCGGAGCGTCGGCGAGGAGATCAAGGCCCTGGAGCAGGAGGTCGCCGGGCTGGAGGAGCGGATCGGCGGCATCCTCATGGGCCTGCCCAACATCCCCCTGGAGGACGTGCCCGACGGGCTCACCGAGGAGGAGAACCTGCCGGTGCGCTCTTGGGGCGAACCGCCCTCCTTCGACTTCGAGCCCCAGCCCCACTGGGACCTGGGGCCGAGGCTGGGGGTCATCGACTTCCAGGCGGGGGTGAAGCTGGCGGGTCCGAGGTCCTTCGTGCTCACGGGCCGGGGGGCGCGGCTGGAGCGGGCGCTCATCAACTGGATGCTGGACCTGCACACGGGGGAGCACGGCTACGTGGAGATGCACGTGCCGGCGCTGGTGAAGCGGGAGATGCTGGAGGGCTCGGGCAACCTGCCCAAGTTCGCCGACAACCTGTACCACGACGAGGAGGACGACGCCTGGCTGATACCGACGGCCGAGGTGCCGCTGACGAACCTGCACCGGGACGAGGTGCTGGCCGCCGACGCGCTGCCGCTGTACTACACGGCGTACACGCCGTGCTTCCGCCGGGAGAAGGCGGCGGCGGGGCGGGACACCCGGGGCATAAAGCGGGTGCGGCAGTTCGACAAGGTGGAGATGTACAAGTTCGTGGAGCCGGAGAGGTCGGACGAGGAGCTGGAGACGCTGCTGGCCGACGCCGAGGACGTGTGCCGGCGGCTGGGGCTGCCCTACCGGGTGCTGAAGCTGTGCGCGGGGGAGATGGGGTTCGCGTCGGCCAAGTCGTACGACATAGAGATGTGGGCGCCGGGGTGCCGGGAGTGGCTGGAGGTGAGCTCGTGCTCGAACTGCACGGACTTCCAGGCGCGGCGTGCGGGCGTCCGGTACCGGGGCAAGAGCGGGTCGGGCACCCGTTACGTGCACACGCTGAACGGGTCGGGCCTGGCGCTGCCGCGGGTGGTGATCGCCATCCTGGAGAGCTTCCAGCGTGCGGACGGGTCGGTGGCGGTGCCCGAGGTGCTGCGCCCGTACACGGGCTTCGACGAGATCCCCGCGCCCTAGCCGGCGCAGGGTCTTTTCGATTCTTCCCGGATGTCATTCCGAGCGCAGCGAGGAATCTAGGAATTCTCGGCAGCAGGCATTGCAAACGGCAGGGATTTTAGACCCCTCACTACGTTCGGGGTGACAACTAAAAGACCCCTGCTAGCCGGTCCGCTCCCCGTTGCGCGGGCGGCGGGGCCTCTGCTATATTACAGGGACGTGGGGCTGTAGCTCAGCTGGGAGAGCGCCTCAATGGCATTGAGGAGGTAGGGGGTTCGAGTCCCCCCAGCTCCACCACCCCCATCCTTTCTCTACCGTTCTCAGGCTGCCTCTATTGGTCTCATTAAGCGCCCCATGCGTAGCTGATTTAAGTATCATTAAGGCCCGATTCGCCTGGTCACAACATCCCTGACGGTCTCCCCCAATCCCTTGTTATCTCACGTCAAGTGTGGTAATAATTGTGGGAACAGATTGGGGAGCGTGTATGGCGTGAAGCTATCGGCAACAAGGGTGAAGGCGCTCAGAGAGCCCGGCCGATACTCGGACGGCGACGGCCTGCACCTGCTCATAGGCAAGAACGGCCGTAAGAGCTGGGTGCAGCGGGTAACGATGGACGGCCGACGGCGGGATATCGGCCTGGGCGGGTATCCGACTGTATCCTTGGCGCAAGCTAGGAAACTCGCAACCGACAACCGCGAGGCGATTGGCAATGGCAGGGACCCGATAGCGGACAAGCGAAGGCCCGCGATGCCCACATTCAGCAAGGCCGCCTATGCTGTCCACGAAGCCAACAGACCTCGTTGGCGCAACGGAAGCCATACGTCAGCGTGGATTCAGACCCTCGAACGACACGCTTTTCCCAAGATCGGCAACAAACCCATCAACAGGATAAGCCGTACCGACGTGTTGACGGTCCTTACACCCATATGGTCGACACGCCCCGAGACGGCCCGACGCGTGCGGCAAAGGATGCGGACGATATTCAGGTGGGCGATGGCGAATGAGCTGATTGAGACGAACCCTGCGGGGGAAGCCGTAGACGGGGCCTTGCCATCTATGCCCAAGGTCAAAGCGCATCTCCGCGCGCTTCCCTACCAGGAGGTGGGGGCGGCGCTGAAGACCGTCGATGGGTCCCAGACGTCGCTTGCTGCGAAACGCTGCCTGAGGTTCCTGGTCCTCACGGCGGCGCGCTCCGGCGAGGTGAGGGGAGCCACGTGGGAGGAGATCGATTTCGAGGGTGCAACGTGGACGATACCGGGCTCGCGCATGAAGGCAGGCACGGAGCATCGGGTACCCCTGAGCGACCAGGCCCTTGAGTTGTTGACGCTGGCACAGCAGCTTGAAGACGGTTACGGCCTCTGCTTCCCCTCCCCTCTGCGGCCCGGCCGAGGGCTTAGCGACATGACGCTGACGAAGGTACTCCGTTCGACCGGGCTTGCGGACCGGGCAACGGTGCACGGGTTCAGAACGTCGTTCAAGACCTGGACCATGGAACAGACGGATACACCCTGGGCGGTCGGGGAGGCTGCCCTGGCGCATCAGTTGGGGGGCAGTGTCGAGCAGGCATACGCTCGGTCCGACCTGTTCGACCGCCGCCGCACGCTCATGCAGCAGTGGGCGGACTACCTCACAGCCTAGCCCCGACATATCAACCAGAGGGTTCCCAGGCGGCGATGGTCGAGCCTAGGGAATCTCTGATTAGTCCCTTCCCCCTTGACGGCGTAAGGTTAGGATGGGGGTGATTGCTTGCCGGCGAGGGATTCCTCCTTACCCTCTCCCTCCTCACCGAGAGCAGCATCCGCGACCTGGTAGGGTTGGTGGGCGCGGAAATGTCTCTGCGAAATCGCTGGTGTGGTACTGGCTTTCGCATAGCCATCTGCCTTCCTCGTGCGGATGTAGCTATCTCGTCACACAGTCAATCCACTGACGAGCCAAGTGCAAAACTAGCGTGGTACAGCTAGGAGGGTGCGGGAACCTTGGTCGGGAGTCTAGGGGTTGGGGAAGTGCGCGGTCGCGGCCTAGCCGGGGCTAGTCCCCATGTCGTGACCGGGGCAAAACTAGGGGGGCTAGGAGGGGAGGTTGTAGCCTTGACATCGGCAGGAGCGGAGGGGAACATGGACGCATGGATCCGTCGTCGCTGGTCTTGGGGTTGGTGAGGGCCATGGAAGAACGCTTTGGTTGGCTTGGTCGCCCTATGACTACAACCATGTTGTTGCTGCTGTTTTTGGGGATTGCTCTATGGGCACTCTCAATGGTACGGCAGGAACTAATCGAACCAATTATGGGCGCCGTCGAGAAGGGTTATGGGCCGGAGATTGCCTCGTCGGTGGTGGCTTGGACCATTGGATTGATTTTACTCATCCCCACCTTCTTCATAGTTCGCTGGGTTGCCAGCCGGTTCCTCTTTGCCAAGCTTGATCAGCGAATGAGAGAAGAGAAGGCTGAGTTCGATGCTTGGGTGCAGAGCCATCATGAAGATAGCAACCTGCATTTCGTAGTTACTGGTGAAGACGCCGAGAAACAGTGGCCTGAGTTGGAGCGTCGCGTTCAAGCCGAGTTCCAGCCTATCATTCAGCAGATCGAACTGCTCGAGGGAGAACTGGAGGAAGTTAAGATTGCCAACCCAATTGTTTTAGGCAGGCATAGAGTTGGTCTGCCATCTGACGCAACTCATGACGGTCAACGGAAAAGTCTGCAAGAGGGGGAGTGTCTGGTATCGGAACTCCGTCTGATGACGCTAAGAGAATCAGACGAACCCGTTCCGCCTCCCGATCAGCGTATAGCCGAAGTAGTGTTTCGCAGTCGTCGTTCATAGCGCCTCGCCCTTTGTAGCTTCTACCGAGACCCACGCTGCAAACAATGCAGCGACCCCCATGACCACGGTGGTCAGGTGGTCTCCGCCCAACATCGCCATTATCCCAGCCATGCTCATAACCAATATGGCCACGGTGATTCCCACAATCGTTTTGTGTGTGGGTGCGGCCATTTTCGCAAATATGACACTGGTTGTAAATGACCAAGGTCTTTAGGACAGAGAAGAGCGATTTATGTTGTTGTCCAGCGATTCCGTCCCCAGTTTTTGAAAAGCGAAAATGTCACCACGGTTAATCGGCCGCGATCTGTACTTCCGCCAGGGCCTCGGCCTTGGCCCGTTCCTTGGCGCTGAGCAGTTTGGTGGGGGGACTCTCGGCCTTGAGGTATTTGCCGACGGTGTCGCGGGACATGCCCAGTTCCCTGGCGATGGCCCACAGGGACAGCCCCTGACTTTTGGCCTGCTGGACGGCCTCCCACCGGGCCCGTTGAGTGGAAGTCGGGGTGCGTTGCAGCTGGTGGCGCACCGGCTTCCCCTGGGCGGCAGCCTTCCTGGCCTTGGCCCGCTTCTCCACCGAGGACTCCAGGGCAGCCAGGAGCTTCCGCTGGTCTCCATCTAGGTGTCCGCTGTCCAGCCCCTCAGCAGCCTCCGTTCCTTCCCCACTGGGGACCCATAAGGCCGGGGTCCGCAGCGCCTCCTCCTGGAAATCGACGATTTCTCCTTCTCCCTGGTACCGGACCATCAGCTCCCCGTCGGCCCGCTCCAGAAGCTCCACCCTCAGGCCAGCATAGGAGGGTCGTTCCGCCCCGGGCAGCAGCTGCAGGACTCGCCACTGGTACTTCACCGTGTTGTCCCGGGCCACCTTGCGGGTGTGCTTGATGCTGACCGTCTCGGTAAGAGACAGGTCCTCCGGCACCGGTCGGTAGGCCGTCTCCGGCTGCTCCGCCGCCACGGCGAACCGCTGGTTGAACCGGGGCAGATATTCCTGCAGCACGGCATTGGCCTCTTCCATATTGGTAGCGCCCGCCAGGCGCAGTTCGGTGAGCAGCCGGTCCTGGAAGGTGCTGACCATCCTCTCTACACGGCCCTTGGCCTGGGGCGACATGGCGAAGATCTGCTGGGTCCCCAACTCCTGCATCACCCGGGCGAACTGGGTGGACTCGTACTGGGCAGGCCCCTGGCTGGCGTTGTGCTTGAAGGCCGCGTGGCGGTCGCTGTAGAGAGCCAGGGGAATTCCCCACTGGCGGACCAATCCCTCCAGCAGTACCAGGTAGCCCCGGGTGTCTTCGGTATGGTGGAAGATGGCCTGGGCCGCCACTCCCGTGGCGTCGTCTACGGCCAGCAGCAGCACGAACTTCTCGGCCCGGTCCCCCAGCCAGGCGTGTGGGCTGCCGTCCACCTGGATCAGCATCCCCTCCTGGGGCATGCGCTTGCGACGGAACCGGTGCTGCTGGGAGCGGCGGCTGCGGGGACTGCCCAGGCCCGCCTTCACCAGAATGCGGCGCACCGTGGGCCGGCTCAAGTCGATACCTTCTCGCTCCCTGAGCAGTTCGGTGAGGTGGCTGTGGTTGGCGCCGGCGTAGCCGTTGCTGGCCAGCTTCACCACGGCGGCCGCCGCTGCTTCCGGCACGGCGTTGTGGGGCCTCCGTCCCCGGTTGCCGTGGGCCAGCGCCGCGGCCCCTTCCTTTCTATAGGCCGCCAGCAGCCGCTTGGTGTGGCGTTCGCTGATTCCCATGATCTCCGCCGCTTGTCTTATCGATAGGTGCTGTTCCAGCACGGTGTTGAGTACCTGTATTCTGGCCTGTTCTCGCTGTTTCAATGTCACTTCCCTCATAGGGTGACATTTTCGCTGAACAGTTACCAGGTGACCGAATCGTAGAACATCAACAGGATTTAACCAGAGTCTTTAGGACAGATAACCAGAATCTCTAGGACACGCTGAACGTCTGATTGGCGACCATTGCTGCAACCTGGCTGTAAGGAGCAGCGATGGCCTACAGGGAGGTGTTCAGAGTGGAGATCGCAGAAGTCATCCGGCGCTGGCAGGCAGGAGAGAGCCGGCGCCACATAGCCTCAGGTACGGGGCTGTCGAAAGACACAGTAGGCAAGTACATCGCGTCGGCGGAACGTCTGGGCGTAGTCCGGGACGGACCGGCCCCCAGCGATGAGCAGCTGGGCGGTCTGGCGACGATCAGCCGCCCTGGTCCAAGGCAGGCGTCTACGCCGATTGAGGCCAAGCTGGCTCCCTGGGCCGACCAGATCTACCAGTGGCTCACCGGCGACGGACTGCAAATGACCCGCATTCAGGAGTTGCTCAGGGAGCGGGACTGCCGGGTGTCCTACACCTCCCTGTACCGCTTTGTGGCGCGGCGCAACTGGCAGGGCCGCAACCGCAGGACGATGCGGATGGAGGAGAGCCCTCCGGGCGAGGTGGCGGAGCTGGACTTCGGTCGCCTGGGGCTGATGGAGGACCCGGAGACGGGACGCCGCCGGACGGTGTGGGCGCTGATCGTGGTGCTGGCCTACTCCCGGCACAGCTTCGTCTGGCCCACTCACGGGCAGAAGCTGGAGGATGTGATCGCCGGGCTGGAGGCGTCTTGGGCCTTCTTCGGCGGTATCCCCAAGTACCTGGTCGTCGACAACTTCCCGGCGGCGGTGGCTGGGGCCGACGCGCTGCACCCCCGTCTGACCCGCGGCTTCCTGGAGTACTCCCAGCACCGGGGCTTCATCACCGACCCGGCCCGGGTGCGCCGCCCCAAGGACAAGCCCAAGGTGGAGCGAGGCGTCCAGTACGTGAGGGAGCGCTTCTTCAAGGGCGGTGTCTTCAGGGACCTGCCTCATCTGAGGGAGGAAGCGACACGCTGGTGTCTTGAAGTCGCCGGACAGCGCATCCACGGCACGACCCGGCGCAAGCCCCTGGCAGTCTTCCGGGATGAGGAGCGCCAGGAGCTGCTGGCCTGGGACGGCGAGCCCTACGAGATCACCCACTGGCGCAGGGCTAAGGTGCACCCCGACCACCACGTGTCCTGCCAGTACGCCCTCTACTCGGTGCCGTCGGCCATGTGCCCTCCGGGTCAGCAGGTGGAGATCAGACTGGGCAGCAAGCTGGTGCGTATCTATCACAGGGGCCAGCTGATCAAGGTCCATCCCTGTCAGCCCAGGGGCGGCCGCTCCACCGAGCCCGGCGACTACCCGGCGGAGCTCACGGCCTACACCACGCGGGCATCGGACGGGATCAAACGAGGCGCGGTGGAGCAGGGGGAGGCGGTGGCCGCCTTCGCCGACCGACTCTTCGAAGGCCCCCTGCCCTGGGCCAAGGTAAGGCAGGGACAGAAGCTTCTCCGCCTAGGCCAGCGCTACACCCCGGACCTGCTGGATGCCGCCTGCCGCAAGGCCCTGGAAGTGGACCTCATCGACGTGAACCGCGTGGAGCGCATCCTGACCGAAGCTCTGGAGCAGCAGGATGCGACGCCACATCCCGAACTCATGCCGCCGGGACGCTTCGCCAGGCCCGGCTCCGTCTTCGCCCTAGTGAACGGCTGCAGCCCCAACTCAACACAACAAGGAGATCAGACATGACCCGCAATGCCGATCTGGCCCCGCTGCTCAAGGCCCTCAAGCTAAGTCCCATGCTGGACACCCTGCCAGAGCGCATCGCCCTGGCCCGAAGGGACCAGTTGGACTACGCCCCCTTCCTGGAGATCATCCTGGCCGACGAGGTCAGCCGAAGGGGCTTTGCACCACAAGTCGCGGCTGAGTCAGAAGTGGGGCGGCTGCACTAGAAGTACCGGGGCTGGAGCAGAAGTGGGGGCCGAGGCAGAAGTTAGGAGGATGTCCCTTGTGTCTTCACTTGTTGATGACGGGCTACCTGTTTATACAAGACGACATCCCCTTCTGTGCCTCTATCTCTCTGCTCCGCTTGCCAGTTCTTGGAGGCTTCTTCCCTGTCTTCCGTGCGATTTAGCACGGTCAGCTTGCCGTATTGCTCTAACGCGATGATGTACATGTCCTCTACCTCCGTAACGAGACGGCTACCAACTGGTAGTATAGCACACGCCCTTACTCCCGATGGGGCTACGGCGACGGGTGATGTCCGTTCTCGGAGTGCGTGTCCCGGATGAGCTTTTCCAGGCCGTTGAGCCGCTCATCCATGGCTTCGAATCCCCGCTTCATGGCTTCGAAGCCCTGGTCCATGGCATCGAACCGCTGCTTCACGGTCTCCGCGAGGTCCATCATGTGCTCCTCCAGCGTGGTCACGCGTTCCTCTATGGTTGCCATGTGGTGCCTCCTTTTCAGACATTATCCCTCATTCAGTCCCCCGATGCGATATGCCGTCCAGGGTTCCGATCCGGGAGGCCCAGGACTGTGAGGAACGTGGGAATGGTGAACAACAGAGCCAAGGCAACCCATCCGTCACCGTTGTACCCCTTTTCCCGGGCCAGATAGATCGTGAAGCATATCCAAGGCACCCAGAGCATGGCGACCACGGCCAACAGGATGATAAAAGGCTCCATAATTGCTCTCTCCTCTTGCTTAGTGACTGCCTACCGGCAGGCGTTCCCGCTATAGTAGTGCGTCTCGCTGCTGCCCAGCCCTCCCGAGATGACCATGGACGTGTCCATCATGCTGTCGTAGTGGCAGAACCCTGGTGGCTTGCGCTCGACCTCTTGGACCGGCCTTTCTTCGATCACCACGGTCTCCACATCCCTGATGGCGTTGGAAATCCCCGCCATGAGTATGAGCGTGGAGATTATGAATCCTACCGCGAAGTACGCCCATCCGATCTCGTGCTCTCTCTGACGGAACCATTGGATGCCAAGCCCAGGCAGTGATAGGAGACCCATGACGAAGTCCAGTGCGTGGTTGGGTAGCTGCTTCTCCCCGATCAACAATTAGGAACCCCCTTGCGGCGTTAGGATAGCGGGCCACTTGCGACGGCAGCCATACCCACACGGAAACCAACAAGGGGGCACGGAACAGCTCCGCACCTGTCGGCCCTTCGGGTTCCCGTGTGATTCTGTTGCAAAGCTGCCGTCGCAGGGACATCCTACCAGACGCCTAGGGTTTTGTGCTATAGCCCAATAGCCAAGAATTGGAGGCGTAAACCGGCTAGACGCGGATTCTGCCGTGTGCTATGCAAAAGAAGAGGTCCTGGAGAGACTACCTCCAGGACCTCGAATCCAGAGCCTCTGTAGCTCAGTGCGGATAGAGTTCCCCTTTGGCTAAGGGGGTACGCGCCGGTTCAAGTCCGGCCAGAGGCTCCATAGGGGGGGGCAAACCCCATGGCTATTCTGGGATCTGGCAGGTCTACCTGTCAAGGGCAACCCGCGCCGTGAACAGCACTCTCCTATGCCCAGGGAGGAACTAGACCGGTCCGGTTGGGAAGGGCATTCCAAGCATGCCTAAGCTCCTGGTCCTTTCTATGAAATCTCTCTATCATCTGTTGGATCTTCCCGATGTCTGGCCATTTCTCTATCCAGACGTTCGATCGCAAGTCAGGATCGCCATACACGGCGCCCTGATGACCGATCAAGAGCTTTCTCCACCCCATGCGCCGGCAGATGTCGGCGAAATTCAGGATGGGCTCTATCTCCGCCTCGATAGTATCCACGAGGGCATTTCTCGCAGCCATCATGGCGGTATATTCATCAGCCGTCATCGATCTTCCTCCTTACCTGTGGACATCCTATCAGACGTTAGGGGTGTTGTGCTATACCCACATAGGCACAGTTCAACGGCTAGCCAAGGAGCCCGGGGGTGTGGTAGAAAAGAGGTGGGCCTGGAGTTACCACACCTCCAGGCCCGTTCCCAGGAGTCCGGCATCGGAGCCGCCCTTTTTTGGGTGGGCGGGTCCACGACTCGGAGTTAATTCTGGGAGCAGCGGCCCCGCTTGTCAAGCTGGGCTGCCTGGCCACTGGAGAGTGGAAATCGTCGCGGCGAGGACGAAGGTGACACTATCGTGCGCCGCCACACGCCCAGGAGACGCAAAAACCCGGAACGCGTTCGGAATTGGTGCGGTAATGACGCGATTCAGCTTGCCCTGATAGCTGACAACGACGATAATTGCAGTAGGACGGGAGCGAACAGCGCAGCAACGCTGTCGCCCCCTAATCAAGATGGAGGTGCAATCTCCACCATGACTACAGCGACATTACCATCCCCGGCCTCCCCTCGCAAGACCTACTCCCAGGACTGGCCCGCCTACAACGCCGCACAGACCTCCGAGAAGGACACGTTCATGTCCCTCCTGGCCGATCTGTGCGCCGGCGTGCCCCAGGCCGAGTACACCTTCGGGCGGCCCCGCCTGCCCATGGCGGACATGGTGTACACGGCGGCCTTGAAGGTCTACTCCGGCTTCTCGGCCCGGCGATTCGACAGCGACGTGAGGGAAGCCCACCGGAAGGGCTACATCGACACCGCGCCGTCGTTCAGCTCCGTCAACCGCTACATCGCCGACCCCGCCCTGGCGCCCATCATCACGGCACTCATCGAAGAGAGCGCCGCGCCCCTCGCTGCGGTGGAATCCCATATCGCCTTCGATAGCTCGGGCTTCTCCACATGCCGGTTTGACCGCTGGTTCGACCACAAGTGGGGGAAGGCGAAGTCCAAGAGGCACTGGCTCAAAGCGCACATAGCCGTCGGCGTGATGACCAACATCGTTGCCGCCGTCGAGGTCACCCCGAGCAACGCCAACGACTCGCCCATGCTCCCCGTGCTCCTGGAACGGACCGCCCGGCGTTTCGGCATCGACAAAGTGTCCGCCGACAAGGCGTATCTCTCAGACGCCAACCTGCGGCACATCGAGGAGATCGGGGCGGTCCCGTGCATCCCGTTCAAATCGAACACCACGGGCCAGGGCTCACCCAGGTGGAGACGGCTGTACAGCTACTTCATGCTGAACGGGGACGAGTTCAACCGGCATTATCACAAGCGGTCGAACGCGGAGACGGCCTTCTCCATGGTCAAGACGAAGTTCGGGGACTCGGTACGGGCAAAGTCGGAGACGGGCCAGGTCAACGAGGTCCTGTTGAAGCTGCTATGCCACAACCTGGCCGTGATCAACCACGCCATGTACGGGCTGGGGGTGACGCCCGCATACGCCGGGCATCATTGAGAGCGAGACGAACGGGTGCTATAATGTCTGGAAATAGAGAAGTCCCAAGATGTAGACGCATCGAGGGGCTCGCGGGACACCGGGGTTGCAACAAACAACTCCAAGATACCCTCCCAGGGTGGAGTGTGTCAAGCGTGCCCCGCGAGGAAAGGTGGGCATCTTGGCACAGGAAGAGCAGGAGCGGCAGAAGCCCCCATGGGAGCAGCCCTACGTCAGCCCGGCCATGAGACTGCTGGAGGCGCTCACCCAGCGCCGCAACCCGAAGCCGAAGAGGGATCGCTGATGGAAGACCTGATGCTGAAAATTGGCAACCTGCACGGTGGGCTGACGCGGGAAGACCGCTACATCGAGATCACGCGGCGGGACGAGACGACCCTGCTGGTCCGAGCTGGCGTTGGCGACCGCCCAGGCTACATCTACCTAACCAAGGCCCAGGCCCTGGCCGCAGCCAACGCCCTGCGTTCAGCGGCTGCCCTGCTGCCCTGAATCAAAAGTGCCCTCTGAGTCATAAGTGCAGTCTGAACCGAAAGTGCCAGCCCTGAATCAGAAGTCATCCGGAGAGGGACTTATGGTGCAAAGCCAGCCGTAGGGAGAACCGGCGCATCGAGAACCGGCTAAACCTGGCCGGCTTCGAGGAGACCTGCCGACTGGAAGACTTCGACTGGACAGCCGAAATCACCCTCGACCGCCGGCTCATCGACGCCGCCTTCTCCCTGGACTTCATCGCCAGGCACGAGCACGTCCTGCTGATGGGACCGGCTGGCGTCGGCAAGAACTTCCTGGCTCAGGCCTTGGGCTTCGCCGCCGTCAGGGCCGGATACGCTGTCCGTTTCATCCATGCCGACGACTTCTTCAAGACCATGAATCAGGCCAGGGTCGACAACTCGGTGGGCAAGACCTTCCGGTCATCACTGTTCATCGCTCGCAGGGTGCCAGACACGTCCGACTTCGACGACGTAGACTTTTGATGTCAAGGGTCAGCTTGTTTGGCGAGGAGTGGGCGTAGTGTACCTGCGGCAGTCCCCACCGGCCCCCAATCACGTGCTGAACCATCAATAAGGCCTTTGGAGAGAAAAACCAGCGCCGTAGAACATGAGCTAGCCAGCCCAGGGGCCAGAATTCTTGCACATTTGAACGCTGGATAGCGTCCTTCGGGCCATGGATGCCCTTGTTCAGAGGTTCCCTAGTTCGCTCGTCGCCACCGGCCGGGACTCTATCCAGACCGTGATGTCGCTGGCCCTCCACCTGACGGCCGTAGCGCTGACCCTGACAGGTGGAGGGAATCTCCCACTTCGCATCAACCTGTAGATCGAGGCGCGGCTCAGTCCGGTGAGTTCCTCTACTTCTCGACGACGTAGCAGCCTGTCGTTCATTCCTACGCCCCTTTCTTCGGAGTCCCTCGTGTTTCGTAGTGCCATCAGGGGCTGGGGGCTCCGTCAGCCCTGCTACAGGCCTGCAGTTGGGCGCCAGGGCGCTTACCCCTTCCTGTCGCCCTTGTGTTCCACGAAGTCACGCTCCGCGTTGACCAGGACGATCTGGTCGCCGGCGGGGCCTGGGCCGTGCCGCATGAAGGTATGGCCACCAACGTCGCCAGCAGCAGGGCAGCGGCCGCGGCGATAAGCCGGCTGGCTCTGCCGGAGGTCCGCCGGACGGTCGTTCGCGCTCCCAGGTCCTCGCCTCCTCGTAGATGGGGGCGTTATGTCTGCCCACCGAGTCTGGGGACGCGAGATAACGAGCGCTACCCCATGGGCCTTGGCAAAGCACACCGCCGGGCCGGTCTAGGAGTGCCGGATCAGCTTGGCGGTGGGCAGCAGATGGCCGAGGCCCCTGCTGTCGGCCATCTGCTGGATGGCCAGCAGATGGTGCAGGTTGGGTAGGACTCCCCGATTGCGCCATCTCCACAGGTTGAGGGTGCTGGTGCCCAGGAGCCGAGCTATCTCGGCCCATGGCAGGTCGGAGGCCTCCTTGAAGTCCTCCAGTCCCTGGCCGAAGTCGCCGGTCAGGACGAGGGTAGTTCTCTGCCGCTTCATTCGCTTGCGGGACATGCGTTACTCCTTCCTGAGGGGGGACAGGAAGTCCTCTCCCATGAGGATGTCCAGCCCTCCCGGTATCCACGGCGCAAGGCTCACGAGGGAGTGGTAGGCCCCTCCCGACGGTTTCGTGCCCTGCGTCCACCTCAGCACCTGTTTGAGCTCCACGCCCAGCAACTCGGCGAACTCCTCCCAGGTGAGGCCGCTGGCCAGCTTGAGTCGAATGAGACGCTTGGCGAAGTCGTCGGGCAGTTTCCCGCTCAGGCAGGGCACGGTCCGACCGTCGATGACCGGATCGCCGGGATAGGTGGGCAGGCGGGGAGAACTAAGCGCCGTCGTCATCGGAACGCTCCAGCTCGAAGAGCTCGTTGAAGTCATTGACCTTGAGGGCCTTCCGCATTCGGCGCCTGATGCGTCCCGACGGCGCACGGCCCTCGTTGACCAAGTCTGACAGGTAGCCCTTGCTGATCCCCACCTCGCGGGCCAGCCAGTTCTGGGAGCGGTCGAGCGCCGCCAATCGCTCCCAGAGGGCCCTTGTCTTGAGCAGGACGACGACGCGTCTCCTGGCTTTCATGGTGTACTGAAGTCCTGTCCACTCTAAGTGTCTCTTATGCTATAGTGTAATCATAAAGCAGATGGCATGTCAAGAACGGATGTGCTAATATACTAAGCAACGATTATTCGCACGTATGAGCGTTGAGCAAGGAGCGAACAGATCCAATGACCGAAGACCGGGGCTACAGGTGGAAGGCCATCGGCGGCCGCATCAAGGAGGCGCGGCTCAAGGCCGGCCTCACCCAGAGGCAGGTGAGCGATCTGGTGGGCGTCAGCACCCATGCTGTCTGGTCCTGGGAGGCGGGGAAGATGAAGCCGACCCCCGAGCACCTGCTGGAGCTGGCGTACCGATGCGAGACCAGCACCGACTGGTTGCTGGGCCGGGACGTGGTAGAGGCGGAGATACTGAAGGAGGCCGACGTCTCCTTCCGCAACGCCATAGAGGGCCTGCCCATGGAGGACCTGGAGTCGATCATGGAGTTCATCCGCTTCGTGCGGGACCGGCGACGGAGGAGGGACCGGGCTGAGCGATGAAGCGGGCGCAGAGAAAGGCCAAGAAGCTCCGGCGCGACCTGGGACTCGGTGGACGGGTGGACGCCGAAGCGGTGGCGGACATCCTGGGATTGGAGGTCGTGCCTTGGTCGCTGGAGGTGCAGGAGGAGATGCAGATGGGCCGCTACATCGGCGTGGCCGAGCGTCTCGACCCTCCCTGGCGGCGGTGGGTAATCGCCCACGCCATCGGGCACCGGCTGCTGCACAGCGGCAACCACCTGTGGATACGCGACCACACGAGCCTGAGCGGCATCTACGAGCGGGAGGCTGAGGACTTCGCCCGCGCACTGCTGATGGACGTGGGCGAGGCGATGAAGGAGGGCCTCAGCGAGCTGTGGGAGGTGGCCGAGCACTTCGGGGTACCGCAGGAGCTGGCCTGGCTTCAGCCGCCGCTCCCGATGGAGTGAACCAGATTACGGCAAGAGGAGGGACAAGCCTTGTTGACGGAAGTTCGATACCCGAACGTTGAGGTCGAGATATGGGAAGCGCCCCCCTTCGTCTACTACGGGGAAGACGCAGACGACGAAGAAGACGGGGACTACAGCCCGGACAACCCCGGCGCGTCCCGCATCCTGGAGCGGGTGCGCAGCGCCCTAAGGGAGGGCGGGGTCAGCGACGAGGAGATAAAGGCGTACACGAGGGAAGCCACGTCACGCTGCTACAACCACCTGGTGTACACGACGATGCAGTGGGTACGGATACGCTGGGTTGGCCCTGATTACGAGAGGGACGAGGCGTGAAGACCTGCCTTCTTCCCCGATCGCTGAATGACGTTCCCGCGGCGGCTGCGCCCCCTCCGCTCCCTCGCCGTCTTGGAGGGGAGGCGTCCCTTGGTGAATCGTTAGCCGAAAGCGGTCTTGGACAAGGAGCAGAGGGGAAACACTCATCGAGGAGGTGGCGCAATGGCTGTCGAAGAAGGGAACATCGAGGAATTCCGCACTCCGGCCTGGCCGGAGGACTTTCCGCAACGGCTGGAACGCCTGTTGGAGATGGCCGGCCTATCGCGGCAGGACCTGGCCCGGGCCTTGGGCGTGACTGAGCGGACGGTTCAGACGTGGCTCAGGGGAGGCGGGAGACCCAAGGGCGGCAACTACTATGGCATCATGCAGCTGTCCCGCTCCGTGCCCGGCGGCTTCGAGTTGATGATCTACGGTCACGGACTTGAGGGCAGAGCGGAGGAATAGGGGCGCGGGCCTTGTGACATGTGCGGGGGACCCGCTGCCGTCCCTGAGGGAAGAGGCAATCGACACGGACGGAGTCGGCCTGTCTTGGAGCTACTCGGTCTTTCCGATTCGGAACAGCTTTGTGGAGCAGACTGGGCATACGCCCCGAGTGGCCGGCCGGCCTCTTCACCTTCTGACAATCCCCTGGAGATCTCGCTTGGACGCCTTCCGGTTCAGGACGCGGTCCAGGATCGAGAATGCTTGGTGTATTCCCATGCCCTCGACCCTGGGGACCGGCTCCTCCTCCTGTTTGAGCAGCGCGTGGGCGATGAGGTCGGCCATCTGCAGGAGATAGTCGGCGTCGGAGCTTCGGAAGGCGGGGCCTCCGATGACGTTCTCCACGGGGATGTTCCTTGTCCTCTCTCCCTCCTCCCATCTCTCGTACCGGCTCGGCACCGGGTTGAATATCCTGAGCCTGCGGTAGGCCCGGGTGATCATCTGCTCCTTGCCCTCGTCGAAGATGAGGAACGCGTGCCGGCACGCCTCCCTGACCGAGCTGTTGACGCGGTTGAGGATCCGGTCGAGGCTGACCTTCTCGTACGCCTTCACGTCTGCCTTCCGGAGGCAGACGTTGATGACCTCGACGCCGCCGATGCTGACTGCCGCGCGCTCTATCCGGCGCAGGCCGTCCATGAATACCTCGGCGCCCCTGCCGGCCGTGAGCCGCTCGCTGGCTCCGCCGTCGCGGGCCAGCATCCCGCGACCGGCCAGCAGGTCGCAGGCGTGAAGCTCCCTGTCGGGCGGTATGCCGTAGCTCTCGCGAAGCTCCCGTCGCCACTCCTGGATGTCGGCGAACAGGTCGTTCCACCGCTCGGCGTCCACGCCCAGGGCGGAGCGGACATAGCAGGCGGGTCCCTCGGACTCGTCGATATAGTACAGACGCATGGCCCTACCTCTTTCTGCTGTTCTTCTCTCAGGTGTTCGGAAGTGCGTGGGCGGGCTCCCAGGCTCCCGGCGCCCGCCAGGCCCGCCCCAGCGGCCCCTCCCGTTTCAGCAGGCTCTCGTGGGATACCAGCAGGGGTACCGCGACGCCGGCCCGGCCCATGCTCTCTGACGCCAGCCGCAGGAAGTGAGTTGCGGCCAGCTCGTCGTGGAACACCACCAGTACGCTGGGCTTATCTCCGTGGTCGTCGATGGGGCGGTGGGAGGAGTAGTAGCGCAGGTAGGGCGCGAGCCTCTCCGCCATCGTCGTGGGCCGGACGGCTCGTCGCTCCCACTCAAGGAAGAAGGACCACGGGGTCCCGTTCCTCTTCAGGACGCCGAAGGCGTCGGGGTTGACCGAGCGCAATCCTCCCCGATGGCGGAAGTAGCGGGAAGCCCGGAACGGCGGGTCGAGCTGCGACAGCTCCCAGCCCAGGGTGCGGGCCTGCCTGGCCAGCGACGATATGAAGCCGTGGACGGCCCCGGTGTGCTCGGCGTTCCTGAGAAGTTGGCGGCTCCTCCGGCCGGAGACGTTTCGCCAGTCTTCGGGCGCGCCGGGGTCGATGGGCTCGACGCTCCAACGCTTTCTCGCCGCCCCCACCGAGGTTCGGTCCCTACGGGCAAGGAGCGCCAGCCCCCGGTCGGAGAGGCCCAGGCGGCGGCCATTGATGGAGACCCGCCGGACCAGTCCGCCCTCCGACAGGGGAGCCATGATCTCGTAGAAGCGGGCGCGGGAGACCCCCACCAGCCCTTGCAGGCGATCAGGGGCGATTCCCGGCCAGTCGTGCAGCAGGTCGATGAGTCGCTTGGCGGCGGGCCTGAGCAGGGCTGGCAGGAGCCATTCGGGAGTGTCTTCCCATGCCCCGCGCAGGGCAACGTCCCCGGGGAAGCTCGCCCTCAGCGGGTCAGGCTCCGTGGAAAGCGCACCCCTGGACACCACGTAGGACGACAGGACGTAGCGCAGGTCGAAGGCGGATGCCGTGGACGGGAGACGCCAGACGGGCTCCGAGGGGCCCGCCCGGGCCGCGTCCCTCTCCAGGGCCAGGAGCGCCGACACCGGCGAGCCGTCGAGAAGCCTGCGGGCCTGTCTCAGCCGCACCTCGTCGGACACCAGCATGAGCACCGCTCCGGGGCGAGGTCCCTCCCTCAACCGCCAGAGTCTCTTCGAAAAGCCCGTCCTGTCCGACGTCGGCCCCTGCCTGACCACGCCCAGGGTCCTTCCATCAGGGAGCGTCACGGCGGCGTCGAGGGGAGCGGACCTGTACCAGCGCAGCCTCACGGGACCGCACTCCGCGGCGATGGTAGAGGTCAGCCGGTAGATGACGGCAACGGCGTCCAGCCGCTCCATCAGGATGCGCCGCCACCGGGCCGAGACCGGGTACGTGCGGACTAGGGTCTCAAGGTCCAATCCTTCCAGGCGGGCCAGGTGCTTGAGTCCCGCGGCCGTGAGCCAGTAGCGCCGTGTCGCCCTCAGCAGGTCGGTGGCGTGGATGACGGAGGCCGCCAGGCCCCGGCGTTCCAGCGCGGCGGCGACGTCGTAGGTGGTGCGGTCGGCCGCGCCGGAGACGGCGGCCAGCTCCAGCCGGTCGATGAACGGCATGGACGCCAGCCGCCGCAGCGTCGTCAGGTCCCGTTCCCTTTCCCTCACGACGCCTCTCCGTCGCCGTCGTCCGTCTCCTCGGGGTTGGGGTTGCGGGTGCGGGTCTTGTGCTTCTTGGGCGTCTGGGGAGCGTCCGGCTGTTCCGCCTCATCCGCGTCCGCCTGTCCCTCACCTGGGTCGTCCTCGCCCTCCCGGGAGTCCTCCTTCCTGTTGGACGGCTCCGCCTCGCCGGCGGCCATGTCCTTCGCCGACGTGACGTAGGATGCAGCGTCGGACCGGATGCGGGCGGCCTGCTCGGGGTCTCCCCCCTCCGGTTCCCTGACCGCCATCGAGAAGGCGTCCATCCGCTCGGTGCCCACGGTGGCGCGGACGTAGCACTGGTGGACGGGCAGCGACGTGATGTCGTCCTCGCTCACCCGCTCCTTGCCCAGCTCCCACACCAGCTGCCGTGCGTCCGACCCCGCCACCTGGAAGACGGCGAGACAGCCGACGTTTGCCAGCAGGGTGTCACGCATGGTGCGGGAGAGGTCGTCCAGCTTGGCAAGGCTCTGGGTGGCGAGGATGAACGAAGCCCCGAACTTGCCAAGCTCGCTGAGCATCGACTCGTAGTCCACGCCGGGCATCGACTGCATCTCGTCCACGACCACCAGCGCGCCCCGACGCTTCTCCGCCGGCAGGCTTCCCTGCTCCCGTATCACCGCGTCTACCAGGTTGAGGATCGACGACCCCACGAGCGCGGCCACGTCCCTTCCAGCAGTGCCCTGGGCGGTGGACACCAGCAGGACGCCGCCTTCCAGGATGGTCTTGCGCAGGTCGATGGTGGAGCGGCGCTGTCCCAGGATGGCCCTAGCGCGCCTGGAGGAGGCGTAGTAGTTGAGGCGCGTCTGCACCGGCGCCAGCGCCTCGGCCCGGTACTGGTAGGTCCAGTTCCTGAAGTCCCTGTTCCACCAGTCCTTTAGGTAGGAGTCGCTCACCTTGGCCAGCACGGTGTCCTTGAACTTCTGGTCGTCGGAGAGGAGCCTGAGGCCGTCGAGGATGGTGTACTGCCGCTCGGCATCCATCCGCTCGTTGGCCTCGTGCAGGGTCTTGACGGTCTGCTCCAGGATGGACTGCATCCTCGGTCCCCACTGGTCCCACAGTCCCTTGGCGACGCGCACCACCGAGTCGGCGGTGCGGTCCCGGTCAGCGAAGACGCGGGTGTCCAGAAGGTTGACGCCGGGCGCTCCGCGCTCGTCGGCGAGGTCGATGAGACGCACCCTGTCGGCTATCTCCCCCGGCACCTGCCGGAGCAGGCCCTCCACCAGGTCGGCATGCGGGTCCACCACCACGATGGCGTCTCCGTCCCTGCCCGCCGCCTTCTCCCGCATCTTGTGGGCGACGACGTGGTGCATCAGGGTGGACTTGCCCATGCGGGTGCGGGCGACGTAGAGGTGATGACGCCGGAGCAGGTCTTCGGGGAAACGGATCTCCCTCCGCGCTCCGGCGGTGGTCTCTCCCACCAGCGCGCCTCCCCTGACGCCCCTGGCCGACGGTATGAGCGCCCTCGACCCCGACCTCTCCACCAACAGCGTCTCGTCACGCGCTCCGGGCGGGTGCCATAGGCTGGCGACCTCGCGCACTCCCAGGACGCTGCGCATCCCGAAGAGCCCGGGGCCTGCGGGATGCATCGCATCCGCGACGAGGCTGACGGGCTGGACCCTGCTCACCTTGAAGCGCGCCCCCGCCGGGTGGTCGTAGTGGCAATAGGCCGCCGCCACCCGGTCCAGGATGCCCTTGGCCCGTGCGGGTCCAGCGTCCGGGGGTAGTATTGCGGTGACCTGCACCTCCCCTTCGAAGGCTATCCGGGAGACCTTCTCCTTGATGAGGTTGGGGTCATAGACCCGGCTGCGGGCCTTCTTCCAGCGGTGCCAGGCCCAGCCTGCGGCGGTCAGCCCCGATACCGTTCCCATTCCCAAGAGCACGGTCTTCCATATCTCCCCGTCCTGCACCCACAGGTAGCCCCGGAGGGCGGCGACGGCCCCCACGCCGAGGATGGCCATGGTCACTCCGTCCATGCGGAGGGGCCTGGTCTGGTAGGTGTAGGACGGATCGCGCCGCTCCTCCACCGCGGGCTTGTGGGCCTTCTCCTGGTGGTGCTGCGACCAGTCCGGTCCAAGGGAGCGCAGCACCAGCCGCGCCGCCACCCGCTCGCCGTCCTTCAGGTCGGACAGGGCTCCCATCAGGGCAATCAACGGGTCGGAGCCGGGGTCCAGGAGGTCGTCGTCCCGGAAGGTGCGGATGGGCACGTACTCGGGGCCGTCGGCCCGCAGGGTGATCGACCACGCCTGCTCGTCATCGTCCAGGCGCATCGGGTCGTCCTCCGGCTCCACGCTCTGGATGCGGGCCTGGGGGTAGTGGGCGGCTATCTGGCCGCGCACCACCCGGTCATCCAGACAGCGGGCCATCAGCGTCACCCCGTCCATGTCCCCGGCAAGCTCCAGGGAGAACGGCTCCGGCACGGCGATGGACTGGAGCAGGTTCTCGACGCCCAGAAGGGTGCGCTCCCCGCTCCTGGGCGGCGTCACCGCCAGCAGCACGGGCTTCTTCTCCTCTCCGTCGTTCGTCAGCCACTTCATCGGGTTCGTTTTCATGATGGGATTCCTCTCTTTCTTCTCCTTCTTCGTTTCGGCGTCGTCCTGTTCGTATCCGTCGCTCACAGCCTCTCTCCCTTCGCTATTGGTTTCGTTTCTCGATTCGTCGTTCGCGGGGATCAGTGTCTTCCCGGCCGCCACTCGATCACCTCCGTCTCCTCCGGGGTGGCCTCGATGCGGACGGGGAATCGGTGCCCCTTCGACAGGAGCAGGCCGTCTCCGCGCGGGCAGGACAGGAGCCAGCGCTGGAGGTCTTCGGGCAGGTCGAAGGCGGCGCCCACGGTGGCTATGGCCGCCGCGTCCTGCTGAAGCAGGAGCTTGAAGGCGGCGTTCTGCAGGAGTGCCCTCCCCGAGTGGCCGGTGATGGTCCTCGAAGAGTCCTCGGACAGCAGGTCCTGGACGTCCTGGGTGATGAACTGCAACCCCAGGCGGTGCTTGCGGGCCCGCTTGGCCATCGAGACCATGAAGGCCGCCCCTTCGGGGTGCTGCATGATCGACCACACCTCGTCCACGACGAGCAGCCGGGGCTTGGGGTCCCGGGCCGCCGCCGCCCACACCGTCTCGGTGCAGACCATCGCGGCGGCGGGACGCAGCTCCGGCTCCAGCAGTCTCAGGTCGAAGACCGTCACCAGGGCCTCGTTGCCCAGCAGGTCGTCCCCCTCGTCGGAGAGGAGGTTGCGCAGGCTGCCGGTGGCGAAGGGGCGCAGCAGCCGGGCCAACTCCTCTGCTTCTTCCTCAAGGTATTTGTAAAAGTCGCGGAAGCCGGTGCGCTCTCCGGCCTGGGCGTAGTATCCCGCCAGGGCGTGGTCCAGGGCAGCCCTACGCTCGGCGGAGAGCCGCTCCCCCACCATCACCTCGATGAGCCTTCTCAGGCTGCCTATTCGCTGGAGCAGCTCCTCGTCGTCAGCTCGGTCGATGACGAAGGGGTTCATGCCCTGGCCCGGCACACCGGGGGAGAGCACCCGCCCTCCCGCGGCGCGGGCCATGTCCGCGTACTCGCCCTCGGGGTCGATGACGTAGGCGGTCACGCCGCGCGTAAGGCCACGCAGCACTCCGAGCTTGGTTGCGAAGCTCTTGCCGGAGCCGGAGCGTGCCAGGACGGCGGTGTTGGCGTTCAGGTGCGTGCCATCCCAGGGGTCGTAGACCACCGGAGAGCAGGCACGCATGTCGATGCCGTAGAGGGTGCCCCGTCTGGTGTCCAGGTCCGGGGGCGAGAAGGGGAACAGCCTCGCCAGCGACGACGTGTCCAGCGTCCGCCACACGGCCACGGCGTTCAGTCCCAGGGGCAGCGTGGACAGGATGCCCTCCCGCTGGCGGAAGGCCAGGTCGTCCAGCTTGCCCAGGGTGGCGGCGAAGTGGGCCTTCGCCCGTTGGGTCATCTCCTTGAGAGACTCTTCGCCCCCGGCGTGTAGGGTAACGGACAGGGAGGCGTGGAAGAGTCGCTCCCGTCCCCTCTGCACCTCGTCCCTGAGACGGGTCACGTCCTCCAGGGCGATCTGCGCCTCGGGGGACATGGTGCGTCCCCTCTTGAATGACAGGCTCTGGGCCGACTCGAAGCGGACCTTCTGCCACTCCAGGGTCCTTGCCGCCTGCTCCGCGGGTATCGGCCCCAGGTGGATGGACAGGTCCATGGGCGCTCCCGCCGCCATGAGGCTCTGGAGGAAGCCGGGGGCCAGGGAACGGGGCCACTTGCCCAGGTGCAGGGAGCGCACCAGCCGTTCTCCGACGCGCACCTCGCGGCGGCCTACTTGAACCTCCACCGGCGTCTCCTCGTCGACCACCGTGGGCGTGCCGTCGAGGCAGGCCGATAAGAAGAACATCCTCAGCCGCCTGCCGCTCAGGGGGTGGACCGACAGCCCGGCCCGCGCCAGCAGGCCCTGCAGCTCGTCGAAGCGGGAGCGCTCGCAGACGGCGTAGAAGCGGC
>DAOUJG010000019.1:0-22678 GCA_034423015.1 Dehalococcoidia bacterium | reverse complement strand
CCTGAACTCGATGCTCAAGCGGGGCGCCCCATGGGACGCCACCCACGCCCTCAACGCTTGACCTTCAAGACAGTTGCTGGGTCCCGGCCTTCGCCGGGACGACGGGTTGGGGGTTTGGGTGTCCTTCGTTGACCCGCGCGTTCTCCCTTGCTATGCTTCTCGTAGGATTCGGGATGGGGCCGCAAGGGGATTCGGAAGGTGCCCGGCGTACGGAGCAGCGCGTGCGAGAAGGCTCGCGGCATGGGGGTCGGGGTCATCCTCGACAGCGTGTAGGTGGAGGGGGAATCGGGGAGCCCGGCCTCATGGTCCCAGCCTCATGGAAGATAGGAGCCGGTCTTGGAAGAGGCTACCCTGAAGATCGAAGGCGCCAGGTTCGTCCTGACCGTCGACCCCCGGCGCAGGATCATCCGCGACGGGACGGTGGTGGTCCGGGGAAGCAGGATCGCCGCGGTCGGCAAGGCGTCGGAGCTGGCGGAGGTCCCCGCGGACCGGGTCATCGACGCCCGGGAGATGGTGGTCACCCCCGGGCTCATCAACTGCCACATGCACATCAGCTACGCCCACGCGGTGCGGGGCGTCTTCCCCGACGACCTGGGCGGCGAGTACCTGCCCAACGTGTTCAGGCTCCAGGGGGAGATGACCCCCGAGGAGGAGTACCACACGTCCCTCCTGGCCATCACCGAGCTGCTGAAATACGGCACCACCTGCTTCCTGGACCCGGGCAGCACCAAGCACCTGGACGCCTGCCTGAAGGCCTACGAGGAGTCGGGCTGCCGCATAGTAGTGGGGACCCACGTGGTGGACCTGCCCAACGTGGTGAACCTGCCCGTCTCCTCCACCGCCGACGCCATTGCGGCCATGGAGAGCACTGTGCGGGAGTACGACGGCGCACTGGAGGGGCGGGTCCGGGCCTGGACCATGCCCCTCTCCGCCGACGAGGCCAGCACGGAGCTGATGAGGGCGGCCAAGAAGATCGCCGACTCCCACGGCACGGGGATGACCCTCCACCTGACCAACGCCCCGGCGTCGGTCCAGGCCCACCTGGACCGGTACGGCAAGCGCCCGGTGCAGCGCCTGGAGGAGATCGGGGTCCTGGGGCCCAACCTGCTGCTGTCCCACGCGGTGGGGCTGGACGACGCCGAGGTGGACTGCCTGGCCCGCACGGGGACCAAGGTGGTGATGTGCCCCACGGCAGCGGTGAAGAACGGCATGGGCACCACCGCCAAGGGGAAGCTGCCGGAGATGCTGGAGCGGGGCGTGTGCGTGGCGCTGGGGGTGGACGCGCCCAACGCCTCCAACGTGGTCGAGGTGATGCGCTCCATGTACCTGGCGGCGGTCCTGTACAAGGACGCCCGCCAGGACGTGTCCCAGGTCCCGGCGGAGAAGGCGCTGGAGATGGCGACCATCGACGGGGCCGAGGCGCTGGGCCTGCGGGACGAGATCGGTTCGCTGGAGGAGGGCAAGAAGGCGGACCTGGTCCTCTTCGACACCCGACGCCCCGAGTGGAGGTCCATATTCAACCCGGTGAACAACCTGGTCTACAACGCCGACGGCAGGAGCGTCCACACCGTAGTGGTGGACGGGAGCGTGGTGGTGGAGGGGGGCCGCCCCGTTTTCGTGGACGAGTGGGAGCTGATCCAGCGGGTCCAGGCGGTGGGCGAAGACCTGCTTGCCCGCACGGGGACGTCGTTTCCCCAGAGGTGGCCCATGGTGTGAGGGGACGAGACCCATTGACAGACGGGCCGGCGGTGGTAGTGTTAGCCTAGACTGGAGTCCCAGCAACCAGAGGAATCAGGCCGAGGAGGGTGAAATGAAGTACGACTACATAGTGGTGGGGGCCGGGTCCGCCGGCTCCATCGTGGCCACGCGCCTGACCGAGGATCCGGGCACGTCGGTGCTGCTGCTGGAGGCGGGGCCCGACTATCCGG
The DNA here is from genome assembly GCA_034423015.1 of Dehalococcoidia bacterium. Taxonomy (GTDB): domain Bacteria; phylum Chloroflexota; class Dehalococcoidia; order Lucifugimonadales; family JAGWBF01; genus JAGWBJ01. Next base: position 20,750 of record DAOUJG010000019.1, on the reverse strand, counting down.
AGTTCGAGCGGTTGCCCGACGAGGTCAAGTTCGGCTACGCCACGGCGACGGACGTGATGGTCAGCGACCACAACTGGCAGTTCCTGGGCAAGGCGACGGACACCGCGGTGCCCATGATGGTGCCCAGGGGCAAGGTGACGGGGGGCTCCAGCGCCATCAACGGCCAGGTGTTCCTCCGGGGCGTGCCCGAGGACTACGACTCCTGGGCGGCGATGGGCAACGACAAGTGGAAGTTCCAGGACCTGCTGCACTACTTCCGCAAGGTGGAGACGGACACGGACTTCCAGGACGACTTCCACTCCTCCGACGGCCCCATAGTGGCCCGGAGGTTCAAGCGGGAGGAGTGGCGGCCCGACCAGGTGGCCTTCTACAACGCCTGCCGGGCCGCCGGGTTCGCCGACAGCCCGGACCACAACAACCCCGACGCCTCGGGGGTGGGGCCCATCCCCTTCAACAACCCCAACGGCATCCGCATGAGCACGGCCCTGGGCTACCTGGACCCCGCCAGGCACCGACTGAACCTGACCCTGCGGGCCGACTGCACCGCCCACCGGATACTGTTCGACGGCAACCGGGCAACGGGCCTGGAGGTGGAGAGCGGCGGCGAGAAGTTCGTCGTCGAGGCCAACGAGATCATCCTCAGCTCCGGGGCCATCGGCTCGCCCCAGCTTCTCATGTTGTCCGGGGTCGGCCCCGCCGCCCACCTGAAGGAGCTGGGCATCCCGCTGGTGCTGGACAAGCCCGGCGTGGGCCAGAACCTGAGGGACCATCCCTCGGTTTGGGTGGACTGGAGGGTCAGAGAGGGGTATCCCCTGGACGGCTTAGCCCCACGGGTCCAGGTGGCCCTCAGGTACACCGCCAGCGGCTCGGACCTGCGCAACGACATGATGGTGTTCATGAGCTCCTTCGCCACCGAGCGGGTGAACACGGGCGGGGCCCGCATGGACGCCCTGGGGGTCCGCATGGTCTGCATCCTGGACCTGGCCGTGGGGTCGGGGGAGCTGCGCCTCACCTCGACGGACCCCAACGTACAGCCCTTCCTGGACTACAACTACCTGCAGGAGGAGTTCGACCGCCGCAGGATGCGCGAGATGGTGCGCCTGTGCATCAAGCTGGGCCAGCACGAGGACTACAAGGACATCCTGACCGAGCGCACCGCGCCCACGGACGCGGACGTGGAGTCCGACGACGCCCTGGACGCGTGGCTGCGCCGGGAGGCCACCACGGGGCAGCACATCTCGTGCACGTGCAAGATGGGCCCGTCCTCGGACCCCATGGCGGTGGTGGACCAGCACGGCAGGGTCCACGGCCTCCAGGGCCTGAGGGTGGTGGACGCGTCGATCATGCCCAACTGCGTCCGCGCCAACACCAACGTCACCACCATGACCATAGGCGAGCGGGTGTCGGACTTCATCAAGGAGGGGCTCTAGTGGCCTTCGACTACGACCTGGTCCTCAAGGGCGGGGAGGTAGTGGACCCGGCCCAGGGCCTCCGCGCCGTGCGGGACGTGGGCTTCAAGGACGGCCTGGTCGCCGCGGTCGAGGCGGACATCCCCCCGGCGGTCGCAGCCGAGGTGGTCGACGTGGGCGGGAAGCTGGTGGCGCCGGGGCTCATCGACCTCCACGGCCACTTCGCCCACCGCATCTATCCCTACAGGGCCGACCCCGACTCCTACTGCCTCGCCGTAGGGGTGACCACCGCAGTGGACGCGGGCTCGGTGGGGTGGGCCAACTTCCAGGCGTTCCGCGACTACGTCATCGGGCGGGTGGACACGCGGATGTACGCCTTCGTGCACCTGTCCACCCTGGGCCTGACGACGCTGACGACCATGGGGATCCCCGACCTGGAGGACTTCCGGTGGGCCAGGGCGGAGGAGGCCATCCGGTGCATCCAGGAGAACCGGGACGTGGTGCTGGGGGTGAAGGTGCGCCTGTCGCCCACGGGGACCACCGCCGCCAACGCTGTGCCGGCCATAGAGATGGCCCGGCGGGTGGCCGACGAGACGGACAGTAAGATGATGGTCCACGTGATGGAGTCGCCCCTGCCGCTGGACCAGGTGTTCGGGTACCTGAAGCCGGGCGACATAGCCACGCACATCTTCCACGGGGACGTGCACAACGTCCTGGACGACTCTGGAAAGGTCCGGGAGCACGTGCGGGAGGCCCAGCAGCGGGGCGTCGTGTTCGACACCGCCGGGGCCATGCGTCACTGCTCCATCCCCGTGTCGCGGGCCGCGGTGGAGCAGGGAGTCCCGCCTGACACCATCAGCACCGACCGAAACCAGCCCAGGCCGGGGATGGTGAACTACGACCTGCTGGAGCACATGAGCATCTTCCTGGACCTGGGGGTGCCGCTGGATGACGTGATCAGGATGGTGACCGTCAACGCCTCGGACGCCATCGGTCGGGAGGAGCTGGGGACCCTGCGGCCCGGGAGCATCGGCGACGCTGCGGTGCTGGAGGTGGAGGAGGGGGAGTTCGGCTTCGAGGACGGACTGGGCAACAGCCTGCGCGCCTCCCGGCGGTTCGCGCCTGTGCTGACAGTGAAGGACGGGGCCCGGTGGCGGCCCCGGTGGAGCTAGCATGCCTCATCTGAAGGGCGCCTACGTGACCCGGGAGTCGGAGGCGCTTCAGTCCGGCCTCCCCGGGGGCCTGGGCACGGGGCGGGAGACCATCAACCGCGCCATCGGCTGCCGGAACCTGGTGCAGCGGGTTCTCCGCTACCTGCCGGGGACCCGGGGCGAGTCGTTGAACCCCCGCGAAGAGGAGGTGCTCTTCGTCCTGGAGGGCCGGGGCGAAGCGGTCATCGGCGGCGTCGAGTGCGTCCTCCGGCCGGACATGGGGGTGCTGGTGCCGCCGGGGGTGCGGTGCCGCGTCGCCAGCCACGGGCCGGGGGAGCTGGCGCTGCTGTCGGCGGTCTCCCCCCAGCCGGGCCAGCCGCCGGGCCGGCAGGCCGAAGCCAGCCTCCGGGAGGACGGCAAGCTGTGGGTGTCGGTGGATGAAGAGGAAGATATCCCGGCGGGGGAGGAGCGCCGTTTCAAGCTCCTGATCGACCCCAGGTACGGCTGCCGCAACCTGACCCAGTTCGTGGGATACATAGAGCGGAGCCGGGCGCCCTTCCACACCCACACCTACGAAGAGGTCATATACATCGTGAGCGGCAAGGGGATCGTCCACGTGGACGACGAGAGCCACCCCATCGGGCGGGGCACGTGCATCTACCTGCCCCCGGGGCTGGCCCACTGCCTGGAGAACACGGGCGACGCGCCGCTGACCCTGGTGGGGACCTTCTGCCCCGCCGGAGACCCGGGCTCCAAGAAAGAAGGGTAGGGAGACCCCGGAGCGCTGCGCCGTTGCGGGCGGCTAGGCCGGGCCCGTCAGCGCCTCCAGCAGGCGGGCGGCCACCAGCTCCACGTCGGCGTCGCTCAGGTTGATGGTCTTGACGAACAGGGTGCCCGGCGTGGGGGCCTGGCCGATGAAGATGGGCGGGTCTCCCTCCTTCAGCCGCGCCGCAATCGCCGCCTTGGACGGGCCCTTCCAGTCCCGGCCGAGCTGGACCACGGCGGTGGGCACCACCCACTCCACGCCGTCGTTCTCCACGGTGGCGGTCAGCCCCGGTAGCTCGGCCAGGACGTCAGCGATGTACCTGCTCTGGCGGGCCCAGCCGGCGAACTCGGCCTCCTCGTCCTGGGCCAGGAAGACCTCGACGGCGGTGAGGAGGCCCAGCATCTCCTCCTTGGCGACCTTGTTGGAGCGGCCCACGCCGTGGTTGGGGGAGGTGTTGGCGATGGCGGCCTCGATGAGGTCGGGCCGGCCCAGCAGGAGTCCGGCGCCCTGGGGGCCCCGCAGCCCCTTGCCGCCGCTGAAGGCGACCATGTCGGCCCCCTGGTCCAGGTACCTGCGCAGGTTGGCCCTGGGAGGGAGCATGGCGGCGGCGTCGACGATGACGGGGAGGCCGCTGGAGCGGGCCGCCTCGCACACGGTCTCCAGGGGCAGGGCGGAGTAGGGCAGGGTGGGGCCTACCATGTAGGCCAGGGCGGCCGTCTCCGGGCCTATGGCCTGCTCCAGCTCCCACTGGGAGCAGTCCCTCATGTCGCCGTACTCCACCAGGGTTGCGCCGGCCTTGCGCCACGCTTGGTCGTAGCGGATGCGGTGCCCCTTGTAGATGGGTATCTCCGCCCTCATGCCGGTGGTGTCGGGGAGGCGGTGTATCCTGGCCGGGTCGGTCCCGGCGATGCAGGCGGCGGCCTGGAGGGTCATGGCCCCCGATGCGCCGGAGGTTATGACGGCGGCCTCTGCGCCGCAGAGCTCGGCCAGGCGCTCGCCCGCCTTATGGGTCAGCTCGTGCATGTCCACGTCCAGCTCTATGACGGCGTCCATGGTCTCCTTGACCTGGGGCCAGATGCGTGCGCCGCCGAACCTGGTGTTGGTCCCCGAGCAGTTGAGGCCGGGGCGTACTCCGAGGCGGCGGAGGGCCTCGGGGGTGTTGTCTGCGGGCATGGGATTCCCTCCCTGTTTCGATTGATGCTGGTGTGCCCGGGAAATCCGCTGAGTGAGCTCACTCGGCAGGGGGACGCAAACCCCTGATGGGCTGACTGGGCCCTGGCAACCCTGCCCGTCGTTCCGGCGCAGGCCGGAACCCAGGGGGGTGGGGCGCCTGCCATCCAGATGTTTATACTATCTGCATGTACAGGTCAACCCAGTCGTAGTTCGTTTCCTCTATCAAACGGACCTTCCAGCTCCGGCGCCAGTCCTTCAACTGCCTCTCCCGCTGTATCGCGCTCTCCATGGTCGGATGTGGCTCATACCAGACGAGACGGTGGACCCCATACTGGCGCGTAAACCCGTCCGCAAGGTCGTTCTTGTGTTGCCAGACGCGCTGAGCAAGGTCAGATGTGACACCAGTATACAGGATCCTGTTTCTCCTGCTGGCGAGGATGTACACGCAGGGGACCTTTGCCGAGCCCCTGGAGGAGTGAGGCATGTTGCCGGTCGTGACCCCCATACGACTGAAGGAGCCCAGGCCCCACCCCTGGGTTCCGGCCTTCGCCGGAACGACGAAGTGCTCTGTCGGACCCTGACTGGGAGCGCTCCGAGCGTTGTCCCACCGGCAGTATCCGGTCGCCTGCCGACGGTTGTCAAGGTCTGCCGTTGCTGGGGCGGCGGGCGTACAGTATACTCGGAGGCGTTTCGCGCCTGGGAGCGGGCCTGAGTACGCAGGAGGCAGGCAAGTGAAGTCTGGAGTGACCTTCGGCATCGCGCCGCAGCAGCTACACGCCGGCTATGAGGAGATACTGACCCTCTGGAAGCTGGCCGACGACCTGGGCTACGACTGCGGTTGGATGCCCGACCACTTCCTGCCCCTGGCGGGGGACGAGGAGGGGCCCTACCTGGAGGAGTGGACCACCATCACGGCGCTGGCCATGCAGGCCGGCCGCATGAGGGTGGGGCCGCTGGTCCTGGGCAATACCTTCCGCAACCCGGGCATCGTCGCCAAGATGGGGGCGGCGCTGGACATCGTCACAGGCGGCCGCTTGGAGATGGGCCTGGGCGCGGCCTGGTTCCAGCGGGAGCACCGCATGTACGGCATCCCCTTCCCCCCGGTGTCCCAGCGGATAGACATGCTGGGAGAGGCGCTGCAGGTGATAAGGCGGCTGTGGACGGAGCCGAGGGTCGACTTCCAGGGTGAGCACTACACCATGACCGACGCGGTGTGCCATCCCAGGCCCGTGCAGCGGCCACACCCCACCTTGTGGGTCGGGGGCGCGGGGGAGAGGCGCACCCTCCGGGTCATCGCCCGGTACGCCGATGGGTGGAACTGCTCGGTCGACCCCGATGAGTACGCCCACAAGCTGGAGGTGCTGAAGCGCCACTGCGACGACGTGGGGACCGACGTGGACGCCATCCAGAAGTCCATCTACTTCGTCCTGGGGGTCCACGAGGACGGGGACCGGGCCAGAGAGATAGCCCGGGAGACCCTGGGCCGCTTCGGAGTCAGGGTCCAGAAGGCCCTCATCGCCGGGACGCCCGGGGAGTGCGTGGAGCAGATAGGCCGCTTCGTGGAGCTGGGCGTCTCCCACTTCATCGTGGAGCTGCAGCCGCCCTACGACCACGCCGGGCTGGAGGTCCTGGCCGAGAAGGTCATGCCCGAGCTCCGGTAGAAGCCCGGCAGGTCTCCGTCCCGTCATGACCCTCATCCGTCTGCCCTCATCCGTCCCCTACCCCTGGGTGGTGATGGCCCTGTCCGTGGTCACTCTGACGGCCCTGGCATCCACCTTCGTGGGCTTCGGCGCGTTGTTCCCCTTCATCCAGGACGACCTGAAGATCGACCGGGCCGAGATAGGCCTGATCTCGTCGGGACGGGTCCTGGGCGGCATCGGCACGTCCCTGGTGGCCGGACTGCTGGCCGACGTGGTGGGAGTCCGGTGGCTCCAGTCGCTGACCCTGCTCAGCATAGTGGTGTGCCTCGTGCTCTTCTCCCTGATGGACAGCCTGCTGCAGGGCGTGCTCCTGGCGGTCCTGCTGGGGGTCTCGTCGGCGGGCTCCTTCCCCTGCTTTGTGAAGGCGATCATGGACTGGATGAGTCCCCGGCACCGGGGCGCCGCCATGGGGACCGCCGAGGCCAGCTTCCCGGTGGGGGGAATCCTGTCGGCGCTGATACTGACGCTGATAGCCGAGGCCTATAGCTGGAGGGTCTCGGTGATGGTCATAGCGGCGGGGGTGGCCGTCTGCACCGTGGCCTTCTTCCTGTTCTATAGAGACCCGGAGAAGGGCAGGGACCCGGAGAAGGGTACGGCCTCGGCGGCTGCGGTCGCCGGCGGTCCCGCCAAGGAGAAGCTGAAGCAAGTCGTGCGCAGCCGGGGGGTCTGGCTGGGCGCGGCGGTGGCGGCGGCCATGGGCATCATCATGACGGTGGTGGTCACCTTCCTGATCCTGTTCCTGAACGAGACCATGGGCATGTCGTCGGTGCTGGCCGGGGCCTGCATGTCGGTCTCCCTGGCGGGAGGGGCCATCTCCAGGATCGTTTGGGGGCTGATCAGCGACCACTATCTCGGTGGAAGGAGGACCGGCCTCCTGGCGCTGGTGGCCGCCCTGGCGGGGGTGTTCATAGCGTTCCTGGCTGTCCTCCCTCCCACCGCAGGGCTGTGGCTGGTGATGCTGGTCGTATTCCTCATCGGGGTCACGGGCATGGGATGGTCGGGGCTGACGGGGAACCTGATAGCCGAGTCGGTGGACCCGGAGCTGACCGGGACCGCCATAGGGCTGGCGGCCACGGTGATACGCCTGGGCCCCATGTGCGCCACGCCCATCTTCGGGCTGATCGTCGACCGCACGGGCTCCTACGACTGGGCGTGGTGGATGATGGTCGCGGTAGCGGGGGTGGCCACGGTGATAGCCCTGAGCCTGAGGAGAGTTGACGCGGCCAGGCCCCGGGGGTAACCTGCCCCCATCCCGCACCGGGAGCGCCCCCGGACCGGCAGCCCCGGAAGCAGCAGCGAAGAGGAGGCGGCCATGACCGAGCCCAGGGACGGACAGGACGAGGGCCTGCAGATCGAGGGGCTGGAGCTGCGCCGGGGCACCAGGGAGCGGACCCGCATCCGGACTCTGGAGCTGCCCGACGGGAGCTGGGTGGAGGTGCCCCTGATGGTGGTGCGGGGGTCCCGGCCGGGCCCGGTGTTCTACATGGGGGCGGCCATCCACGGCGACGAGATAAACGGGGTCGAGATCCTGTCCACGGTGGCCTCAAGCGTCGACCTGGGAGAGCTGCGGGGAACGCTGCTGGTAGTCCCGGTGCAGAACCCGCTGGCTTTCCGTATCCAGCACCGCTACTTCCTGGGGCAGATGATCAAGTCACCCATGGATCAGGGGGCGGCGGACCCGTGGAGCTCCTTCCCCGGGGACCCCGGGGGGAACATGGCCGGCCTCATCGCCCACGCCCTGTACCGCCGCCTCATGGAGCCGGCCGGCTACGTGATGGACGTACATACTCCGACCACGGGGGGGCGGTACGCTCCCTTCGCCTTCCTCCCGCCGCCCAGGTGCGGCGCCGTCGTCCAGGAGTCGGAGCGGATGGCAAAGGCCTTCGGGGTGGACTACATCCTGGCCGCCGACTCGGGGATGTACGTCTACGGGACGTCGCCCCACGTGGTCGCCGCCGAGAACGGCAAGGTGGCGCTGGGGATCGAGCTGGGAGAGGGGGGCCAGCTCGACCCCGAGGAGGTCCGGTGGGGCGTGAGGGGCGTGACCAACGTTCTGCGGCACGTGGGCATGCTGCCCGGAGACCCGGAGCCCCAGGGCCGGGGCATGGTCATCACGGCCATGCGCGAGGCCCGGGCCAGCCGGGGCGGACTGCTCCACCCCCGCGTCCGCCTCAACCAGGAGGTGGCCGAGGGAGAGGTGCTAGCCACCGTCACCAACGTCTTCGGGGACGTTGTGGAGGAGGTGCCGGCCCCCCTGGCCGGGCCCATCGTGCGCACGGTAACGTTTCCCATAGTGGCGACGGGTGAGAGAGTTGCGCAAATAGGCGTGCTGCGGTAGCTGTTGACACGTACGGGCGCCGTGGTATCATGCCTAGTATCGTAGAAAGGAGACTTCTCGATGCAACAGACTACCGATCCCGTAACCCGTGAGATTATCAAGAACGCTCTGATGAGCACGGCGGACACCATGGCGCTTACGGTGGTGCGTACGGCGCGGTCCGCGGTCATCAAGCACGCGATGGACTTCTCCACGGCCCTGTTCAACGCCGAGGGTCTCCAGGTGGCCCAGGGGCTGACCATCGCGGCACACCTGGGCTCCATGGCGCCCGCCCTGCAGGGTGTCATGAACGCCTTCGGGGACGACGTGAAGCCCGGGGACATCTTCGCCAACAACGACCCGTACGAGGGCGGCAGCCACCTGCCGGACATCTTCCTGTTCAAGCCCATCTTCGCCTTCGACACCCTGGTGGGCTGGAGCTGTTGCATCGGCCACCAGACGGACATCGGCGGCAGGATCCCCGGCGGCAACGCGTCGGACAACACCGAGCTGTACCAGGAGGGCCTGCTGCTGCCCCCCCTGAAGCTGTACGAGGAGGGTGTACTGAACCAGGCCGTGTGGCGCATCCTGGAGAAGAACGTGCGGGTGCCCGAGAAGGTCATCGGGGACGTACAGGCCCTCTTGGCGGCGGTCCGGTTCGGCGAGCGGGACATGCTGCGGCTGGTGGAGGACTACGGCCTGGAGGACATGAAGAGCTACATGACGGACATCGTGGACACCACGGAGGCTCTGGCCAGGGCCGAGATAAGGGGCCTGCCCCAGGGCGAGTGGGAGTTCACCGACTACATCGACAACGACGGCATCGACATGCGGCCCATCGCCATCAAGGCCAAGGTGAAGATCGACGGCGACACGGTGCACGTGGACTTCGACGGCACGTCGCCCCAGGCCAAGGGCTCCATCAACCCGAACATCTGGTACACCAAGTCCTGCGTGTACGCCGCGATGAAGTGCCTGATCGACCCGTCGATCCAGGCCAACAGCGGCTTCTTCAGGGCCTTCGACATCCAGGCGCCCGAGGGGTGCTTCGTGAACCCGCAGCACCCGGCCCCCGTGGCGGCCCGGGGCCTGTCGGGGTTCCGCATCTGCCAGGCAATCCTGGGGGCCATGGCCCAGGCGATGCCGGGCCAGGTGCCGGGGATGTGGGGCGGCGGCGAGGTGGGGCTCAGCTTCGGCGGATACGACAAGAACCGCAAGGGCTGGGTGTACCTGGAGTTCCAGAACGACGGCCCCCGGGGCGGTGGCCCATGGATGGACGGCGCCGACGGCGCGGCGTGCGCGGTCAACAACCTGGCCAACACGCCCATAGAGAGCATCGAGGCCGACCAGCCCCTGCTCATCGAGCGGTTCTCCTTCGTTCCCGACACCGGTGGGGCAGGCCAGTACCGGGGCGGGCTGGCGATGACCCGGGACTTCCGCATCCTGGCGGAGGAGTCGCTGTTCCAGCTCCGCACCGACCGGCACGACTTCCTGCCCTGGGGCGTGGAGGGCGGAAAGCCCGGCACCCCGACCCGCAACTACATCAACCCCGGGACGGAGGACGAGGTCGTGCTTCCGGGCAAGCACCTCACGTCCCTGAAGAAGGGCGACCTGTACCGCCTCATCCAGGCCGGCGCCGGAGGGTACGGCGACCCGCTGGAGAGGAGTGTCGACGCCATCGTCGACGATGTGCTGGAGGACAAGCTCACCGTGGACCACGTCCGTGAAGAGTACGGCGTGGTCATCGACCCGGACACCCTGGAGCTGGACATGACGGCCACCAGCGAGCTCCAGGCCAAGATGAGGCGAGAGCGGGAAAACGGCGGGTAGGGTCCCACAACCCGGCCCGGCGGCCCGGCCCGGCGGTAACGAAGCGAAGGTCGGCCGTAACCGGCGTCCTTCGCTTCTTCTCTAGATGGGGGTGAAGAAGCGATGCTGGACCTGCTGATTCGAGGCGGCCTGGTAATAGACGGGTCGGGGAACCCGGGCTACCACGGCGCAGTCGGGGTGGAGGGCGAGGAGCTGCGCATCTTCCGCGGCGACGCCGGGTCGGTGGAGGCGAAGAGGTACATCGACGCCGCCGGGCACGTGGTCTGCCCCGGGTTCATCGACATGCACTCCCACGGGGGCCTGACGATACTCAAGGAGCCCCGCCACGAGCCCAAGGTCCGCCAGGGCATCACCACCGAGCTGGTGGGCATCGACGGGAACTCGGTGGCCCCCTTCAAGACCCAAGAGGAGCTGCAGCGGTTCATCGAGCTGGACTCGGGCCTGAACGACACCGCGCCCGAGGGGGTGGGCTGGTCCAGCGTGGCCGAGTACCTGTCCCACTACGACGGCACGGTGGCGGTGAACATCGCCTACATCCTGGGCAACTCGCCGGTGCGGATATGGTCCGTGGGGTGGAACGACCGCCCGGCCACCGGAGAGGAGCTGGAGGACATGAAGGCCGTGGTCCGGGAGGCCATGGAGGAGGGGGCCTTCGGGCTCTCCACGGGCCTGGACTATCCGCCCGGGGCCTACGCGGATACCGACGAGCTGGTGGAGCTCTCCAGCGTGGTGGGGGCGATGGGAGGCTTCTACCACACCCACACCCGGGCGAGCCTGCGAGCCCAGGGGCTGCTGGCCCCGTGGGAGGAGGCGCTGGACATCGGCCGCCGGGGCGGCATTCCCGTGCACCTGACCCACTACCGGCAGAACTCCCAGGGCGACGGCAGCCACCTGGACTACATAGGCCTCGTGGAGGACGCCCGCGCCGAGGGGATGGACGTCACCTTTGACTGCTACCCCTACATCTACTCCAGCACCCGGGCCATCATATCCATCCCCAACTGGACCAAGGACGGCGGGCCGGAGCGCCTCAAGGAAGTGCTCACGTCCCCGGACGAGCGGGCGCGGCTAAAGGAGGACATGCTGTCGGGAGGCGGGCGCCGCAACCCGGCCGAGGGCTGGCTGACCAACTTCAAGAAGCCCCACAACAAACAGTACGAGGGCCACTCCCTGACGGAGATCGGCCGGATGCGGGACCAGCACTACCTGGACGCCTTCTTCGACCTGCTGGTGGACGACGGCCTGGGTATCTGCAGCGTCCGCCCGGGGGTCAACGGACAGACGCTGCCGGCCTTCGTGGCCCACCCCTTCGGCATGGTGGGCAGCGACGCGGTGCTGCTGGGGGACTATCCCAGCCCGCGGACCTACGGCTGCTTCCCCGTGATCCTGGCGGAGTTCGTCCGGGCGGAGAAGCACCTGCGCCTGCCCGAGGCGATAAGGAAGATGACGTCGTTCCCGGCCCAGCGCCTGGGACTGAAGAGCCGGGGCCTGCTGCGGGATGGGATGAAGGCGGACGTGGTGGTGTTCAACCCCGATACCGTCAAGGCCCCGGCCACGGCGGCCAACCCCAAGCAGTTCCCCCTGGGGATACCCTACGTCATCGTCAACGGCGAGCCCGTCATCGACGGCGGCGACCACACCGGCGCGACCCCGGGGCGGGCGCTGAGGTTCGGAAGGGACTAGGAGAGGCGGCCGCGTGGGGACAGACGCGGGACAGGGCGCCCCGGTCCGCCTGACCTACTACGGCCACTGCGCCTTCATGTGGGAGTCTCCCCAGGGGGCCAGGGTCCTCATCGACCCCTACCGGAACCGGCACGACTACTACTGGTTTCTGCACAGGTTCCCCCCGGTGGAGTGCGACCTGGCCCTGGTGTCCCACTCCCACTTCGACCACAGCGCCGTTGGAGAGCTCCCCGAGGGCACGTCGGTCCTGAGGATGCCAGGGCGGTTCGAGTACCGGGACATGTCCGTCACGGGAGTCGGGGACCTGCACGCGGGCAGGGCGGGAGCGCAGGGGATGCGCAACGTCTTGCACCTGGTGGAGACGGGGGGAGTGCGGTTCCTGCACACGGGAGACAACCGCGCCCAGGTGCCCGACGACGTGCGCGAGCAGGTGGGGGCGGTGGACGTGCTGATGGTCACCGCCGACGACTCCAGCCATATCCTCAGCTACGACGAGGTGGACTCGATGGTAGCCCTGATGGGACCCCGGGTGGTGATTCCCACGCACTACCTGGCGCCGGGGCTGACCACCGAGGAGTCGACCCTGCTGCGCCCCGACGGATGGCTGGCTACGCAGGGGTCGGTGAAGAGGACTGGGGCGCATACCGTGAGCATCGGGGCGGGCGACCTGCCGTCTTCCCGGGAGGTGTGGGTGATGGAGGTGGCCCCCGAGTCCCTCGCGGCCCCGGTGACCGGGCGGTGACGGCGCGGGATTCGACGGCCAAGGGCGGAAACACATAGAGCAAACAGGGAGGTGACAGCATGCCTGTAACCCCAGACGTGGTCGGAAACAAGGCGGATGCCGTCTTCTACGCCAGCGGGGCGGAGGCCCCGGTGGTAAACATCAACTACCTGGACGGGACGAGGTTGCCCTCGCCGTTGGAGACCAAAATCCTGGTGCCGGGCCCGAAGGGGTCGCTGCTGGAGCACCGGATGCCCAAGGGCCAGGTCATCCCTGCCCACCGGTTCGCCCACGACTTCATCAACACGGTGGTGAGGGGTCGGGTGGCCGTCACCATGGCCGGGCGCCAGTACGAGGGCACCGACAGGGACGGCTGGAGCGGGGCTGCCGGCGTCGAGGTCTCCCTGGAGGCCCTGGAGGACACGGTCCTCCTGGAGTGGATGAGCCCGCCCCACCTGGTGTCCGGGGACCGGCTGATAACCTGGGGCGTTGCGGCGCCCAACGACTCCCACATCTTCAACAAGTGGGCGGACGTGGAGACCTTCGTGATGTGGCGGGTGGAAGGGGAAACGGAGTTCGGTCCGCCGGGGCTGGACATCGAGCACAACATGCGGGTGCTGGTCCCCGGCCCCAACGGCTCGGTGTTCTGGAACTCCCACAAGAAGGGCAAATGGGCGCTGCACACCCACCAGCACCACTGGATCTGCTACCTGATCAAGGGGAAGATGAAGGAGAAGTTCGGCGGCACCCAGGAGCACATGTGCATGCCGGGCGACGTGTGGGCGGCCCAGGGAGGCGCCCTCCACTGCACCGAGGCGATGGAGGACAACGAGATATTCGAGTTCAAGTGGCCGGCGCCCATGCTGTGGCGGGGCATCATCCACTCCTGGGAGCCCAAGGCGTAGGGCGTAGGCACCCTCCGAGGGCGGAGGAGACGCCGCCCTCGTCCCCGAAGGGCGATAGCCAATGAGAGGTCAGGACGGAAGCATGAGGCTGGCGGGCAAGGTAGCCATTGTCACGGGCGGCAGCCGGGGCATAGGGCGGGCCATCTGCATGGGCCTGGCCGCCGAGGGGGCCACGGTGGTGGCCGCGGCACGCACCGAGGAGGACGCCTCGGCCGGCTCCGAGTACCCCCGCTACGCCTCGGGCACGGTCCACGACACCGCCCGGGCCATCTCCGAAGGGGGCGGCGCCGCGCTGGGAGTCCGGTGCGACGTGACCCGGGCCGAGGACATCGCGGGGCTGGTGGACGCCACGGTCCGGCGGTTCGGGCGCATCGACGTGGTGGTGTCCAACGCCGGCGTGGACTGTGAGTCCCCGGTGGTGGACCTGGACGTAGAGCTGCTGGACCGGTGCCTGGCGGTCAACGTACGGGCGCCGATGCTCCTCTTCAAGTACGCCTTGCCCAGCATGATAGCCCGGGGGGCGGGCTCCATATTCGGCATCACGTCGGGCTCGGCCCGTGGGTACCGGGAGGGCCGGGTCGGGTACTCCATGTCCAAGGCGGCCCTGGACCGGATGCTGCTGAGCCTGGCCGAGGAGGTGCGGCCCCACAACATCGCCGTCAACTCCCTGAGCCCGGGCCGGGTGGACACGTGGATGAACCGCAGGGGCGACTGGCCGGGCACTGCCCACATTCCCATGGTCGCCGCCGAGGAGATCGCCGCGCCGGCCGTATGGCTGGCGGAGCAGACGGCCGAGACCTTCTCCGGACACCTGGTGGAGCGGGCCGAGTTCGGGGTCACGTGGGGCCCGGGGTGCCCTGAACAACCCTAGGCCCCTCCCCGGCGCCCCTTGGTCTTCAGGCCAGGCCCATGGCCGCCTCGGCGAAGTCGGTGCGGATGACGTGGCGGTACGGTTGGCGGGCCTTGGCCAGGCCCGCGCCGACGAGCACGTCCTGGAGCGCCTCGTAGCCGTCCTCCCGGAGCAAGGGGTCCGTGGCCCAGGTGTCCTGGGCCTTGTACCGTGCGACGGCCTTGACCACCACCTCGGGCTCGATCTCCGGAAAGAAGGACGACACCGACGCGCCGACGGTGGCCGCGTCGTTCTCCGCCAGCCACCTCTGGGCGTTGTAGAAGCCCCTGGTAAAGGCGTGGACCGCCTCGGGGTTGGAGGCGATGAACCGGTTGGTGGTGGCGAAGGAGCTGTAGGAGATGTGGCCGTTCACCGGCCCCAGGGCCGCCGCCAGATGCCCGGAGCCCTCCTCGAGGAGCTGCTCCACGGCGGGCTGGGGCAGGTGGATGTAGTCTCCCTCGCCGGCCTCGAACCGGGCGGTGGCTTCGGCCAGGGAAAGGTCGGGGGTCTGGCGTATGGACGCCCAGTCGACGCCCTGGCCCTCGACGGCGCGCCGCAGGGACGCCACGGGCATGGGAGAGAAGCCCACTGGGATGATGGACGCTCCCTCCAGGTCCTTCCAGCGGAACTCTCCCTCGGGCCTGCGCCCCACCAGGAAGAAACCGTCGCGGCTGTTTATCTCGATGAAGTGGGGCGGCACGACCTCGGCGCCCCAGTCGGCGGCGATGATGCTGCGCATGGGTCCCGCCTGGACGATGTCGGCCAGGTCCGCGTTCATGGCGCTGAGGCCGTGATAGCCGGCCGGGCAGGTGGAGAACTGGACGTCCAGACCCTCCCTCTCCAGGAACCCCCCGGAGAGGGCCACGTAGATGGGGGTGTAGAAGAGGGACCGGAAGGTCTCCATCAGCCTCAGGGGCGTTTGCTGCGCGGCGCTGGTCATGTCGGGTCTCCCTCCCTGGCGATGGTGTGTAGGCCCGCTTCGGCGGGGCCCGTCAAGTTTAGCACGAACGGGGCGGTGCCGGGGGAGGGGAGCCCTGGTGCTATAATGGCACGGCCAGCCGGGCCGGGAGCGGTCGGAGGGCCGTATCTACGATCGGGCTGCGGGAGTTGGTCGACGTCGTCGTGAGGGGCCTGAGCGCACTGAAACGAGTCCCCTATCCCTGGGTCGTCGTCGGCGTCTGCACCGTTACCGCGATGTCGGCCCAGTTTTCCTTGACGGGCATCGGAGTGATGTTCCCGTTCATCCAGGAGGACCTGGACACCAGCCTGGCCGAGCTCGGTCTCATCATGTCGATGATACTGATCGGCGCCACGGTCCCCGGCCTCCTGGCCGGGTGGATGGCCGACGTGATGGGCGTGCGCCGCCTGCAGACCATAACCCGCATCGGTGTGGCCGCCTCGACCATGGCGTTCTCCCGCATCACCTCCCTTCCCCAGGGGCTGGTGTTGGGAGTTATCGTCGGGGTGGCCAACGGCCCCTCCTACGCCAACGTGACCAAGGCCATCTCCGAGTGGGTCCCGCCGCGGACGAGAGGCCTGGCCATGGGCATCGAGCAGTCCAGCATCCCCCTGAGCGGCATTGTGGTGGCCCTGCTCCTCACCACCCTGGCCCTGAAGTACGACTGGCGCACGTCCCTGGTCGTCGCGGGGGCCGTGGTGGCCGTCGCCACCGTGTTCTTCACCGCCTTCTACCGGGACAAGCCCGCTCCCGTGGACTCCAGGGAGGCGCAACCGCGGTCTGGCGGCAGGATCGGACTGGTGATCAGGGACCGGCGCATCTGGTTCGCCTGCCTGTTCGCGGCGGCCTTCCAGGGCTTCCAGCCGGTGGTCACCAGCTACCTGATCCTCTTCGTGCGAGACGACCTGGGCATGTCGGCGGTGGCCAGCAGCGGCCTGCTGGGGGTCTCCATGGCCGGGGGCACGGCTGGACGGATCGCCTGGGGCCTGGCCAGCGACGTCATGCGGGGAGGGCGGGTGGTAACCCTGCTCATGGTGAGTGTGACGTCGGGCCTGGCCATGCTGGTGCTGATGTGGATGCCGACGGACACCCCCCTGGGCCTGGTGCTGGTGATCGTGTTCCTGATGGGCGCGACCTGCCTGGCGAGCCCGGGGCTGTTCGCGGTCCTGGTGGCCGAGCAGGCGGGGCCGGGCCTGACAGGCACGGCCATGGGGTTCGCCATAACCATAACCAACCTTGGCGGGTTCGCTGTGGCGCCCGTTTTCGGCTACATCGTGGACGAGACGGGCTCCTATGACAACGGCTGGCTGATGATGGTCGGGCTGGCGGTGGTGGCCACGGCCTTCCTGATCCCGCTGCTGCCTGGAGCCCTAGCCCAGAGGGGAGGCCGTTCCCTTGGGGCGGGGGGGCGGGGGGACTCGGGGACCGCGACGCGGCGTTGACACGCCGGGTGTCGCGGGGTACGATGCGGGCCCAAGGCACCATGCCGGCACGGTCCAAACCCGGATGGACGGGAGGGAGTAAGGAGGGGGTATCGTGAGGCCCAGGGAGTTCAAGGACGCGTTGCGCAGCGGCAGGGTGCTGGTGGGGTTCCAGCAGTTCATGCCCTCGGCGACCCTCACCGAGATGGCGGGCATCGCCGGGTTCGACTGGGTGTTCCTGTGCACCGAGCACGGCTCCATCACCATAGGATCGGAGCTGGAGCACATCACCCGCGCGGCGTCCGCCGCGGGCATGACCTCGGTGGTGCGCGTGACGCACAACGACTATCCCATCATCCTTCGCTGCCTGGAGCTGGGGGCCAAGGGGGTGATGGTGCCGAGGGTGAAGAGCCGGGCGGAGGTGGAGCAGACGGTGTCCTGGGTCAAGTACCCACCCGTGGGGACGCGGGGCATCTGCGGCTACACCCGGGGCTACAGCTACGGAGAGGAGCCGGTGGCCTCGGACCGGGTCAACGAGGAGTCGCTGGTCATGCTGCTGATCGAGGAGCTGGAGGCCTTCGATCACCTGGACGAGATCCTCTCGGTGCCCGGGGTCGATTGCGCCGTCTTCGGGGCCGGAGACCTGTCGATGCAGCTTGGAATCCGGCAGGAGATGGGCACCCTGGACGCCGGGGCGCTGGAGACCCTGAGGAGCTACCGGCGGCAGTTCGGGGACGCCTGCCGCCGGCACAACGTGCCCATGGGGGACATCATCCGCGACCTGGCGGGGATGCCTGGCCTGCTGGAGGAGGGCGTAACGGTCTTCGCCAGCATACCTGACACGGGGCTGATCCAGGGCGCCATGACCTCCGTGGTCAGGGGCGCCCGCCAGGCGACGAGCCGGGCCGGGGGCGGCGTTGCCGTCTCGTGAGCCGGACCCGTCCCTCGGCGCCGGGACCGCGGGCAGGACCGGACCGGCGGCGGGGCGGGGTGTAAGGGGGGAGCTTGGCCTTTGAGGCGATAGTCTACGAGAAGCGGGAGTCGGTGGCGTACCTTACGCTCAACCGTCCCGAGAAGATGAACGCCCTCAACGGCCAGCTCTTGTCGGAGCTCCGCGAGTGCCTGGACGCCATAGACGCCGACTGGGAGGTGCGGGTGGTGGTCCTGACCGGCGCCGGGCGGGCCTTCTCCGCGGGGTTCGACCTGGACCGTTCGCCCGGCGACCCCGAGCCCCACGGCTCGGCCCCGGACCTGTGGCGGGAGCACCTGAAGGGCCACATCGACACGTTCATGAAGGTATGGAACCTGAGGGCGCCGGTGATCGCCGCCGTCAACGGGTTGGCCCTGGCGGGGGCCTGCGAGCTGGTGCAGGTCTGTGACATCAAGATCGCCTCGGACCGGGCCGTGATGGGCGAGCCGGAGATCCGTGCGGGGGTGGGCCCGCCCCTGCTCATCACCCCCTTCAGCGTGGGGCTGGCCCGGGCCAAGGAGCTGCTGCTGACCGGGGATACCGTCGACGCCCACGAGGCGGCCCGCATGGGCCTGGTGAGCAGGGTGGTGCCCCACGACGAGCTCATGGCAGAGTGCGAGCGGGTGGCCCGGAAGATAAGCCTGATCTCGCCCGTGGGCGTCCAGATGAGCAAGGCGGCCGTCAACCGGGCCCTGGAGGGCATGGGCCTGCTGTCGGCCATCCAGCACAACCTGGAGCTGATGGTCCACTTCGACACCAGCACGACCCCGGAGCAGACGGCGTTCAACGACATACGCCGGGAGAAGGGGCTCAGGGCGGCGCTGCAGTGGCGCGACGCCCGGTTCGAGGGCCTGTGACGGCAGCAGCATTCGGAAGGAGGCCGGTCCGCAATGAGCGCCGCTGAGGAGAGACTGGCCGAGCTGGGGCACACGCTGCCCCCGCCGGCGCCGCCCGTGGCCAACTACCTGCCCGCGGCCCGCAGCGGCAACGTGATGTGGATGGCCGGGGTGGGGCCCCAGCTTCCCGACGGCTCCACCATCACCGGCAAGCTGGGCGACGGCATGACCACCGAGCAGGGATACGAGGCGGCCCGTTGGTGCGCCCTGAACCTGCTGGCGAGGATGAAGGCCGAGCTTGGAGACCTGGACCGGGTCAGCCGGGTGCTCAAGGTGGTGGGCATGGTCAACAGCGCGCCGGATTTCGACGGGCAGGCGGAGGTGGTGGACGGGGCGTCGGACCTCTTCGTGGCGGTCTTCGGCGAGGGCGGCCGGCATAGCCGGTCGGCTCCGGGCATGGGGGCCCTGCCCCGCCGGTGCGCCGTAATAGTCGAGTGTGTGGTGGAAGTTGCCGATTGACCCGGCGTGAGGGTAGAAATCCGCGCCTGCACCACCTACAATAAAGCCATTCTTTTGAGGGAGGTGTCCCCATGGAGGCCTACTGCGTGAAGTGTCGAGCGAAGGTCGAGATCCAGGACGCCCAGGCCATCACCATGAAGAACGGTAGGCCGGCGACCCAGGGCAGCTGCCCCGTCTGCAAGACCAAGGTATTCAGAATCGGGAAGGCCTAGGCGCTCCCCCACCCGGCGCATCGGGCCTTGAATGCTCCCCAGGCGCCGGCAATTGTCCTTCCCGCCTGGCTTACGGCCATCGGGCATTGGGATGGGGGGTTGGGTGTTATAGTACGATCCATATAGGGTCCGGAACGGCTGCTTTCACGGATGGAACCTACGAAAGCAGCCGCGTTACGTCTTATCCCCTCCGACGAGCGTTTCGGCCCGTCCATCGGGCGCCCGCGACCCTCTCCCGACGATCGGGACCGGTTGTTTCCCTGGTTATTCCATTGATACGACATGGGCCCGGAGGTGACTGGTCATGGTGAAGCTCCACGTACTGGGAGCCGGGACCCCAACTCCGACTCCCACCCGGTTCGGCTCGGCCTACGCCGTCGAGGTGGGCGGCCAGTACCTGATGTTCGACTGCGGTCCGGCCGCCACCCATAAGCTGGTGCAGGCCGGCCTGTTCCCCACCATGGTGGACTACCTCTTCTTCACCCATCACCACTTCGACCACGACGTGGACTACCCGTGCTTCCTGCTGTGCCGCTGGGACCAGAGCGTGGGCAGGGAGGAGGAGCTACAGGTGTTCGGGCCGACCCTCACCGAGCGCATCACCGAGGGGATTCTGGGAGAGGACGGGGTGTTCGCCCACGACTGGAAGGCGAGGGTCAACCACCCCCTGAGCCAGCGCATCCACGTCAACCGCGGGGGCAGCCTGCCCCGGAAGCCGCCTTCGGTGCGGGCCACGGACGTGGGCCCCGGCCCGGTGCACAGCGCCGGGGACTGGCAGGTGACGGCGGCTCCGGCGGAGCACGTCCAGCCGTGGCTGGACTCGCTGGCCTACCGGCTGGACACCCCCGACGGCAGCATAGTGATAACCGGCGACACCCAGCCGTGCCGGAGCGTCGTGGACCTCGCCCGGGGCGCCGACATGATGCTGTGCATGTGCTGGGACAACCAGGAGGTGATGGTCGCCGACGGAGAGTCCACGGGCCAGTGCGGGACCGTGGGCGCGGCGGAGATGGCCCGGGACGCCGGGGTGAAGCGGCTGGTGCTGGTGCACATAGGCCCCCACCTCTCCTCCCCGGGCCCGATGGAGAAGGGCATCGGCGACGTGCGGGCCGTGTTCGACGGGGAGATCATCTTCGCCAGGGAGCTGATGCCCCTGGAGCTGTAGCCGGCAGCCCGGCGTCCCGGCGAAGGCCGGGACCCAGCAACTGTCTTGAAGGTCAAGCGTTGAGGGCGTGGGTGGCGTCCCATGGGGCGCCCCGCTTGAGCATCGAGTTCAGGATGGTCAAGAGC
>DAOUJG010000018.1:0-12398 GCA_034423015.1 Dehalococcoidia bacterium | reverse complement strand
ACCGTGGACATCACGCTGGTCGTGCCCGTCGATGATGGTTCCTCTGAACCCGGTTCCCCCGAGCCTGAATCCCCTGAACCTGAGTGCTTGTCATTTGCGTCCGCAGAATCTTTGAACAGGAGATTGTTGCCCCTCCTAGTCCTTGCCCTGGCTAATGCCAGTATAGGAGACGCATCAATGAGGTGCCGTGTAAGCCTACGAGACACCCTGCCGGACTAGTCCGGCAGGGTGTGGTTAAGGACCGAGCACCAAAGGCAAACGGAACCCCTGCAAGAACTCATTCGGGTTCAAACGGTTTGTCGGGGGTCATGGCAATACAGCGAAACTGGAACACAGGCCAAGTAAACTGGCGCTTCGCCACACCAGGACTCCGCGCCACGCTCAAACGCCTTCGCGATCAATATAGGCCCACTAGCAGGACCTGTCGGCATCCCCGGACCATTCACCAATGTCGCTAAATCCCAATGCCGAATGGAACTCGTCCAGGAATCCCCTGCCGTTGGTGCCCACCACGAGGTCCCAGAGTTTCTCGGCGTCGACAGCTCTTCGATCATCAGAAGTTCTGGAATCGTGAGCCGAACTGCCCCTCAGCTGGGCAATTGTTTCCAGTCGAACATTGAGATTGACCACGGCGTCCAAATCAACCGACGGGAAGGCTTGGGGAAGTACCGACCGCAGCGGAGAGTTTATGTCCTTTTCAGTGGCTGTCCTGAGAATGTGAACCCATCCTGACATAGGAATATTGTCCCATTCCTCTGGGGTACGTCTACGGCGCTTTCCCCTGGGAAGCGCCAGTGTCAGCCCCTTTGACTGGGGAAGCTCTTGAATTGCCGGCACGAGCACTCGGACGAATAGCGACTCTACAGATTTGCAGAGAGAGACCTTGCAATAGTCCCACTCCTTTGCGGATTTGTGCCTCGAAGCATCAACCAGATGGTCGGCAGTGGCCCAAGGCAATCTACGCATCAGGCCAGGCAATTCGTCTTGCAACAGCCCATACCAGTATTCCTGGCTCGGGGGTACCCGACCTCTAACAACTTCCAGAAGGTCGTCGGTGTTTCGCTCCGTGCGCAACGCGTGTTGGGCCGAGCTCGATGTGATTGTTTCAATCCGTTCCAGGGAATCGGCAATTCCCGCCAAGGATACTCCCCGCTCTGCGGCATTCGCGGAATGAGCGTCTGCGAATCCTACTCGCATGGCCCAGTAAAGGTCACTCTGGGCGCTCAGGTGTGGTGGCAGGATGGTTCCCCCAGGTCTTGGGCCGTCCTGGCGATATTCGATATCGGAGGAATTGTAGAACTTCGAAGCCCGTTGCCGGTACTCGCTCCACGAGTCAGGAAGGCTCTCAAACAGGACCCCGGCGACATGCCAACAGTTTTCCCATTCTCCGGCTTCGATCTCGCCAAGCAATGAGGCTCGCAAAGATGGCCTCGCTACCATGAGCCTGCCTAGGGCTTGGCCGTAGTACCAAGCCCAGAACTGTCGCGTTGTGGTCGGGCACTCACCAATGTGATCCCGCTCCTCATTATCGACTTCGCTGGCTGCATCCATCCATTCGCAGATCATGTCGAGACAGCGCGCCACCTCTGCTATGCCTGACGACTCGGAGAGTTGGTTCAACCAGGCGTCCAGCCTGCGAACGGCAATATCGGCGGGGTGGACGTTCCGTCCGAAATGAGTAAATGAGATGGACGTAAACGTCAGCGCATCCTCAAACCGTCCGACCCTTTCGTAAAGGGCAGACAACCGGTCCCGGTCCAGGTACAGGCTGTGCTCCGCTCCTGGCAGGCAGAACCGGATGCGGGGAGCAAAAATGGAATCAAGCTCTTCAAACAATTCAATGGCTTGCCCGGGGTCACTATTGCTCACCAGTACAGCCAGCGCGGCGCGGCTGTAGTAATAGGTTGCTTCCCGGGTCGTCATATGGTGATTGGAAAACATTTCCTCCTGTTCGAACCGGGGGGCTGGGCGGTCGCGCCTGGTATCCAGCGTCAGGTAGTAAAGGTGGCGTTCGGCCTCCCTCTCAAAGCTGGCGAAGATCTCTTCACCCAGCCACCGGTTGTGTTCCATATTCAAGCCTTCGGAAAAGGTGATATGCAACATGGCGGCCCGCAAGAGAGCCCAGTCGTCCGGGGAAGGGTCAGCCAGATCCCGCAGGACGTTGTTGTAGGCTGCGAGGTGGGCAGCGCGGTCTTCTTCAATGCCAACCCATGTCAGCATCCTCGAAACGCTCTCTTGATGAGAGGTCAGGACGCGCCTCTTTAGTTCCTCCCCGTCCATCTCCTGTTCGTTTAGCAACTGATCACCAGCCTATTGCATAGGTGTGACGCGCAAGGTCGTCCTTCATAGCCCCGCAGGGCATGGTCGTCGCCGTCGCGAAGGCCGTGGTCAAGTGGGCGCTCAGCCTCGAGCCGGGTCGGGAAAGGAAGACGGTCGGCGGGGGACGGTCGGGGTGGCCGGGCAGAGGCGAAGCGAGAGGGAGGGAAGGAAGGAAAACGGAGTTCGGCTACTGTCCGGCCGCATATCCGTGAGGGGAGTGATGTCGGAAAGAGTTGTCACGCGCCGATGGGGTCTCGCGTCGTAAGTTCTGGGAACAACGAAAAGTCGCGGTCCCGGGTCAGGAGCGCTTCGGCTCCATGGGCCACGCATATTGCAGCTATCCTGGCGTCGTGAACGACTCCACCTATAACGCGGGGGCGCTGCATGAAGCTCTCCAGTATCTCCGGGAAGTCCTCGGTCTCCCCTATCAGGCGCAACGATGGGGATGCAATCCACGCCGAGAGCTGACACCACGACTTCTCAGGACTGGTGGCGTTCTCCTTCCAGATACGCGGATTGGTCACCACGCTGAGGAACTCGTAGCAGCAGGGCCAGGGAATGGACCAAGCATCATCGCCTTCCGCCAACTCCCGCACGATCGACGCGGCCGCGTCGTGATGCCTTGATTCGCGGCGGTGTGCGTACACGAGCAAATTCGTGTCGATGGCGATCATCGGGCTCCAGGCTCTCCATAGATAACCTCTCGAAGGTCCTGCCAAGAGAGTGCCTCTAAGGGGTCCTTTCCCCCTGCTTCGCCCACGCTGTGGTCGGGCAGATGGTAGCGTCTGGGAGGAGCAGAGGCGGAGAGCACCTGGCGAAGCCCCTCTTCAACCACGGCGCGCAACGGGCGTCCGGTCCGCTGCGCGTGCCGCTTCGCCCGTGCCAACAATTCGTCCTGGATCTCAAGCGTCGTCTTCATAAGGCCCATACTAGCCATATCGCGTTCAACGGTCAAGCCATATTGCACGCGTTCACAGTCGATGGCACGAATGCCTTGATACCGTGGGGATTTGCCTGTCCCCAACTTGCAGTGTCAGGTATTACATAGGGTGAACCGTGATGCTATCTTCGTGGATGAAGTTGGGTTGTGGGAGAGGCATCTATGGTTCAGGGAAAATACGGCGTCCGACTGGCAGGCGAGGAAAAGGGGCGGCTCCGGCGGATGAGCAGGTCCGGCAGGAGTTCCGCCCAGGCAGTGACCCGGGCCCGCATCCTGCTCAACAGCGACGAAGGCTGGACTGCTGCCCAGGTGGCCGCTGCCTTGGACCCGTCGGAACGAATGGTCCCGTAACACGGGCGAACACCTCCTCCACCGTCTCCTCGTCACCGTCCTTCTCCTCACCGCTGACGACTCCCCGGGCGTGGTCGAGGACAAGCTTGCGGGCCAGGGCCATCATCGTGTCGTCCCCCTCGTCGCCGTATGCGGCCAAAGCGTCCCCCGGCAGCTCGCCCTCGACGGCCAGGGAGCCTTGCAGTTTCTTCGCCACCAGCTCAGGGCGTCGGCCTGTAGGGTGCTCCGGCAGCTCATGTACACCACCTTGACCGGGCGCGTCTATCCGATGCGCCACGACCGTCGCGACGTCTGCCGGACCACGTAGACACTGTAATCCACACTCCACCTCAAGGCTGCAACGCCAGCGGTGGGCTTTACTCCGTCGCGTTGACCCGATATGATGATCCCACGGAAAAGTTGGGGACAAGGCCACCTGATGGGCATCAGATGTCCCGTCACACGTGAGCGCTGATGTGGGAACAGATGTGGGAACAGAGGGCCAATACCCGTGATTTCGTAGCTAAATCCGAGTCCCCCCAGCTCCACCACTAGCATACTTTTCACAGTTCTGACGAGTCCACAGGGTCCCCAGGTCGCAGGTACACCGGCTTTCGTCCCGTATACTTCAAAGCCATTCTCCCATACTGGTCCTACCGATGCCCATCGTGAACCGCGACGACGCGGTCGAGGTGGCAAGCCGCATCGGCCGCATCTTCGTTGTCACTACGAAACGACGGCCATAGCTACTAAACTTTGAACGCTCTTTGTAGAGGGAATCTGATGAGCACTGTGCGAGCAAAGTACGAAAACGGCGTCCTCACGCCGCTGGAGCCTCTCGACCTTGAAGAGGGCAAGGAGGTGGTCATCTCGATAGCGGACGCAACTCCGCAGGCCAAGGGTAAGGAGTCCATCCTGGAGATGTTCGAGAGGCTGAGGAGCTCCGTGCCCCCAGACACCTGGGACAATTTGCCTACGGACGGGGCCAAGAATTACAAGCACTACCTATACGGCCATCCTAAGGTTGAAGAGTAGATGAACGTGGTGTTCGCTGACGCGGGTTACCTGATAGCGAGCTTGGATAGTAGAGACCCGCTCCACGAACTGGCGAGGCAAGTGGCAGCAGGGCTGGGATCATTTGGCATCATTACAACGCAGATGGTCGTAACCGAAGTGCTCAACTACGTTTCGCGGGGAGGTGAACCCCTCCGGAGGCTTAGCGTACAGATGGTACGAGAGTTGGAGAACAATCCCAACGTCGAAATCGTGGCACAAACGGATATGCAGTTCCGGGCCGCTGTGGAAAGGTACGCTTCGCGGGGTGACCAGAGATGGAGCCTCACGGATTGCGCGAGCTTCCTCGTCATGGAGGAGCGTGGCATCACCGAGGCACTGGCCTACGACCGGGACTTCGAGCAAGCGGGCTTCGCCGCTCTGCTGAGGGGAGACCAAGAATGAGGCCACACGCTTAGCCTTCATCAGCATCGTCAACCAGTCTAGGGTGAGTCGGGTCGTAGAAGCATTCTACGGTGCCATCAAGGTTGGGGAAAGTTCTGATCGGTACGCCAATACGAACGTTTCTTACCTCCAACCACATAGGATTGCTTGTCCTATAAACGGTGACTTCCGCGTCTCTCGCAGGTTCAAAACCATAGGTGCCTGTTAAAGCCTCATCCAGCTCAGCCGTTTCCCTCAACTCATCTTGCTCTGAAGGAGGCCTATGACCAGGTGGTCGAGAGTCCTGATTTGGATCGGAGTCATCATCGGTAGCTGGCTCGGGTGCTTGCTCCCTTTCCAAATCAGCGGCTTTCATCCACTCATACCATTTTTCGTCAGACTGGTATTCAGGCTCCTGTCGAAGAAATCGTTCACGATAATCTTTAGCTACATCCTGGTTGATTATCAGGTCGCGGTCCCACCGGTCCCTTCTACTCCGTACTGAGCCCTTGGTTCGACCTCCCTGTTCTCTTCGGGTTCGGTTATAGCCTCGATATATCTGTGACAAGAGGGATTGATTGGGGCTTTGCCCTTTTCGTAACGCAACTTGGGGCCGGAGTGGAGATAACCCCCTCAAATGCTCAAGTACCTCGCTCCATAGAGTGTGGTCCTCTTCAAAGGAGTCCTTCTGATAGTGTACGGGGACATGGTCAATCTCCACCTCACCCACGATGCGCCCTGAGTTCACTCTCGGCTCATCAATCGGATACTCAAGCTCGGACTGACCAGAATCGGGATCCGTCCACGAGAACACACGCTTATCCCACTGAAGAATCGCCCGTCCATTTCTGAGGAAGTCGAACCCGAACTCAACGTTGTCAAGATGCCTCTGGACTCCAATCCAGCCTTTCATACGCCGGACCCGCCGAATGATCGTCTCTTGTCCGCAAAACAAGCATTGCTCTGACTGTGCAAGGTCAAGAGGCAACCATGCGAGACAGGACGTACAATAATCTCCGTCTCCCAGCACTCGGTCGAACTCTTGAAGAGCATATATTCGTTCCGGTTCCCCCGTACGCGTCGCCGGACCCACATCCACATATCTGTTGCCGCCCCATATGCACCACCGATAAGGCTCGACTGGTTGCCCGTTAACGATGATGCGCAGCTTACTGGTCCCATGACCCGGGATGGAATCTCTCAAATATCGAGCGTAGGTTCGGCCAATCCAATTGCGAAGTCCCGCAACCGAGCGTTGGGTTCGGCCTGAAATCCCGGCGGCTATCTGCATGGCTTGTTCATTTCGAAGGTCCTTGATCGCTATACGTGTACCATGTTCGTGGGCGCGTTTGGGTTCGAATTTCGGAGTGATGCCGAAATTCTCTCGCCGCTGGAGTGCGTTGAGGTCGATTTCAATTATCGACCACGTGTCCTCACCTTCGACGCCACTCCTGAGTTGCGTAGTGCGCCCCAACCTTGCGGTCGCTATGTTGAAGCCCATTCCAAACAGCCCCAGGTTTTCTACTGGCGAGTTGTGAGAGTAACCGGCTCTAGCCGCATTGACCATAAGCTCTAGGGTCATTCCAGGTGCATTGTCCTGGACTACGATACTGCCATGACCCGCTTCAAGCTCATGCCTGTGTGGGACGTCGATTGCGACAATGAGATCGTCATCCCTCACGAATGGCCGGTGATTCAAAAAGCCGTCGATCGAGTTATCGATTAGCTCGCCAATGCACTTGCGTGGTTCGAAGGCGATTTCACCTAGCATCTTGAGAATACGGGGATGCGGCGTAATGTCCACACTCTGCCCGCTGCGTGCAGGGCCTTGCATTAGTAACTCCTCTTGGTTGCTTCGACTTGCTGCATAACCGTATGGTCTTGTCTAGTAGATCCCGTTTACTCTTGACCCATAGTCAACTCTACCCCACATATATGCGTAGGAGCAATAAGGTGGAAATGAAGCGACTTCACCGGGAGCACGGGTTCTGGTCGACTACACAGTGTCTGTACTCACTATCCCCTCCCTCCACCCCACCCCATCTTCGTGTTACCATAGCAAGCCGTGGGCGCAATCCAGCAACGGGCCCTGAGCGTAATGCACTTGGGTAGGCCGCACGCGCGACCGGTCCCAAGGACCCCAACGACGGCGAATAGGACCACAGCATGAGATTCATCACCGGCACGGCCATCAGCAAGCGGCCTGTCACCATCCTGGCGATCATCATCCTCCTCATCGCGGGGGTCACGGCGTACAACTCCCTGCGCGTGGAGCTGTTCCCCGACATCGAGTTCCCCCTGGTCACCGTCACCGCCTCCTATCCCGCGGCGGACCCCGAGGCCGTGGTCCGGGACGTCACCGCGCCCATGGAGCGGGCCGTGTCCGGCATCGAGGGCCTGGAGACCCTCCAGTCCACCAGCTTCGAGGGCAACTCCATCCTCCTGGCCAACTTCACGTACGGCACCGACATGGCCGGAGCCCAGAGCGACATGGAGGCCGCCCTGGGCTCCGTCCAGCTCCCGGCGGGGGCCGACGACCCCGTCGTCGGCCGCTTCAGCCCCGACCAGATCCCGGTGATATACTTCAGCGTCGTCACCGAGGGCAGCATCGCCGACGCCCGGGACGTCGTCCAGTCCCAGGTCCTCCCCGAGGTCTCCGGCATCGACGGCGTCCTCCAGGTCCAGGTGGACGGCGAGGTCGAGCGGCAGGTCCACGTCGTCGTCGACTCCGACAGCCTGGCCGCCTACGGCGTGTCCCTCTTCCAGGTCGCCTCGGCCCTCCGGGAGAACAACCTGACGGTGCCCGCAGGCCTCATCCTCCAGGGGGGCCAGGCCGTCCCCGTCAAGGCCACCCACACCCTCACCTCCCTGGATGAGATCGAGGCCCTGGCCGTCGGCGTCTCCCCCTCGGGCCCCGTGAGCCTGGGCGACGTGGCCGAGGTGTCCCTGGGCGCCGGGGCCCCCACCAGCATATCCCGCACCAACGGCAGGCCCAGCGTCAACGTGGCCATAGTCAAGGAGGCCGAGGCCAACACCATCGAGGTCACGGGCGCCGTGCGTGACGCGCTGGACGCCGCCGACCTCCCCCGGGGCATGGAGGTGGTCATCGTCTCCGACCAGGGGCCCGATGTCCAGTCCCAGATCGACAACCTGCGCCGGGAGGCCATTTTCGGCTTCTTTTTCGCCGTGGCCGTCGTCTTCGCCTTCATGCTCACCCTCCGCCCCACGGTCTGGCGGGGCGTGTTCAACACCCTGCGCCCCACGGTGGTCATCGGACTCTCCATCCCCCTCAGCGTCTTCACCGGCGTGCTCCTCCTGGCGTGGCAGGACATGACCCTGAACTTCATGACCCTGGGGGGCCTGGCCATCTCCGTCGGGCGCGTGGTGGACGACTCCATCGTCGTGCTGGAGAACGTGTACCGGCACATCCAGGCGGGACGGGACCGGTGGCGGGCGGCCCTGGAGGCCACCACGGAGGTGGGCCCGGCCATCTTCGCCTCCACGCTGACCACCGTCGTGGTGTTCGCGCCCCTGGCCTTCATCGAGGGCCTGGTGGGGGCCTTCTTCCTGCCCTTCGCCCTCACCGTCACCTTCGCCCTGGTGGCGTCCCTGGCCGTGGCCCTCACGGCGGTGCCGGTGCTGGGCGCCTACCTGCTCCGCCCCGGCGACCTCCCCGAGGGCGCCGGCGATGAGGTCCACGAGTTCGTCCAGGAGACGTGGATGCAGCGGCTCTACGCACCGGTCCTCCGCTGGGCGCTTGGGCACAAGCTCGTCACGCTGGTCGCCACCACGGTGATCACCGTGGCCAGCCTGGGGCTCATCGCCGTCATCCCGGTAACCCTCTTCCCCTCGGGGGGAGACCGCTACCTGCAGGTGGACGTCGCGATGCCGCCGGGCACCCCGCCGGACCGCACCCTGGCCGAGGTGGTCCGCGTGGAGGAGCGGGTCAGCGGGCTGGCCGAGGTGTACGCGGCCACGGTGGGGGCCGCCAACCTGGGGTTCGGCGGCGAGCCCGCCGGCCTCAACCGGGCCAGCATCCTGGTCAGGCTGTCCCCCGACGCCCCCGAGGACATAGCCAACACCCTCCGGAACGAGCTGGAGGAGCCGGGACGCGTCCTGCGGATTGCCGAGCTGGCCGACGGCCCCCCCACCGAGGGGGTCGAGGTGAGCGTCACCGGGGCCGACTACGAGCAGGTATCCGCCGTGTCCGACCAGCTGCTCCGGTCGCTGTCCACCGTCGAGGGGATCGTCAACCTGGAGAGCGACGCTGCCCAAGAGCGGGACGAGGTGTCCGTCCGGGTGGACCCCGCCAAGGCCGCGGAGATCGGCCTGAACACCCGGCAGGTGGGGCTGCAGCTAAGCCAGTACCTGCGGGGCGAGACCGTCACCAGCATCACCCTGGACGGCGAGGCCACCGACGTGGTGCTGTCGGGCAGCCCCGATGCGGCGGCCAGCCTGGAGCAGGTCCGGGGGCTGGTCATATCCGGCCCCGGCGGGTCGGCTCCTCTGGGAGAGCTGGCGGAGACGGTCACCAGGAGCGGCCCGGTGACCATCAGCCGCACCGACGGCGTGAGGTCCGCCACCATAACGGGGGACATCACGGAGGAGGACGTCCAGGCGGTGGGCCG
Source organism: Dehalococcoidia bacterium (assembly GCA_034423015.1). Classification (GTDB taxonomy): domain Bacteria; phylum Chloroflexota; class Dehalococcoidia; order Lucifugimonadales; family JAGWBF01; genus JAGWBJ01. Next base: position 2,744 of record DAOUJG010000018.1, on the reverse strand, counting down.
CGCGGTGGACGAGCGGATCGCCGCCCTCTCGGTGCCGCCGGGGGTGGAGGTCTCCAGCGGCGGCGTCTTCGCCGACATCGCCGAGGGCTTTCAGGCCATCTTCCTGTCCATGGGCGTGGGCATCGTGCTGGTCTACCTGGTGATGGTGGCCTTCCTCGGGTCGCTGCGCAACCCCCTGGTCATCGTCACCAGCCTGCCGCTGGCCCTCATCGGCGCGCTCATAGCCCTGGCCATAACCGGCCGGACCCTGGGGCTGCCGGCGATGATGGGCGTGCTGCTCCTTATCGGCATCGTGGTGACCAACGCCATCGTGCTCATAGCCTTCGTGGAGCAGCTGAGGGCCAGGGGGATGTCCGTGTACGAGGCGCTGGTGACCGGGGGGCGCGTCCGCCTGCGCCCCATCCTGATGACGGCCCTGACCACCAGCTTCGCCCTGCTGCCCCTGGCGGCCGCCCCGGCGGACGACGGGGGCATAATCGGCGCGGAGATGGCGACGGTGGTCATAGGCGGGCTGGCCAGCTCGACGGCCCTGACCCTCATCGTCGTGCCCATCGTCTACACCATATTCAACGACACGATACCGGGCCTGCTCCAGAGGCGGGTCTCGGCGCTGTTCGGCGCCTCCGCCGGCTGATCCGCGACGGGGTCAGAAGGTCTCAGCGTCGGCGCCGAACCACTTCTCGATGAGGGCGTTCAGCGAGCCGTCCTCTTTCATCGCGCCGATGGCCCGGTCCAGCTTGTCCCTGAGCTCGCCGTCGTCCTCCCGGACGCCGACGCCGATCCCGGCGTCCAGTGCGACCCTGGGCTCGGCCAGGGCCAGCTTCCCTCCGCTCTCGTCGATGCTCTCCTGGGCGAACTCCAGGTCCACCAGCGCGGCGTCGGCCTCGCCGTTCAGGACGGCCGAGACCACCTCGGGGGCCAGGTCGTACTCCCGCAGGTCCGCGCCGGACTCGGACAGGTACGCCGCCTGGACGGTGGCCACCTGGGCGGCCACCCTGCCCTGTACCGCGTCAGGGGCGGCCCCCATCAGGACCAGGTAGACCGACGGGCTGGGCGGGACGTAGGGCTGGGTGAAGTCGATGACCTCGTCCCGCTCGTCGGTGATGCTCATGCCGGCGAGGATGGTGTCGTAGCTGCCCGCCTCCAGGTTGGGTATGATGGTGTCCCACTCGTTGGTCACCCAGGTGCACTCGAGGTCGGCGCGGCGGCACAGCTCGTCGCCCAGCTCCCGCTCGAACCCGTCGACCTCGCCCCTCTCGTCGATGAAGTTGTAGGGGGGGTAGGCCCCCTCCGTCCCCATCCTGACGGCGTCTGCGCCCCCGCCGCACGCCAGGGCGGCCGCGATGACCACGACCGCCGCAATGACCGACCTGACCATACTCACGTTCACCTCGCCCGTTAACCTGAATCGAGGACCGAGTCCCGGATGCCGCACAACCCCATGCGGACCAACACCGGCCAACACTCCCGGCGACCCCCGGCTACCTCGCTATCCTAGGCCACACGCCGCCCCGGCGCAAGGAGCGGGGGTCATTCCGGCGAAGGCCGTAATCCAGCCGGGGCGGTGGGCGAGAGCTACGCCGACATCCCCGGCTTCTGCAAGAGCGCAACCCCGGAGGAGGTCCGGAGGCACGGCCACGTACTCACGCCGGGCCGCTGCGTGGGCGCGGCGCCCCACGAGGACGACGGGGAGCCCCTCCAGGAGAACATGGCCCACCTCTCCGCCCAATAGCGGGAGCAGCAGGCCGAGGCCCGGCACCTGGACGCGGAGATCGAGGCGAACCTGGGGCGGCTGGGGTTTGGACATTGACGATAGCCCATCCCTTGTCGATTCAGGAACAGGAAGATATAATCTAGCCACTCTATCTAGCCAGGAGGAGGATCATGGCCCAATGGGCTCTCCAGGACGCCAAGAACCGGTTCAGCGCCGTGGTGGACGCCGCCCTCGCCGGGGAACCCCAGCAGGTGACCCGGCGAGGCAAGCCTGCCGTGGTAGTGCTGTCGGTAAGAGAGTACGACCGGCTGCGCAAGCATCCGCCTAAGGATGCCTCATCCTTCATCGAACACCTGCTGGCCATCCCGGACGGCGGCGAACTCGAGTTTGAACGCATCCCCCTGGCCCTCCGTTCGCTGGAGTTGTGATGTTCCTCCTGGACACAGATGTGGTGTCGCTGTTGCGCAGACCCGACCGTCACCCGGCCCCTGCCAGGTGGCTAAGGGCCCAGCGGCCATCCGACGTGTTCATCAGCGTCGTAACCCTCGCCGAGATGGAGCGCGGCCTGGCACAGCAGAGACAGCGTGACCCCGCGTTTGCACGTGACCTCGCCGCCTGGATGGAACAGACGACGGTCTCCTTTGCGGACCGGATCATTGCCGTGGATTCCGCCGCGGCTAGGCTCTGGGGGCGAATGTCCGGGGACATCGGCCACTTCAATGTCGACCTGCTCATCGCAGCCACAGCCCTGGTCCATGGCCTGACCGTGGTCACACGCAAGGTGCGCCACTTCGAGCCGACGGGCGTGCGTGTGCTCAACCCCATTGGAGACCATGAGGACTCTGAGGAATCCCTAGCAGGGTGTTGAAGAACTGAGGCTGTGCTGGCAGGGAGTGATAGGATAGGGTCATCCACACTCAGGAGCTGTCAATGAGAGGCGAAGCTGCGGCTCAGGCCACGATGCTAACGGCGGTAACACCCGACGCACTGGTGCCTCAGAGCCACCCGATCAGACGTATCAAGCCGATGG
>DAOUJG010000017.1:0-5631 GCA_034423015.1 Dehalococcoidia bacterium | reverse complement strand
CTGGGCAAGGAGCGGGTGACCGAGGACGACATCACGTCGCTGCCCGTCCACCAGTGCTACGTCCGCGCCACCGTGGGAACCGACCGGATGGACGCCTTCTCCATGAGGGTCGCAAAGCCGGAGCCGGGAGACCCCGAAACGGCGGAGCGCATATGGGCCGATGCCGAGAGCTACCTCACTCCGGCCAGGGACCTGGCCGAGAAGGACGCGGGCCTGCAGGAGCTGGTCGACAAGTACCGGGAGCAACTCAAGAACCTCAGGAAGCAGCAGCAGTCCCAGGAGGCCCAGGGCGGCGGCGAGCAACAGGCCAAGGAGCAGCCCAAGCGCAAGCAGCAGCGGACCAAGCGCGACCGGAACCCCGGCAACGAAGCCCCGGAGACGGCGGACGGGACGGACGACGGGGAGCGCGAGGAATGAGGCCCGTGGACGCCGAGCTGCTCAGGCTGCTGGCGCACATGCCCCTCCTCGACCGGCTGGAGATGGTCGCCGTCTCCGGCTGGTCCAGGGGAGGAGTGTACCGGGCGGTCCCCAGGCTGGAGGACGCGGGGCTGATCGCCTCCGTCCCCCACGGCACCGAGCTCATACCGCCGACCCGCAGATTCCACCTCACCGCCGCAGGGCTGCGCCGCCTCGCCCATGCGGAGAACGCACCGCTGGAGGACCTGCTCAGAGACCTGCCCGTCTCGGCCCGGTGGCGGCGCGTCCTCCTGGAACGCCTCGACGCCGTGGCCGTCATCTATCGCCTGGTTTCTGCCATTGCGAATGCGGCCCGCCCCATCCGCTTCCGCTGGTACCGCGCCATGCCGGTGGACGCCGTCGTCACCCTGCCCGGAGGAGGAACCGTCGGCATCGTCCGGCAGGGGCCGACCACCGACCGCACGGGCTTTCCCAAGAGGCTCCGGCGGCTCGCCCGGGGACCGCAGCCAGGCTGCATCCTGCTCATCGCGCCCGACGAGGTGCGGCTGCGCCACTCCCGCAGCCGGCTCCCCCATACCCCGGCCACGGCGCTCTTCGCCCTGGAGCGGGAGGCGGTTGCGGTCTCTCCGGACGATCCCGTGTGGCGGCTGCGCTCCATCAACGCCGCCGTCAGCCTGCGGGACGCCATCGATCGGTTGACCCGCAGGGGCGCTGTCCCCAACGAGCGTCCCCTGGAGCGCGGCCTCCACCTGCCCCCGGACGTCGACGAGCACGGACCGGGAGGCGACGTTCCCGACTACCTGCTGCCCGCACTGCTGAAGCCCGCCGAGAAGCGCGCCCTTGACCTGCTCTGCGACTGGCCCTGGCTCTCCCTGCCGGACCTAGCTGGGCTGCTGGGGGTCTCCCGCCCGCGAGCGTCCCAGATCACCGCCGCCCTGGAGGGCTTCGGGCTGGTGGTCCGCTCACCCGTGTCGGGACGCAGGCTGGCCCTCACCGACGTTGGGCTGGCGATGCTGGCACGCAGGGACCGCACCGCCGTGGGCGGGGCGAAGAAGCGGTGGAGCGCAGCCCCGGAGGACGCCGACGGCTGGCGCAACGTCTCCGGCAGGCGCAGCAGGCAGCTCCTGCGCGACATCGAGCACACCGCCGCGGTCCACGACTTCACGGCGGCCCTGGCGGCCCAGGCCCGCGACCTGGGATGGGGGATCGACCAGCTCGACCCGCCCATCAGGGCGTCCCGCTACTTCCGTCACTTCGGCGGCAGGCGCTCCGTCCACCCCGACGCCTTCGGCATCCTACGGCGGGACGCCACCGCCTGGCCCTTCTTCTTGGAGTATGAGCGCAGGGCCGTGCGCCCCGTCACGATGGCGGAGCGGCTGGCCCCATACCTGCGCTACTACTCCACCAAACGGCCCATCGACGACCACGGCGCACGGCCCGCAGTCCTCGTGGTCTTCCACGAAGACCTGGCCGCCACCCACTTCCTGCGAGTCGCCCTCGAGGAGATGGTGCGGACGAGGACGCCCCTCCCCCTGCTGGTCTCCCACCGGGGCCTGATGGAGCGGGAGGGGCCGCTGGGACGGGCATGGCTCGCCCCCGGAGGCGGCTTCGATCCCGTGCGACCTCTGAACCACAACCAACCCGGAGAAACAGGGCCATGAGAATCTACTACATCGACGAGTCCGAGGGTCCCCGCTACTACGTCCGAACCGCCCTGGGCGTGGACGCCGAGCGGTGGAACGATCTGCACGAGCGCATCCTCGACTGGCGGCTCAAGCTGGAAGAAGGATACTCCGTCCCAGCAGACCGGGAGCTGCACGCCTGCGACCTGCTGGCCGGACGGGGCAAGCTGGCCCGCGTGGGCAACGCCGACCGCAGGCTGTCCCCGGAGCATGGGGCCGAGATATTCATGGACGGCCTGCGCGTCGTCGAGGACGCCGCCGGCACCATCGGCGGCGTGGAGGTCGTCAACGTCTGCCTGCACAAGCCCGACGTGAACGGCTACGAGCGGGCCAGCCTCGACCGCCTCCTCAACCGCATCAACACCTCCGTCGCTTCCGCCAACCGCCACGCCTTCCTCATCTTCGACGAGGGCCGCGAGGACATGGTGGCCCGCCTCTACCGCAGGCTCAGGAGCCGCAACCCCGTGCCCAGCAGGTACGAGGCGTGGGAGGACGGCGGGCGCACGAAGGACATTCCGATAGAGAGGGTCATCGGAGGCCCCTCCTTCCGAAGCTCCCACTCCGACCACCTGCTGCAGATGGCCGACCTCATAGCCCACGCCCTCCTCAAGCAGGAGGAGGAGCCGTCGCCGAGGGTCGAGCGCCTGGGCATCGACCGGGCATTCAGGACCCTCGACAAGGCCCTCAACCGCAGGGCCTCCAAGCGAGACCCCCAGGGCGTCGTCAGGCGTTAGGCAGAGCGCGGCGACCTGAACCTGAATTGTAGGTTGCCTACCGGTGGCAGCGGAGGTGCAACCTAACTACAATAGTCTACGGGACTCCTAGCAATTGACGTGGAGGTCGGCATCTGCCGACACCGAACACAATTGAGGTTGAGTACTAGATGAACGAAGCCCGCGATTCGTATGTCGAGGATAACTTTGAGACTGTATTGGACGCATTCGAACACTGCGGGTGGGAAGCGGTCGTCGACGATGTGTCGTACAAGGGATATGCATCCTTGTCGGAGGCCCTACACAGGTCACCCTAGGATTGAATCTTGACTGACTCCCTTTTCACAAACGCAGATTTGCGCGATGTCTTGGCTGGGCAAGAGCGAGCAATGTCTAACAAGATAGGCTCGCTGAGCGAGGACCGCGTCCTAAACACGTCACCGGAGAAACTCTGCGATTACTTCGTGGAGAAGTACAGTGTCGCCCCACTGGTGATTGACGAGTCTGGAATCCAGGTCGATTACGGCGACGCTCAGGTCGACGTTAGCCACAGGTTAGAATATGTCGTTTTCGACCCCAGTACGCCCACCTACGTAGCTGGTACCAGGATCACCTTCTTTGTGCCGTTCTCAGGCGACGCGGAGCTATTTAAGTGCAGGCCGTCCACATTCAGCCTCAACCCTCCGCGAGGAGTAGTCCGTGGCAACGAGCTGGTGTTCGTATACGAGCGGACGACCCATGACGTGCCCAACATAAGAAGCGAATTCGACCGAGAGCTGCAAAGCGTACAACAGAATCTCTCCCGGATTGCTGATCAGGTAGAGCAGTTCAATTCAACCATCCGGACCAAGGTAAGTGAGCAAGTCGGGGCGAGGCGGGAGAAGCTGCTTCAAGATCGAGGGATTATCGAAGGTCTGGGATTCCCACTGAAACGCCGATCACAGGTGCCCACGACCTATGCTTCTCCCGAGGTGAAGCGACGCATCGTGCCCCAACTTCCTCCGGTCGAAACGAAGCCTTATCGACCGGAACCCACCCTGGCTATTGACGAGTACGAGCACATCCTATCGGTCATTTCGAACATGGTCATGGTGATGGAGCGCAGCCCGAGCGCATTCAAGTCGATGGGCGAGGAAGACCTTCGGCAGCACTTTCTGGTGCAACTTAATGGACAGTACGAAGGGCAGGCCACGGGAGAGACTTTCAATTACGAGGGCAAGACCGACATTCTGATCAGAGCAGAGGGAAAGAATATCTTCATCGCCGAGTGCAAATTCTGGACGGGTCCGGCCGGCCTCAGCGAGGCACTCGACCAACTGCTGGGCTATACAAGCTGGAGGGACACTAAGACGGCCTTGCTGATCTTCAACCGGGAAGCGACTATGTCCACGGTCCTCCAAAGAATCCCGCAGGCGGTACGGGAGCACGCCAGCTACAAGTCTGACCTCAACTATGAGCCGGAGTCCGGCTTCCGGTACGTCTTCAGCCATCGAGATGATCCGGACAGAGAACTCATGCTAACCGTGTTGGCCTTCAATGTACCAGGCTAAGAATCCTCGGAGAGGATGGCAGCTCAAATATGGATGCAGATGAGGAGCAAAAACGAGAATTCGACCGTATGCGGGGAGAATACCTCGGACTGATGGCCTCCATCGAACTGAACTTGACACTCCTGATAGCAGAGTGGCTGGAGGTTGAGAGTCACCGCGAGGAGTTCCAGCGCTGGTTTGTTGAAGCCCCTATCCCATTCCGCTCCAAGGTCCGCTTATACGAGGCCATGACAAGTGACAGCAGTCAGCTAGACCAGCTTGGCGACCTTCCTCAGCAGATGCGGGAGTCGTACGACTTCCGAAATACACTCGCGCACTCGTTCCGCCAGTTCGGAGGTTTTAGAACGTCGAGAGGCGTCGAAGTACCGACCGAATCAATTTCTCTCGATGTGCTAGAGACCAAGCTTCAGCAGCTAGCTAGGCTGGATAATCTGGTGATCAACCTTTTAGGTTGGGCCATAGAGGGACCACCCCAGCCGGTCTTCACTGACGACTATGCGGACTGGCCTTTGTGAGTATTCCTCCCGTAGTTTCGGCGCGAGAATGACCATGCTCGCATAGCTCGGAAGGCCGGGTAGTGTGAACCGCCCGGCCTTCTCATCACTGTTACGGGGCCAAGGGAGCAGGCGCACGGTGTCGCCGTCTCGCCTAGTCAGCCGTTCACCTTGCACGGCCAAGGCTGGGCGTCGTGCATGAGCATCACCGTGGCCTCGGCCGTTCATCGAGCAGGCCCGCTCCATCATAGTCTGCAGATCGTGGGAGGTGGGCGGCCCGCCCGCCCGCCAGTCATTGGCCCGATGCTCGGGCCCCGTCATCACAGTCCGTCATCAGGGCGAATCCACAGGGAATCTCTCGCGCCAGCCTCAGGATGGCCCAGAAGTAGGCCCCGGAAGGCGGCCTTCCGTTGCGCCACTTCCTCAGGCCGGTCTGCGTCACACCCAATCGCTCTGCGAACTCGCCCCACGACAGCCCCGACAGCTCCTTCAACCGCTCCAGCCGCTCCCCGAAGTCCTCGGGAAAAGGCGGGGGCCGGTTGTTCAACATCCGTCTTCGTTCCGTGATTACCATTGTCCCTCCTTCTTCTCCGAAGATCGCCTATGAGTTCCGTCTCATGGACCGCACAGCCTCCGGGTCCATCCCTACGGGCAGGTCTCGTTCGGGCTGCATCAGAATCCCGTCCCGCAGCTCCATCACGTCGGCGATGGTCATCAGCAGGAAGAGGTGGGCGGGGTTGGGAGCAGCGCCCTTGTTCCGCCATTGCCTGAGGCG
>DAOUJG010000016.1:0-120108 GCA_034423015.1 Dehalococcoidia bacterium | reverse complement strand
CTGAACACGGCCGTGACAGCGCCGGGCGACCCTCATCCGGGACAATCCCGGATATCCCACGCCGTCACTGACTCAGATCAACGATCACCTGGACCGCCAGAGACCTCATCCGGAACCTGTCCGCTACCGCAAACAGCCTTCTTCAACACCCTGCTAGAGGATGCGTAGCCCCATCCCCATCGACGCGGATCTCCGCACCCGCTGCATCGACACCCTTGAAGCAGCCTTCGACCTTTTACAACATCACAGGCCGGATGACCCGCTTTATGACATATTGCGGGCGGCTTCCGTCAAGGAGTTCGAGCTGGTGCCGTACTGGAACAGGCGGAGGTCTTGTCGGAAGGCTGGGCCGTCGGCTGAGCCAAAGTCTTAGAAAAGGCTCAAACTCCGCTTGATTATTTGCTTTACTGCCTGAGCAGCCCCTCTGTATAATCCACCGCCAAGTCATGCGTGTGATAGGTGGTATCGCCAGGGGGGCCAGGCTCAGGGGGCCGGCGGTGTCGGGGGTGCGCCCCACCTCCGAGCTGGTGCGTAGCGGCATCTTCAACGCCCTGGGACCCCTGGACTCCCTGGACGTCCGGGCCCTGGACCTGTACGCGGGCACCGGCTCCCTGGGCATCGAGGCCCTCAGCCGGGGCGCGGTCTGGGCCGACTTCGTGGAACGCCATCCCCGCCAGTGCGCGGTCCTTCGGCAGAACGTGGCCTCCACCGGGTTCGCCGGGCAGTCCGGGGTCCACTGCATGTCCGCGGCCAGGGCCGTGGGAGTCCTGGAGGGGCCCTACCAGCTCGTGCTCATGGACCCCCCATACAAGCTGGAGTCCCTGGACGACGTGGTGGAGGGGCTGGCCCGCTCCACCCTGCTGGAAACGGGCGCCCGGGTGGTGGTCGGCCACTCCAAGAGGACCTCTCTGCAGAGCGCGTACCAGGACCTGACCAGGACCCGCAGCTACCCCTACGGCGACAGCGCTGTGGACTTCTTCGAGAAGGGAGACGGCCCGTGGTAACGGCCATCTACCCGGGCTCCTTCGATCCCGTGACCGAGGGCCACGTGGACATCGCGTCCCGGGCCGCGGCCATCTTCAGCCGCGTGGTGGTGGCGGTCTACGACACGCCCTCCAAGAACCTGCTCTTCGGCACCGACGAGCGGGTGGACCTGCTCCTCCAGTCTGTGAAGCAGCTCCCCAACGTCGAGGTCACGCGGTTCACCGGCCTCGTCGTCGAAGCCGCCAGACGAATAGGCGCCGGCGTCATCGTCCGGGGCCTTCGCAGCGGGTCGGACTTCGAGTACGAGTTCGAGATGGCCTACATGAACAAGAAGCTGGCGCCGGACGTGGAGATGGTGTGCATGATGGCAAGCCTGCCATACCAGTACGTAAGCTCCAGTCTGATCAAGGAGGTCATCGGGTTGGGCGGAGACCCCACCGGCCTGGTGCCCGCCCACGTCATGGATGCGGTCCAGCGCAAAATGCGGTCGCCGGAGTAGCGGCCCGAACTATTATTGGCCCGGACTATTATTTAGGAGGGAGGGACCCATGGACATACTCAATATTATCGACAGGCTGGAGGCCTTGGTTACGACCAGTCGCGTGATGCCCGGTACCGGAAACAGGCTGGTGGACGCCGAAAGGCTCAACGAGGTGGTCGAGCAGCTGCGCCTGGCCATACCCCAGGACCTTCGTGCCGCCCAGGAGGTCATCGAGAGGAAGGACAACATCCTCAGCCAGGCCCAGATCGACGCCAAGCGCACCAAGTCCCAGGCCGAGGCGGAGTTCAGGAACAGAGTGGACCAGAGCGACGTGCTGGCCACGGCGCGGCGACACGCCGCGGAGCTGGAGGAGGAGGCCGAGCGGAAGGCCACTCGCATGACCAACCAGGCCGCCACCGAGGCCCAGAGGAACAGGACCGAGGCCGACGCCTACGTCTTGCAGACCCTGCGGCGCCTCGAGACCGAGATGACCTCCATACTGGGCACGGTGAGAAGGGGCCTGGACGCCCTCGACGCCCCCGTCGGCGCCGCAAGGTAGAGGAACGGGAGACGGACCCGGCGCCCGCTCCGGACCGGCCGCTTACCGGTCCGGAGGCCGGGTGGCCTCCACTTTGGCGCTCACCACGCCGGTCGCGTCGCCCGGACGGTAGGCGACGGCCTCCCGTGTGGTCACCCCGGTGAACCCGGCCCGCCGCATGCGCTCCAGGTAGACCTCATGGAGGTCGGCGCCGGCTATGCAGCCCACCAGCTGCTCGGCATCGCGCCGCACCTCCTCGGGCAGCTCCCGGTCCAGGACTATGTCCGAGACGTGGAGCCGGCCGCCCGGCTTCAGCACCCGGAACGCCTCCCGGAAGACCGCGTCCTTGTCCGTGGACAGGTTTATCACGCAGTTGGAGAGGAGCACGTCCACCGATGCCGGGGCCACGGGCAGCTGCTCCAGCTCTCCCAGCACGAAGTCGACGTTGGAGGCGCCCAGCTTCCGGGCGTTGCCGTTGGCCAGCCGGACCATGTCCAGGGTCATGTCTACGCCGAGGACCCGCCCGGACTCTCCCGTTTGCCTGGAGGCGATGAAGCAGTCTATTCCCCCGCCGCTCCCCAGGTCCAGCACGACATCCCCTTCCCTTATGCCTGCGAGGGCCGTGGGGTTGCCGCATCCCGCCGACGCGGCGGTCACCGTCGGGGGCAGGCCCTGCAGCTCCAGGGGCGAGTAGATGTCGGAGGGCCCGCAGCACGACTCGGAAGTCGGGCCCGCCGAGGCCCGCCGGGCCCTCTCCCCGTAGTGGTCCCGCACCAAGCCCTTCACGTCGGTCGTGCCGCTGGTCATGCTCGGGCCGTCTCCTTCGCTGTAGCCCCTTCGCTAGAGCCCATTTCCTAAAGCCCCTTCGCTAGAGCAGGTACTCCACGAGCACCAGCACGATGGCGCAGCCGATGCCTACGATTCCCAGGAGGGCGAAGGATGTATCCCCCCCGAACGGCCCGATGTGGCGCCTGCTCCTAGGCCGCACGTCGCTCTCCTTCTCCTTGCGGAGCTGCTTGAGCCGTTGGATAAGAAAGTCGTTCCCCGGTCCCGGCGACATCATGGGGACATCACCCTCCAGTTGGTAGCTACCCACTCCTAACTATACACCCGCCGTCCGGTGCTGGAAAGGTTCCCGCCTAGGCGCCCCGCTCCCAGAGGGCCTCCAGCACCCTCGCCGGGCTCATGGGGAGCTCCGTCAGGCGGACCCCCACGGCGTCGTGGATGGCGTTGGCCACGGCCGCCATCGGGGGCACTATGCACACCTCCCCCACCCCGCGGACGCCGTAGGGATGGCCCGGATTGGCCACCTCCACTATCACCGTGTCGATCATGGGCAGGTCCAGACTTGTCGGCATCCGATAGTCCAGGAAGTTGGGGTTCACCATCCTGCCCTCGGCGTCGAAGATGTACTCCTCGTTCAACGCCCAGCCGATGCCCTGCACGGCTCCCCCCTGCATCTGCCCCTCCACGTACCCCGGGTGGACCGCCTTGCCCACGTCCTGGAGGGCCGTATAGCGCAGGATGTCCACCTTGCCCGTCTCCGGGTCCACCTCCACGTCCACCATGTGGAAGGCGAAGGCCGGGCCGACCCCCGCGGGGTTGACCGTGGCCCGTCCCACGATGGGCCCTCCCGTGGAGTTGAGCTGGGCGGCCAGCTCCTTGAACGTCATACTCAGCTCCGGGTCCGACCTGTGTCTCAGCACCGCGTCCGCGTAGTCCACGTCCTCCGGGGACACGTCCCAGATGGCCGCCGCCCGCTCTATCATCTGACGCCGGACGTCCAGGGCGGCCTCGTAGCACGCCCTCCCCGTCTTGAAGGTCACACCGCTCCCGCCGGCCCCGGAGCTGTACCCGATGGAGTCGGTGTCCGCGATGGTCGGCGTCACGTCCTCGGGGACGATGCCCAGCGCCTCGGCCAGGTGCATGGCCGCGACGGCCCGGCTTCCCCCGATGTCCGGCGACCCCTCCACCAGGCTCACAGTGCCGTCGGCGTTCACCCCCGCGATGGCGCTTGCCGGCCCCGTCCCGTTGAACCAGGCGCCGTTGGCCACTCCCCGCCCCCGGTTCGGCCCCTCCAGCGGGGCCGACGAGTGGGGGTGGTCCTTGGCGGCCTGGAGCATCTCGACGTTGCCGATGCGCCGGAAGGCCGGGCCCGCCGCCTGTCTGGTCCCCTCCTTGGAGGCGTTCAGCAGACGGAACTCTATGGGGTCCATCTCCAGCTTCCGGCACAGCTCGTCGACCACCGTCTCGGCGGCGAAGGCGGCCGCTGGGGACCCGGGCGCCCGGTAGGCGGCCGCCTTCTGGGTGTTGACCACCACGTCGTACCCCTCGATGTACACGTTGTCCACGTCGTATGGGCCGAATATGGTCCGGCAGCCCGAGGACACCGGCGAGCCCGGGAAGGCCCCCGCCTCGTAGGTCAGGCTGGCCTCCGCACCGCCGTGATCCGGCCGTCACGCGTCGCCCCCATCTTCACCCGCATGTGGCTGGCCGAGGTTGGGCCCGTCCCCTCGAACACCTCCTCGCGGCTCATGGTCAGCTTCACCGGCTGGGCCGTCTTCCGGGAGAGGGCGGCGACCACGGGCTCGATGTAGCAGCCGCCCTGGCCCTTGCCCCCGAACCCGCCGCCGATCTCCATGGGGATGATGGTCACCTTGGACACGGACAGTCCCATGATGGTGGCCGTGTGATCCCGCAGAGCGAAGTGGCCCTGGCTGCTGGTCCAGATGGTCACCGTGCCGTCGCTGCTCCACCTGGCCGTGGCCGAGTGGGGCTCTATGTATCCCTGGTGCACGGGCCTGGTGTGGTACTCCCGCTCCACCACCACGTCGGCCTGCCGGAACCCCTCCTCCGGGTCCCCCAGCCTGAACTCGAAGTGGTTCGCCACGTTGGTGCCCTCGGGCGCGTCCTCATCGCCGTATGCGCCGACGCGAAACGCCGGGCTGGACATGGTCAGGAGCCTCTCGTGGAGGATGGGGGCGCCCACGGCCATGGCGTCCCGGGCGTTCAGCACCGGCGGGAGCGCCTCGTACTCCACGTCCAGCAGGCCCAACGCCTCCTCGGCCGTCTGCGGGTCGACGGCGGCCACCGCCGCCACCGCGTGGCCCCGGTACAGGGCCTTCTCCCGGGCCATCACGTTGCGGCTGTAGAAGCCGTAGTTCACCATGGCCCCCTCCTCCAGGTCCGCCAGGCTGGCGGAGGTCTCGGGCAGGTCGGCGGCCGTCACCACCGCCCTCACGCCCTTCAGCGCCAGGGCCCGCGTGGCGTCGATGGACCTGATCCGCGCGTGGGCGTGGGGGCTTCGCAGTATCTTGCCGTGGAGAAGGCCCGGCAGGGCCACGTCGGCGGCGTACCGGGCCCGGCCGGCCACCTTGTCCGCCCCGTCGTGGCGTATGGGCCGCGTGCCCACGACCCGGTAGTCCTGGCTGGAGAGCACTACGTTGGATGTCATGGCACACCGCCTTCCGCAAGACTTTGCACCATTGTACCACCGGCGCCCCACGGTTCCAGCACGGGGCCCATACCGTCACGGCCCTGGTAGAATCCAACCCAAGCCGTTACGCACCCCATTACGCACAAGGAGGGAGCGACATGGAGCAGAAACACCTCAGGCTTGAGGGCAAGGTGGCCATCGTGACGGGGGCCGGCTCCAGGGGCCCCGGCGTCGGCACGGGCAAGGCGGCGTCTATACTGATGGCCCGGGAGGGGGCCCGGGTCCTGCTGGTGGACGTGGAGCCCCGGCACGCCCAGGAGACCCTGGAGACCATACGCGCCGAGGGCGGAGAGGCGTCGGTCTACGCGGGAGACGTCACCAGCGCCGCCGACTGCCGGGGGATGGTGAGGGCAGCGGTGGGCAGGTACGGGGACCTGCACGTCCTCTTCAACAACGTGGGCATCGGCGGCTCCGGGACGGTGGCCGACGTGGAGGAGGACGAGTGGGACCGCGTCCTGGACGTGAACCTGAAGAGCATGATGCTCACCGGCAAGTACGCGGTGCCCGAGATGGTCCGATGCGGTGGGGGCTCCGTCATCAACGTGTCCTCCACCGAGGCCCTGAGAGGAGCCATCACTGGGAGCGTGGCCTACTCCGCCTCCAAGGCGGGGGTGATCGCCCTGACCAGGACCATGGCCGTGACCCACGGCAGGGACAACGTGAGGGTCAACTGCATCGCGCCGGGGCGCATCAACACGCCCATGGTGGCCGACGTGATGACCGAGGAGTTCCGGGACCTCCGCAAGCGGGAGGTCCCCCTGGGCTCCGAGGGCACGGCGTGGGACGTGGCGTGGGCGTGCGTGTTCCTGGCCAGCGACGAGGCCCGGTGGATAACGGGAGCCGTCCTGCCCGTGGACGGCGGCCTGCTGGCCACGACCCCCCTGGCCATGCTGGACCAGCTGCGGTGAGCCGCAAGTTGACACCCTCCCGGCGTCCCGGTACCATCCCAGCGTCGGGCCCATGGCTGGGCGCTCACGCCCGGCCCGCACCCGAATACGTTGACCGGATGGAGGAGGCTGCCATGGCGACCACTCACGGCGAGGTGTCCAGGAACGTCGGAGACGAGCTGCTCTTCGAGAACGACCGCATCCGGGTCTGGAGCATGACCCTTCAGCCCGGGGAGTCGTGCGAGTACCACAGGCACGACCACGACTACGTCTACTGCTACACCACCCCAAGCAAGATACACTCCAAACGCGCCGGCCAGGGGGAGGAGACGCGAGAGTACGACAAGCACTACGTGCAGTACACGGCCGTCGGCGGCGGCGTGGAGCACGTGATCACCAACGTCAACGACGTCCCCCACAACCAGATACTCATCGAGCTGAAGGGCCCCAGCGAGGCCGCCACACCCCAGACCCCCCAGAACAACGGCCGCTCCCGCCAGGGGACGTAGTCCCCGGGGCCACCGGCAACACCCCTTTACCAAGCACGCCCGCGCGCCATTCCAGGCGCGCCCGCCGGTATGACACGACGACGGACGGCCTAGGCGAGAAGCCACCCCTCCCGTCTTTCCGGCGAAGGCCGGAATCCAGGGGCGAGGGGGGGACTCTCCCCTCTCGGAGAGACAAGAGGCGCCCCTCTCCCATCGGGCAAACACCCCTTGACATTCTCGGCAATTGGCATTAGAACTTATGTACGTTTCTAATGCCGATGCACCCGAGTCCCAAAATGACCGCCAAGATCGCCTGCGCGCTGATAACCCACCTCCCCCTCAAGGCCGAGATGAAACGGCACGCCGAGCTCGGGGGCGGGCCCGCCATCGTGTTCGCCGATTCCGGCCGCGGCCCCCGCGTGCTGGACTCCTCCCCCGAGGTGGGAGCCACGGCCGGCATGCCCCTCCAGGAGGCCGTCTCCCGGTGCAAGAATGCCGCCCTCATCGAGGCGGACCAGCCCTACTACCACGGGGTGTTCGACAGGATCGTGGACTCGTTGCTGCAGCGAAGCCCCCTGGTCGAGAGAGCCGACCTGGGCCGCGCCTACGTGGGCGTTCACGGGCTCGAGGACATCTACGGCGGCGAGGCCCGCACCATGACCGCCCTGTTGAACGGGATGCCCGAAGGTTACGACCCCCGCATCGGCCTGGCCGGGGCGAAGTACCCGGCATACGTGGCCGCCGTGACGGGCCGGGAGGGGCAGGTGACCAAAGTCCCCGAGGACGCGGCGGGCTTCCTGAAGGACGTCACGGTGGACCTCCTCCCCATAGGCTGGGACAGCAGAGCGCGGCTCCACGGCTTCGGCCTTCACACCATGGGGCAGGTGGCTTCCCTCCACGTCGGCACCCTCCAGGCCCAGCTTGGCCCCGAAGGGAGAGTGGCCTGGGAGCTGTCCAACGGCATCGACCGCAGCCGGCTCGACGCCGTGCGCCGGCAGGACGTGGTGAGCGAGTCGGTGACATTCCCCTCGCCCGCCACGACCCTTTCCGCCCTGTTGCCGGCCGCTGAGATGCTCCTGGGCAGGGTCTTCGCCCACCCCGTCGTCCGGGGCCGGTACGTCCGCTCGATGTTCGTCGAGGGCAGGGTCATGAACAGGCCTCCGTGGAGAAAGACCTTCGCCTTCAAGAGCCCCGTCGGCGCCGTGGACAGGGCCCTTTCCACCATCGAAAGCTGGCTGGAGACGGTCCGGCTTCCCGGCCCCCTCGAGGACCTCCGCCTGACCGTCTCGGGGGTTACGGGAGACTCGGGCATACAGTCCAGCCTCCTGCCCGACGTCCGAAAGCGCGAGCAGCTTCGGGAGACCATGAGGCAGCTCGAGACGCGCCTGCGCACCAAACCCCCCGTATACAAGGTAATGGAGCTGGAGCCGTGGTCGAGAATTCCGGAAAGACGGCTGGCCCTGGTCCAATTCGAGCCCTGAACCTCCCCGACCCCCTTACCGTCGAGGAAGACTGCCGCCAGTGGCCCCTCGCCGTGCTTGTGGGCCGCCGGTGGCTGAAGATAGCCTCCGTGGAGGACGTTTGGGAGCTGGCCGACGAGTGGTGGAGGAGCGCCCCCATCTCCAGGCGCTACTACAGGGTCGCCACCGAGCACGGGCCCGGCATGACCCTCTTTCGCGACCTCCTGACCGGCCGCTGGTACAGGCAGCGGGCATAGGGAGCGGCCTCGCCCGGTCCCGGGCCGGGGCGTCATGTACACCGAGCTCCACTGCCACAGCAACTACTCCTTCCAGGAGGGCGCCTCCTCCCTGGAGGAGCTCCTCATGCGGGCCGGGGAGCTGGGCTACCCCGCCCTGGCCCTCACGGACCACGACAACCTGTGCGGGGCCATGCAGTTTGCCCGCATCGCCGCCAGCCTGGACATACAGCCCATCACCGGCGCGGAGGTCACCCTCGCAGACGGCTCCCACCTGACCCTCCTGGCCGAGACCCGCCAGGGATACGGCAACCTGTGCAGGCTCGTCACCTACTCCCGGATCGCCGACCGCCGCCGCGACCCGGCCCTCGACCCCAGGCACCTTGCCGGCCACGCCCAGGGGCTCATACTGCTCACCGGATGCCCCAGGGGCAGGGTGCCCTCCCTCCTGGTCGACGGACGGTGGAAAGAGGCGCAGGAGGAGCTCGAAGGATACCTGGAGATCTTCGGGACGGCCAACGTGTTCGTCGAGCTCCAGCAGAACCTGGTCCACGGCGACACCCGGCGAAACAGGCTCCTGCACCAACTGGCCCGCCGGATGGGAGCTCCGGTGGTGGCCACCAACAACGTCCACTACCACGTTCCCCAACGCCACCGGCTTCAGGACGCCCTGGTGGCCATACGCCACCGGAAGACCCTGGAGGAGAGCCACAGGGAGCGCCGCCCCAACTCCAACTTCCACCTCAAGTCCCCCGCGGACATGGAGCGTCTGTTCCAGGATGTGCCCGAAGCCATCCGGACCTCCGGCGAGATAGCAGAACGGTGCACCTTCCACCTGACCCGGAACCTGGGCTACGAGTTCCCGGACTACCCGGTGCCCCACGGCCACACCCCCCAGAGCTACCTGGAAAAGCTCTGCCGCGAGGCGGCCGCGCGCAAGTACCGTCCCATGACCTCCAGGGTCCTGGAGCGGCTGGAAGAGGAGTTCCGCCTGGTCCGGAGGCACAACCTGGCCGGCTTCTTCCTCATCTACCACGACATCATCGGGATAGCCCACCAGGTGATGGCCGACCTGGGCATAGGGGACCGGGAGGTGCCCGTGGAGGAGAGGCCCCCCGGCAGGGGCAGGGGCTCATCGGTGGCCATGCTGGTGGGCTACCTCATCGGCCTCTCCCACATAGACCCCCTGGAGTTCGACCTCTCCCTGGACCGCTTCCTGAACGACGAGATGGGAGCGGTGCCCGACATAGACCTGGACTTCCCCAGGGACATCAGGGAGGAGCTCATCAAGAGGGTGCACGAAAAGTGGGGCTGGGACCATGCCGCCCTCACGGGCATGATCAGCACCTACAAGATGAAGGGCGCCCTCCGCGACCTCGGCAAGGCCCTGGGCCTCCCCTCCGAGGACGTGGACAAGCTGGCCAAACGGGTCGATACCCGGCACGCCGAGAGCCTGAGGTCCGAGATGCAGCTCCTCTCCGACTTCCGGCACAAGGTGGACGCCCCCGTATGGAGGGACCTGCTGGACATGTCCGGCCAGCTCGAGGGCTTCCCCAAGTACCTGGCCCAGCACCCCGGGGGCATGGTGATAGGCTCCTCATCCCTCATAGACATGGTGCCCGTCCAGCCGGGGGCCATAGACGGCCGCTACATATGCCACTGGGACAGGGACAGCATAGACGACGCCGGCTTCGTCAAGATAGACTTCCTCGCCCTGGGCGCCCTCTCCCAGATGCAGGAGGCCCTCGGCCTCATTCAGGGCCGCACCGGCCGCTCGGTGGACCTGTCCCGCATCGACTTCGAGGACCCCAGGGTCTACGCCTCCATACACAGGGCTGACACCATAGGCATATTCCAGGTGGAGTCGGCGGCCCAGATGCAGACAGTCAACCGCATCAAGCCCCGCAACCTCACCGAGATGGCCTACGAGGTGGCCGCCGTCAGGCCCGGCGTCGGCGCCAACAACGGCGTCAGCGAGTTCGTGCGGAGGCACGCCTATGGAGCGCCTTGGAGCTTCGACCACCCCCTGGAGGAGCGCGCCCTGGCAAGGACCCTGGGAATAATCCTGTTCCAGGACCAGGTCAACCAGCTCGCCATGGACGTCGCGGGATTCAGCCCCAGGGAGGCCGACGACCTCCGCCGCACCTTCGGGCGGAACAACAACGGGGCCCAGGTCCGGATGTACTGGGAGAAGTTCGCCAGGGGGGCGGCCGAAAGAAACGTCCCCGAGCACGTCGTCCGCAAAATATTCGGGAAGTTCTCGGGCCAGTACATGTTCCCCGAGTCCCACGCCTTCGCCTTCGGCGTAACGGCCTACCAGATGGCCTGGATGAAGTTCTACTACCCCCTGGAGTTCTTCGTGGCCATCTTCAACCAGCAGCCCATGGGGTTCTACAACCTGGAGACCCTGAAGGAGGACGCCAAGCGCCACGGGATAGTCGTCCTCAACCCCGACGTGAACGAGAGCCTTGCCGAGTGCACCATCGCGGGCGACGCGCTCCTGCTGGGCCTCCTAGGCGTAAAGGGGCTGGGGGAGTCGGGCGCCGGGGCCGTGCTCCAGGCCCGCCGGAGCCAGGGACCCTTCGGCAGCCTGGCCGACGCCATGACCCGCACCGGCCTCCGTCGGGAGGCCCTGGAGGGCCTGGTGATGTCCGGCGCATTCGACTCCCTCGTCCCCGACCGCAGGTCCGCCCTGTGGGAGGTGGGGCTGAGGTACCGGCCCACCGGCTCTCAGCTTGCGCTCCCCCTCCCCGTGGACCAGGACATGGCCGACCTTCCGCCCCTGGGCAGGTGGGAGGCGATGCTGGCCGAGTACCGCACCATGGGCCTGCACCCCGCGGGCCACTTCATGGCGTACCTGAGACCCCACGTCGGCGCGGAGGTGCTGCCCAGCGACCAGGCGGTGGAGATGGACGAAGGCGCGCACGTCACCGTCGCGGGCCTCGTCATTCGCAGACAGCACCCCAGCGCCAAGGCCGTGTTCATCACCCTGGAGGACGAGTTCGGCCACGTCCCCTTGATAGTATGGCCGGACGTCTTCGAACGCTACCGCATGGTGATAAGGGAGCCCGTGCTGAGGGTGCGCGGCACAGTCTCACGGCGCGAGGGCTTCATGAACGTCGTCGCCTCCCATATCGAGAGCATGGAAGCCCCCTACCCCCTGCCCAAGGCCAAGAACTGGGGCTAGCGCACTTGTACAACCACACCATCCGTGGTAGCGTCCCAACCCAGGGGGTCGACTTTCGGAATCACTATGGCCTTGCCAAGGCCACCCTCTCCCGTCATTCCGAGCGGAGCGAAGCGAAGAGAGGAATCTTCCGTGACCGGCGCCCGAAGGATGAAAACCCCTATTTCCCAAGGATTGACTCTCGGAGGATGCCCATGAGCACTCCATCCAGGGCGGGGACACGGCGGTGAAGGTCCTGGTCCTCAACCGGGCCGCCGTCGAAGACCTGCTGGACTTCGACGGCCTGATAGACGCCGTGGCCCAGGGCATGGTCGACCTGAGCATCGGCTCCGTCTCCATGCCCTCCCGCGTGGGCGCCCATGTGGCCTCTCACGACGGCCTGCTCCTGTCCATGTCCGCCTACGTCCCCTCCTCCGCCACCCTGGCCACCAAGCTGGTGACCGTCTTCCCACGCAACGCCGGGGCCGGGCTGCCCAGCCACCACGCCGTCATAGCCGTCTTCGACGAAGCCACCGGCGCTCCCGTCGCCCTCATGGATGGCGAGCACATCACCGCCGCCAGGACCGCGGCCTGCTCCGCCCTGGCCACCCGGCTGCTGGCCCGGCCCGACTCCTCGACGTTGGCGGTGCTGGGCACCGGCGTCCAGGCGCGAGCCCACGCCTTGGCCGTCCCCCGGGTCCGCGACATCCAGAGGGTGCGCATAGCGGGCCGCGACCCCGGGAAGGCGGCTGCCCTGGCCTACGACCTCACCAAGCAGTTGGACATGTCCGTGACCCCGGCCGCCTCCTTCGAGGAGGCCTGCCGGGACGCCGACATAGTCTGCACCACCACCCACTCCCTGGAGCCGGTGCTCCGGTGGCGGTGGCTCTCCCCGGGCGCCCACGTCAACTGCGTCGGGCTCAATCCCCAGGGCCGGGAGCTGGACGACGAGACCGTGGCGGGCTCCCTGGTGGTGGTAGAGTCGCGCCAGGCCGTGATGACGGCGACGCCGCCGCCCAACGACCTGCTCTCCGCCATCCGGGGCGGCCTCGTCTCCGAGGACCACATCCACGCCGAGGTGGGGGAGCTGGTGTCGGGCTCCCGGCCCGGCCGCACCTCCCCCGACCAGGTCACCCTCTACAGGTCCGTCGGCGTCGCCGTCCAGGACGCCGTGGCGGCCCGCCTCGTCTTGGACCGCGCCCGGGAGCGGGGCGCCGGCGTAACCGTGGACCTGTAAGTCCCCCTCTCCCTCGAGGGAGAGGGCTGGGGTGAGGGTGATTCCCCTAGTGCTCCATCACCAGCCCGCCGTTGACGTTGATGCACTGCCCCTGGATGTACGACGCGCTCCCTGTGCACAGGAAGGCGATGCAGTCGGCGATCTCCTCGGGGGTGCCCGCCCGTTGCAGGGGAATGCGGTTGATCGACTCCTGCCACACCTCTCCCCGGCCCATCGCGTCGTTGCGGAACGTGTCTATCGTGCCGGGGCAGATCGTGTTCACGTTCACGTTGTGGGCCGACATCTCCCGGGCGAAGGACATCGTGAACCCGTGCACCGCCGAGTTGGCCGCTGCGTAGGCCGCCGCGTTCAGCGGCCCCGTCTTCCCGATGACCGACGAGATGTTCACGATCTTACCCCCCTGGCCCTGGGACGCCAGCACCCTGGCCACCGCCCGGCTGCACAGGAAGGTCCCAGTGACCTTCACCTCCATGGTCCAGCGGAACACCTCCTCCTCCAGGTCCACCACCGCCACCCTGTCCGCTCCCCGGGGAGACGCGGCGTTGTTCACCAGGATGTCCACCCGCCCGTACTCATCCAGCGTCCGGTCCACCATCGTCTGCACCTGGTCTGACTTCGTCACGTCCACCACCAGGGGCAGGCAGCGGCGCCCCGCCTCCCGCACCTGCTCCGCCGTGCTCTCGATATCCCGCCACCCCATCTCCTTCTCGTCCTCGGGATAGGTGGAGGGGTCGCGGCCCGTCCCGGTAATCACCACGTCCGCCCCCAGCCGCGCCAGCGCAACGGCCGCGCAACGGCCTATCCCCCGGTACCTGCCCGCCGCGGTCACTATCGCCACCTTGCCGTCCAGCTCGCCCATGGCCCCTCCTCGTTTTTTCGTCGTATTCTACCGGATGCCCCCGCCCGGGTGAAATCGCACCCCTCCCCCCAACCCGTCGTCCCCGGCGAAGGCCGGGACCCAGGGGGGCGGGGCCACCGCCCCAGAGCCCCCCCCGACCCGCCCCCCACGCCGTCATTCCGAGCGCCAGCGAGGAATCTCACCCCCGCCTCCTCAAGCCAGCCTCGCCTCCACACCGTCGTCCCGGCCTGCGCCGGAATGACGGCAAGGAGGGCTCCCTCGGTTGACTGCCCGCGAGGCCGCGTCTAGAATGCCCGTGAGCCGGCCCTCGCCGAGAGCCCACCCCCCGGAGGTCGTCATGCCCGTTCCCGGAACAACCATGACCAGCTACCGCCCCCTCATGCAGGGCGTCAACGGCATGGTCGTCGCCAGCCACCCCAGCGCCGCCATGGCCGGCCTGGACATCCTGCGCAGAGGCGGCAACGCCATCGACGCCGGCGTGGCCGTCGGCCTCGCCCTCAACGTGGTCCACGTCGACGACTGCAGCTTCCTCGGCGTCGCCCCAACCATCATGTACCTGGCGGACCGCCGGGAGGTGACCACCATCGACGGCCTGGGAGTCTGGCCCAGGGCCGCGTCGGTGGACTACTTCAAACGCAACCACGGCGGCCTCATCCCACCCGGCATCTCCCGCTCCCTCACCCCCGCGGCCGCCGACGCATGGATCACCGCCCTCTCCCGCTTCGGCACCATGACCTTCGCCGACGTGTCCGCAGCCGCCGTCGACCTGGCGGGCAACGGGTTCCCCATGTACCGCTACCTGTCCGACAGGCTGCACACCGCCTTCGACCTGTACAATGCCTGGCCTACCACCGCCCAGGTGTTCCTTCCCAACGGACGGCCCCCCCGCCGGGGCGAGATGTTCTACCAGCGCGACCTGGCCGCCACCCTGGCGACCCTGGCCGAGGTCGAGGCCTCCAACGGGGGCCGCGGCCGTGAGGCGGCCCTCCAGGCCGTGCGTGACTACGTCTACGTGGGAGAGCTGGGGAAGAAGATCGCCGCCTACTCCCAGGAGCAGGGCGGGCTCATCTCGCAGGAGGACATGGCGAGCTGCCGCGTGTCGGTGGAGCCGCCCGTATCCGTCAGCTACCGCGGGCACCAGGTCTACTGCACCGGTCCCTGGGGCCAGGGCCCCACGGCTCCCCAGGCCCTGAAGATACTGGAGGGGTTCGACCTCGCATCCATGGGCCACAACTCGGCCGAGTACATCCACACCGTGAGCCAGGCCCTGAACCTCGCCTTCGCCGACCGGGAGAAGTACGTGGGCGACCCCCGTTTCGTCGACGTCCCCATAGACGCCATGCTCTCCGAGGAGTACCTGGCCCAACGCCGCTCCCTCATCGACCCCGACCGCGCCTGGCCGGGCCTGCCCCCCGCCGGAGACCCCCGCCGCCCCAGCGCCGTCCTGGAGGGGGAGCCCCGGTCGCCCGGCGAGGCCCCGGCCGTCTCCGCCACGGCCGGGGATCACGGCGGCGGCACCTCCTACTTCGCCGTCATCGACCGCGAGGGCAACGTCTTCTCCTGCACCCCCAGCGAGGGCACCAAGTCCGGCGGCCCCATCATCCCCGGAACGGGCCTGGCCTTCTCCCTCCGCGGCTACCAGTCCAAGGTCGACGAGGGGCACCCCGCCTCCGTCCAGCCGGGGAAGCGGCCCAGGCTCACCCCCGCCCCCGCCCTGGTCCTCCGGGACGGGGAGCCCGTCATGGCCGTGGGCGCCCACGGCGGCGACCACATCCCCCAGGGCACCGTCCAGCTCCTCCTGAACGTCCTCGAGTTCGGACGCGACCCCCAGGAGGCCGTGGAGGAGCCCCGCTTCTACAGCTACAGCTTCCCCTCCTCCTCGTCCCCCTCCAAGTACGAGCCCGGCATGCTCAGGATGGAGGGACGCATCCCCAACCACGTGGCCGAGGCTCTCGGGAACAAGGGCCACGTGGTCGAACGGTACCCCGACTGGTGGGAGGGCTCGGCCCTCTACTGCATGATAACCCGAGACCCGGACACCGGCGTCCTCCGCGGCGGGGCCGACCCCCGCTGCGAGGCCTACGCCGTCGGCTACTGACCGTGGCTGAGCTGGCTGGCAAGGTTGCCATAGTCGTCGGCGCCTCCAGGATGGCGGGCGTCGGCCGCGCCGCGGCCCTGGCCCTGGCCGCCAAGGGCTGCGACGTGACCGTCACCGGCACCGCCCGAGACCCCTCCACGTTCCCCGAAAGCGAGCGGAGCGCCGGCTGGAGGGGCGCCGACAGCGTGGCCGCCGAGGTGCGGGACCTGGGCAGCCGCTCCCTGGCCCTGTCCGTGGACGTGACCCGAGCCGACCAGGTCCAGGAGATGGTGGACCGCACCCTGGAACACCTGGGCCGGGTCGACGTCCTGGTCAACCTGGCCGTCGCTCCCCGGGGCCCCGACCGGGCGCCCGTCACCGACCTGCCCGAGGATGTCTTTCGCCTTGCCCTGGAGGTGAAGGTCGTGGGCGCCTTCCTCTGCTCCAGGGCCGTCGCCCGGGAGCTGGTCAGGCAGGGCGAGGGCGGCAAGATCGTCAACGTCTCCTCGGCCTTCGGCAAGACCGGCCCTGCCAACGCCGCCGCCTACTCCGCCGCCAACGCGGCCATCCACGGCTTCACCATGTCCTTTGCCCGGGAGATGGCCCCACACCGCGTCAACGTCAACACCGTCTGCCCCGGCCTCCTGGACACCTCCCGCACCGAGACGGTCGGCCGCGGCGAGGCCTGGAGCAGGCTGACGGCCCAGGTCCCCCTGGGGCGCGCCGGCGCCCCCGCGGACGTGGCCGGGCTCATCGCCTTCCTCTGCACTCCCTCAGCCTCCTACATCCACGGCCAGTGCATCAACGTCAACGGCGGCTCCCTGATGGAGCACTGAGCTGGCAGGTCCGCCTTATGCAACCGGGCGGGCATTCTCGTCCTACTGCCCGTCCCACTGCCCGTTTCACTAAACAAAGAAAGGCGGTCCCCCTCCAATGCAGGTCTCTCCCCGCGTATATGCCGTGCACATCTCCGAGGAGAGGAGAGGCCCCGGGGCCATGCACCCCGGCGGGACCAACATCTACTTCGTCGGCGACCCCGGCGAGTCCATGGTCGTCATCGACACCGGCGAGCACTACAGGGCCTGGAGCCGCCGCATCCAGGAGTTCCACGGGGAGCTGGGCAGCCCGGCCATAGACGCCGTCCTCGTCACCCACGGCCACTCGGACCACATAGGCGGCGTGGACCGGCTGCAAGAGTACTTCAGCGGCTTCCCCGGGGAACAGGGGGACGGCTGCCCGGTCAGGTGCCACCCCAGGCTGGGGGAACGGCTCACCCGCACCCTGGGCGACCCCTCCATCGTCTCCCCCCTGAGGTCCCGGGAGGTGGTCAGGACCGGCGGCGGCGCCGGGCTCCGGGCCCTGTTCACCCCGGGCCACGAGGACGACCACGTGTGCTTCTACCTGCCCGGGGACCGGGTGATGTTCACCGGCGACACCATCCTGGGCGCCTCGACCACCACGGTCCGGGACCTGGCGGAGTACATGGCCTCCCTCGCCCTGCTGGAGACCTACCGGCCCGAGACCATCTGCCCGGGACACGGCCCCGTCGTGTGCGAGGCGGCCCCGCGCATCCGCTCCTACATCTCCCACCGCGAGCGGCGGGAGCGCCAGATCCTGGAGGCCGTCGGCCACGGCCATGAGACCGTGGAGGCCATATTGGGCTACATCTATCCCCGCAACCTGCGCCGGGAGCTGCGGGAGCCAGCGGCCCGCAACGTCCTCACCCACCTGACCAAGCTGGCCAGGGAGGGAAAGCTCACCGAGACCCCGGCGACCTACTCCCTGCCCCCCGTCCCCTAGCGCGGCGCCCGAGCTTAGCCTCCCCTGGCATACCCGTCCGAGCCGCCTCCGCTGTCATTCCGAGCCGCCTCCGCTGTCATTCCGAGCCGCAGGCGAGGAATCTCAGGAACCCTACTCAGACCAAGCCCTAGCACAAGGCCACGTAATGGGAATGAAAACGCCGCCCGCCGAACCCGTCGTTTCCGGCGAAGGCCGGAACCCAAGGATGGGGGGCCGGGCTCCCGCTCTCCCGGGAGTGCCCAAGGGAACGCAGCGCCCCCCTACTCCTCCACGTTCTTCCCCGCCTCCCGGTAGTCGTGGGAGCCGGATGCGTCGAAGCGGGACACCAGGAAGGCGTCCATGTCCACCGGCACCTCCGTCCTGCCCCGGAGGACGTAGTCGGCGATCACCCGCCCCGTTATCGGCGCCAGGTGGATCCCCTTGGTGGCGTGCCCGGTGGCCAGCATGACCCCCTCCCAGCCCGGCACCGGGCCCAGGATGGGCATACGGTCCGGCGTCAGGGGCCGGGACCCGGCGAGCTGCTGGACGAGCTGCGCGCTCTCCACCACGGGAAACACGTCGATGGCCCGCTGGAGAAGCTCCAGCCGCGCCGTCTCGGTGGGCACCCGGTCGAACTCCACCCCCAGGAACAGCGACTGGTCGTCGTAGTCCCTGCCCCCGGTGCTGCCCACGCTCAGCAGCCCGTCCAGCCGGCTGATCATGTGGCCCCGCTTGGGGGAGCTGATCAGCACCGGAAGGGGGTCGCCCTCGTACTTGAGCAGCAGCCGCTCTCCCTTCAGAGGGCGCACCGGGATGGTGTATCCCAGGTCACTCCCGAAGTCCGCGCACCACGCCCCGGCCGCCAGCACCACCGTGCCGCAGTGAAGCTCGCCCCCCGAGGTCTTCACACCCGTCACCCGCGCCCCCTCGGTGACAAGGCCCGTCACCTTGCGGAGCTGCATCTCCGCGCCTCGCTCCTCCGCCGCCCTTCCCAGGGCCAGGGTCAGCCGGTAGCTGTCGAGCTGCGACGACTCGTCCTCGTAGGCCGCTTTCAGGATGTTGGGGCTCAGACGCGGCTCGATCCTGCGCACCTCGTCCCCGTCTATCCACTTGGTCGGCCGCAGCTCCATCTGCCACTTCCGCAGGTCCTCGATGAGCCGCTCCTCCTCCTCGTCCAGCGCCAACCGGAGGGACGGCTTCCTCTGGAACAGCAGGTCCATGCCCGTCTCCTCCTCCAGGGCGGAGACCAGGTCGGGGAACATGCGGTAGGACTCCAGGGCCTCCTCGAAGGACGGGCCCGGCACGAACTCGGCCCCCACCAGGCTGATGGAGCCCGTGGCGTGGGCCGAGGCCCCGCTGCCGATGGCCTCCTGCTCCAGGATCCGGACCTTCGCTCCCTCCCGGGCTAGGTAGTAGGCGACGGCGCCCCCGATGACCCCGGCTCCCACCACCGCTACGTCTGCTGTCTCGGCCATTGGCTCCTCCTTCAGATGTTCCCGGAGATGCTCCCGTCCCCCGTACGCCCGTCAGGCGCCGGGAACGGGCTCTACGTACACCGTCGGCCCCGCCACTACCTCCGGGGCCAGGGTCCTGGGCCCTACGTTACCGTAGGCCCGGCCAGCACCTCCGGGGCCAGGGTCCTGGAAATGAACCGGCCCGCACCCCGCACGCCCATGAACCGGCCGTCCTCCATCACGACGCTGCCCCGGGAGACGGTCATGACCGGGTACCCCTGCAGCTCCCACCCCTCCCACACCGTGTAGTCGCAGGCGGAGTGGAGGTCGGCCAGGGTTATGGTCTTCTTCAGGTCGGGGTCCACCACCACGATGTCGGCGTCGGCGCCCGGACCGATGAAGCCCTTCTGCGGATACATGCCGAACACCTTGGCCGGGTTCGTGGAGGTCAGGGCCACCATCCGGTTCACGCTCATGCGCCCCTTTGAGACTCCCTCGGAGAACATGATGGGCAGACGTATCTCCACACCGTTGTTGCCCCCGGTGACGTTGTCCACCGTCTGTCCCAACAGCTTGTCCGCCAGGGGCACCGTGAAGTCGTCGGACGCCACCACGTTCAGGGAGCCCTCCAGCGCCCCGGCCCAGAGGGCGTCCTGGTCCTCCTTGGGCCTAAGCGGCGGGTAGTTATGGTAGATCAGGCCGTTGGGCTTGAAGTAGTCGTCGTTGGTGAAGTTCAGGTAGTGGTGCAGCACCTCACCGTACACGGGCCTCCGCTGGGCCCGGGCCTGGGCGATGGCCGCGACCCCCTCCTTGGTGGACATGTGGACGAAGTAGATGGGTGTCTTGGTCCACTGGGCCAGCACCAGCATGCGGTTCAACGCCGCCACCTCCGCCAGGTGCGGCCGGGCCTCGCCGATGTACTTGCCCTCGGTGCGGCCCTCCCGGAAGAGCTGCCGAGTCGCCTGCTCGATGATGCACTGGTCTTCCACGTGGAGCACCGCCATGCCCCCATGGGCCGATAGCTGCTGGAATATGCCCCATATCCGGCCGTCCTCCACCATGAACCCCGCGGAGCCCGGCCCCGCCGGGAAGCATGTGAACAGCTTGATGGTGGGGATGCCGTACTCGATGGCCTTGGGGACTTCCTCGATTACCGACTGCTCCACGTCCCCCGAGATGATGGCGTGCAGGCCGTAGTCTACGACCATCGCCTCGTCCATCTCGGCCCGCTTGGTCTGTATCGCCTCCATCAGGGTGTTGTGGGGGTGCTGCTGCCAGGCGAAGTCGATAATCATCGTGGTCCCGCCGCAGGCCGCGGCCCGGCTGGCGTCGAAGGGGGACTGTATCCTGAAGGCTGGGAACTGTATCCCGAAGTGGACGTGGGCGTCGATGCCCCCGGGTAGCACGTACTTGCCCCGGGCGTCCACCACACGGGCGGCCCCGGTGGGGCCCGCCCCCGGCACGGTCAACGAGACGATCTTACCGTCCCGCACCCCCACGTCCTGCTCCAGGGTGGTCTCGGGGGACACGACCTTGCCCCCTCGGATCAGCAGATCGAGCACGGGCTCCTCCTCATCTTCCAACCCATCGTTCCGGCGCAGGCCGGAACCCAGGGGTGGGGAGGCCTCGACTGGACGTTCCCCCGGACACAAAGACCGACAGGGCGGGCGGCGCCAAGGCAGGCGTCCCTAGGAAAGGGCTTCCAGCTTCTTCACGACCTCGTCCGAGGACATGATGTAGGCGTCCTTGTAGCTCATGCTGATGATCGAGTGCTCGTGCAGCTGCGGGGCCATTGCCGCCGTGGCGTCCTCCACAACGATGGTCCCGTAGTCCAGCTCCGCCGCGCTGCGGGTGGAGGACTCCACGCAGCCGTTGGTGACCACGCCCATGATGATAAGGTTCTTGATGCCCATGTTGCGCAGGAGCCGGTCGATGTTCGTGGAGTTGAAGACGCTGGAGGTCACCTTGCTGACCACCAGCTCGTCCTCGCCGGGCGCCACCTCGGGCAGGAACTGGGCCCCCTTGGTGTCCCGGGGCGTCTTCAGGCCCAGGGCCTTGTACCGCAGGGTGCTGTCCCGCCCGTCCGCCGTCTGGGAGGCCACCCGAACGTGGACCACCTCCACCCCCGCCTTCCGCGCCGCCGACATCACCCGCTGCATGTTGGGCAGCACCATCTCGTCGATACGGCTCCAGAAGTAGCTGAGCTTATCGTTCAGCCCCAACTCCTGGGCCCGGGCGCCCAGTCCGTAGTCCGGGTGGGCGTCCATGTACTGGACGTCGATGCACAGGAGGGCCGTGTTCTCCCTGGTCAGGTCCGGCTCGGGGAGCCTGCCGAACAGGGTTATCAGCAGGTCCTGGAGCTCCTCGTTGGACATGCGGTCGGAGGTGGTGTCCGCCATGGACGCCCTCCTTCGGGCCAGTCTCGCGACCAAGCCGGTATTCCCGGGCAGGCCAGTCTCGCGCGGACCGCCCCCAGGCACGGCTGCGCGGTGCCGCAATGGTACCAGCGCCCCTTTCGGAGTGTCAACAAGACCGCACTTACCCTCTCATCCAGCCAAAACTTGGTATAATCTTCCCGCAGACCGGTTCCAAGACACCCCCCCGGCGGAGGCGCATATGGGTCGGGAAGCCGACGTAGTGGACGTGCTGGTGATCGGCGCGGGAGCCTCGGGCGCGGCCTTCTCCTGGAGCCTGGCCCAGGCCGGCATTCGCGTGACGTGCCTGGAGCAGGGCCCCTGGAAGGACCCCAGGGCCTACCCCGCCCTCCTGGACGACTGGGAGACCCACAGGGTCACCGATTTCAACCCCGACCCCAACGGGAGGCGGCTGCCCGAGGACTACCCCGTCAACGACTCCGAGTCGCCCATCACGCCCCTGATGTACAACGCGGTGGGCGGCAGCACCATCCACTGGAGTGCCCACTTCCCCCGCATGCATCCCTCGGACTTCCGCGTGCGCTCCCTGGACGGCGTGGCCGACGACTGGCCCGTCACCTACGAGGAGCTGGAGCCCTACTTCGACCTGAACGACCGGATGATGGGCGTCGCCGGCATGGTCGGCGACACGGCCTATCCCCCCAAGTCAGACCGGCAGACCCCGCCCATCCCCCTGGGGAAGCTGGGAGAGACCATGGCCGGCGGCTTCGACGAGCTGGGGTGGCACTGGTGGCCCTCCGACACCGCCATCCTCACCCGGCCCTACGACGGCCGCCCCGCCTGCAACAACTGCGGTCCCTGCGAGATCGGCTGCCCCCTGGGGGCCAAGGCCAGCACCGACGTCACCTACTGGCCAAGGGCCATCGCCGCGGGCGCCGTCCTGAAGACCGGCTGCCGCGTGCGGGAGGTCACCGTCGGCAGGGACGGCCTGGC
Source organism: Dehalococcoidia bacterium (assembly GCA_034423015.1). Lineage (GTDB taxonomy): Bacteria > Chloroflexota > Dehalococcoidia > Lucifugimonadales > JAGWBF01 > JAGWBJ01. Next base: position 97,598 of record DAOUJG010000016.1, on the reverse strand, counting down.
AACGGGCGTGGTCTACTACGATGAGGAGGGCCGGGTCCGGGAGCAGAAGGCCCGGGTCGTCGTGATGGCCTGCAACGGGGTCGGCACCCCCCGGCTGCTGCTCAACTCCAGGTCCGGCCTCTTCCCCGACGGCCTCTCCAACGGCAACGGCCTCGTGGGCAGGAACCTGATGTTCCATCCCTACGCCATGGTGACCGGCGTGTTCGACGACCTCCTGGAGGGGTACAAGGGTCCCAGCGCCGACAGCATCATGAGCTCCGAGTTCTACGAGACCGACCTCTCCAGGGGCTTCGTGCGGGGCGTGGCCTTCCAGATCATCCGCAGCTCCGGGCCCGTTACCACCGCCCTCGGGTTCGCCGGAGCCCCCCGGGTCCCCTGGGGCGGCGGCCACCACCGCGCCTTCGCCCAGCGCTTCGGACGGACCATCACCATCGCCGTGGTGGGCGAGGACCTGCCCGAGCCCTCCAACAGGGTGACCCTGGACGGCGCCCTCGTGGACGGCGACGGCATCCCGGCCCCCAAGGTCTCCTACCGGATGAGCGAGAACAGCCTGAAGATGATGGACTTCGGCATCGCCAGGGCCTCCGAGGTGTTGCAGGCCGCCGGCGCCCGCGAGGTGATGTTCAACCCACTCCTGCGTCCCTCCGGGTGGCACCTCCTGGGCACCGCCCGCATGGGCGCCCACGACGCCAACTCCGTGGTGGACGGCAATGGCCGCAGCCACGAGGTGAAGAACCTCTTCGTCATAGACGGCAGCGTCTTCACCACCGCGGGCGCGGTGAACCCCACGTCGACCATCCAGGCGGTCGCCCTGCGCATCGCCGACCATTTCAAGAAGGCCTCCCGACACCTGCTGGACTGAGGTGCGACCCATGACCGCATCCAACTCCTACTTCAGCGAGTCCCAGCTAGAGCTGGTGACGGCCGTCCTCGACCGCATAGTGCCGCCCGAGGGCAACATGCCCGGGGCCGGGGAGGCGGCGTTGGAGTACGTGGACCGGGCCGTCGCCGGCCGGGCGGACTACCGGAGATTATGGTCCGACGGCCTGGCCCGGATAGAGGTCGCCGCCTGGAGCGGGCACAGAAGGCGTTTCGTCGACCTGTCCCGGGAGGATCAGGACGACGTGCTGGCCCTGGTGGACGCCGGGGAGTCGCATTTCTTCCAGCTCCTCGTCCGGGAGACCTACGCCGGTTACTACTCCAACCCCCGTGTCGTGGCGCTGCTGGGCCTGGAGGCCCGTCCCCCGCAGCCCAAGGGCCATCACGTGGAGCAGGGCAGCTTCGACGGCCTGGAAAAGGTCAGGCGGCGTGGCACGATCTGGCGGGCCCTCGGCCACTAGCCAGACGCGGCCCTCCCCACCCTCGCGACCGGTCCCCCGCCCGTCACTCCGGACCCCCTCCTGTCTTTCCGACCCCCTCCCGTCTTTCCGAGCGGAGCGAAGCGGAGAGAGGAATCCAACCGGCGCCGTGAGCAGGAACCGCCATTTCGTCGGCATACGTGGCCTTCGCGGGCCAAAGTAATTCCTAGGACAGGAAGTACAGCCGGTTCAACGGCACCTCTGACACGGCCTCCGAGGTGACCGCGGTCCCGTTCACGCTGACCCGGCTGCTCTCCAGGTCCACTCGTATGTCCGGGACCAGCTTGTTGCGCACCATCCGCTCCCTGGTCACCGTGCGGACGTCCCTCACGGGCAGCAGCTTACGCCTGCTGTCCAGCCGCCGGGCCAGGCCCACCTCCAGTGAGGCCCCGGAGACGAAGTAGGCGCTGGTGGAGGCCGCGGCCCTGCCCATGCCGCCGAACATGGGGCCGTACCTCACCGGCTCCGAGGCCGGTACCGACGCGTTGCCGTCCCCCAGGGGCGCCCACGCGGGGAAGCCGCCCTTTATCACCATCTCCGGCTTCACGCCGAAGAGCTCGGGCCGCCACAGCACTATGTCCGCCATCTTCCCCGCCTCCAGCGACCCCACGTAGGAGGACACCCCGTGGGTGACCGCCGGGTTGATGGTGTACTTGGCCAGGTACTGGAGGATGCGCTCGTTGTCCTCCTCCCGGGACCCGTTTCCCCGCTCGGCTTTCATCTTGTGGGCGAGCTGCCACGTCCGCAGGGCCACCTCTCCGATCCTGCCCATGCCCTGGGAGTCCGAGTTGACCACGGGGATGGCCCCCATGTCGTGCAGCACGTCCTCGGCGGCCATCGTCTCCCGCCTTCGCCTCTCGTCCAGCGCCGACACGTCCGTCTCCACGTGCAGGTTGATCCCGTGGCACATGGCCGTCATGGGGAAGTGCTCCTGGTACGTTCCGGCGGTATAGGGGATGGTCGGCGTCGTGGAGGAAGGGATGATGTTGGACACCCCGGCGAGCCGCAGCAGGTCCGGGGCGTGGCCCCCGCCGCAGCCCTCGATGTGGTAGGCATGGAGCGCCCGCCCGGCGATGGCGTCGATGGTGTCCGTCACCTCCATGGACTCGTGGAGACCGTCGGTATGAAGGGCCACGGAGACGTCGTACTCGTCGGCCACCCGCAGGGAGGCGTCGATGATGGACGGGTACGCGCCGTTGTCCTCGTGGATCTTTATGCCGCACGCTCCGGCCTCGATGCTGTCGCTCATGGGGCCGGGGTCGATGGAGCTGCCCCGTGCCTGGAACCCCATGTTGATGGGCACTCCCTCCAGCGCCTCGAAGTACTTCTCCAGTATGAACCGGCCGTTCCACTGCAGTCCCCCTCCGATGAAGGTGGTGACCCCCGCGCTGAGGGCCGCCCAAAGGAGCAGGGAGGAGCGGGTCAGGTGGACGTGGCTGTCCACCGTCCCAGGCGTGGCTATCATATTGAGCCCGCTGAGCATAACCGTGTTGGGGCCTATCACCAGGTCCACGCCGTCCATGACGTCGGGATTGCCCGCCCGGCCCGTCCCCGCGATGAGGCCGTCCTTGATGCCGATGTCCCCCTTGAAGATGCCCAGCACCGGGTCCACGACCACCGCGCCGGCGACGACGTAGTCCAGCTCGCTGGGCCTCGGCACCGTGTGGGCTTGCATCATTCCGGCCCTCACCGTCTTGCCCCACCCCACCACCAGCTCGTCGCCATAGGCCGCGTGGTCCCTCTCCACCAACGCGATGAGGTTCGTGTCGCCCAGCCGTATCCGGTCTCCCGCCGTCGGGCCGTACCGTCTCCTGTAGGCGTCCCGGTCCATCTCGAAGGGCATCAGAGGGCCTCCGTATCCAGGAATCCTCGGCACCGGGCCCGGTCCACCGCCCGCGCCTTGCCCTCGGGAGACAGGGGCCCGTCCACCAGTCCCTGGAAGCCGAACACCCGTCTGCCGCCTCCCACCTCCACCAGGGACACGTCCCGGACCTCCCCGGGCATCCACCGGACGCCGCTCCCAGCGGGAATGTCCAGCCTCCTGCCGTAGGCCGCCCCCCGGTCGAACCGGAGCCGCTTGTTGGCCTCCATGAAGTGGTAGTGGGAGGTCACGTACACCACGTGGTCGGATGTGTTCTCCACCGTGAGGGTGATGACGCCCCTGCCCGCGTTGGACCGGACGGGCCCGCCGGCCACGATGACCTCACCTGGCCGCATTGGATGTCCCATTGGCGTCCCCCTTTGCCCGGATGGGGTCCCGGACCATCACCAGCTTGTTGCCGTCCAGGAAGGTCACCTCCAGCAAAATGGGGTCGGCCAGCTCCGCGACCCCATCCATCACGTCGTCCCGGGTCAGGACGGTCGCGCCCCGCTGGGCGACCTCCTCGTAGCTCCTGCCGTCCCGGGCACATTCCATCATCTCGTCGCAGATGAGGGCCACCGCCTCGGGATGGTTCAGCTTCACCCCTCGGTCCCGCCTTCGCCGCGCCAGCTCCGCCGCCGAAAAGATGGTCAGCCGGTCCATCTCCTTGGGGGTCAGTCTCATGCGTCCCTCCTTAGCGGCCGGGGCCTTAGCGGCCGGGGCCCCAGCGGCCGGGGCCCCGGCGGGCGGCCTTGCAGTCCGGCATGGGGGCAGCCCGTCACGCCTGGGCCGTCTCCCACTTGCCCGTCCAGCCCGGCCTCCAGTCCGTCCACTTGGGGAACTCCCTGGGCTGGATTCCCGTCTCATGGACCTCTACGGCGATGGGATAGGCCTCGCCCTCGCCCGTGGCCACTTCCCTGATGCCGTCCCCCATGGGGCACGTGGACAGGGCCACCAGCAGGTCGATCTCAGCATAGAAGGAGATGTAGTCTCCGGGCTTCGAGTCGCCTCTGGCCACCCGGGCCCTGCCCCTCTCCGGCTCCACGTACGTCTTCTGATGGACCATGAAGTTGCCGTGGATGTCCGCCTCGCTCAGGCCGAAGGGCTCTATGGCTTGGAGGAAGTTCAGGTGGCACGAGTCCAGCCCCGCAACCCCCGAGCGCATCTCCCACAGCTCCGAGGTGCAGTGGGTGCGGGAGTCGGCGTGGTGGTACACGCTGTCGGGCGGCTCGGGGACCACCGTGTCCTCGATGCACGTCGCCATGGGCCGCATCCAGGGCACCTCGGACCACAGGCGGGTCCCGACCTTGATTACGAACCCCTCCAGCACCCAGGTCCGCGTGGCCACGAAGTACTCCCTGGCGTCGTGGGCGTTCCAGAGGGCCACGTCCCCAATCTGGGGCCCCCCTACCGTCACGAACCTGAAGGTCTGCCCCTTCTTTACCTTGAACCCCCGCCCGCTCAGGGGAGGCAGCTCGAACCGGTCGACCAGCTCGTATCCGGGCTTGGCTGCCCGGACCCCATCGTAAAAGGAACCGTCCAGCTCGTATTGTGGCAGCTTCCGGTCGGACATGTATCCCATCTCCGCCATTCCTGACATCTCCGTTCCTCCTCCTCCGCCGGTCCTGCCGTTGGGGGCCGTTGGCCTTGGCTATCCGGGCCGGCCGGCGTTCCCCCGACTACCGGGATGATACTCTCGCCCTGAGACGGTGTCACCCCCGCCTCAGCCTCCATCGCCCCCGGGGGCCACCCAATCCGACCGCGGCAGTTTCACACTTCCCGCCTCGGAAATATTCGCCATTGACGAAAATACCTGTATAATGTTATGCACTGCGGGATAGCCCTCCTGGCAGAGACTTGTCCTTTTGCCCCGACAGTCTTACTATGAAGACTGATCGGAGAGGGACGGGTCGGGATGAAACTGGTGCGGCAGCCAGAGGTATGGCTGTACCATTAAAGGAGATACACCCGATGGGAGTTAGCACTGAGCGACAGGGGACCACGTTAATCGCCAAGACGGACGGGAGGGTCGACGGCACCAATGCCCGCGAGTTCCAAGCGGACTTGGAGGCCGCCATAGACGAGAGCGAGACCGCTGTGATCCTGGACATGGAGGAGTTGTCTTATATCAGTAGCGCGGGCCTTCGGGTGATCCTGCTGACGGCCAAGAACCTGCGAAACCAGAACGCGAAATTCGCGGTCTGCTCGCTTTCCGAGCCGATCCAGGAGGTCTTCGAGATCAGCGGCTTCGACAAGATTATCTCCATTCACCCCTCCCGGGCTGAGGCCCTGGCCTCGTTTAACGACTGAGCCGGCCCAGGCCTTTAGCAGGCATTATCCTTGTTTCGGATCCTACACTAGGAGGGTGGGCGGGCCCAGGAGGGGTGCCGCGCGATAGTAGCTATGCAAGAGCCGTACAAGATACTGGTGGTCGACGATGAGCCGGACTTGGAACCCCTCATGCTGCAGCGTATGCGCCGGAGCATCCGATCGGGCCGCTACAAGTTCGTCTTCGCCCGCAACGGCGTGGAGGCTCTGGAAAAGCTGGAAGAGGACGAAGAGATCGACATGGTCCTCTCGGACATCAACATGCCCCAGATGGACGGCCTGACCCTGCTGGAGCAGATACCCAAGGTGGACCCCGACATACGCTCGGTCATAATCTCCGCGTATGGCGACATGAAGAACATACGCACGGCCATGAACCGCGGCGCCTTCGACTTCGTCACCAAACCCGTGGACTTCGAAGACCTGCAGGTGACCATAGACCGGACCCTGCAAAATATGATCGAGTGGCGCGAGGCCCTCCAGTCCCGCGACAAGCTGGTGGCCCTGCAGAACGAGCTGGACGTTGCCAGGGGAATGCAGCAGTCCATTCTCCCCACCAGGTTTCCCGCCAGCAAGGGCTACAAGGTCTACGGCAAGATGCAAGCGGCGCGCAACGTGGGGGGCGATTTCTTTGACGTGATACAGCTCGACGGGGGCCGGATGGGACTCGCCGTTGCCGACGTGTCCGACAAGGGCGTCCCCGCCGCCCTCTTCATGATGTCCAGCCGCACCTTGCTCAAGGGCGCGGCCATCGGCGTTGGCAACCCCGCCGATGTGCTGGGCGAAGTCAACGATCTGCTGATGGAGAACAACGACGGCGCCATGTTCGTCACCGTCGTCTACGCCGTATACGACCCCTCCAACCGGGAGCTGACCTACGCCAACGGGGGCCATAACAGCCCCCTGGTGATCCACGAGGACGGCACTTCCACCCTGCTGCCCCTCACCGACGGGGTGGCTTTGGGGGTCGCGCCCGACCTGGAGTACAAGCAGAATACGGTCACCCTGTCCCCGGGGGACACGGTCATCTTCTACACCGACGGCGTGACCGAGGCCATGAACGGCGATGGGGAGCAGTTCGGCCTGGACACCGTGTGCCAGCAGTTCGAAGCCGAGCCGCCCCAGGACCCGGAGAAAGCCACGGCGGCGGTCTTCGAGGCCGTCAACACCTTCGCCGGCGAGACACCCCAGTCCGACGACATAACGTGTCTGGCCCTCTGCTGTGAGAGGTCCTCTTGAGCGCCACGCTGGACCTGACGGTGGAGACCAGGCTGGAGGAGCTGGACCGCCTCTCAGCCGCGGTAGAGGACTTCGGAGCGGATGATGACTGGCCCCCAAACCTCACCTTCCAGGTGAATCTGGTCCTCGAGGAGCTGTGGCTCAACGTTCTGAACTACGGGCACGCCGGCGGTGAGCACGAGGTCGACATCAGGCTGACCTCGGACACCGAGGCCCTGACCATCGAGATTACCGACGACGGCAAGCCCTTCGACCCGTTCACCGAGGCGCCCGAGCCCAACGTGACCGGTGACCTGGGCGACAGGGCAATCGGCGGCCTTGGCGTCTACCTGGTGCGTACGATGATGGATGAGTGGCGGTATAAGCGGGAGGATGGAAAGAACCATCTGATTCTGGTCAAGCGTAGGATCGGGTGAAGGGGTTCACCAGAGTACCAACCGACATACTGTTCGTGTTCGGCATCGTGGGCGGGGTCCTCCTGACCTTCGCCGTGAGCATGGTTATCTGGGTCTTCCTGGGCCGTGTCGATGCGACCGGTAGCTCCACACTCCTGGACGAAGGCCTGGAGTCCACACCCACGCCTGCCACCACCGCCCCGCCTGTAATGATGGAATCGGGCGTCGCCGACAACAGCGTTACCTTCGGTCAGTCGGCTGCCTTTAGCGGCCCCGCCCGGGAGCTTGGAATCAATATGCAAAGGGGCATCCTGGCGGCCTTCGAAGAGGTGAACAACGCCGGCGGCGTCCATGGCAGGCAGCTGCACCTGATATTCGAGGACGACGCCTACGAGCCCGAGGCCGCCGTCGCCAACACCACCAAGCTGATCGAAGAGGACGGGGTCTTCGCCCTCATCGGGGCCGTGGGCACTCCCACCTCCCGGTCGGCCGTGCCCGTGACCGAGGCCTATGGTGTCCCCTACATCGCCCCCTTCACCGGGGCGGCCCTGCTCCGGGACCCCGAGCTCAACGCCGTGATCAACCTGCGGGCCTCCTACAACCAGGAGACCGAGGAGATGGTCGACCGGCTCACCGAGGACCTGGGAATGAGGCGCATCGGCGTGATGTACCAGGACGACTCCTACGGCCGGGCGGGCTACAATGGCGTACTGGCCGCCCTGGAGCGGCGGGGAATGGAGCCGGCCTCCGTGGGCGTGTACACCCGCAACACCCTGGCCGTCAAGACCGGCCTCTTGGACCTGAACCGCGGGGAGCCCCAGGCGGTGATAATAGTGGGCGCCTACCAGCCGGTGGCCGAGCTCATCCTCTGGGCCCGGCATCTGGGTACGACCACCGTGTTCATGACCATCTCCTTCGTGGGCAGCAACGCCCTGGCCGGGGCCCTGGGCGACAATGGAGAGGGCGTCTATGTCACCCAGGTGGTCCCCTTCCCGGAGCCGTCGGAGCACTCGCCGCCCATAGTCCACGACTACGTGGCCGCTCTCGAGGCCAGGTACCCCGACGCGGAGGCCGGGTTCGTGTCCCTGGAGGGATACCTGGCAGGCCGCCTGGCCATCGCCGGCCTGGAGAGGTGCGGGCCCGACCTCGACCGGCCCTGTTTTCTCGAGGGTCTTCGCGCCGCCAGCGACGACCTCGACGGGTTCGACCTCCTCTACGGAGGAGAAGATGACAACCAGGGCTCCGACAGGGTATTTTTGACGGTGATCGACCAGGATGGCGGGTACCGGGCCATCGAGACCCTGCGGGACATGGCGCGATGAGAGAACGCCTGAAACAGCTATGGGACAGCCACACACGCATCTCCACCCAGCTCCACATCGCCATCTGGGGAGCCATCGCACTGACCGTGTGCGCCAGCGTCGTGGGCTGGCTGTCCTTCGACCGGGTGGGCGATGCTCAGACCCAGGTGAACGACGGCAGCATACCCGAGATGGCAGCCTCCTTTGGCGTCTCCCGGTACAGCGCCGAGCTCGTGGCCGCCGCCCCGCGCCTCACCGCCTCGTCCACCGTCGAAGAGTTCGATGGCGTCGTGATGGACATCGACGGTTCGTACAAGAACTTCGAGGGGCAGCTCACCCTCCTGGAGCAGGCGGGCGCCGAGGAGGAGAGCTTCAGGAGGATCCGCGGCAACGCCGACAGGCTGAACCAGAACATCGAGGAGATCAAGAAGGCCACCTCGGATACCTTCAAGCTGGACGACGAAGCCGAAGTCCTTGCTCGCCAGCTCACTGATGAGCGCACCGATCTGGACGCCAAGCTCGTCAAGGCCATCGACGACCAGCTCTTCTACGTGATTAAGGGCTACCGCGGCCGGGGCGAGCGCCCGGTGAACCGCAACGAGCACATGTCGGAGAAGGAGATCGGCTACTACAGAAACCTGGCCCAGATTCAGGTGGACGCCAACATCGCCATGGAGCTGCTGGCCAACGCCTTCACCATCTCCAACGCGTCCCTAATCGAGCCTCTGCGGGAGCGGTTCGAGGCTGCCAGGGGCCGCATCGACCGCAACCTGATTGCCCTGGAAGGGTCCCCGTATCACGAAACCGTATCACCCATCTTCGACCGGCTGTTCGCCCTGGGAATCGGCGACAACGACGGCTTCGACCTGCTGGCATCCCGGCTCACGTTGGAGCAGACCCAACGAGAGCTTCTCACCAGCAACCGCGAGATCGCCATCGACATGCTGCGGGACGTCAACAGCCAGGTCGGGGCGGCCCGCCTGAGCGCCCAGGGAGCGACCGAGGCCTCCAGCCAGGCGATATTCGCGGGCCGCACCCTTCTGATAGTCATCACCGGCATAAGCATCGCCGGTGGCGGCCTCATCGCCTGGCTCTTCGTCGGCAGGATCCTCGTGAGGCGTCTCAAGCTCTTGTCCGACTGGATGCGGCGCATGGCCGGCGGGGACCTGGAGGCCCAGGTGGAGCTGGACGGCAGGGACGAAGTGGCCGAGATGGGCGCCGCCTTGGAGGTGTTCCGGAAGCACGCCCTGGAGGTGCAGCGCCTCAACCTGGTGGAAAAGCTGGCAAACGAGCTTGGCGAAAAAAACCAGGAGCTGGAGAGCGTGCTGGAAGACCTCCGGCGGGCCCAGGACCAGATCGTCATGCGCGAGAAGCTGGCCGCCTTGGGTGAGCTGACTGCCGGTGTGGCCCACGAGATACGAAACCCCCTGAACTTCGTCAACAACTTCTCCGAGGTCTCCCAGGAGCTCATCAAGGAGCTACAGGAGGTCCTGCAGGAGGAAGGCGTGGACCTTCCCGAAGAGCAGTCTGGGCTGGTCGAGGACATATTCGGAGACCTGAGTGACAATCTGGGACGCATCCGCTCCCACGGCGAACGGGCCAACCGTATAGTGCACGACATGCTCCAGATGGGCAGAGACGCGGGAGGCGCACAGGCCACCGACATCAACAACCTGCTGGACGAGCACGCCCGCCTGGCCTACCACAGCGCCCGGGCCACCGACCCCGACTTCCAGTTGGACCTGCAGCAGGACCTCGATCCGGAGATGGGCCAGCTCGAAGTCATCCCCCAGGAGATGGGCCGGGTCTTCTTGAACATGGTGAGCAACGCCTGCTACGCCACCGACCAGAAGCGGCGAGAAACCGCGGAAACAAACGGCGGCTATATGCCCACGCTGTCGCTGACCACCAAGCGGCTGGAGGACCACGCGGAGATCGGAATCCGGGACAACGGAAACGGCATCCCACCGGACGCACTAGAGAAGATATTCCTCCCCTTCTTCACCACCAAGCCAACCGACCAGGGGACGGGGCTCGGCCTGGCCATGTGCGCAGACATTATCCGAAAGCACGGCGGCACCATTCGAGTCGAGTCGGAGCCGGGGCAGTTCACGGTCATGACCGTGGAGCTGCCGCTGGTCCCGCCCCCGACGCTATCCGAGGAAGGCGAAGAGGCGGCCCAGGGCGCCGCGGTGACGGCGGGTGGAGGCGAGGCGGCGCCGGCCGCGGACGAGGACCCCGACGGTACGGATTCGTAGGAGCACGCCACCGTGACGACTAGACCACGGTCGACTTATGGCCGTCAAGGGCCGTCGTATGATATTGTGATGGGCAGCAAGCCGGGACCCGGGACAACGACGGGGAGTCTCATTGTGCTCGAAGGGCCTTCGAGCAACGAGTTGATGCCGTGAAGTTCGAAACCTACAATCTTGACCCGTACATATACGACGAGATGTTCCAGCCGGACGGAATGCCCAGGGAGCATTGCCAGCCGCTCCACGAGGACCTGACCCGACTATCCGGGGAGGAGCTGGGTAGCATTCAGGAACGGGTGACCCGCTCCTTTTCCAACGAGGGCATCTCCTTCACGGTCTACGGGGACGATGAGGGTGAGGAGCGGATCATACCCATCGACTGCGTCCCGCGGGTGGTATCGGCAGCCGATTGGAGCTTCCTGGAAAAGGGCCTGGCCCAGCGCCTCAAGGCCCTCAACCGCTTTCTCGAAGACGTGTATGGCGAGGCCCGCATCATCGAAGACGGCGTGATTCCCGTGGACGTGGTACGGGAATGCCCCCAGTACCGCGTGGAGATGCGGGGCTTCTCCGCACCCCAGGGCACCTGGGTCGCCATCTGCGGCACGGACCTGGTGAGGACCAACGACGGCTTCCGGGTGCTGGAAGACAACCTCCGCGTGCCCTCCGGCGTGTCCTACATGATCGCCAACCGGAAGGCCGTCAAGGCCAGCTTGCGGCGTCTATATCGAAGGTCCCGCGTGCAGGAGGTGGAGCACTACGGCCGCCTGCTGTTGACGACCCTCCGCGAGCTGGCCCCCAACGGACGGTCCGAGCCGTCCATCGCCCTCCTGACCCCCGGAGTCTACAACTCGGCCTTCTACGAGCACATGTTTCTGGCCCGGGAGATCGGCGCCGAGCTGGTGGAGGGCCGGGACCTGCTGGTGAACGACGGGCACGTCTACATGCGGACCACCACTGGGCTGCGCCGCGTGGACGTGATCTACCGCCGGGTGGACGACGATTTCATCGACCCACTGGTCTTCCGTCCGGACTCCCTCCTGGGAGTGCCGGGGCTCATCCACGCCTACAAGCTGGGGAACGTGGCCCTCGTCAACGCCCCCGGCACCGGAGTGGCCGACGACAAGAGCGTATACGCCTACGTGCCCGACATGATTCGTTACTACCTGGGAGAAGAGGCGATCCTGTCCAACGTGGAGACCTACCTCTGCCGGCGGCCCGAAGACCTGGAGTACACCCTGGACAATCTGGACAAGCTGGTGGTGAAACGGGTGGGCGAGTCCGGGGGCTACGGAATGCTGATAGGTCCCCACGCGACTCCCAAGGAGCGTGATGAGTATGCGGCGGGCGTCCGGGCCAACCCGGCCGACTTCATCTCCCAGCCGGTGCTTGCCCTCTCCCGCGCGCCGTGCCTCATCGACAACAACTTCGAGCCCCGCCACGTGGACCTCCGTCCCTTTGTACTCCACGGGCGCGAGACCCGCATGGTGCCGGGGGCCTTCTGCCGCGTGGCCCTGCGCCGGGGAAGCCTGGTGGTGAACTCCAGCCAGGGCGGCGGAGGCAAAGATCTTTGGGTGCTAGGAGACTGATCCGAATTGCTTGCTCGCAGCGCACAGGGCCTCTACTGGATGGGTCGCTACCTGGAAAGGGCGGAGTTCCTCTGCCGGCTGTTGCGATTGCAGGCCGAGGCCCTGGTGGACCGCCCCATCCGGGAGATACATGCAGGCTGGGCCCGCATCTATGACGGCATAGGCCGTGAGCCCCCCGGCGGCAGCCTCGAGCTGGTGACCAGCGAAGACTTCACCCTGGCCGACTCCTACACTTTGGCCGACGACCTCACCTTCGAGCGCGCCAACCCCGATTCCGTATGGAGCTGTTTCGCCCAGGGGCGGGAGAACGCCCGGCAGATGCGCCATTGCATCAGCGAGGAGCTGTGGACCAGCCTCAACCTGGCCTACCTGCGCATCCAGAAGCTGGGCATCCAGGACATCTGGCGCACCTCTCCCGAGGGCTTCTACGCTGAAACGGCTGCGGAGATGAACAGGTTCTCCGGAGTGGCCGGGGCCACCATGTACCGCGACGAAGGCTGGCGCTTCATGCAGCTTGGCTGTTTCATCGAGCGCGCCCAGCTGTCCACGGCCTTGTTCCTGTCCCAGCTGTCCGCCGACTCGAAGGCCGGAGAGCACACCGACGCGGACTGGACGGCCCTACTGCGCTTCTACCACGCCTTCGAGGCCTACAACCGCATCTATAGCGTGGAAGTGCATCCCGGCCAGGTGCTGGACCTGCTCGCCACGGACCCGCTGCTGCCGGACTCCTTGTGCAGGTCACTGGACAGGGCCGCGTCGGACCTGGCCTCCATCGGACCGGGTCCCAACGCCAAGGCCAGCGGCGCGGCCCGACGCCTGGCGGGCCGCATGGCTGCCCTGATCCACTACGACTGGCCCGATAGCGAAGACCGGGACAAGCTGCTGCGGCAGGTGAGACAGTACGTCTTGGAGCTGCACCACCTGGTGACTGCGGCCTACTTCGACTATGCGGTAGAGGACTTCCCGGGTAGCTAGCCCCGTGGGTGCCCCGGTGCTCTACCGAATCGAGCACGTCTCCCGTTACCTGTACCCCTCACCCGTGCGGCAGTGCGTGCTGTCCCTCTGCCTTCAGCCCCGGGACGACGCGGGTCAGCGGCTCCTGAGCTTCGAGGTCGCAACGGCCCCCCCGGCGCCGCTGAACAGCGAGACGGACGTCTTCGGCAACACCAGGCAGGTCCTGAACATCGACCGAGAACACGAAGGGCTGGAGGTCGTCTCCCGCTCCACCGTCGAACGGGTCCCCGAGGACGCCCTGCCCGGGTCCCTGGGCGCTGGCGCCTGGGAGGAGACCCGGGCGTGGACCGAGTCCTTCGACTATTGGGACTTCACCCACTCCAGCCACTACGCCCGCCCCTCCCCCGCCCTCGCCGCCTTCGTGGACGAGATGGGCATCCGGGCTGGCGACGACCCTTTGGAGACCATCCTACAGCTTTCGGACACCCTCCACCACAGCTTCCAGTACGTTCCGGGCAGCACGTCGGTCGTCTCCCCCATAGAGCACATCCTGCAGTCCAGGCAGGGGGTATGCCAGGACTACGCCCACGTGATGATCACCATCGCCCGCTCCTGGGACATCCCGGCGCGCTACGTATCGGGGTACCTGTACGTCGACGGGCCAGCTGGTGAAGAGGCCCCGCAAACGGCCACCCACGCCTGGGTGGAGTGCCGGCTGCCCGACCTGGGCTGGATCGGCTTCGATCCGACCAACCGGTGCCTGGCCGGCCAGCGCCACGTTCGGATAGCCGTCGGCCGCGACTACCAGGACGTGTCCCCCATCCGCGGCGTCTTCAAGGGAGCCGGACAGGTCTCTCTATCGGTGGACGTGCGGGTACGCGCCGGCGACCGTTGACCGCAGAACCAGACTGGGAATTGGTGATTCTACGTCACCCGGAGGATGGCGAGGGAACCTCATGCTCCCGGGTCTGTGGACGCGCATCCCTTCCATCGGTTCGGGGGCCGTTTCCGCATGATAGAGCACAGTCCGGCTCATACCCAGGATGCTTCCGCACCTGTAGCAGTACTTGTCCCGGGAGCGGGCCCGGCCATATCCCAACATTCCCCTAGGACCGGCTGGCGCCGGGGATGTCACGCCGTTGGAACAGGTAGAAGGCCAGTCCGCCCAGGACCAAGAGATAGGCCGCTATCACCAGGGCGGTGTGGAGCTCCCCGGGAGGGTCCCCGCCCACAACGCCGAAGGTGATGCCGCCATTGCCTCCCTCATCCCCGGCTCCGCCGCTCATGAATGCGCCTATGTTGTAGACCAGCAGGTAGTCCGCCACTCCCTGGAACCAGTCGAAGAGGGCCAGTAGGATGGCGACGGCCGTTTGCTCCAGGAAGTAGTACCCCAACCCCACGCCGATGCCCGCCGCGGAGGATCGCATCGCCACCGCCACCAGGGCCACCAGGGCCCCGTAGGGCAGCACGGAGAACCAGGCCTTGGCGTACACTTCGAGCCCGTCGCTCCAGGAGTAGATACTCTCCAGGCCCTCTGTGCCCGACGCCAGGGCTCCCGCGGCCAGGCCCGAGACCAGCCCTAGCACGCCTATCACTACCAGGGCCGCGGCAAAGGCGATGGCCACCATTGCCAGCCTCGACGCCAGCATGTACCACCGCCGGACCCCCCTGACCAGCACGGGGCGCACTGTCCCCCATCCGTGCTCGGTGCCTATGACGGAAGCGGTCAGAATGGCCACCAGGATAAGGCCGATGGTCTGGCCGGCGCCCACGGCAAAACCGGCGCTGCCGGGAGGAGTGATCAGACTGTACAGGTCGCCCAGCTCTTCCTGTTGGACCGCCTTCCACTCCTGGCAGTCCTCCAACATACGGCGGCCCATCTCCTCGTCCGGCGATGGGACCCGGGCCCCCTCCGGGATGCTTCCCGCCAGAACGTCGTTGCAGTCGAAGTCCACGGCCGTGCCATCGAAAGCCGTCGAGCCGAAGACGATGTCCCTGGCCTCCTGGGTATCGCGGAAGGCGAAGAACGCCCCCCAGATGAAAAGCTGTGTCACCAGGACCAGGACCGCCAGTAGAATCCAGGGCATCCAGCGGTACCGGAGCTTGAACCACTCCCAGCGGACCAGGCTCACCAGCTCGACTATCACGCCTCCTCCGCCCCGGCGTCTCCCTGGCCGCCCGTGACCTCCAGGAAATACTCCTCCAGCGACACCTGTACCGTCGTCATCTGTCCGACGTAGATGCCGGCCTGGGCCAACGCGGCCGTCAGCTCTGGAGACCTCTCCGGAGGGGCTGTGACCACCAGGGCCCCCTCATCCATCTTCACGTCGGCCACCCAGTCCAGGGCCGAGAGGACGCCTACGGCCTTGGCATCGTCGGTGGTCGTGAGGCGGACCGTGCCCTGCCCCTTCAGCAGCTCCTGGACGTTGCCCTGGGCGATGAGCCGCCCCCGGGACAGGATGGCGACGCTGTCGCACACCTGCTCCACCTCGTGCAGCAGGTGGCTGGAGAGAAGGACGGTGCGCCCGCTGCCCGACAGCTCGCGTATCAGGTCCCGTATCTCGGCCATGCCCGCCGGGTCCAGTCCGTTGGTGGGCTCGTCCAGGAACAGCACCTCGGGGTCCCCCAGCAGGGCATAGGCGATGCCCAGCCGTTGCTTCATACCCATGGAGTAGGTGTGGAACTTGCTGCCGGCCCGCTCCGCCAGGCCCACCGTCTCCAGCAGCCGGCCCACCTCGTCCCGGGACCCGTTGCCGCCGATTCCCTGGAAGTACCGGAGGTTGTTGCGCCCGCTGAGGTAGGGGTAGAAGCTTGGCTCCTCGACGATGGCCCCGATGCGCCGCAGGGCGTGGGGATGGACCCCCTCCGCCGGGTCACCGAAGAGGCGGATGGCCCCCGCCGTCGGCCTCACCAACCCCAGGAGCATGCCCATGGTCGTCGTCTTCCCGGAGCCGTTGGGCCCCAGCAGCCCGAAGACACCCCCCTCGGGGACCTGGAGGGACAGCTCATCGACGGCCCGAATGGGGCCGTATTCCTTGGTCAGGCTCCGGGTTTCGATGACCCAGTTTGCTCTACTGTCGATGGTGCCTCCCTCGGGTCCTCCCCATGGGCTGCCGCGCCCGGCGGTCCTGCCGGGCGGCCCGGACTATCTTAGACGGTGTTGCATGGATACCGCAAGCTCCCTTGCCAACAGTCTCAACCCCAACATATTGTATTTTCAAACTCCGGTAACGCGCGTCGACAACATGTGGCCAAACCTGTACGTGGCCCAATCCCTGTTGGACGTAATAGATAGACCCATCAGGTCCGGAGAGGACTGATACTGATACTGTAAGTCTCCCGGGGCGGGCTAGCTGAGGATCTGCTTCAGGAAGAGCTTGGTGCGCTCGCTCTGAGGGTCCTCGAATACCTGCTGCGGCGGGCCATCCTCGACGATTATGCCCTGGTCGAACATCATCATCCGGTGCCCCACCTCCCTGGCGAACCCCATCTCGTGGGACACCACGATCATGGTCATCCCCGAGTCGGCCAGCTCGTGCATCACGTCCAGCACTTCCTTGATCATCTCCGGGTCCAGCGCGGAGGTCGGCTCGTCGAACAGCATGATGTTCGGCTGCATGGCCAGCGCCCGCGCTATGGCGACACGCTGCTGCTGACCGCCGGATAGCTGGGACGGGTACTTGTCGGCCTGCTCGGGGATGCCCACCCGCTCCAGGAGCTCCATGGCCACCTGCCCGGCCGCGTCCCTGGGCATCTTCCGCACCTTCATGGGCGCCAGGGTGATGTTGCCCATCACGGTAAGGTGGGGGAACAGGTTGAAGGACTGGAAGACCATGCCCACGTCGCGCCGTATGGCGTCGATGTTGCGCACGTCGTTGGTCAGCTCGATACCGTCGACGATGATCTGGCCCCGTTGGTGCTCCTCCAGCCTGTTGATGGTTCGGATGAATGTGGACTTGCCAGACCCCGACGGCCCGAACACGACCACCACTTGCGCTTTGTTGATGGTGGTGGTGATGCCGCGGAGCGCGTGGTACTCGCCGTACCATTTGTGCACGTCGCGGCAGACGATGATCTCGTCGCCCGCCGCGGTCTCGTTCGTGCGGAGCGCGCCCGTCTCAGCGCCGTTCGTCTCGGCCATGACTCCCTCCCCATTGCCGCGATTCAGGGTGCTTCACCGCCGGCCGACTCCCAGGTTCTCCTCGATGCGCCGGCTCACGTAGGACATCCCGTAGGTGAATATCCAAAAGACCACGGCCAGGAATATGAACAGCTCCTTGGCGCTGGCCAGGTACTCGGTGTTGCCCTGGATGAACGCCCGGCTGAATTGCAGCACGTCGTTCATGCCGATGATGTAGACCAGGGTCGTGTCCTTGAACAGGGAGATGAACTGGCCCACTATGGCGGGGATCACGTTGCGGATGGCCTGGGGCAGAGAGATGAGCAGCGTGGTCTGCCAGCTGGGCAAGCCCAGGGCCCGGGCCGCCTCGGCTTGTCCGGGATGCAGGGCCTGCAGTCCTCCCCGCACGTTCTCGGCCATGTATGCGGCGCTGAACAGCGTGATTATTATGGCGGCACGGAGCAGGGAGTTCACTGGGAAGTCTTCCGGGAATGCCAGGGGCACCAGGTGCTGGGACATGAACAGCAGCGTTATCAGTGGCACCCCCCGGAACACCTCGATGAACACCACGCACAACAGCTTTACCACGGGCAGGTTGCTGCGCCTCCCCAGGGCCAAGGCGACCCCGATGGGCAGGCATAGCACGATGCCCGCCACCGCCAGTATAAGGTTCAGCATCAGCCCTCCCCAGTGGAGCACCGATACAGTCTGAAGGCCGGGTATCCCCGGCAGCCCGCGCAGCACGACCAGGGCCAATACGAAGACGACCGCGGCCGTTATGGCCGTCCTGCGCACCGTCCCCAACGCGGTGTAGCGCCCTATGGCCCACCCCAGGCCAAGGGCAGGCAGGTTGGCCACCAGCAGCAGGCGCACGTCCAGCCCCATGCGCTCGAAGCTGTAGGGCAGCAGAGCGAACAGGGCCAGCACCACCGCAACCCCTATTGCGATGCGCTTGGTGAGGCCGCCGCCGGCCACGGCCCACATCATCCCCAGCAGGGCCGTGACCACCAGCAGGATCGCCTGGGGCCTCCAGAAACAGTTCTGGCCGGGACATGCCGACTCGGTGTTGTACTGGCCGATCATTAGCTGCCCGCCCAGGGTGGCTATGACGCTCCAGTCGGCGTCGACGATCAGCCAGCGCAGTCCAAACCATAGGACTATGCCAAGGACGACGACGGAGAGAACCGTGAGGACTCCGTTGTACCACTCGCTGAACAGGTTGTCCCGCACCCAGGCCGC
Organism: Dehalococcoidia bacterium; assembly: GCA_034423015.1. Lineage (GTDB taxonomy): Bacteria > Chloroflexota > Dehalococcoidia > Lucifugimonadales > JAGWBF01 > JAGWBJ01. Next base: position 78,962 of record DAOUJG010000016.1, on the reverse strand, counting down.
CGCACCCCCGCTGGCGCGGGGCGGGGGCAGCGCCCGTCCGGTCCCTGCCTCGGCGTCGACGGCCATCAGCTACCCGCTCGACCTGTTTCGTTGCAAGTAGCGAGCATCAGAATCGTATGTGCCGGTTGTACAGGTTCCCGATAACCGAGTAGGTCAGGCTCAGGGCCAGGTAGGCTGCCATTATCATGACGTAGATGGATATCGCAGGGGCCGTCTGGGTCATGGTCTTGGCCACGTTGGTCAGGTCGGAGTAGCCGATGGCCCCCGCAAGGCTGCTGTTCTTCGTCAGGTTGAGGTATTGGCTGATGAGGGGCGGGACGATGACCCGCATGGCTTGAGGGAAGGATACGTAGCGCAGGGCCGTCATGCCCGACAGCCCCAGGGCCCGGGCGGACTCTCGCTGTCCGCGACCCACCGACTGTATGCCCGCCCTCACGATCTCGGCGATGTAGGCGGCGGTGTATATGACCAACCCGGCCATCAGGGCGATCAGTCCACCGGACATGGTGAACCCGCCGCCGATGCGCCCAAAGGCGCCCTCGGGCTCCGGAACGGAGATGACCAACGGGGACTCGCCGAACACCGCGCCGATTACGACCCAGCCCACCAGGCCGATGAGGAAGGCGAGCATAACCCCCCCAAACAGGGGATACGACTCTGAGCCGGTGCGCAGCTCGCGCTCCGTCAGCCAGCGGTGGGCGACCACGCCGGCAAAGATGCCGGCTGCCGCCAGCAGGGACCATATCAAGGTCGCCCCCAGGCCGCCGGCCGCCGGCCACGGCAGGGACACGCCGGCATTGTTGAGGTAGAACTGGCCGCCGACGATGTAGCCCTCCCGCACCGGTGGCAGGGCCAGCACGATGTAGAACCAGAAGAAGAGCTGGATGAGGAGGGGGACGTTGCGGAAGAACTCTATGTAGACCAGGGCGGTCTTGGACACGATCCAGTTGCCGGACATGCGCGCCACGCCCACCATGATTCCCAGAGCGGTAGCCAGCACCACGCCGAATATGGAGACGATCAGCGTATTGGTGAAGGCCACCAAAAAGGCGTACAGGAAGGTGTCGTGGGACTCGTATGGCAGGAAGTGGTCGCCGATGGGAGTCTGGTACTCCCGGTCCAGAAACCCGAAGCCGTGGGGTATCTCCCGGTCCTGGATGGCGTTGCCGATGTTGGCGAAGAACCAGGCGACCAGAAGGACGACCAGCACACCGGACACGATCTGGCTCGTCCACTGAATGACCTGGACGTGTCTCCAGACCGGTATGCCCTTGTAGGTCAGGCTGCGAAGCAGCGTTCCCATGACGAACCGCCCGTTATGCGCTCCGGATGCCTTTCGATTCTACTACGGCGACGGCTGCGGAGCCGCGCCAACGAGGCCGACGCCGGCAAGAAGCCGCCGGAGGGGCAGGGAGGCGGCCGGCTCGACACCGGCCGCCTCGTCCTACTTCGAGCGGGGGCTAAGAGGCTACCTGAGGGGAGCGGCGTATATCTGGCCGCCCTTCGGGCAGTCCGTGCAGGTGGCGTCCGCCCAGAGGGCGTTGCGGCCATTCTCCCGAGGCAGGTCGATGCCGCCGGGTCCCAGGTTGCGGTTGTAGATTTCGCCATAGTTGCCCACGGCCCTGATCACGTCCTGGGCCGCCGTTGCCTTGAGTCCAAGGCTGTCCTGGCCGAAGGAGCCTTCCAGGCCGAACAGGCGGTCGACCCTGGTGTCGCCGGTGACGGACGTGGGAACGTTGCCTGAGGTGACGTCGTACGCCTCGGCGTATATCAGCATGGCCATCACCGTCTTCACGATGTCGAACCACTGGTCGTCGCCATGGGGGACCACGGGGCCGAGGGGCTCTTCCGAGATGGTCTCAGGCAGGATCACGTGGTCCGCCCGGTTCTCCAGGGCCGTGCCGAGGGCCGCAAGCTGGGAGCGGTCGTTGGTGAAGGCATCGCACTGCCCCCCTTCGTAAGCCGCCAGCACTGCATCGGTGTCCTCGAAGGTCCTCGCGGTGATGTTCAGGTTGTTCTGGTTGGAGAAGTCCTGGAGGTTCAGCTCCGTGGTGGTGCCCTGGGTTACACACACCGAGGCATCCTGCAGGTCCAGCGCGCTGGACACGTTCAGGTCCTTCCTCACCATGAACCCCTGGCCGTCGAAGAACATGGTCTGCGCGTAGTTGCCCCATTGCGCGTCCCGGGAGGTCGTCCAGGTCACGGTGCGGACGAGCATATCCACCTCTCCCGACTGGATGGTCGGGCCGCGGTCCGCCGCGGTGATCAGCCGGATTTCGATGGCGTTGGGGTCACCCAGCACCGCCGCCGCCAGGGCCCGGCACAGGTCGATGTCGAAGCCCACGTTGTTGCCGGCGTCGTCCAGGAAGCCGTAGCCGGGCACGTCATCGCGGCTGGCGCAGATTACGTTGCCCCGGTCCTGGACTTCCTGAAGCCGGGCGCTCTCTTCAGCGTCCCCTTCACTTGTGCCATCGGCGCAGGCGGCGAGCATCGCTGCCATCGCTACCAGGCACCCAACCAGGATGTACAGTCTCTTCTTCAGCATCGTCAGTCCGGTCCTTTCTACCTAAGTATAGTGTTTCCCCAGCCGCCTTGGCGGTAATACATTGGTAACAAACATGGCATTATACGGGAATCAGGACGAAAATTCCAGAGGTGTCAGACACCAGTAATGCCTCGGTTTACGAGGCATTACTGGATTCCCCGCCGCTCTGGGCCTGCGCCGCGTCACTGGGTCACGGTCATGACGCTTCCCAAAGTCTCGCCGCGATGCTCCGGCCGGTAGTAGGAGTACACCTGGGAGACGACCTCCTTTGCCCGCACCGGGTACCTGGCCCGGGCCTGGAACTCCAGTGAGACCGTCTCTCCGGGCATCATGTCCTCGATGTAGAGTATCACCTTGCGGCCGGCGACCTCGAACCGTTTCAGGTTGGCGTTCTCCTCCACCAGGGCGGCAACAGTCTCGCGCACCGGGTCGAACCCCGTCGGCACAGCCACGTCCAGGACGACCATGCCCGCCTCGATGGGCAGCGGGGGCCGGAAGGTGACCGAGGCGGAGACGGTGATCAGGTCGTCCACCTCCACGTGGTCGGTGCCGTAGTCGACGGTGATGTCGAATACGTCCGGGACCTCCGTCCTGCGCTCGGGGACGTTGTACCGGAGCACCGACTGCAGGACGGCGTCGCCCTTGCCCTGGGCGGTCACGGAGACCACCTCTCCCAGGGGCACCTCCACCGTCTGGAGCACGTCGGCGTTCTGCGGAGTGACGCGCACCTCCTTGCCCCAGCTTCCTGCCGCCAGGATGACGGTCATGTCCACGTCGGTCCGGGACTTGGCCGAGAAGGATGTGAGCCCCTGGAGGCTGACGACGGTGTCCTGGGTCGAGCCGAAGCCCCCCAGAGCGTTGCGCTGGCCCACCAGCCACTTGGCCGCCCGGGACGCGTTGGGCAGGTCCTGGTGTTGCAGCAGGGCCAGCAGGGCGTACCCGGTAGTCTCTATGGCCGCGCTCTGGTTGCCGTGCCTGGGCGCCCGGTCCGTGGACGGAACGGGTCCGACGTCGAGACCGTCCCCCGCCCAGTACAGCGCGCCGTTGCTGTCCACCCGGGCCATGGACATGAGCCTCTCGTGGGCCCGGCCCGCGAGCCCGCTTTCCGACAGCTCCAGGGCGTAGGCCGTAATCGCCATGGTGTAGGGGTCGTCCATCCGGTCCAGCTTGCCCTCCAGGTACCGGACTGCCGCGGTCGCAGGGCCCGTGTCGCCCGCCTCCAGCAGGGCGATGGCCACGTACGCCGTCAGCGCGTCGCGGCCCTGCAGCCCGCCCAGCAGCTCCTGGTGATGGAGGAAGCCCACGTTCTCGAAGGAGCCGTCATCGAGCTGGTGGCCCTCTATCCACGCGGCCGCGGAGTCGATCACCGCCGGGTCGACGTAGGTCAGCTCCTTCGCCTCGGCGAAGGTCTTCATGACGAAGGCCGTGAGCCACAGGCTTCCGTCCTTGTCGCTGTCGCCGAAGGCCGAGAAGCTGCCGTCGTGCCTGCGGTACGTCAGCTCCCGCTGGTAGCCCACCGTCATCAGGTGCTCGGCCTTGGCCATTATCTCGGGCTTGAGCTGCCCCGTCTCCCGCAGGTAACGGGCGATGTACACGTTGGGAGCATACAGGATCATGTTCTGCTCGCCGCAGCCGAAGGGCATCTTCAGGAGCTGGTCCAGGCCCTCGATGGTCTGGGTCAGGTAGCTCCCGGTCACCGCCACGTAGGCCCGTCCGGACCCGTCGATGGCGTCGAAGGGCAGGGATGGGTCGAACTCGAGCCTGTGGCCGCTCGAGACCACGTGGTTCCCGACGGTCTCCACCTCCACCCCCTCGGGCTCCACCAGCAGGTCCTTGATTACCGCGTCGGCGGCCTCGGTGCTGCGCGCCGTGATCCGGACGGGGCCCCTGCCCAGGCCCGTGGGGCGGATCTTGAACTCGGCCCCGCCGATGTCGTTGGCTCCGATGGTTATGGACTTCAACGGCTGGTCCAGCAGGTCGAACCAGCCGTCCTCCTCGATCTCCACGAATATCTCCTGGGACGTGTCCAAGTAGTTGAACAGGGCGACCCTGACGGGCAGCTCCTCTCCCCGGATGGCTGAGAATGGCAGGTCCACCGTCAGGAAGAAGGGCTGGAACACCCGGAGACTGCCCTCCCCCACGCCCAGGCCGTGCTCCTTGGACATGCCCACCGCCCGGAGCATCCAGGTGGTTATGCTGTCCGGCGCTTCGACGGGGACCACGGCGGTCCCGTCGGCGCCGGTGTGGACGTCCTGCCATATCCACGTCTCCGGGAAGAACTGGCGCACCCGCTGGACCTGGGCCAGGCCCTGGGGCGCCTCCTCGACTGGGGAGGCCACCGGTGCGGAAGTGGGGACCGGCCCCGCATCCATAGCGACCGCCTCAGCCATCGCCCGGAGCACTATCCGCTGGTCCTCGTGCACCTCGCCCGAGGGGACGTCCTTGTTGGTCAGCACGATGGCGCCTGCCTCCTCGAAGGTCTCCAGGGCCCCCCTGGTGACGATGGAGTCGATGAAACGGGCCTCGTGGAGCTCCACCTGGGGCTCCAGGTAGAGCTTCTCCAGCTCGTCGAAGACCTGCTGCAGGTTCAGACGGTTCTCGGCCAGGATGAACACCGACCTGTCCACGGCCACCAGGCCCACCCGCGACTCTCCCTGGGTCCGGAGGTCGATGTCCACGGAGGCGCCCGGCCTGACCTCTTCGTCGCTGAAGGCCACCTGCACCTGGTGGGGATAGGATGCCTGTACGCCGAAGGGGAGGTAGTCAGCGGCGATCTCGTTGTTGGGCAGGACCTGGTACACGAGGACCCGGGAGGAGGGCGCCATCAGATGCGTGGCGAGCAGCTCGATATCCGGGCCGGCCGACACGTCGGTGAATATGACGGTCCCCCTGGAGAGCACCTCGTAGTAGAAGTTGCGGGCCTCACTGGTGGAGCTCACCCGGAACCGGACCGTATCCCCCACCTGCACGTCGCCCTCGGTAACCTGCTCCACGTGGATGAAGCTGCCCGAGGGAGAGTGGCCCGCCTGCAGCCCCAGGGAGGTGTAGGCGCCCCCACCCTCGGCAGATAGGTAAAGCTGGACGGCCCCGGAGGGCGGCTCCGTCTTGACCATTGCCTTGCCGCCCGAGGTGACGACCCTGACGGTCTCCTGGCCGACCTGCTCGAACTCCTTGTCCACGTAGTCGATGGTGACGGCCACGTCAGTGTCCACCGGCGAGCCGTCGGGCCGCTGGGCCACGACCAGGTACGCCATGCCCAGACCGGGCTTGAACACCCGGTTCTCGGGTATCACCCTCAGGACCACGGGCGCGGCCGCCACGGTCAGCAGCTTGCTGGTCGACTCCTCGTAGCCGGTGCCCTTCTCCCGGAGGGTCACGTCCAGCCGTACGTTGCCCTGGCCCCCGGCGGCGGGGACTCCGGCCACGTATCCCACCGGAGGAACGGAGAAGCTGGTATCGCCTTCGATGGACCCGCTGGAGCGGGAGTACTCCTCCCATTGGCCCACGTACCGCCAGGCGACGATCTCGTACTCGCCCACCACCGGCTTGCCGAAGGAGTACTCGCCTGAGAGGACGCCCTGGATGGTCTCGCCGGTCAGCACCCACTCCTTCTCGGTGTCGACGGAGACCTCGTACTTTGGTAGAACGTACTCCTCGACCCGCACGTCGAGCTGGGTCTTCCGGTCTCCCGCCAGGGCCGTCAACTTCCAGACCCCCAGGTTGGGCTCGGTGGACAGGGGCAGGTCCACCGTCGCCATGCCGTACTCGTCGGTGACGACGTCCCTCTTAAAGACCTTGATGCCCTTGGCGTCCTGCACCTCGACGGTGGCGTCGGACTGCCAGGGTTTCAGCAGGGCGTCCAGTGTCATCAGCCGGATGTGGACGGTCTGTCCAGGCTTGTAGATGGGCTTGTCGGTCTCCACGAACAGCAGGACGCCCTCCTCCACCCGGAGGGGGGCGCGCCGGGTCTCGGAGACGCCCTCTACCTGGACCTCTATCTCGTACTGGCCCGGCTCCAGGCGCGGCACCGGGAGGGAGAGGTTGCCCGCGCCCTCCACCCTGGCCGCCACGGCCCCAACCGAGGCGCCCCCGTCCAGCAGGGTGAGGCGCACGGCGCCCGACACGGGCCGGTCGCCGTTGAACAGGGAGACCGAGACTTGCTCCATGTAGCCCGTCCGAAGGGTCCTGGGAACCACGGCAACGAAGCTGTCCGCCCCGAGCCCCGGGACCACCTCCACCGTTGGCGCGGGCGTCGCCACGGGCACGGGCACCGGCACCGCCGTCGGCGCCGGTACGGGCCTGGGCGTGGGTCTCTCCCCGGGCCTGGGTACGGGCGTAGCCGTCGGTCCGGGGCCGGGTGTGGGCCGCTCGGTGGGAGCCGTTACCAGCGGCGTTTCCGAAGGCCGGCGCGGTTCTGTAGTCGGAGGGGCCCCATTGCAGCCCGCCAGCACCATCAGCAGGGCCGCCATGGCTGCCAACGCCAAGAGCTTAGTCATCGTGCGTGGACTCCTTCCTATCGACCCCGTGAGGCCCATCGACCTCATGGGGCCCGTCCGTCCCATTCGACCCCGTGAGGCCCATCGACCCCATGGGGCCCGTCCGTCCCAAGTGCGCCTCTGTCAGGAGTATAGACGCGCCCGGGCCGGAAAAAGTTCCACGGTCGTGAGAATAGGCCTCGGCGCCCTCACCGGCGTCCCGGCCCCCGTGGTCCTGGCAGAAGCCGGAGACCAATGCCTCTCCGCGCTCAGGCGGCCGGGTGGCGCGGGGAAAACCGGCCCAGGCCGGGTCGGAAGGCGATGAGCGCCCAGAGGAAGAAACCCAGCAGCCGGATCTGCTGAGCCGGGCCCAGCTTGCTCCTGCCTCCGGCCCTCGGGGCGAAGGATATCGCCACCTCGACGATGGGGAGCCGGTGCTTCATGGCGATCAGGACACACTCGGGCTGGAACTCGAAGTCCCGCCCCCGGCCCTCTCGCACCACGCGCTCGGCCAGGCGTCGGCTGAAGACCCGAAAGTTGGTGGTGGTCTCGTGGGGCGTCCCCAGGACCAGGCGGAAGATGCCGTTGGCCACCCGGCTGGCCGTTGCCTGCCAGCCGGAGTGGGCGTTCCTCCCGCCCGGCGTGTACCGGCTGGCCTGCACGAGATCGGCGCCAGTCTCCGCGGCGGACTCCAGGAGCCTGGGCACGTCCCGGGGGTCGTGGGACAGGTCCGCGTCCATGGTCAGGACATGCCCGCAGCCGTCCGCCACCGCGGCGGCGATGCCGTCCACCAAGGCCGAGCCCAGCCCCAGCCTCGCCGGCCTGGTGATCAACGAGATGTTCCCGTAGTGGGAGCCCAGCTTCCGGGCGATGGTGGCCGTGCCGTCGGGGCTGTTGTCGTCCACGACGTACAGGCGCGCGCTGCCGGGGAGGGGCAGGGCCTGCAGGGCATCCACCAGCGGGGGAAGGTTCTCCGCCTCGTTGTACGTCGCGATCACGACACCGAGCCCGTCCACCGCCACGACCCCCGCCTACAGCTCGAAGAGCTTCCTGTACACGCCCGGGGAGCCGGGGGCGTGGGTCATGTGCTTTCGCATCTCCAGGGTCTGGGGATGCGCGGTCCGGTTGGCCAGCCACTCGGGCGACTGGACCACGTCCTCGTGCTCCAGCTCGTAGACGGTGAGGTACTTGGGCTGGCCCCTGGTGGCGACGTACCGCCGGCCCCGGATGCAGCCCGGCAGCGCGTTGTGGCCTGGTATGTAGACCCCGTTGTACCAGCGGTTGAACTGGTCCTCGACGGCCTCGTCGCACGACAGGCGGCCCGTCACCAGGGCGGGGGCCATGCCGCCGGACGCGGCCTCCTCGGGGAATATCTGGCGGTAGGTGTTGCCCGACCAGTTGATGCCGATGACCCGGGGGGACATGCGCCTGGACCAGGGCGTGGGGTTGTCGAAGTGGGTGCGATACGCCGGGCTCTCGATGACCCCGGCGGACTCCAGCTCGTAGCAGGCAAGGTATTTGGGTCCGCCGCTCACGGCCTCGTACCGGGCCCCGTCCAGGAACCCGGGGATGGCAAGGAGCTCGGCCAGGTGCTCCTCTCTATACCAGCGGTTGAACTCCTCCTCCTTGTCGGCGGGAACGTCCGTCCACACCATGAGGAGGCCTCTGCCCTTCTTGCCGGCCATCCTAACCTCCCGGCCCAAGCGGCCGTCGCGCCCTCCTTAGCCGGTGGACCCGGCGCCTAGAGCTGGAAAATCTTCTTGTAGACGCCCGGGGAGCCCTCGTCGTGGGTCATCCGGGGATACTGGTCTCCAAGGCCGCCGCCGGACTTGGCCCTGGCGGCGAACCAATCCTGGGTCTGGGACACGTTCTCGTGCTCGAACTCGTACACCACGCCGTACTTGGGGCCGTGGCCCTGGTAGAGCTCGTAGCGGCGGAACCCGATGCAACCGGGGACCTTGGCGTAGTTGGCGCCGTACACGTTGTTGTAGAACTCGTTCCACTGGGCTTCCTGGTCTTCCGGGATGGTCATGCGGCCCACCTGGAGCACCGGCGCCATGTCCCGCTGGGCCACCTCCGGGGAGACCTCCGCCGGGTGGATCATGCGGTAGTTGTTCTGGATCACCCGGGTGGCCCGCTCCCGCAAGTTCACCCGCTGGGACCACTCGGTGGGCCGTATCAGGTGCTCCTGGTACTCGGGAGTGTCCCGGACCTCGGGGTTGGCCAGCTCGTAGGCCGACAGGTACCTGGGGCTGCCGTTCCCCGCCGTGGGGTCGTCGGAGTGGACGATCTCGTACCGGGCCGCGCTCAGCACGCCGGGAATGGCCAGGAGCTCGGCCATGTGCTCCTCGTTGTACCACCGGTTGAAGTCTTCCTCCATGTCGGCGGGCACGTCGGCCCAGACGAGGAACAACCCTCTCCCCTTCTTGTCAGCCATGTCTAACCTCCCTGTATCGATGGTTGGGCGCCGGGGTCACGGGAATATCCTCTTGTAGACTCCCGCCGAGCCCTCCGCGTGCCACATGCGCGGATATATGTCCGGCAGGTTGCCCCCCGCCCTGTCGGGGATGGTCTTCCACTCCTCGGTCTCCCGGGCCTCCAGGCTCTCCACCTCGTAGACGACGGAGTACTTGGGGCCGTCGCCGGTGTACAGCTCGTACCGGCGGGCGCTGATGCAGCCCGAGCACTTCAGGAACTCCGGGGCATAGACGCTGTTGTAGAAGCTGTTCCACTCCTCTTCCTGGTCCTCGGGGATGCCCATACGGCCGATCTGCAGCACGGGAGGGAGGGGCCTCTCCACGTCCCCGGGGATGTCCGAAGGCCATATCTGGCGATAGTTGTTGGCGATGAACCGGGCGGCCCGCCGCCGGAGGTCGACGCGTTGGGTCCACTCTGTGGGGTTGTCCGCCACCTCCCTGTACGCCGCGCTGTCCCTCACCTCGGGGCTGGCAAGCTCGTAGACGGCCAGGTACCGGGGGCCGCCCTGGACGGCCTCGTATCGGGCGGCGTCCAGGAACCCGGGCACGGCCAGGAGCTGGGGGATGTGCTCCTCGTTGTACCACCGGTTGAAGTCTTCCTCCATATCGGGTGACACGTCGGCGTAGACGAGATAGATGCCCGTCCCCTTCTTGGCGACCATGATGCCTCCTTACCCACGAGTCGGTCCCTCCACTGCTGCCCGTAGTGTATGGAGGGGCCGGAGCCCTGTCAAGAATTGGCACAACGCCCCCAACGGGGGCGCGGCGGTCAGCGAGGACGCTCCACCGGCTCCTCGCTGACCTCCCGCTTGATGCGATACAGGCGTTGCAGAAGGGTCAGGGCGGAGACGGCCGCAACGATCACCAGGATGACCTCCAGGGCCCTGAGCCCCAGGACCAGGCCCAGGGACAGCAGGACCACCCGCTCGGGCCGCGTCATCACGCCGGTCTTGGTCTCGATGCCCGCGGCCTCGCCGCGGGCGCGAAGGTAGCTGACAGTCTGGGAGGCGGTCAGGGCCAGAAGCAGGGCCACGATGAGGAACAGCAGGCGGTCTTCGCCCAGGCCGGCGCGCACGCCGTGGACGGCGATCCCCACGAAGATGGCGGCCTCGGACAGGCGGTCCATCACCGAGTCCAGGAGGCCGCCGAACCTGGTGACGCGGCCGGACTGGCGGGCCATGGCCCCATCCATCAGGTCGAGCACGCTCCCCGCCAGGAAGACCAGCCCCCCCGCCAGCAGAAACCCGGCGCCGACCAGCGCCGCCGCACCCACGGCCACGCAGAACCCAAGGAGCGTCACGGCGTTGGGGCTGAGCCCCATGGCCCCCAGGAGCCTGGCCCCCGGGACCTCGAAGTACCTGAGGACCAGGGCCCTAAGCCGGTCTCTGCCCGGTATGGTCATCGGCGGTCCCCAGGGTGGCCTTGTAGAAGTCGATCACCTCGACGGCGATCCTCTCCCAGCGGTACCGGTCTACCGTGTCCCGACCCCTGGCCCCGAGCTGGCAGCGCAGGTCCGGGTCCCGGATCAACAGGGCCAGGGCGTCGGCCAGGGCGTCGCTGTCCTTGGGGGGGACGGTCAGGCCCTGCTCGCCGTGACTGAGAACGCCCGAGTAGCCCTCTATGCCGGAGGCGACTACCGGCTTGCCCGCCGCCATGGCCTCCAGCAGCACTATCCCGAAACTCTCCCTGCCCGTCGCCGGGGCGCAGCAGATGTGGGCCGAGTGGTAGTAGCGGGGCAGGTCGGCGTAGGGGACCTTGCCCAGGAAGACCACGTCCCGCAGCGCCCGCTCGCTGAGGACCCTGTAGCAGTCCTTGTCCGGGTTGCCCGGGCCGACCACCACGAGCCGGACGTTGGGGAAGTCCCACTTGACCTTTCCGTAGGCCTCCAGGAGGTACTTCAGTCCCTTCCTCTTCTCGAGGCGGCCTACGAACAGGATGTTCAGCATCCCGTCGTCCAGCTCTGGGATGGGCGTCTGCTCCTTGGAGAAGTGGTCCACGTCGATGCCGTTGGGGATGATGTGGTAGTCGCCGGGGAAGAACCTGCTGGCGTACTGGCGGGCGGCCGTGGACACGGCGATGCGGCCGTCCAGCCGTCGGTCCCAGTACCTGAGCACCGGATGGGACCAGCCGTAGTTCCTGAAGCGCCCGAAGAAGGCGTGGAAGGTGCCGACCTTGGGCGCCTCCGCCGCCTGGAGCACGAAGAGGGGCAGGACGGGCATCAGCGGCTCGTGGAGGTGGACGATGTCGAACCGCTCCCGGGCAAGGATTTCCCTGACCTTGGGCCTGAGCCACACGGAGAAGGTGAGCCTGGCGATGGAGCCGCCCGAGGGCACCGGCACGGACCTGCCCAGGGGCACAAAGTCGGGCTGCTCGTCGGCGGCGAAGTTGGGCGAGTGGGGCGCCAGTATCTTGACCTGGTGCCCCAGTTGGCCGTACTGCTGGGCAAGCTGGGATATGTGGACAGTGACTCCACCCGGCCACGTGAAGTCGTAGGGCGAGACCAGGCCAATCTTCATTCAGTAGGGCTCTTGGATCCGTTCCCCTGTATGAAGTCCTCGACCATCTGCCGCGCCTCGTCGTCGGTGTGCTGGACGGGGGGCGACTTCATGAAGTAGGCCGAGGGGGCCTCGATTGCGCCGCTGACGCCCCGGTCCTTGGCGAGCTTGCAGCAGCGTATGGCGTCCACCACCACCCCGGCGGAGTTGGGGCTGTCCCACACCTCCAGCTTCAGCTCCAGGTTGATGGGGGCGCCCCCGAAGATGTGCCCCTCCATGCGGATGTAGCACCACTTCCGGTCGTCCAGCCAGGGAACGTGGTCGCTGGGGCCGATGTGGATGTCGTCGGAGCCGATGCCGTGGTCAAGCTGGGAGGTAACCGAGTTGGTCTTGGAGATCTTCTTGGATACCAGGCGCTCCCGCTCCAGCATGTTGAGAAAGTCGGTGTTTCCCCCGAAGTTGAGCTGATACGTGCGGTCCACCTGGGCGCCCCGGTCCTCGAACAATCTGGTCAGGACCCGGTGGGTGATGGTGGCCCCAACCTGGGACTTGACGTCGTCACCGACCACGGGCAACCCCGCCTCCTTGAAGCGGCCCTGCCAGTAGTCCTCCCGGGCGATGAACACGGGTATGCAGTTGACCAGGCCGCAGCCGGCGGCCAGCACCTGCTCCACGTACCACTTGGTGGCCATCTCGCTGCCCACGGGCAGAAAGTTGACCACCACGTCGCACTCCCGCTCCTTGAGGATGCCCACGATGTCCGATGTGGAGCCGGGCGCCTTCTGCACCAGGTGGGACACGTACTTGCCTATGCCGTCATGGGTCATGCCCCGGTCCACGGGTATGCCCAGGTGGGGCACGTCGGCGAACTTGATGGTGTTGTTCGGCTCGGCGAAGATCGCCTCGGAGAGGTCCTTGCCCGTCTTGTTCACGTCCACGTCGAAGGCGGCAACGAACTCGATGTCCTCGATGGCGTAGTCGCCTATGACGGGATGCATGACCCCCGGCACGTCCGCGTCGACGTCCAGGTCCCTGTACTTGTGGACACCCTGCACCAGCGCGGAGGCGCAGTTGCCGACGCCGATGATGGCCGCCTTGATCTTGCCCACGCTCCGTCTCCTTCCTATTTCACCAGAAGGGCCTACTTCACCAGAAGGGGCCTACTTCGCCAAAGAGGGCCTGCTCCGGCAATCCGGGCCGGTCACGCCTGAACAGGCTACGATGTTACCAGCTTTTCGCGTTTGAAGGCAAGGGAGCACCCCTTCCCATAGTCATCATACTACCGCGCCCCGAGACGTGGAACATGGAGGGCGGCCGGAATATAATGGAATCCAGGCACCGCCCCGCCGGGCGCCCGGAGCACCAACACCCATGTCCCACGTCATAAGAGAGCTGCTGGAGGCCGTGGCGCTGGCCCTGCTGGTGTTCTTCGTCATCCAGCTCAGCGTACAGAACTTTCGGGTGGAGGGCCACAGCATGCACCCCACCCTGGACAGCGGCGAGTACCTGATAGTCAACAAGCTGCCCTACTTCCGGGTGGACATGGCCCGGCTCTCCAGGCTCATCCCCTTCTGGGAGGTGGAGGAGGAGCAGCACCGGTACCTCCCCCTGGCCCATGAGCCCAATCGTGGGGACGTGATAGTCTTCCAGGCGCCCAACAGCCCCGGCAGGGACTTCGTCAAACGGGTGATCGGCCTGCCCGGAGAGAGGGTCCGCATCACCGGCGGAGAGATATACATAGACGGCGAGAAGCTGGACCAAAGGTACGTGGCCGAGCCCGACCTGGACGACGACGTCGACTGTGTACCCAGGACGCGGGGGTGCGTCCTGGGAGAGGACCAGTACTTCGTCCTGGGGGACAACAGGGACCAGAGCAGTGACTCCCGCGACTGGGGACCGGTGGAACTGCAGGAGATAGTGGGCAGGGTGTGGTTCGTCTACTGGCCCCCGGACAACCTGCCGTTCTTGGAGTCGTTACGCTAGGGGAATCGCTCCGCTAGGGAAGTCGCTCCGTTAGAGAAGACGGCGGGTCTTCCCGTCTAGCGAGTTGCCTGGGATGCCGTTTCCCTCCGCCTGGATGTCCTGCGCAACTGGCCGCCGATCTCACCCAGGTGGCCCAGTATCTCCCTGTACGACCGCACCATGCCGGTCTCGTAGTAGGGGATGTTGCGCTCCTTGCAGAACTCCTTGACGATGGGGCGGAGCGAGGCCAGCTTGTTTCTGGGCACCGTGGGGAACAGGTGGTGCTCGATCTGGTAGTTGAGGCCCCCGTACATGTAGTCGATGACCGGGTTGCCGTGCACGTTCCTGGAGGTGAGCACCTGCCGTCTGAGGTAGTCGAGCTTGAAGGCGCTGCTGAGCACGGGCATCCCCTTGTGGTTGGGGGCGAACACCGAGCCCATGTAGACCCCTATCAGGCCCTGGTGGACCAGGATGAAGGCCAGGGCGTGCATGGGGCTCATCAGCGTGAACGCCAGGGTGAAGTAGAGGACGAAGTGCAGTATCACGGCCAGTGCCTCGGCGACGGGGTGCTTGACGTTCTTGCCCCGCAAGATGAACTGCGCGCTGTCGGCCCGAATGCTCAGGGCCTCCACCAAGAGCATGGGGAAGAACAGTATGGACTGGTACTTGACGATGTGCCGGAACAGGCCTCGCTTGGCCTGGGCCTGCTCGTCGGTAAAGGCGATGAGCGGGATGTTGATGTCCATGTCCAGGTCGATGTCGTTGGGGTTGGCGTGGTGGTTGTTGTGCTTGTCCAACCACCAGCTCGGGCTCAGGCCTATGAGGAGCCCCACGCCCAGGAGGGCCAGGTAGTTCCTCTTGGGGGAGCGGAATATCTGCAGGTGGCCCGCGTCGTGCCCGATAAACCCGATCTGCGTGAACACCACGGCCATGAAGGCGCCGTTGGCCATGTGCAGCCACACGGCGTCCGCCAGGGACGCCAGGACGAAGGAGGCCGCCAGCAGTCCCAGGGTAAGGGAGCCTATGAAGAGATAGTACCCCGGCTGTTTTTTCAAAAGCCCGGCCCGCTTCACCCTGGCCTTGAGCTCCGCGTAGTCCGCGTTGGCGCGGCCCTCCGGGGCTCCCAGGTTTCCAAGGGATGCAACTTCCATGGCCGCTGTGTTCACTCGTCAGTCCTCGCCGGGGCAGCCATGCCGCGCCGGACCGGCTTCACCCCTTGCTCTTTCGCAGACACCAGCTTCTAAATATAGACTTCCGGTGCGTAAATAGCAACGTCTCGGCCCCCCGCTGCGGCAAGTCGTGCCTGTATGCGGAAACCGGGCTTGACACGGCTTGGCGGCCCCCGCCTATGATAGGGTACGGTCATGATGAATCGGGTCCTGTATCATCTCGCGTCGTCCGTCCTGCTCTTCGCCCTCTACGCGGGCTTGGTGGGCGCCCTCTTCGACCACCACTACGCCGAGCGTCAGCCGTGGCACGACCACATCTGGTCCGGGGCGATGGGAGAGCACCAGCACACCGGGGCTGACCCGGAGCACATGCACACCGTCCCAATGGACGGCTCCGCCGGACCCGTCACGGCCATCGTGTCGAACAACGCCAGCGCGGCCTACTGGGCGCTCCTGAGCCTGGGCGTGGTCATGGCCCTGCACCTTCCCCGTGTCCTGGCGCCCCCGTTTGTGATGGGGCGCCGAGCCCGGGCCATGGCGGTGCCCGACGGGGCGTGCGTGCCGCCGCCGGACCGGCCTCCCGCCTGAACCCCGGCCGTCCCAAGGCTCCACTCCACCACGTCCGGCGTATCCGATATTCGGGGAGGCGGTCCGCGTCCGTGACCCGTCCGCGCACCATACTGGCTTGGCTTCCGTGCTGGCTATTGCTGCTGGGCGCCCTCCACGCCGCCGGCGGGGGGGAGCCCCCGGCGGTCCATGCCAACGGCGCAACCAGAGAGCTGGTCAAGAGCGAGCGCGCCGGCCCCTACGAGCTAAGGGTGGGCATACTGCCCGGCACCCCCAGGGTCGGCAACCTGCACCTGAGCATCCAGGTCAAGGACGCCGCGCAGGGGACGGTACTGACCGGGGGCACGGTCACGGTCACGGCCACGGGGCCGGAGGGCTCCACGGCCGTCGGCCCCACCGCGGCGGTTGCCACCCTGGAAAGTCCCCAGTTCTACGACGTGGACGTGCCCCTGGACGCCATCGGCCGCTGGAACTTCACCCTGCAGGTCGAGGCGGATCTGGGGCAAGCGGCCCTGGACATCCCGCTGGACGTGTCCGAGGCCGAGGGATTCAACCTGATATTCCTGCTGGCCCTCGCCGTCGCCTTCCTTGCCCTGGCCATCTGGACATGGGACCGGGTCCGGGGCAGGCGGCGGCGAAGGAGGCGCAGAGCATAGGAGACTCCAGTGTTTACGATAGGTACGAGGTGGCTGGGCGCGCTGGCGCCAGCCGCCCTGATTCTGCTTGCCGCCGCGGGCGCCGCCTGCGGCGGCGGTGACCCCGAGGAGCTTACGATACCGGTCCGGGTGGAGGGAGAGACCATGGTCCCGGACACGGTCAAGGTCAAGCACCGGGACATGGTCACCCTCCGCATCGAGTCCGAGACCGGGGGGGCGTTCCACCTGCACGGCTACGACATCGAGCAGGAGGTGAAGGCCGGAGAGCCCGCCGACTTCCACTTCGTCGCCGAGATAGAGGGCAGGTTCCCCATCGCGTTCCACAAGCAACAGGGGGAGAGTCCCGGGCACTCCCACGGCAAGGTCTTCCAGTCCGGCCTGCTGGAGCCGGGAGACACCTTCAGCTTCACCGTGCCCGAGGGCATGGAATCCATGGCCGTCCCCTTTCACAGCCACCTGAATCCCGAGGTCACCGGGTCCCTGACCGTGTCCCATCACGAGGGGGCCACCGGCTCCGTCGACATCGAGATCAGGGAGATGGCGGTCCATCCCCATGAGACGGTGGTGAGGCCGGGCACGACGGTGGTCTGGACCAACAACGATTCGGTGACCCAGACGGTGCACAGCGGCCTTCACGACTCCTCCGCCGGGGCCTCCGGCCACCAGAGCGGGGGACACGGGGGAGGGGCGGACTCGGAGGCGGAGGTGGAGATAGGTATCCTGGAGGTGCGGCCCAGGTAGCAGCCCCGGTCGTGGGCCGTTCCATGTCAGGGTAGTCCCTCCCAACACGGGTAACTTAGGCCCAGCACGGGCGAAAGGGGACCCGTAGGGGGGAGGGTGCGAAATGAGGGTGCTTGCAT
This sequence comes from Dehalococcoidia bacterium, assembly GCA_034423015.1. Classification (GTDB taxonomy): domain Bacteria; phylum Chloroflexota; class Dehalococcoidia; order Lucifugimonadales; family JAGWBF01; genus JAGWBJ01. Next base: position 61,756 of record DAOUJG010000016.1, on the reverse strand, counting down.
GAGGTCTCTGAAGATACTGCTGCCGCTGGCCGCGGCAGGGGCTGCGCTGGCGGTCGTGCCCGCCCACGCCCACGGGTTCGGGGAGCGTTACGACCTCCCCGTGCCCCTGGGCTACTTCATGGTGGGCGCCGGGGCGGCGGTGGCCCTATCCTTCGTCGTCATCGGGTGGTTCGGCCGGGTGGGGGACCGGGGCGGGGGCTACTGGCGCTACAACCTCCTGGGCCTGCCCCTGGCCGGGCCCCTCCTCGCCAACCCCCTGGTGCTGCTGCCCGTCAAGCTCCTCTCGGTGTTCCTGCTGGGCCTCGTCATCGCGGCGGGGCTGTTCGGCAGCCAGGTCCCGTCCCTGAACTTCTCCCCGACCTTCGTCTGGGTGATCTGGTGGGTGGGGCTGGGGTTCTTCGTGGCGCTGGTGGGCAACGCATGGGCCCTGATAAACCCATGGAAGGCGATCTTCGAGGCCGCCGAGGGGGTGTGCCGGCTGTTCAAGCCCGGCTTCCGGCTCTCCCTTGGCGAGAGCTATCCCCCATCCTGGGGGCTGTGGCCTGCCCTGGTGCTCTTCCTGCTGTTCGCGTGGCTGGAGAACGCCTACCCCGAGTCGTCGGTGCCCGTGAGGGTGGGGGCCATGGCCATCACCTACTCGGTCGTCACCCTGGGCGGGATGGCCGTCTTCGGCAAGCACCAGTGGCTGCGCCACGGGGAGGCGTTCTCGGTGGTCTTCGAGTTTCTTTCCCGGTTCGCGCCGACGGAGGTCCGCGTGTCCGGCGGCGCCGCCTGCCGGGAGTGCTCCGAGGAGTGCCGGGACGAGGACGGCGAGTGCGTAAACTGCTACGAGTGCTTCGAGCGCGCCGGACGCGCTTCGGACGCGCGGAGGGAGGTGAGCCTCCGGCCCTTCGCCATCGGTCTGGCCCGGCGCCAGCTCATAGGGCCGGAGGTGGTGGCGCTGGTGGTCCTGATGCTGGCCACGGTGACCTTCGACGGCTTCGGCGCCACGTCGGCCTGGGTCGAGGTCCAGTCCGAGTCCCTGGACCTGTTCGTGGGGGTGGTCAACACCACGGTGGTGAACGGGATCACCATCGCCGACACCCTGGGGCTGCTGCTGTTTCCCGCGGCCTTCCTGCTGGTCTACCTGGGCTTCTGCGGGCTGATGGCCCGGGCCGTGGGCGACGTCCGCACCGCCGGAGAGCTGTCCCGGGCCTTCGTCTTCTCCCTGGTGCCCATCGCCCTGGCATACAACATCGCCCACTTCTTCACGCTGCTGGTGGTGCAGGGCCAGCTCCTGTTACCCCTCTCCTCGGACCCCCTGGGCCGGGGATGGGACCTGTTCGGCACGGCGGAGTATGTCACCGACATAGGCGTGGTCAGCGCCAGGGCCGTGTGGTTCCTCTCCGTGGGCGCCATCGTCGCGGGGCACATCGCCGCCGTGTACCTTGCCCACCACACCGCCACCAGGCTGTTCGGCAACCGGGCCCTGGCGATGAGGAGCCAGTACCCCATGCTGGCGCTGATGGTGATGTACACCGTCGTCAGCCTGTGGATCGTGGCGCAACCCATCGTGGAGTAGGCGTGAGGCAAGGGTGGGCGTCCTTGACACTCCCGACGCCCGGACGATATATTTACGCACAGAGTTCGCCGCTCTTGGAGCGTCGAAATCCTGCGGGAAAGGGTAGTGGGTTGGCTTCTGAGTACGACGTTGTGGTTGTGGGCGCGGGAGTGGCGGGGCTCACTGCCGCCATGTATACGGGCCGCCATGGGTTGAGGACCCTTGTCATAGAGCGGCTCATGGCCGGAAACCAGATCATAAACGTGGAGAGGATCGAGAACTTCCCGGGGTTCACCGAGGGCGTGTCCGGGGCCGAGCTCAGTCCCCTGATCCAGGAGCAGGCCATGAACGCCGGCGCCGAGTTCGTGATGGACGAGGTGACCGGGCTGGCCCTGGACGGCGCCTACAAGGTCGTCACCACCCACTCCGGCAGCTACAGGGCCCGAGCGTTGATCGTGGCCGCCGGCTCCAGCCTGAGGAAGCTGGGCGTCCCCGGAGAGGACGAGTTGTACGGCAAGGGCATATCCCACTGCGCCACCTGCGACGGGCCCATGTTCAGGGGCGAGGTCGTGGGCGTGGTCGGCGGGGGGGACTCCGCGGCCGACGAAGCCATGACCCTCATCGAGTACACGGACAAGGTGCTCCTCTTCCACCGGCGGGACCGGCTCCGGGCCCAGAAGGCGCTGCAGAGCCGGGTGCTGGCCCACCCGAGAATCGACGTCGTATTCAACACAGTCGTGGAATCGGTCCTCGGCGACGAGGTGGTGAGGGCGGTCAACGTCCGCAACGTGGTCACTAACCTGACCAACCGGGTGTCCCTGTCGGGCCTGTTCGTGTACGTGGGCCTGGAGCCCAACACCGGGTTCGTTCAGGGCGTCTTGAAGACGGACAACGCCGGCCATATCCCCGTGGACCTGCGGATGGAGACCACGGTGCCTGGCCTGTTCGCCGCCGGCGACATCCGCCAGCACTCGTCGGCCCAGCTCGCCAGCGCGGCTGGGGACGGCGCCACCGCGGCGATGGGGGCCGTGAGGCATCTGGCCGGCCTCGGATAGATTCGAAGCCCCCGGGACAGGGGAGTACGGAGGTTTGACATAGCGATCCGAAAGCGCATAGGGCTGATCCTTCCATCTTCCAACACGGCGGCCGAGCCGGACTTCCGCATGGCGGCGCCCGACGACGTGACGATACACACCCACCGTATGTTCATCGCGGGCGAGGGCCCCATGTCCGAGATCATGGACCGGATGAACGAGGACATGGAGAAGGCTGCAAGGTACCTGGCCACCGCAGGCATGGACCTGGTGGTCTACGCCTGCACCACCGGCAGCTTCTACCGCGGATGGGGCTTCGACCAGGAGATGATCAGGACCATCGAGGGGATCGCCGGAGTACCCACCGTCGCCACGGCCACCGCAGCCGCGGAGGCCCTGAGGTCCCAGGGAGCGGCCAGGGTGTCGGTGACGACCCCCTATCCCGAGTGGTCCAACGAGCGGCTGGCCGAGTACTATACCGACGCCGGTTTCGAGGTGCTCAACGTGGACGGGGAGCCCAACGTGGTCGCCGCCGGCGGCTACGCCATCAGCGACCGGGACCCCGAGGAGATACTGGAGTTCTCCACCCAGCAATGCCGTCCCGAGGCCGACGCCCACTTCTGCTCGTGCACGGCGTGGCGCTCCCTGGAGATCGCGGCTGAGCTGGAGCGCCGCCTGTCCCGGCCCGTGGTGACCTCCAACCAGGCCACCATCTGGGCCTCCTTCAAGCGCCTGGACATCGACCCCAAGCCCGGGTTGGGCTCCCTGATCGACTCCCTGGTCAAGGCGCCCGTCTAGCCGAGCGCCGCGGGGCCCCCACGTCCAAGAGAGTCAACGTCGACCGGAGGTGTGAAATGGCGATCCGAAAGCGCATAGGCCTCATCGTGCCCTCCACCAACACCACGGTGGAGCCGGACTTCAGGATGGCCGCCCCCAGGGACGTGACCCTCCACTCCCACAGGATGTGGATGGACGAGGCGACGACCACCGACATCGTGGACAGGATGAACTCCGACGTGGAGCAGGCTGCCAGGTACCTGGCCACCGCGTCGGTGGACCTGATCGTGTACGCCTGCACCGGCGGCAGCTTCTACAAGGGACGGGGCTACGACCAGGAGCTGCTGGCCTCCATCGAGGCGGCGTCGGGACTGCCGGCCGCTGCGACGGCCCCGGCTGCCGCCGACGCCCTGGCCCACATGGGCGTCAAGACCATCTCCGTCACCAGCCCCTACGGGGACTGGCGGGACGAGCGGCTGAAAGACTACTACACGGAGTGCGGCTTTGACGTGCTGAACGTGGACGGCGAGCCCGCGGCCTCGGCAACGGGCAACTCCGGCATCTGCGACCAGCCCCCGGAGTCGGTCCTTGAATTCTCCACCAAAGCGTGCCGTCCCGAAGCCGAGGCCCTCTTCTGCTCCTGCACCGCGTGGAGGTCCATGGAGGTGGCGGCGGACCTGGAGCGGCGCCTGTCCCGGCCCGTGATAACCTCCAACCAGGCCACCGTCTGGGCCGCGTTCAAGCTGCTGGACATCGAGCCCAGACCCGGGTTCGGCTCCCTCATCGACTCCCTGGCCAAGGCCGCCGTCTAGGTCCGAAACCGGGCAACATGGCCTCCGTAGCCCGTTTCCGGGCCAGGGTCGGCCGCGTCTACTACGGCTGGTGGATCATCGTGTCCACCTTCGTGCTGGGCGCCCTGTCCGGCGGGCTCTTCTGGCAGAGCAACAGCATCTTCTTCGGCCCCATCAAGGAGGACCTGCGCCTCAACAGCGCCCAGACCTCCATCATATTCGCCACATCCCGGGCCGAGGGCAGCATCGCGGGCCCCTTCGTGGGCCGCCTGGTGGACGTCTTCGGCCCCCGGCCCATGATACTGGTCGGCGGGCTCATGGCCGGCGCGGGATACGTCCTCCTCCACCGGGTGGACAGCTACTGGGTCTTCCTGGCCGTGTTCGTCCTGATAGTCTCGGCGGGGCGCAGCGCGGGCATGGGGCAGACCCTCCTGAGCGCCGTGAACACCTGGTTCGTGCGGCGGCGCTCCATGGCCATGTCCATCTGCATCACCGGCTTCTCCTCGGGCGGCGCCGTCATCCTGCCCCTGGTCACCCTGGGGGTCCACTCCCTGGGGTGGCGGGAGGTGATGCTCTACTCGGGCATCTTCATGTGCGTCGTCGTGGTGCCCCTGGCCCTGGTCGTCCGCCGCTCTCCCGAGAGCATGGGCCTGCTTCCCGACGGGGATCAGGCCGGCGACGGCAGGGACGCCCCCGCGGCGGGACCCGCAGCCGAGACGCCTCCGGTGGACTTCTCCGTCAGGGAGGCCCTGGCCACCGGCGCCTACTGGGTCCTGCTGACGGCCACCGTGCTCAGGATAGGGCTCTGGGGGGCCGTATCCCTCCACATGGTCGAGATGTTCGTGTGGAAGGGGGTCGACAGGGAAACGGCGGGCTTCCTGTTCTCCCTGCTGTTCTTCCTGTCGGTGCCCACACGGCTGATGGCCGGGTTCCTGGGTGACCGGCTGCCCATCCAGCCGCTGATCGGCGCCAGCATGGCCCTGGGAGGGCTGGCGACCCTGGGCCTGCTGGGGCTGGAGGGCAACCTGGCGGTGTACGTGTTCGTGGTGCTGCTGGCCGTGGAGCAGGGGGGAAGCACCCTGAACTGGGTGCTGCTGGGCAACTTCTTCGGCCGGAAGAGCTTCGCCACCCTGATGGGCATAATGAGCACCTGCTTCAACATCGGCATGCTGTTCACGCCCATCTACGCCGGGTGGGTCTTCGACACGACGGACAGTTACAAGCTGGTGCTGCTGACCTTCGCGCCCTTCTACGGCCTGGCCGCCCTCTTCTACCTGGCGGTGCGAAGGCCCCGGCCTCCCCAAAGGGTACCCCGCCGCGGGACCGCCCGCCGGGCCGCCTAGCTCCGCTTGGGGCTCCGTCTCTGCGTCAGGGCGGCCAAGCCGGTCAGGGAGGGCGACTGGGCCTCCGCAAGGGAGGCCCCACAAGGTCAGGGTGGCGCCCGGGCGCTCCGTACTAGGTCGGCGCCCGCTCGTGGGCCTGGTACGCCCTCTCGGTGGTCGCGGCTTCGACCTCGTAGTACTCGGGTAGGCTGATCAGCGCCTCCACCCTGCGGCGGCGGGCCGCCACCTCCGTGGCGTTTATGCCGATGTAGCCGGTGTCCTTCAGGCTCTGGTAGGCCTCCATCATGGCCATGGCCGCGGTGATTATGGGCGTGGTGGCGTAGATGATGATCTGGTACCCCAGGTCCGTGTACTGCTGGACGGAGATGTCGTCGTGCCCCGCGATCACCAGCAGGGGCACGTCGGGGACCCCCTTGCGGTACTCCTCCAGGTCCTTCGGCTCCCTCACCCCCCGGGGCATCACAAGGTCGACGCCCAGGTCCCTCATCGCCAGGCCGCGCCGTATCGCCTCCTCCATGTTGCCCTCCACGGCGGAGAAGGCGTCGGTCCGTCCGATGATGAGGAAGTCCCTGTCCCTCCGGGCCTGGAGGGCGTACTTCATCTTCTCGACCAGCTCATCCATGGGGGTGACGTGCTCCAGGCCCATGTGGTATGAGGCCCTCTTGGGGTACACCTGGTCCTCGATGTGGATTCCCGCCAGCCCCGCGTCCTCGTAGGCCCTGACGGCCCGCATGGTGTGGACGGGGTCGCCGTATCCCGCCCCTCCGTCGCAGATGACGGGCAGGTCGGCGGCACGGGCCACCCTCTGGGCCACCTCCACCTGCTCGGTCATGGTCATCAGGGGCTCGGAGACCGCCAGGTGGGCGCCGGACATGTAGCCGCCGGTGTAGACGGCGTGGAATCCCAGGGACTCCACGACGCGGGCCCCTATGGGGTCGTAGGCGCCGGGGGCCACTACCGTCTCTCCCCGGTCCAGCCGGGCCCGCAGGTCGCTTCGCACCGATGCCATGGGGGACCTCCTTACGCGCCCTTCCGGACGCTCCTAGTGCAGCTTCCACCGTATGATATTTTTTGGCCGCCCCGGGTGTCAAGGAACGGGAAGCCGGCGCCGAATCGCCGCCAGGCGGCGTGTTATAATCCCCACGTACAGGCCCGAAGCATAACGCACAGGCCGGTCCTGGATACGATACCGGGGTGGCGACATGCCCGCACGCAAGCCCGAAGACCTGGACACGATGATCGGACAGTTCCTCACCGCTGGGGACGTGGAGTCCGCCCTGGCCCTGTACGAGCCCGACGCCGCCTTTGTGGTCGCACCCGGGAACGTGGCTACCGGCAAGGACGCCATACGCAAGGTGCTGGCGGATATCGTGGCGATGAAGCCCACTATCACCATAGAAGTCGAGGCCGTCGAGTCGGGGGACATCGCCCTGCTGTACGGCTCCTGGTCGCTGACGGGCACCAATCCCGACGGCAGCGCCGCAAACACGACGGGCCACAGCAGGGAGGTGGCCCGCCGCCAGCCCAACGGCGACTGGCTGTTCGTGATAGACGATCCCAACGGAGGGTAGAAACCGGCATGTATCAGCGGGTACTGGTCCCCCTGGACGGGTCCGATCTGTCGGAAAAGGCGCTCCAGAAGGCCGCGGAGCTGGCAAACCCCCTGGGCGCGACCCTGCACCTGCTGCAGGTGGTCTCCCGGCGTCCGGAGATCGACGCCATGAGGGGGTCGAACATACACGCCCTCTACGCGGGGGTCGACACCATGCGGCAGGCCCGGGAGGAGATCGACCGGGACAAGGCCGTCGCCCGCAGGTACCTGGATGACCTCGCTTCGCGGCTGCGAGACGAGGGCGCCAAGGCGGAGACGGCGGTGGTGGAAGGTTACGCCCACGAGAAGATCCTGGAGTACGCCCTGGAGAACGGCATCGACCTGGTCGTGATAAGCACCCACGGCTACGGGGGGTTCAAGCGGATGCTCCTGGGCAGCGTGACCGACCGCATCATCCGCTCCGGCGAGGTGCCGGTCCTGGTCCTCCCGTCGGAGACCCCCGGCTAGCCCTCTCGGACCCTCGCCGGCCGTTCCGGCGCCCGGCCAACTCCAGTCCGGCCAACTCCAGCAAGCCCAACCTCAGTCAAGCCCAACCCCAGTAAGGAGGAATACCGGTGAAGCGTCTCACCAAGGACAACCACATCTACGTCCTGGACCCCAAAGGAGAGCCGGCCATCACCATCGCCTCGGGCGAGGAGCTGATAGTGGAGACCTGGGACGCCTTTCAGGGGCTGCGGGACCCGGCCGAGGTGAGTGAGCGCACCCTGAAGGGGCCGGCCACCGGGCCCATCTACGTGGAGGGGGCCGCTCCCGGCGACGCCCTGAGGATCGACCTGATGAGAATCGTGCCCGGCAACGAGGCGGTACACCTGGTGATGCCGGGAAGGGGGTTCCTGGAGGCCGAGTTCGACGAGGGGTACGCCACGGTCATGCCCATAGAGGGCGGCAACGTGGTGTTCCCGGGCGGCATCAAGATCCCCGTGAGACCCTCCCCCGGCCTGGTGGCCACCACTCCGACCTACCTCCAGAACACCGCCAGCGACAGCGGGCCCTACGGGGGAGACATCGACATGAAGGAGCTGGTGGAGGGCAGCGTCCTGTACATGCCCGTGTTCGTCGAAGGGGGCCTGCTGGCCTTCGGCGACTGCCACGCCGTGGTGGGAGACGGCGCCGTGGCCGGCACCGGCGGGGAGTGCGAGGCGGAGCTGCACGTGCGGATCACCCTGGAGAAGGGCATGAACATCAAGGGCCCCCGGGCCGTGACGCCCGAGCACTTTGTCACCCTCTCCTACGGCGACGACCTGGGGCCCGCCATGAAGCAGGCCGTGCGCGACATGGTGGACTTCCTGGTGGACGAGAAGGGGATGAAGCCCTACGACGCGTACAGCCTCCTCAGCCTGGCGGGGGACGTACGGGTGTCCCGCACCTTCCGCCCCATCAGCCCGGTGAAGATGATGCTGTCCAGGCAGGTACTGGAACAGATCGGCTAGCCGTGAGGGCGCTCCTGGGCCTCCTCCTGGCCGTGGCCATGGCCGCCCCGGCCTGCGGAAACGGCGAGGAGGAGGTACTGGTGTTCGTTGCCGCCAGCCTCACCGACGCCATGGAGAGGCTGGAGCGGGGGTTCACCGAGGCCGAGGGGGTGCGGGTGAAGCGCAACGTGGGCGGCTCGGGGGCCCTGGCCCGTCAGATAGTCCGGGGCGCACCAGCCGACGTGTTCATATCCGCCGGGGACCAGCCCATGGACCTGCTGGAAGACCGCGGTCTGCTGGCGCCGGGGACGCGGAGGGCGCTGCTGTCCAACCGGCTTGTCCTGGTCACCGCCCGGGGGGACACCCGGCTGGCCTCTGTGGAGGACCTGGCCTCGGGGAACGTACGCGTCGCCATGGCAGACCCGGACCTTGCCCCCGCCGGAGCCTACGCCCGGGAGGCGCTGCGGTCCTTGGGGCTCTGGGAGGCCCTGTCCCCCAGGACCATCCTGGGGCGGGACGTCCGCGCCGCCCTGGGCTACGTGAAGACTGGGAACGTCGACGCCGCCATCGTCTACCGGACCGACGTGGGCGGAGGACAGGGGTTCCGGGTGGTTGCACCCTTCCCCGCCGGCTCCCACGCGCCCATCTCGTACCCGGGGGCGGTCCTCTCCCGCTCGTCCCGCCAGGACGCGGCCCTCGCCTTTCTGACGTACCTGTCCGGGGAGACGGGGCGGCAGGTCCTCCGGGACCTGGGCTTCGTTCCCCTGGAGTAACCGCCGCCGACACCCGGATGCCGCGGGGATGCCGCGGCGCTTCCCGTGTCCAGGCGGCTGGATGGGAGGGTATTCGAGTGTTGTCGTCCGACGAGCTCCGGGTCATAGCCCTGTCCCTGCAGGTGGCGGCCCTGGGGACCGCCCTGGGCCTCCCCGTGGCGCTGCTGCTGGGGTGGCTGCTGGCCAAGTCCAACGTGCCAGGAAAGGCCGCCCTGGACACGGTGGTCTCCTTCCCGCTGGTGCTGCCGCCGGTGGTGACCGGCTACTTCCTGCTGCTGGTGCTGGGCCGCGACGGCCCCGTCGGGGCGGCGGCGAGGGCGCTCTTCGGCGTTGACGTGGTCTTCACCTGGGTGGCGGCGGCCCTGGCGGCCGGTCTGGTGGCGATGCCCCTGATGGTCAGGTCCATCGAGATCGCCATGTCCGGGGTGGACCCGCGCCTGGAGCTGGCTGCCCGTAGCCTGGGGGCGGGGCCCCTGCGGACCTTCTTCACGGTGACCATCCCACTGGCGCACCGGGGAATCCTGGCCGCGGTGCTCCTGGCCTTCGCCAGGGGCCTCGGGGAGTTCGGGGCGACCATCGTCGTGGCGGGCAACATCCCGGGCAGCACCCAGACGGTCCCCCTGTTCATCTTCAACCGCCTCCAGGTCGGGGACGACGCGGCGGCGGTGCGGCTGATAGTCGCCAGCCTGGTCCTCGCTTTCGTGGCCCTGGCCGTGCACCAGCGGCTGGCCAGGCGGGCCGTGGCGTAGCCATGGGAGCCGCCGCCGTGGAAGTCCGCGTGCGCAAGTCGTACCCGGCCCTCACCCTGGAGGTCGAGGCATCCATCCCCCACGGGATTACCGCCGTCTTCGGCCCCTCGGGCAGCGGGAAGACCACGCTGCTGAACAGCATCGCGGGCCTGGTAGCCCCCGACGAGGGGAGCATAGTCCTGGGAGGGCGGACCCTGTTCGCCTCCCCGGGCAGGGTGGACCTGAGGCCCGAGAGTCGGCGGGTCGGCTACATGTTCCAGGAGAGCCTCCTGTTCCCTCACCGCAGCGTCTGGCAGAACATCCTGTTCGGCTACGACCTGACCCCCCCGGAGCAGCGGCGTATCCAGCCGGAGCGGCTGGTGCAGCTTCTGGACCTGGAGGCGCTGGTGGACAGGCGGCCTGCGAACCTGTCCACCGGGGAGGCCCAGCGGGTGGCCCTGGCCCGAGCCCTGGCCACCTCCCCGGAGCTGCTCCTCCTGGACGAGCCCCTGGCATCCCTGGACCTCTCCCTGAGAGGTCGGATTCTGCGGTACCTGAAGGACGTCTACCGGGAGCTTGGCATCCCCATGGTGTACGTCTCCCACAACATCTCCGAGGTGCTGGCCATCGCCGACCGGGCGCTGGTCATCTCCCGGGGCAGGCAGCTCGCCTTCGACCACCCGCGAAGGGTGCTGCTGAACCCCTTCGTCCACTCCCTGGTGGAGGGCGGGAGCCTGGAGAACCTGCTGGACGTTACGGTATCCGGCCGGGGTCCCGGCGACAGCCTGGTCGCCGCGGCCCTGGGCGACGCCACCCTGTGGATACCCGCGGCGCCTCCCGACGTGGGGGACGGCGACGTGATCTCCGTGGCCATCAGGGCCGGGGACATCATCGTGGCAGTGGACCGGCCCCGGGGCATCAGCGCGCGGAACATCCTGGAGGGGCGCATACAGAGCGTCCACCGCATCGGCGGGGCCGTGATGCTGTACGCCGACGTGGGGGCGCCCCTCCTGGTGGAGATCACCCCCGAGGCGTTGGAGTCCCTGGAGCTCCGGAAGGGCCAGGAGGTGTTCCTGGTCATCAAGTCCAACTCCATCATGGTGCTGGACTAGCTCCCGGCAGCAGACCCCTCCCTGTGGGGCAGCAGGGCCGAGTACAGCGTGTCGTTCACCGGGGTGGGTATGCCCAACTCCCGTCCCATCCGGACGACCGTGCCGTTGAGCGCCTCCAGCTCCAGGGGTCGCCCGGCGCTCAGGTCCGTGTGCATCGAAGCCTGGAGGGCCTCGGCCTCGGCGTCCATGTACTCCATGGTGCGCTGGACCACGTCCGGGTCCAGGTCTATGGCCCTGGCCCGGGCCACGGCCTCCACCTCGCGCACGCAGGAGACCATGGTCTCCCTGGATGCGTCCAGGGTCAGGAGCACGCTCATGGGGGTGCGGGCGGCGCTGGAGACCCCGGCCATGGTGGCGATGTACAGGAACTTGGTCCACAGGGCCTTCATCACGTCACCGGAGACCTGCGCGTCCACGCCGGCGGCCCGCAGCGTGTCCCGGATGCAGCGGACCCGCTCGGTCTCCTCCCCGTCAGCCTCGCCGAACACGACACGCACCACCTCTCCCTCCTGCTCGATGACGCCCGGCGACTCCACGTGGGTCTCCATGTAGGCGGCGCCGGCCAGGACCCGGCCTGCCCCGACCACCCTCGCCACCTCGTCGTAGCTGGCCACCCCGTTCTGGAGGGTCAGGACGCACGATCCATCGCCCATCATGGGCGCCAAGGCGGGGATGGCCGCGGCGTTCTGGTAGCCCTTTACGCTGAGGATGGCCAGGTCCACGGGGCCGACGCCGCTGGTGTCGTCGGTGGCGTCGACCTTCACGTTGAACTCTCCCCAGTGGGACTTGACGGTGAGCCCGCTGTCTCGAATGGCCTGCAGGTGGGCGCGGCGGGCGATCAGCGTCACGTCGTTGCCGGCCCTGGCAAGCTGTCCCCCGAAGTAGCCCCCGACGGCTCCGGCGCCCATGACCGCGATGCGCATGGCGACCTCCCCTGCGAGTTTGGGGCCCACCATACCCCAGCGGGGGGCCGGGGTTCAAGGAGGGCCTTGCGGTGGGGGTGTCCCACCTGTAAGCTCTAACGGTTGCAGCTTGACTGGACGCCCTGACCGGACGCCCTAACTGGATGCCCTGACTGGACGCATCACAGAATAGAAAGGAGCCGCACACCATGGCCAAGCTCACCGGGTCGCACCTGCTGGTCCGCGCCCTGAAGCAGGAGGGCATAAGCCGGATATTCACCATCGTCGGCGACACGGTGCTTCCCCTGGTGGACGCCGTCGAGGACGAGGGCGTCCAGTTCATCGACACCAGGCACGAGGCGGCGGCGATGCACATGGCCGACGCCTGGTGCCGGGTCACGGGCGAGCCCGCGGCGTGCATATTCACCGGGGGGCCCGGGTTCTCCAACGCCATATCGGCCCTGCCCAACATCTACACCTCCGAGAGCCCCGTGGTCTTCATCAGCGGCGCCAGCGAGCTCTCCGAGAAGGGGATGACGGCCTTCCAGGAGATAGACCAGGTGGAGATGGCCGCCCCGGTCACCAAGGGGGCCTGGCTCATCCACGAGCGGCGGCGCATCCCCGACTTCGTGGCCACGGCCTTTCGCACCGCCATGTCGGGCAGGCCCGGGCCGGTGCACCTGACCATCCCCGTGGACCTGCAGGAGCAGGAGGCGTCTGAGGATGAGCTGCCCCGCTACGCTCCGGCCCAGTACCGGGACAGGGGACGGGCCCACGGGGACCCGGACCTGGTCCGGGAGGCCGTCGACCTCCTCCGGAGCGCCCAGCGCCCGGTGGTGATCGCGGCCAACGCGGCCAGGTACTCGGTGGCCCCCGAGGCCCTCCAGGCGCTGATCGAGACCACGGGAGTCCCCGTCTTCACCGTCGAGCAGGCCAGGGGCCTGGTCTCCGACGACCATCCCCTGTGCTTCGGCTACGCCGACGGGGCCCTCAACGCGGCGGCGCGGCGGTTCCGGGAGGCCGACGTGGTGGTGCTGCTGGGCAAGCGGTTCGACCACCGCTACCGGTACGGCCACGCCTTTCCCCCCGATGCCCGCCTGGTCCAGGTGGACCCGTCGCCGGCGGAGATCGGGCGAAACCGGGGCGTGTCCGTGGGAATCCTCGGAGACATCGGCGCCGTGGTGGAGCAGATGACCTCCGAGGCGGCCAGGGGGAGCTGGCCCGCGGGCAGGCTGGACCCCTGGACCGACCAGCTCAGGGCCGACCGTACGGGCTGGATGGAGCGCCTGGAGTCCTTCTCGACCGACGAGACACCCCTCCACCCAATGCGGGTGTTCACCGAGCTGGAGAGCGAGACCGACGACGACACCATCCTCATCTTCGACGGCGGCGACTACGCCCAGTGGGGGCGGTGCTATCTGAAGGCCAGGAAGCCCGGACACTGGATGCGGCTGGGGCCCCTGAGCCAGCTTGGCTGCGGCCTCCCCTACGCCATGGCCGCCAAGCTGGCCAGGCCCAACGCCAAGGTGCTCCTGTTCATCGGCGACGGGGCCTTCGGCTTCTACACAATGGAGTACGACACGGCGGTGCGGTTCAACCTGGACTTCACGGCGGTGATGGGCAACGACGCCACCTGGAGCATCGACAAGAACTTCCAGATCGCCTACTACGGGAGGGCCGTCGCCACCGACCTGCGTTACGTCCGCTACGACCAGGTGGTCTCCGCCATCGGGGGCCACGGCGAGTACGTGGAGCGCGGCGAGGAGGTGGTCCCCGCGGTGCGGCGGGCGCTGGCCTCGGGCAAGCCGGCCCTGGTCAACGTGGACGTGGGCTCCAGGCAGAGCCCCCTGGCCGACGCGATGATTGCCAGGAAGACCTCCCGCTAGCACGGCCAACTGATACCAACCATCGGCATACTAGCTTGACACAGCAGGTGCGCGGCGAGAGAATAGGTGGGTGTCCCAGGCCTCGGAGAAAGGGCAGGATCGTACATGCTAAAGATAGGCCACAGTGTTACGGTTCCCAACAGTTTGAAGGGATCCGCGACGGATTCCGACTCCGACGTCATCCCGATACCCGAGGAGCTCGAGACCGTACCGGGGCACCCCGAGGACCCGGAGACGGTCAACTACTACACCCGGAACTACCCGCTGGAGAGCGAGAACCTCATCAACTACGCCTGGATCTCCTGGTCCATCAAGAACGGAGACATGAACGAGGCGTTCCACGATCACCTGCGCCGAGACCGGCCCATAGTGGTGGCCGCCCGCGCCTCGGGGGACGTGGAGCCCACCGCCGAGCCGGTGCCGGGCAAGGACCTGACCCGGGAGATCAAGCAGAAGGCCCTGGAGCTGGGCTTCGCCATGGTGGGCATCAGCGCCTACGACAACCGTTATACCTTCAAGCACAAGCGTAGCTGGGTCAAGCCCCACCCCAACGCCATCTGCCTGGCCGTCGAGCAGCCCTACGAAGAGACCCAGATGATACCCAGCGAGACCTCGGAGGTGGCCGTCCTGGCCACCTACCGCAGGGGCGGGGCCCAGGCGCTGAAGCTGGCCGAGTACATAAACACCCTGGGGTACCACGCACAGGTGCACAACTTCACCGACGCCGCCGCGGCGATCATACCCATGTTCGTGGCGGCGGGCATGGGCCAGCAGGGGGCCATGGGCTACCTGCTCTCGCCCCACTTCGGCTCCCGCCACCGCCTGACGCTGGTCACCACCGACGCGCCGGTCACCCACGACCAGCCGGTGGACTACGGCATCAACGCCTTCTGTGAGATCTGCCAGGTGTGCGTGAACCGCTGCCCCGGAAGGGCCCTGATGCGCGACAAGGTGTGGTGGAGGGGCGTGGAGAAGCACAAGATCGTCGCAAAGCGGTGCCGCCCCGTCATGTCCCGCTATACCCAGTGCGCCATCTGCATGAAGGTCTGCCCCGTGCAACGCTACGGGCTGAAGACGGTGATGGACCACTACTCCAAGACGGGACAGGTGCTGGGCAAGGGCACCCACGAGCTGGAAGGCTACGAGCTGAAGGGGCTGGGCTACTTCGGCCCCGGAGAGCTGCCCAGGTTCGACACCGACTTCTTCACGGTCCCCACGGGCACCGCCGAGGGATCGCTTCTGGACGAGCTCAAGGACAAGATCCAGTCGGGGATGGTGCCCGAGGGCCCCGAGGGCGACCGGATCTTCCGGGAGTTCCGGGAGAACATCGAGGCGGCCGTCAAGGGCGGAGGGGATGCCATGGAGTCCGAGTGGTACTCCCTGGAGGCCGGAGAGTAGACCAGGCCCGGCAACACCGTCAGAACGGGAGGAAGGCTATGCTGAAGATAGGCCACACTGTGACGGTACCCGGCGCCCTGAAGGGGTCCGGGGAGGGAGCGGAGCCCGACTCCATTCCCATTCCCGAAGAGCTGGAGACCGTACCGGGGCACCGGCAGGACCCGGATACCGTCAACTACTACACCAGGAACTACCCGCTGGAGAGCGAGAACATCGTCAACTACTCCTGGGCCTCCTGGATGCTCAAGACCAGCGACATGAGGGAGGCCTTCGAGGAGCACCTGCGCCTGGAGAAGCCCATCGTCGTGGCGGCAAGGGGGTCCGGGGACGTGGAGCCCACCGAAGCGCCGGCGCCGGGCAAGGACGTCACCGAGGAGATCAAGCAGAAGGCCCTGGAGTTGGGTTTCGGCATGGTGGGGTTCACCGCCTACGATAACCGCTACACCTTCAAGAGCAAGAGGGGGTGGGTGAAGCCCTACCCCAACGCCGTCTGCGTGGCCATCGAGCAACCCTACGACAAGACCCAGATGATTCCCAGCGAAGCGGCGGAGACGGCGGTGCTGGCCACCTACCGTCGGGGCGGCGAGCTGTGCCTGGAGCTCGCCGACTACATACGCGGCCTAGGCTACCATGCCCAGGTGCACAGCTTCGCCGACGCCGCCAGCGCGGTGATACCCATGTTCGTGGCCGCCGGCCTGGGCCAGCAGGGCGCCATGGGCTACCTGCTCTCCCCCCACTTCGGCTCCCGCCACCGACTCACCCTCATCACCACCGACGCCCCGGTGACCCACGGCCAGCCGGTGGACTACGGCATCAACGCCTTCTGCTCCATCTGCCAGGTGTGCGTCAACCGCTGCCCCGGACGGGCCCTGATGCGCGACAAGGTGTGGTGGAGAGGTGTCGAGAAGTTCAAGATCGTGGCCAAGCGGTGCCGGCCGGTCATGGCCGCCTACGCCTCCTGCGCCGTGTGCATGAAGGTGTGCCCCATCCAGCGGTACGGCCTCAAGGAAGTCATGGACCACTACGCCTCCACCGGCCAGGTGCTGGGCAAGGGCACCCACGACCTGGAGGGGTACCAGCTCGAGGGGTTGGGCTACTTCGGCCCCGGCGACCTGCCGAGGTTCGACGCCGACTTCTTCCACAATCCGGAGGGCACCGCCGAGGGGTTCATCCTCGAGGAGCTGAAGGCCAAGATCCAATCGGGCCTGGTGCCCGAGGGCCCCGAGGGAGACCGGGTCTTCCAGGAGTTCCGCGCACAGATGGAGGGGGCGGTGAAGGGCGGCGGAGACGTCATGGAGGCCGAGTGGTACGGCCTCGAGGACGAAGAGTAGACCGGGCCCAGTAGCACCGTCAGAACGGCAGCACCGTCAGAACGGGAGGAAGGCTATGCTGAAGATAGGCCACACCGTCACGGTCCCCGGCAGCCTGAAGGGCGCCGATACGGACTCCGACCCCGACGTGATCCCCATACCGGAGGAGCTGGAGACCGTACCGGGCCACCGGCAGGACCCCGATACGGTGAACTACTACACCAGGAACTACCCCCTCGAGACCCACAACATAGAGCAGTTCGCCTGGGCCTCCTGGTACCTGAACACGGGGGACATCAAGGACACCCTGGACGAGCACCTGCGTCTGGACCGGCCCCTGGTGCTGGCCGCCCGGGACTCGGGGGACGTGGAGCCCACCGCCGAGCCCGTCCCCGGCAAGGACGTAACCAGGGAGATCAAGCAGAAGGCCCTGGACGTGGGCTTCGCCATGGTGGGCATCACCGCCTACGACAACCGGTACACCTTCAAGAGCAAGAGGGGCTGGGTGAAGCCCTACCCCAACGCCATCTGCGTCGCCGTCGAGCAGCCCTACGAAGAGACGCAGACCATCCCCAGCGAGACTGCGGAGAAGGCGGCCCTGGCCACCTATCGACGGGGCGGGGCCCTTACCCTGCAGCTTGCCGACTACATCCGCAGCCTGGGATACCACGCCCAGGTGCACAGCTACGCCGACGCCGCCGCCGCCATAATACCCATGTTCGTGGCGGCGGGCATGGGACAGCAGGGGGCCATGGGCTACCTCCTGTCCCCCTACTTCGGCTCGCGGCACAGGCTGACCGTCATCACCACCGACGCCCCGGTGACCCACGACCAGCCGGTGGACTACGGCATAAACGCCCTCTGCGACATCTGCCAGGTGTGCGTCAACCGGTGCCCCGGCCGGGCCCTGATGCGGGACAAGGTGTGGTGGAGGGGCGTGGAGAAGTTCAAGATCGTCGCCAAGCGGTGCCGACCCGTGATGGCCAGCTACGCCCAGTGCGCCGTGTGCATGAAGGTCTGCCCCGTCCAGCGGTACGGCCTCAAGACGGTGATGGACCACTACGCCACCACCGGCCAGGTGCTTGGCAAGGGCACCCACGACCTGGAGGGCTACGAGATGGAGGGGCTGGGCTACTTCGGCCCCGGCGAGCTTCCCAGGTTCGACGCCGACTTCTTCCACAACCCCGAGGGGACCGCCGAAGGGGCCCTCCTGGATGGGCTGAAGGCCAAGATCCAGTCGGGCCAGGTGCCCGAGGGCCCCGAGGGAGACCGGGTGTTCCAGGAGTTCCGTGCCGCGCTGGAGAAGGCCGTCAAGGGCGGCGGGGACGTGATGGAGGCCGAGTGGTACGGCCTGGACGACGAAGAATAACGGACCCGCAGGTCTGCAGGAGGAGAGTAGCCGATGCTGAAGATAGGCCATTCGGTGACCAGGCCCGGGAAGAAGGCACAAGACCCGCCCGTGGTGCTGAACGTGCCCGAGGAGCTGGAGACGGCCCCCGGGATCGTGCAGCGCCCCGCTGAGGTGGACTTCTACAGCCGGGAGTACCCCCTGGAGTTGGCCAACGTCGAGACCACGGCGGACCGGGACTGGGAGTGGCCCTTCCACTCCCAGGAGCTCAACGACTTCCACCGGGAGCACGAGAGGCTGAACCGTCCCCTGGTGGAGGCCTGCCGCGCCACCACCGGCCTCGAACCCACGGGGACCCCCGTCCCGGATAAGGATGTCTCCGAGCTCATCAAGACCAAGGCCCGGGAGCTGGGCATCGGCGAGGTGGGCATCACCCGGCTGGACAGGCGGTACGTGTTCAAGTTCATCCGCGACTACGTCCAGTTTCAGCACGCCGTCTGCATAGCCTACGAGCAGGACTACGAGGGGACCCAGGGCGCCCCCGGCATGTCTGCCGAGAGGCCCCACTTCGACACCTACCGCGAGATGGTCCCTCCCATCCTGGCCCTGGGAGACTATATCCGAAGCCTGGGGTACCACGCCCAGGTACACCACCCAGACGACAACGTGGTGGCCACCGTGGCCATGTTCATGCAGGCTGGCATGGGCCAGCTCGGGGCCAACGGGCAGCTGCTCTCCCCCCACTTCGGCTCCCGGGCCCGCCATACCGTCATCACCACCGATGCGCTGGTGACCTACGACGAGCCGGTGGACTACGGCATGCACGCCTTCTGCGACATCTGCCAGGTGTGCGTCAACCGGTGCCCCGGCAGGGCCCTGATGCGGGACAAGGTGTGGTGGAGGGGCGTGCAGAAGCACAAGCTCATCTACCGCCGGTGCCGCCCGGTGATCGCCCGGTACGAGGGATGCGCCGTCTGCATGAAGGTGTGCCCCATCCAGCGGTACGGGATGAAGAACGTGCTGGACCACTACGCCGCCACCGGCGTGGTGCTGGGCAAGGGCACCCATGGGCTGGAAGGCTACACGATGAAGGGCAAGGGCTACTTCGGCCCCGGCGAGCTGCCCCGGTTCAGCAGCGACTTCTTCGACATGCCCCACGGCAGGTCCGAGGACGTGGCCTTCGAGGACCTGAAAGAGAGGATCAAGAACGGAGAGCTCCCCGACGGCGCCGAGGGAGACCAAGCCCTGCGGGAGTTCAAGGAGCGCGTGGAGCAGTACGTGAAGATGCCCCTGAACTTCCAGGGCAACCCCCAGGACGAGTACGCCAAGCAGGAGTAGCGCAACCGCCCCGGAATAGAGCTCCCCGGGGAATCGGTCCAGCCCGGGAACCGGCTCAAGCCCGGGAATGGTCCAAAAAGGAGGATGTCATGCTGAAGGTCGGACACTCGATAAAGCGGCCCGGCAGGGTCCACGGCGACACGGACATCACCATCAATGTCCCGGAGGAGCTGGAAACCGTGCCCGGTGTCGTCCAGAGCCCCAAAGAAGTGGACTTCTACAGCCGGGAGTATCCCCTGGAGAGCCAGGCGGTGGACATGACGGCCGACCGGGACTGGGTATGGTCCGTCTACACCGACGAGGTGCTGGAGCACCGCAAGGAGCACGACAGGCTCAATCGGCCCATAATCGCCGCGGCCAAGGACACCGGGGACATAGAGCCCTCGGCGGCCCCCATCCCCGGCAAGGACGTTACCCAGGACATCCGGCAGAAGGCCCGGGAGATGGGCTTCGGCGAGGTCGGCTTCACCAGCCTCGACAGGCGCTACATCTTCAAGTTCAAGAGGAACTGGGTCAAGTTCCCCCACGCCATCTGCCTCGCCTGGGAGCAGGACTACGAGCCCACCCAGACTGCCCCCAGCATCGAGGCCGAGGGCCCCCACCACGGCGTGTACAGGACCATGGGCGTCGTCGCCCTGGAGCTGGCCGACTACATCCGCAGCCTGGGATACCACGCCCAGGTCCACAGTCCCAACGACAACAGCGGCGCGTACATACCCATGTTCGTGGCGGCGGGGCTGGGGCAGCTCGGGGCGAATGGGCAGCTTCTGTCGCCCCACTTCGGCTCCCGGGCCAGGATCATGCTCATCAGCACCGACGCACAGGTGACCTACGATGAGCCCGTGGACTACGGCATCCACTCCTTCTGCACCATATGCCAGGTGTGCGTGAACCGGTGTCCCGGCAGGGCCCTGATGCGGGACAAGGTCTGGTGGAGGGGCGTG
Source organism: Dehalococcoidia bacterium (assembly GCA_034423015.1). Classification (GTDB taxonomy): domain Bacteria; phylum Chloroflexota; class Dehalococcoidia; order Lucifugimonadales; family JAGWBF01; genus JAGWBJ01. The sequence continues at coordinate 41,511 of DAOUJG010000016.1, read as the reverse complement.
GAGAAGCACAAGCTCATCTACCGGCGCTGCCGGCCGGTGATGGCCCGGTACGAGGGGTGCGCCGTCTGCATGAAAGTGTGCCCGGTCCAGCGTTACGGCCTGAAGGCCGTGATGGACCACTACGTGGAGACGGGCAGCGTGCTGGGCAAGGGGACCCATCTCCTGGAGGGGTACTCCATAAGGGAGATGGGCTACTTCGGGCCCGGAGACCTCCCCCGGTTCAACAACGAGTTCTTCCAGATCCCCCATGGGAAGAACGAGGACCTGCTGTTCGAGGACCTGAAGGACCGCATCAGGGAGGGGGACCTGCCCGACGACTCCTCCGGCACGCTGGCCCTCAGGGAGTTCAAGCAGAGGGTGGCCGAGTACATATCCCAGCCGCCCGACGACATGGGCCGCTCCTGGGACGTGTAGGGCCCCCGACGACTCCCCAGGGAAAGATGCAGGCAGGGCCGGCTGACGCCGGCCCTGCTACTTGAGGGCGGACTAGGACTCGGCCCTGGGAGTTATCACGGCGCGGCGGTGGGTGCCCTCTCCGATCTTGGTCTCGCCGTCGTGGGCCTGGACCGCGAAGGTCAGCCGGTTCCTGTCCACCGCCGTGAGCTCGGCGCGGGCGACGACCCTGGCCCCCATAGACGACGGCGCCAGGTGCCGGACGTTCACCTCGAAGCCGACCGAGATCTCACCGGGGTCCAGGTGCGGGGCCAGGGCCGCCACCGACGCTTGCTCCATCAGCAGGATCATCGACGGCGTGCTGAACCTGGGGACGTGGCTGGCCACGTTGTGCTCGCACACGATAGTCTCTTTGCTGCCCGTCAGGCCGGGGGCTATCTTCTCATTCACTCTCTCTAGTCCTGCTCAGGGTGGCACCCATTCTAACCCGGCGGGGTCGGCAAATCCACCGTCGCCCCGGCCCTGGGCGCCAGCCTTGAAGGGGCCCGCGATTTGATATAAGATTCGGGCCGACAGGAGGCGTCATGCCCACCAGGCACATCCTCTCCGTTCTGGACCTGAGCCCCGAGGAGATATCCGGCATCGTCCACCGGGCTCTTGCCTTGGCGAAGGAGCCCCGCTCCGCCGCCCTGTCGGGCAGGACGGTGGCCCTGCTGTTCGAGAAGCCCTCCCTGAGGACGCGGGCCAGCTTCGACGTGGGCATCCATCAGATGGGCGGTCACGCCCTTTACATGGGCCCCGACGAGGTCGGGCTGGGCAGGAGGGAGAGGGTGTCGGACGTGGCCCGGGTCCTGTCCCGCTACGTGGACTGCGTGGTGGCGCGGGTCAACTCCCACTCCAGCCTCCGGGAGCTGGCGGAGACGGGCTCGGTGCCCGTGGTCAACGCCCTGTCGGACCTGGAGCACCCCTGCCAGGCGCTGGCGGACCTGCAGGCCATCTACGAGCACAAGGGCGGCTTCCGGGGCCTCAGGGTGGCCTATATCGGCGACGGCAACAACGTGGCCAGGAGCCTCTGCCTGGCTGTGGCCTCGGTGGGGGCCAGCTTCACCATTGCGGCACCTTCCGGCTACGGGCTGGACGGCGAGACCCTGGAAGCGGCAAAGCTGCGCGCCGGGCAGGGAGGGGGCGAGATCGCCTCGGTCTCCGATCCCGTGGAGGGCGTGGCAGGCGCCGACGTGGTGTACACCGACGTGTGGACCAGTATGGGCCAGGAAGAGGAGTCCGAGGCCCGCCGCAAGGCCTTTGCGGGGTACACCGTCGACCCGGAGCTCCTTTCCAGGGCCGCAGCGGGCGCCATCTTCATGCACCCCATGCCCGCCCACTACGGCGAAGAGGTGCCCGAAGGCATGCTGGAACACCCCCAGTCTGCCGCCTACGACCAGGCGGGCAACCGCCTGCACGCCCAGAAGGCGGCGCTGGAGCTTATAATGGGTGCGGGCTAGCGTCCCACGGGCCCCGCGCGGGACGCCTAAGAGTCCAACAACTGACATGCCTACTCCCCTTGTAGCCATCGTGGGCAGGCCCAACGTGGGCAAGTCCACCCTCTTCAACCGCCTCACCGAGGGACGGGACGCCATCGTCAGCGACGTGCCGGGGACGACCCGGGACCGCCTGATGGGCGACGTGGAGTGGATGGGGCGCCACATGATCGTCGTGGACACCGGCGGGTTGGAGCCGAGGCCCCAAGACCCCCTGCGCCACCAGGTAAAGGCCCAGGTGGAGGCGGGCGTGGCCGAAGCGGACCTGATAGTCCTCCTCCTGGACGTGGTGGACGGTCTCACCGCGGCCGACGAGGAGATCGCCGGCTGGCTGCGACGGAGCGAGAAGCCCTTGGTGGTGGCCGTGAACAAGGTGGACAACCACCGGAGAGACGTCGCCGCCCTGGAGTTCCACGCCCTGGGCCTGGGAGACCCCATGCCCGTCAGCGCCTACCACAACCTGGGCGTGTTCGACCTGATGGAACGGGTCGTCTCCCTGCTGCCCGAGGACGACTCGCCCGAGGATGATTCGGGGGTGGAAGAGGTCCGGGACGACGCGATGAAGCTGGCCATCATCGGCAGGACCAATGTCGGCAAGTCGATGCTGGACAACGCCATCCTGGGGCAGGACCGCAGCATCGTCAGCGATACCCCGGGGACGACGAGGGACGCGCTGGACACCCGGTTCGTCTACAGGGGCAGCCCCGTGGTGCTGATAGACACGGCGGGGCTTCGAAGGCCCGGCAGGATCGAGCGGGGCATCGAGTACTACAGCGTGTTGAGGGCCATGCGGGCGGTGCAGCGAAGCGACATCGCCCTCCTGGTGCTGGACGCCACGGAATTGGGAACAGCCCAGGACGCTCACATCTCCGGCCACGCGTGGGACGGCTACAAGGGCCTCATCGTGGTCATCAACAAGTGGGACCTGGTGCCCGAGACCGAGGGCACCGAGCGTGAGCTGGCCGTACAGGTGGTCCGGGAACGCCTCCACTTCATGCCCTACGTCCCCATCTGCTTCACCTCCGCGCTGACCGGGCTGGGAGTCTCGGAGCTGATGGACCTGGCCTCGAGCGTCTACCAGGAGCGCCACGTGCGCGTCCCGCCCCGCAGCCTGCACCACGCCATGCTGGATGCCCTTGCGGACCACATGCCGCCCTCCAGGAAGGGCCAACGGCCCCGGTTTCAGGCCGTGAGGCAGGTCGGCGTAAACCCCCCGACCTTCGTCTTTGCCGTCCGCAACCCGCAACTGGTACACTTCTCCTATGAACGCTACCTGGAGAACCGCTTCAGGGCCGCCTTCGGCTATACGCACACCCATTTGAGGCTGGTGTTCAGGGAAAGGATATGACCCCATGGCCGCGTTGGTCCTGAGCCTGCTAGTGCCGCCGGTGCTGGCCGTGTACGTGGTGGTGATCGCGCTGGCCCTGGACCTGGACAGCACCTACACCAAGTACGCCGTGGTTGCGCCCATTGCCTACGTCCTGGGGTCCATACCCTGGGGGTTCCTCCTGGCGATGACAGTGCGGGGTGTGGACATCCGCCAGTACGGCAGCGGCAGGACCGGCACCTCCAACGTTCTGAGGAGCGCCGGGGGCAAGCTCGCGGTCCTCGCCCTGGGGCTGGACCTGAGCAAGGGCGTACTGGCCGTGTTCCTGGCCAGGGTCGTGGCCGACGACCCGGCCGTGGAGGTCACGGCCGGTCTGCTGGCGCTGGCGGGCCACAACTGGCCCGTGTTCCTGAAGTTCAAGGGGGGCAGGGGCATAGCGACGGGCCTGGGAGGGCTCCTGGTCATGGAGCCCATCGCCGGCGCCATAGCCGTGGCCAGCTTCCTGGTCGTGACCCTTCCCTCCCGGTACCTCTCCCTCGGCTCCATCGCGTCCCTGTTCGGCGCGTTCCTCTCGTCCCTGGCCCTCGCGCTTCTGGACCAGTCCCCGGCCACGTACCTGGTTTACACGGGTATAGGGTGCTCCATCATCCTCTGGCAGCACCGGGACAATATCCAACGGCTGCTCGAGGGCACCGAGCGGAAGCTCGGCCAGCCGGCCCAGAAAATAGGTGAGGCCACGGGCTCCGGCCCCACCGGGACGTAGTCGCTTTGACCGGCGTAACGGTAGTCGGCGCCACCACCTGGGGCACCACCCTGGCAGTCCTCCTGGCGCGCAAGGGCGTGCCCGTCACCCTGCTGGCAAGAAGCCCCGAGGAGGCCGCGGAGCTGGCATCCTCCCGGCGGAACGCCCGGTTCCTGCCCGCGGTGGAGTTTCCTCAGCCCCTGACGGTCAGCAGCGACCCCGAGGAGGCCGCTGGCGGGACGTCCATGGTCATCCTCGCCGTCCCATCCACGACCATGAGGCACAACGTGCTCCGGGTCCGGGGCGCCATCCGGGGCGAGCCGGTCATGCTGAGCGCCTCCAAGGGCCTGGAGATGGAGTCCGGCAAACGCATGAGCCAGGTCCTGGAGGAGCTGCTGCCCGACCGCCTGCGTCCCCGGATAAGCGTGCTGTCGGGGCCCAACCTGGCCCTGGAGGTCGTCGGGGGCAAACCCGCGTCCGCTGTGGTGGCATCCCGTCTTCCGGAGGCGGCCGCCCGCGCCCGGGATCTGCTGATGTCCGGCACTTTCCGCGTCTACACCAACGAGGACACCGTCGGCGTGGAGCTGGGCGGGGCCCTGAAGAACATCATCGCCCTGGGCGCCGGCATCTGCGACGGCCTGGGGTACGGGGACAACGGCAAGGCCGCCTTCATGACCCGGGGCCTGGCGGAGATCACCCGGCTGGGGGTGGCTGCCGGGGCCAGCCCCATAACCTTCGCGGGACTGGCCGGGCTGGGAGACCTGGTGGCCACCTGCGCCAGCCCCCTGAGCCGCAACCACCAGGTGGGCCGCATGCTCGCCGCCGGACGAGCGTTGGAGGAGATCCGGGCGTCCATGGAGAACGTGGCCGAGGGCGTGTTCACCACCGCCGCCGCCGTCAAGCTGGCCGAGGAGATGGGTGTGGAGATGCCCATTGCCAACGCCACCTACAGGGTCCTGTTCCAGGGCATGGACCCCAAGCAGGCCGTGGCCGAGCTGATGGGCAGGCCACCCCGGGCCGAGTAGCGGGCCCCTCTGGAGGGGCGCCCTAGAGGCCTAGGGCGTCCCGGTGGTACAGGACGGCGGTCACCGCGGCGATGGCGGCCGTCTCCGAGCGCAGGATGCGCCTTCCCAGGGACACCGGCACTATCCCCCGGGAGCGCGCGTACTCCACCTCCTCGGGCTCGAACCCGCCCTCGGGGCCTATGAACAGGTCCACGTGGCGGGAGGAGGAGCCCTCCAGGGCCTGCCGCAGCTCCGTGGCCGCCTCCTCCTCCCAGGGGATGATGGACGTGTGCGACGGCTCCACGGCGTCGCAGGCTGCCCTGAAGGGAGTGGGCTCCAGCAGGTCCGGCAGCCTCCGGGCCCCGCACTGCTCCGCGGCCTCGGTGATGGCCGCCATCCAGCGCCGACGGCGGCCTCCCGGCTCGCCGGCCGTGTGCCGGGCCACCGAGCGGCGGCACAGCAGGGGGACGAAGGACGACACCCCCAGCTCCGTCCCCTTCTGCAGCACCCACTGGAACCGGTCGCCTTTCAGGGTGCCCTGGTAGAGGACGATGCTGACGTCGGGGGCCGGGTCCCCTTCGTGGACGGCCACCACGCGCCCCTCGACCCTGTCCCTGGCAAAGGCGGCCAGGCTGACCGTGTACTCCCGCCCCGAGCCGTCGAGGACGGCGATTTTGTCGCCGGGGGACATCCGCAGCACGTGGGAGACCTGGTGCGCCGCGGCCTCCCGCAGGAGCACCAGGTCGCCCCGTATCCACTCCGGCGGGACGAAGAACCGGTGCATCAGTTCACCCGGGGCACCCGGGCCTCCCGGGAGAACAGGAGGGTCACCCAGTCGTCCACCAGGATGGTCTCCAGGTGGCGGAACCCGGCCCGGGTGACCGCGGACCTGGCCTCCTCCTCTTGGCGCTGGACTATCCCCGAGGCGATGAGGGTCCCGTTGGGCTTCAGCACGTCCCGCAGCGGGCCGGCCATCTCCTGCACCGTCTTGGAGCTGATGTTGGCGGTGGCCAGGTCGAAATGCTCGGGCGGGGCCAGCCTGTGGGGGAGGGTGCCCCTGGCCGGCTGGACCTGGGTGAACCCTCCGGCCTTGAGGTTCTTCCTGGAGGCCTTCACCGCCGTGGCGTCCACGTCCAGCGCCACCACCGAGGCGGCGCCCAGGCGGGCCGCAGCGATGGAGAGTATGCCCGACCCGGCCCCCAGGTCCAGGACGGTGTCCCCGGGGTTCAGGCGCCTCTCCAGGGCCTGCAGGCACGCGTTCGTCGTGGGGTGGTGGCCAGTGCCGAAGGCCATGCCTGGGTCCAGCTCGATGACCACCTCGTCGCCCCTGGCCTCATACTCCAGCCAGGAGGGCTTGATGACCAGCCGGCTGCCGGCCCTGAGTATGCCGAAGTGGGCCTTCCAGGCCGTCTCCCAGTCGCTGTCCTTCAGGTCGGTCACCTGGAGCTCACCCATGGGCTGGAGCCTGCGCACGAGGTTCACTCCCACCTCAATCCGGGCCCGCCGCCGCCTGGATGTGTTGGGCAGGTAGGAGCGCATCATCACCTGGCCGCCGCCCAGGTCCTCCACCGAGAGGCCATGGCCGTACTTGCCGAACAGGTAGGAGATGGGCTCCACGAACTCGCCGGGCACCTGGATGCTGAGCTCTTGCCAGATCATCGGCTGGCGGCGCCCCCGGCGACGGCTCCCGGACGGAGGGACAAGCGGGCGCGGGCCCCTACCCCAGGGCGTCCTTGATCTTGTCGAACCAGCCCTTGTCGCGGCTGGAGTCGGCGGCTGGGCTCTCCAGGGTCTTGCCCAGCTCCTCCAGAAGCGTCTGCTGGTGGGCGTCCAGATGCGTGGGCACCTGGAGCCTGACGGGGACCACGATGTCGCCCCGGCGGTGGCCGTTGATGGCAGGTACGCCCTTGCCCTTGATGCGGAAGACGGCCCCGGGCTGGGTGCCGGCGGGTATGGTGAGGGTCTGGACCCCGTTGAGGGTGGGGACCTCCACCTGGTCCCCCAGGGCGGCCTGGACCATGTCTATGGGCAGCACGAACACCAGGTTGTTCCCGTCCCGGGAGAACAGGGCGTGGTCCAGTACCGAGATGGCCACGTACAGGTTCCCCGGCGGGCCGCCGTTGCTCCCCACGTTGCCCTCTCCCGAGAGGCGGATCTGCATCCCGTCCTCCACCCCAGCGGGTATCTTGACCACGATCTTGCGCGGGCGGCGCTCGGCCCCCACGCCGTGGCAGTCGCCGCACGGGGTGTCGACCACGGAGCCCCGGCCCCGGCAGGTCGGGCACGTGGCCACCTGGCTGAACTGGCCGAAGACGCTCCGCTGGGTCCGGCGCACCTGGCCCGCGCCCCGGCAGGAGTCGCACTTCTTGGGGCTGGTGCCCGGCGCGCTCCCCGAGCCCCGGCACCCCTGGCACCGCTCCACCCGGGTCACCTCCACCTCCCGCTCGGTGCCGAACACGGCGTCCTCGAAGGGGATGGTCACGGCGTGCTGGACGTCGCTGCCCCGGGCGGCCCGCTGCTGGGTCCTGGCGCCCAGGTCCCCGAAGAAGGAGTCGAAGATGTCCCCGAAGCCGCCGAAGACGTCGAAGCCCTCGAAGTCCCGGTTGAAGCCCCCCGGCCCCCCCGAGCCCGACGACACCCCCGCGTGTCCGAACCGGTCGTAGCGGGCCCGCTTCTGGGGGTCGATGAGCACCTGGTAGGCCTCGTTCACCTCTTTGAACCGGTCCTCGGCGTCGGGGCTCTTGTTCCTGTCGGGATGGAACTCCATGGCCTTCTTGCGAAAGGCCTTCCGCACCTCCTCCTCGGAGGCGCCCCTGGGGACACCGAGGGCGTCGTAGTAGTCGCGTTTGGCCATGGTCGTTAGTCCGGGGACCCCATGCCTGTCATTCCGCCAGAGGGCCCCCTCCTGTCATCCACCAGACGGCCCCCTCCTGTCATCCACCAGACGGCCCCCTCCTGTCATTCCGCCAGACGGCCCCCTCCTGTCATTCCGAGCGGAGCGCAGCGAAGAGAGGAATCTATCCATGCAGGCAAGTACCGGCACCGTGGCCTCTTGGCATGGCGTGCTCGTCGTAGGGTCCCTCAGATTCCTCGCCTACGGCTCGGAATGACATGTGAGGGGCTTCGCATGACATATTGCGCGGGTAGCTGCATAACAGCCTCCGAAAGCGGGAGTCCAAGCCCCCCGTCCCCGGGCGCCGGCTCGGGGCCTCCACTCCTATGACTTGCCGTGGATGCGCATCAGGAGCCGGCTGAGGTAGCTGGAGAGGTACTTCACTCCCCCGATGGCCTTCCCGTACCCCATCCTGGTGGGTCCCACCACGCCGATGGCGCCCGAGGCCTCGTCGGGGATGCCGTACTGGCCCAGCACCATGCTGAAGGGACGCAGGGGCTCCTCCCGGTTCTCGGCGCCGATGATGACCTCCACGCTGCCCTGCCTGGGGACGTCCGAGAGGATGCTCCTGAGCAGCACCCGCTCCTCCAGCACCTCCACCACGTCCCTCACCTTCCGGGCCTCCCCGAACTCGGGCTGGGCCAGCAGGAGGCGCAGACCGTCCACGCTGTGCTCCAGGGCCTCCTCGGCGTCGGCCCCCTTGAGGGTGGAGGCCACCTCGTCCACCACCATCTCCTCCAGCGGGCTCAGCTCGAGCTGCCTGTCGTTGATCTCCCGGTAGGTGAGGCCCGATAGCCCCTCGTTGAGCTTGTTGGACACCTCGGAGAGCTCGTCCTGGGTCAGGGGCTCCTCCAGGGGGAGCAGCTGCTGGCGCACCCGGGCCTGCTGCAGCACCACCACCAGCAGGGCCAGGAACTCCTGGAGGTAGACGAGCTGCACCTGCTTGAGGCGGGAGTAGTTGGCCCTTGGCAGCGTCACTATGGCCATGTTCCCGGACATCCGGGACAATACCCCGGCGGCGAGCTGGACCCACGCCTCCTGGTCCCTGGGGGCGTCGCTGAAGCGGTAGCTGATCTCGTGCCGCAGGGCCTCGGGGGGCTCCGGGGACTCCTCCAGGGACTCCACGAAGAACCTGTAGCCCTTGTCCGAGGGGACGCCGCCGGCGGAGATGTGGGGCCTGACTATGTACCCCTCCTCCTCCAGCTCGGCCATTTCGTTGCGGATGGTGGCGGCGCTGACCTTCCAGGGCGACCGCCTGACGATGTCCTCGGAGGCTATCGGGGTGGCGCTGTCGATGTAGTTCTCCACCAGGATGTTGAGTACGGCGCTGGTCCTCGATTTCAGCATCTCACCGCCCTCTCCGCAGGCATACCGGAGCGCCCGGATCCCTGATTTGGAATCTAGCATGGGCGTCCAACGGGTGTCAAGCTCCGCGCGGGGTGTGCTATATTGTTAACTCCGTGGGATAACCCCTTCACTGGAGGTGTCTGTTTGGAGATCGTCTGGCTTGGACACTCCTGCTTCCGGTTGCGCGCCGGCGCGTCGGTGATCCTCACCGACCCATTTCCCGAGGGCATCGGCCTGAGCATGGGCGGCGCCGAGGCGCTGGCCGTAACCATCAGCCACCTGCACCCGAACCACAGCAACTGGCGGGGCGTGGGCGGCGAGCCCAAGCTCCTGGACGGCCCGGGGGAGTACGAGCTCGCGGGCATCTACGTGATGGGAGTCATGACGCCGGCCGGCGAAGGGGACCCGCCGGGCAGGAGCAACACGGCCTACCTCATCGAGATGGACAACGTGCGGATATGCCACCTGGGCGACGTGAGCAGCCCCCTGGCCACCCGGCAGGTGGAGGCCCTGACCCCGGTGGACGTGCTGCTGGCGCCCGCCAGCGGGGGCTCCACCGTGGGGGCCTCCCAGGCGGTGGAGATGGCGCGGAACCTGGAGCCCCGTATCGTGGTGCCCATGCACTACAGGCCCCCGGGCGGCCCGGGGCCCCTGGGAGACGGGGGCGCCTTCCTGCGGGAGCTGGGGCTGAGGGACGCGGAGCCCCAGGCCCGCCTCACCGTCACCGCCACCAGCCTCCCCGCCGAGATGCGGGTCGTCGTCCTGGAGCCCCAGGGCATCCCCGTCCAGTCCCAGCTCCTGTAGGGGGGCGTGGCGCAAGACCGCCAATACTACGGGTACATCCTGACCGGCAGGACCGGGACGCTCTACGTCGGCGTAACCAACGACCTGGAGAGCCCAGAAGACGGATGTACGAGCACCGCGGCAGGCTCGTACCCGGCTTTGCCAGCAGATACCACCTCACCCGACTTGCCTACTACGAGCAGACGCCGGACGTGGAGTCCGCGATAGCGCGGGAGAAGCAGATCAAGGCGTGGCGACGTAGGAAGAAGGTCGCCCTGATAGAGTCCTCGAACCCGGCCTGGGACGACCTCTCACTGGAATGGCTCCCCGACCCTGGACGGGCGCCGTAGATTCCTCGCCTACGGCTCGGAATGACAGGGGGCGGCTCTGTATGACCCAAGGGGCGGCTCTGTATGGCTCGGGGGCGGCTCCGTATGACATAGGGGGGCTGCTCCGTACCACTGGCGGGCGGCTCTGTATGGCTGGGGGCGGCCTCCCCTTTCATTTGTCATTCCGAGCGCAGCGAGGAATCTCTCCTCCGCCTAGACGAGGCCCCGTCCATGTCCAGGCCGTCGCATCCAGGGGCGGGCAGGGCAACAAGGTGGCCCCCGGTGGCCGTGTCCCGGCCCCGGGGGCCATTCTCGTGCGGTAGGCTGCGCTCCTAGACGGGGCCGCCGCGGCGGCGGCCGGCCACGAAGAGGGCCGAGGCGCCCGCCACCAGGGCCAGGGCGCCCGCCGCCAGGGCCAGCAAGGGGAGCTGGGTCAGCGTCGGGTCGCCGGGTATGGGCAGCACCGGCGTGGGGGCCGGCGTGGGGACCGGCGTCGCGTCCGGCTCCGGCACCGGCTTGGTGAAGGTCAGGTCCAGCGTGGGAGTCAGGTCGGCCAGGCTCGGGGCGAAGGTCGGCTTCTCCTCCGCCTCTACCCGCCCCGCGTCGGTCCCCAGCCAGAAGGTGACCTGCTTGTTGAGGAAGTCCTCGCTGGGGGGACCCACGACGAGGCCCCTGTACGCGCTTCCGGCCGTCTGGATCTCGCCGCTCTCGTAGTTGTCGCAGCCGTCGACGCAGGCCACCAGGGACAACCCGTCCCGCACCGGATCGCCCTCCACCGTTATGTCCCCCGAGTAGGTCACGGGGAAGGGGGGGATGGACTGGCCGGCGCCCAGGGTGAGGAGGGCGACCAACGCCGTCGCCAGGACAAGGGCCAGGGTGATTGGTGTCCGTCGCATCTGCAGTGCCTCCTTGAGGGGTTGTTGTGCCTCGTGGGGGCGCGGGGCTCCCGGCACGAGCACCTGCGTCCAATTATATCCGTTACGACATCCCGTCCCCAAGGCTGTTGGGCGCCACTTATGGTGACTTCCCGCCTCCCGGTCCCGCGGCGCCGGCGGCGGCCAGGGCCCGGTAGGAGCGGTTGGGGGGATTCCTCGCTACCCTGCGCTCCGCTCGGAATGACAGGGTAGGGGCGCGGAATGACCGGGTAGGGCCGAGGACTCACCGGCGGAGCGTGGCGGCCGCCTATGCCGATCCCTTCCCCTGGGTTCCGGCCTTCGCCGGAACAACGGGATTGGCGCCGGGCAAGGAGAGGGCCCCGCCTGGCTGGCGGGGCCCTCTCTCGTCGCGTTCCCGGTTGGGATTGGCGCTACGGGGTTATGGTAGCGTCCTTGGTGAACCACACCCAGTACCCGCGCCCGATCTCGACCACGTCGTCCGTCTGGCCACCAGTATCCCTGGTGAAGTACTCACCGGCGTTCGCGGGATCCTGTGTGCCACAGTCGCCTTCCGTCATCGGGTCTTGCTCGAGGTTGTAGCACTGGTGCACCATGTCGGCGTTGCGAACCACACCTATCCACCGGCCCCGGTCGAAGGTGAAGCCCCTCGCCCAGTCGGCCCCAAGGTAGCTGTCCGCGTCCAGCGCGCTGCCAGTGGGTATCTTCTCCAGCGGCAGCAGGCTTATCACCGGGATCAGGTTCCACTGGTTGCCCTTCACCTGGATGGAGGGCGGCACCTGCAGGGCGCCCCGGTAGGATATGTCCACTCCAACCCTCGCCGACGCGTTGGCCCTCACGAAGTAGGCGTGCTGCGCGTCGATGGTGGTCAGGTCCGACACTCCGCCGGTGGGCTCGAACATCCCGCTATCGGCGCTGCGCTGGGCCACCAGCCACAGCTCACCCGACCTGGTGTAGACCAGGTCCACGGCCGGGTGGTCGCCGAACACCGCGTTTATGTCGTTGTTGGTCGGGTCCCCGGGCAGGGATACCAGGTTCAGGCCCGGGGTCAGGTCCAGGTTGAACACCGGCCTGGCGACCACGGTGAAGGTCAGGGTCCGGTCGTCTGCCAGGGTGTTGCCCAGGTCGTCCTCGGCGTTGTAGGTCAGGGTGTGCTCGCCCTGGCCGATGTCCGCTATGGCCACCGTCCAGCGCTGTCCGTCCCTGGTGCTGGTCAAATCTATCAGGTCGCGCTCGTTGTCCTTGCCGGCGTCCAGCACGGCCTTGGTCAGGGACACGCCCTTATGCGAGTCGCCGGTGTACTCCCCCGCCTCGCTGAGCCAGTTGATCTCGACGAAGAACGGATCCGCCTGGGTCGCTTCTGCCTCGTGGGCGGGCAGGGTCGTCAGATTGTCGCCTACCCCGAGGTTGTTGTCGATCTCGAAGGAGATTGACCCGCTGTCCGTCCAGTCCGCCTTACCCGCCATGCTGCGGTTGCGGGCGGAGTCCTCCACCGTCACCACCACGCTGTACCGGTTGGCGGCGCCAATGTTGAGGTTGAAGGTCCACTCGTTCTCTCCCGCTGTCCTGGCAGCCCTGGGTATCGAGACGTTGGCCATCTGGGCCTCCGCGTCCTCAGCGTTGGCCGACGTGGAGGTGTACAGCTCCAGTGTGGGCTCCAGGGTACGGATGTTCTCGTCGGTCGTCACCGTTACGGCGACCTTGTCCTTGCTGGCAGTGGCGTCCAGGGTCACCGTGGCCGTGGGCGCTAGGCCGTCGACCACGTCGTCGGCGTCGATGGTCGCGCTGGCGACCTCATTGCCCGCGGCGTCGGTTATGGCGCCGACCAGCTTCACCGACGGGGTTACGCCGGCGCCCAGCGCCTCTTCCAGTTCGATGAAGACGCTATTCTTCACGCCCGGGGCGCCGCCGCGGGTGTCGTCGTTGTTCTTGTCGAACCACGAGGCGGAGGCTATCGCCAGCTCGGTTGAGCCGTCCATTACCTCGAAGTCCGAGTCGTCGACGCTGCCGCCGTCCAGGGCTTCGCTGAACTCCACGCGGATCATCTTCGCGCTGCTGCTGCCCTGGAGGTACTCGCCGGCCCTAAGCCTGCGGTCTCCCACTACGGCGCCCTTGGCGTCGTCATCGTCGGCTTGGTGGTTGGCGTCCCAGCGGTCTCCCACGAAGGCGCCCTCCAGGGTCGGGGCCTCGTTGTCCACCCGCAGCGAGTAGCCCTGGTTGCCCTCGGCGTCATCGCTGGTGTCCGCGTCGCTGGTGCCAGCGTTGCCCGCCTTGTCTACCGCTGTGACCCACCAGTGTATGGTGGTGGTGCCGTCTTCGTTGATGGACACGTTCGTGGCGTCTGTCAGGTCGTCCAGGGCCACCGACGCCGTTACAACGTCGCCGTCGCTGACCAGAGTGATATCATCCTTCTCTGCCTTGTCGTTCCCGAATTCCCTGGCGCCGGCCAACTGTGCGTCGGCAGCCCCACTCACCAGGAACCGTATGGTGTCGGTATCGACGCCGGCCAGGGCGTCGGTGATGTCGATGGATATCACCTGCTCCAGGTCCATGGTCGCGCTGCCGCCGGCGGGCGACGGGTTGTCGAAGGTCGGCGCGTCGGCCTCGGCGTCAACCGTGGTCCTGTCGTCCTCGGAGGTTATGGTCACCCGCGAACCCCTGCTCACCTGTATTATCGGCCTTTCTGCTTCGTCAGGCAGGAGGGCGTTCCTCGGGTTCATGCCCACCCAGACGGAGTAGGCTACGTCAATGGTATCGCCCTCGTTTAGGGCGACCCCAGCCACATTGATGGTGAGGCTGGACCCATCTACCGTGAACGAGGCGCCATTGACGGCGGTGTTCGAGCTGCCCACGAAGGTGATGTCGTCGCCGTCTATGTCACCGTCGCCGTTGGCGTCCTCGGGCCTGGCGTCCAGTGCAACCGTGTAATCGGTGCCCGCCGCCACGGCCTCGGTGACCTCTATCCTCTCGGAGCCGCCATAGCTCACTCCGAGCACGGTTATGTGGCCCGGCAGGGGGCTGTTGAGGTCGCTGTCCCTGTCGCCGCCGCCCACTATGACTCCGATCGTGACCGTGCCGGCTTCCGTGTCTTGCCCGACGATTGCGAAATAGCTGTCGAAGGAAGCCAGGGTATCTCTATTCGAAGGCACGACAAAGTCGTTGGCTTCGATGTCCGCCTGGACCGGCTCGTAGTTCAGCCCTATCGTGAAGTTGTCGGACCCGCGATAGGAGACCTGGATCTCGTCGTCTTCGTCCAGATCGCGACTCGCTGTCAGGGTGAGCTTACCCGTTTTCGCGTCCTCGGCTGAGATCTCAGTTGTCGCGGTCGCAAAGTCGGCGGGGCCGTCTACATCGATGTCGCCCACCGGGACTGCGGCAATCACCCCTGTCTCACCGTCTTCTGCCCTGATGGGTGCCTTCCTGACATTCACCGTAAACTGTTCGCCCCTGGTGTACGTCCCAGGCACACTGTGTGTCTCATTCTCGATCTCGACGTTGCCACGCAGACCGGAGGGCACGTCGTGCTGCTCGTGCATGATGGCGCCCATGTCGATTATGACCTCGTCGTCGGCAACGAAGGTCGCGCTGTACTCTCCCGATGCACCCGCGACGTTCTCCACGGTCAGCAGGTCGAAGCTGCCGTTGTCGCCCCTGACGTTGACCAGGGCGGTCTCCTGTGGGGAGGTGGCAAAGCGCAGCCCGAAGGTGCTACCGACCTCCAAATCTTCCGTCGCCACGAAGCGGAGCAGGCCCGTCTGCACGTCCAGGATTTCGGTTATTGTCAGGTCGCCCGAATCTTTCGTGGCGCCGCCATCGCCGTCGTCGGCTATCTCGACGTCGGCAACGGTGATGGAGCCGTCCCCGTTCCTGTCTACGATGGGCAAAATATCGGCCGCATCAATGTCGGCAAGCGTCAAGTCGGCGCCAATTGCCGTTCCATCGTTAAGCCGGAGCCTGAACGAGTCACCATCGACGATGGTAGCACCCGCGACCGTGACCAGGATGACGTCGTCGTCGTCCTTGTCGCCGTCATCGTTGAGGTCGAGGCTGGACGCCTCTTGGTTGGGCCCGGTGCCGACGTAGTCGACGCCGCTCAGGGCCACATTGGTGAGGGTAACCTTGACCGTCCGGTCGTCTGCGTCCGGAAGGGTGGGGCCGACGACGGCCATGTCCGTCGATACGTCCCCCTCGGTCAGCGCGGTGGCTCCGGACGGGGCCGCTGCAACGGTCATCGCCCACAGCACCCCCATAAGCCCCAGGACCAGCACGGTTAGCGAACCCGTAAGGTAGAACCACCGTCTAGTCGATTTCATTGTTGGCTACCCCCTTCGATTAGGAACATTCCGTTGCGTGAGTCCTGGTCCCGCCCTTCCCCCGGGCGCCTGCCTGAGGGGTACCGGGCCTTGGGCACTACCCATGGGTCCACCTGGGATGAGACGATGCCGAAGCAGTGCATGGAATCCCTTTCCTGCAAAGGATTGGACAACTTATATCATCCCCCAGTTTTCCGTGTCAAGGTACCGCAGGCGACATTTCGCGCGTAAAGTGGCGTGCCTTCTACACAACGACGCAGCCGGGTTGGGAGCATGTGTATGGATGCACTCGGCTGCGTAATCGTAGGCCGCTTCTCAGGGGCGAAACACCTACGGGAGCATACCGCGAAATAACCGGGATGTCAAGAGGATTCCAGCGCAAGACGGGGGCCGTTCGGGGGAGGGCCCCGGCGCGCCGCCGGGGCGGGGAGGGCCGTTCGGCACACAGTCCGCGGCCCAGGGCCGCCGGGGAAGGCGTTCCGCCCCGGGCGGGGACGGAGGGGTGCCGGGGTGGGGAGGTGTCACGGTCACGGCGGAGCGGGATGACGCCGCCGTGACCCCCCTGGGGGGGCTTCTTGCATCGGGAGGGCGCCCTGGCCGATAAGGCAGGTCAGGCGGAATGCACCCGCCACGCTCTACGGCGGCATCCTCCGGGACACGGAGCCTCCACCACGCAACGGTACGGCTGGGAAGGCTAATCTACCGAGACTGGCCGAATGGCGCCACCTATGAGAAGGGTATCGACGTGAAGATGGCAACCGATATGTTGGTGCATGGAACGCGCGCCAACTACGACGTAGCTGTCTTGGTCAGCGGGGATACAGACTTCAAGGACGCTCTCCAGGCCGTCAAGGATTTTGGCCGGCACGTCGAGGTCACACTATTCGGCCACGAGGGGTCATCACAAGCGCTCCGAGACGTAGCCGACCGGGTGATAAGAATCGACGAGGCCTATCTGGCAGACTGTTGGCGCCAATAAAACACGGGGTTGCCGAGCGACAACCCCGTGGATCTCATTGCCATGGATTGTCAATCAACAAGCCATGGGTGCTAATAGAGCCCAACTGTACCAAACAGGCTGCTTGCCTGTCAACGGAGGCGACGGCAGCATGCGCTTCTCTTGACGCCCCGCCGGTCATACCCAGCCGCCCCCTTGTCATTCCGAGCCGCCACGCCTGTCATTCCGAGCCGCCACGCCTGTCATTCCGAGCCGGAGGCGAGGAATCTCTGGTCCGCGTGCGTGTAGCAAGCCGCTCCCCAGGGTCCGCCACGGCGCCGCTTGCTGCTGGTTTTGACGGGAGATTCCTCGCTACGCTCGGAATGACGGAGTGGGCGCTCGGAATGACAGGGTGGGGTGGGGGGCAGGGGCTCCCGGTTTTCGGGAGCGACCAGGGTGGGACAGGCGGCGCGACGGGGAGGGCAAGCGGGCCACCCAACCCGTCGTCCCGGCGAAGGCCGGGACCCAGGGGAGGGGGCGGGGCGTCAGGGCATCCCGACGAGGTACAGCTCCGGGTTGGGGATGAGCCTGTGGTGGGTGGTGTCGGCGATCAGCCCGAAGCTCTGCAGGGAGACGGCCCCCAGGAGGTACACGTCCTCGGGCCCGAATATGACCGGCGTGGTCCTCTCCCACTTCTGAAACCGAACCCGGGGTACGCGGAAGCGGGCCTCGCCCATGGAGTACATCCACTTGCTGCCGTCGGCCAGGGTGGACCACTTCTCCTCGCCCTCGAAGGGGGACACGCCCAGGCGCTCCAGCAGGGAGGCCGGGAGCATGGAGTAGGCCGCCCCGGTGTCGACCACCGGGTTGACCCGATGGAAGACCGGGGCGGTCGGGTGCGCTACTTCCATGTCTACCCTGAAGAGGCCCATTGGATTACCTTATTATAGGACGCCTGGCGCACTAGAGGAGGCCAAGCACCGCCAACGGGGAGGCGGGGCGAGGCGCCCCGCCCGGTCTTGCCGCGCGGGCCGGGCTAGTCGACGAGAAATTTCTCCAGGATGCCGGTGAAGGCAACGGGCGTGTGGGTGCCCTTTTCGGTGATGCCATGGGCAATGGACCCCTCGACCAGTTTCCACCCGTCCTTGCCGTACTGGTTCAGGATGGCCTCCACGTCCTTCATCGTGTCTATCGGTATGTTCAGGGCCTTGTACCAGTATGGCATTGGCTCCTCCCCGATTCCAGCGGATTAGCAGCTAGCCCATAAATTGTATCAGGAGGCACGCGTTGGGTGCAAAGGAATTTCAGCAGGATTTCGTGTTCGTCGCCTTCGTATGGGGTCTGCAGGGCGGCCGAGGACCGGGGGGCCGTGTGTCTCCCTCGGGGCCCGATGTGGTAAGATTCACCCACGGAGTATAGCCGCCTGCAAGGGGGTGGGACTGTGTCCGGACATTCCAAGTGGTCGACCATCAAGCGGGCCAAGGGGGTCGCCGACGCCCGCCGGGGCCAGCTGTTCACCCAGCTCAGCAGGGAGATCGCCATAGCCGTGCGTCAGGGAGGCGGCGGCGACCCGGACCTGAACTACCGCCTTCGCCTGGCCATCGACCGTGCCCGGAGCCGCAACATGCCCATGGACACCATAGAGCGGGCCATCCTCCGGGCCTCGGGCGGGGGGGACGCCGGGGAGCAGCTCGACGAGGTGACCTACGAGGGGTACGGCCCCGGGGGGGCGGCCATCCTGCTCCACGCGGTCACCCCCAACCGCAACCGCACCGCCTCGGACGTGCGGTCGGTGTTCACCCGGGCGGGGGGCAGCCTGGGAGAGACGGGCTGCGTGGCCTGGAACTTCGACAACAAGGGCGTCATCACCCTGGAGGTGGACGAGGAGAGCGCGGAGGAGGTGGCCCTGCTGGCCATCGACGCCGCGGCCGAGGACGTGCAGGTGGACGGAGGCTACGTGGAGATATACACGGCGCCGGAGGCCCTGGAGCAGGTGCGCAAGAAGCTGGAGGGCAGCGGCGTGGGCGCCTCCTCGGCCGAGCTTTCCATGAAGCCCAAGTCGGTACTCTCCCTGGGGGACAAGGAGGCGGAGCAGACCCTCCGGCTGCTGGACAGCCTGGAGGAGCTGGAGGACGTGCAGAAGGTGTACAGCAACGCCGACTTCCCCGACCAGGTGCTGGAGAGGTACCGGGAGGAAGGCTAGGAGCGGCGAGGCGCCGGGAGGGACCGGCCGGCATGCGAGTTCTGGGCATCGACCCGGGCACCATACGGATGGGCTACGGCCTGGTGGAGGAGGCGGACCCCCCCAACGCGGTGGACTGGGGGGCGGTGTCCCTCCCGTCGTCGCTGCCCCTGGAGGAGCGGCTCTACCAGCTCCACTCCCACGTCCTGAACATGATCTCCATCTGGCAGCCCGACGCGGTCGCCGTCGAGGCGCCCTTCGTGGGCCGGGGTGAGAACCGGTCCGTCTCCTCGGCCATGGCCGTGGGCCAGGCCCAGGCGCTGGTGCTCATCGCCGCCGCGGGCCAAGCGGTGCCCGTGTCCCGGTACTCTCCCGCCCAGGTGAAGCGCTCCATCGCCAACTACGGCGCGGCCAGCAAGGAGCAGGTGCAGAAGATGGTCAGGACCGTGCTGGACCTGGAGGAGGTCCCCCAGCCCTCGGACGCCGCCGACGCCCTGGCCATCGCCCTGTGCCACCTGCACCAGCGGCACGCGGAGGACGTGCTGGACCGCCGGTTGGAGCGGTAGGGTGGGAGCCGCCCTGGGCAGGCCCGCGTTGGAGCACGGAAGTTGATTACGGGTATCACCGGCGTCCTGGAGGCCCGGGGGTCCGACTGGGTGCAGGTCCAAGTCGGCGGCGCTGTGAGCCTGCGGGTCTCCTGCCCCGCCTCCACCGTCCGGGACCTGGGGGAGATCGGCCAGAAGGTGCGGCTCCACACGCGGCTCTACGCCAGGGACGACGATCTGGTGCTGTACGGCTTCTCCTCCGCCGACTCGCTGGGGTTGTTCCAGATGCTGAACGGCGTCTCGGGCATCGGGCCCAGGATGTCCCTGTCCCTCCTCTCGTCCCTGGAGCCCCGGGACCTGGCCGACGCGATAGCAGCCGGGGACGTGGACGCCCTGAGCAGGGTGCCGGGAATCGGCAAGCGGAGCGCGGGCCGCCTGGTGCTGGAGCTCCGGGGGAAGCTCCCGGCCCTGGGGGCCGGGCGGGACGGCGGGGCGTTCCCGGCCGGGGAGGACGGCGACGCGGTCGAGGCGCTGATGGCCCTGGGCTACGGCGGCCCAGAGGCGCGGCGGATGGTGGCGGGCCTGAGCGACGCGGCGGGACTGCCCCTGGAGGAGCGGGTCCGCCGGGCCCTGCAGGGGTCGGCGGGCGCATAGCTGGGATGGTGGTATTGGAGCATGCCTGACTTCAGAATACACTCGGCCTTCAAGGCCACGGGAGACCAGCCCCAGGCGGTGGACAGCCTGGTGGAGGGGCTGGGCCGCGGCCACCGCAGCCAGACGCTGATGGGGGTCACCGGCAGCGGCAAGACCTTCACCATGGCCAACATCGTCGAGCGGGTCCAGCGCCCCACCCTGGTCATCGCCCACAACAAGACCCTGGCCGCCCAGCTCGCCACGGAGTTCCGGGAGTTCTTCCCGGACAACGCGGTGGAGTACTTCGTCTCCTACTACGACTACTACCAGCCCGAGGCCTACGTACCCCAGAGCGATACGTACATCGAGAAGGACGCGGACGTCAACGAGGAGATCGACAAGCTGCGCCTGGCCGCCACCCGGTCCCTGCTGAGCCGCCGCGACGTGCTGATCGTGGCCTCGGTCTCCTGCATCTACGGCCTGGGAGACCCCGAGGACTACTACAGCTTCGTGGCCCAGCTCAAGGTGGGGCAGACCCGAAGCAGGAGCCTGCTGGTGCGGCAGCTGGTCAACATGCAGTACGAGCGCAACGACATGGACCTGAGCCGGGGCAAGTTCCGGATCCGCGGAGACACCCTGGAGATACTGCCGGCCTACGAGGAGGTGGCGCTGCGCGTGCAGTTCTGGGGCGACGAGGTGGAGCGCATCGTCGAGATCGACCCCCTCACCGGCGAGATACTGACCAACCGGCAGGAGATGGACATCTATCCCGCCAAGCACTTCGTCACATCACAGGAGAAGATGCAGCTTGCCATCCAGGACATCGAGGTGGAGCGGGACGAGCGGGTCGGCCTTCTGCGCGAGGAGGGCAAGGTGCTGGAGGCGGCCCGCCTGGAGTCCCGCACCAACTACGACCTGGAGATGCTGAGGGAGACGGGCTTCTGCGGCGGCGTGGAGAACTACGCCAGGCACCTGTCCCGCCGGGCGGCCGGCACGGCGCCGTGGACCCTGCTGGACTACTTCCCCGACGACTTCCTGCTGTTCGTGGACGAGTCTCACATGACCCTGCCCCAGGTGCGGGGGATGTACCACGGGGACATCTCGAGGAAGCAGACCCTGGTGGACTACGGCTTCAGGCTTCCCTCGGCCCTGGACAACCGGCCCCTGAACTTCCGCGAGTTCGACGACCACCTGAACCAGGTCATCTTCGTCTCCGCCACCCCGGGCCCGTACGAGATGGAGGTCAGCAACGCGGTGGTGGAGCAGGTGATCCGGCCCACTGGGCTGCTGGACCCGACGGTGGACGTAAAGCCGACCCAGGGCCAGATAGACGACCTGATCCAGCAGATAAAGGAGCGGGTCGAGCGGAGGGAGCGCTGCCTGGTGACCACCCTCACCAAGCGCATGGCGGAGGAGCTGGACGACTACCTGCGGGAGATGGGGATCCGCACCCACTACCTCCACTCGGACCTGGAAACCCTGACCCGCAGCGAGATACTCCGGGACCTGCGGCTGGGGGTATACGACGTCGTGGTGGGCATCAACCTCCTGCGGGAGGGCCTGGACCTCCCCGAGGTGAGCCTGGTGGCCGTGCTGGACGCGGACAAGGAGGGGTACCTGCGCTCCGAGTCGTCGCTGATCCAGATGATAGGCCGGGCGGCGCGGCACGAGGACGGCCACGTCATCATGTACGCGGACAACCGCACCAAGTCGATGGAGAAGGCCATAGACGAGACCTACCGCCGCCGGGGCATCCAGGACGCGTTCAACCGGCACAACGGGATAGTGCCCCAGGGCATCAGGAAGGCCGTCAAGGACATCACCGAGCGGGTCAGGATGGTGGCGGAGGCCCGGGCCCCCTACACCACCGAGAAGCGGGTCATGTCGCGGGACGAGATGTTCCGGGTGGTCAAGGAGCTGGAGTCCCAGATGAAGGCCGCCGCCAAGAGCCTGGAGTTCGAGAAGGCCGCCATGCTGAGGGACGAGGTCTATGAGCTGCGCCGGGTGATGGTGCTGGAGGAGAAGGGCCCCCTCGCTCCCGCCCCCGCCGGGGGGCCGCCGGAACTCTAGGGCGCGGGCGGCGGCAGGCCCACGATTCTCGCCGCCAAGGCGGTACACATGAGGACATTGGCAGCAGCCGCGATCGCCTTGGCCTTGGCGTCGGTGTGTGGACCCGAGGCCCCAGCGGCCTCAGAACCAGCCCCTATCTTTAACCCCGGATACCAGACCTTCATGGTCAATTATCTAGACCAGGAGATACTGGAGGCCAAGCAGGAAGGGAACGACGCGCTGGTGGAGTGCCTTACGCTGATGCAAGAGGCGTACATCCGCTGGCAGCCAGTCGAGGGCGACGTCGAGGAACGCTGCGAACCGCTACTTGGGGCTCATGCTTCCGAGACGCCGCAGACTCCGTAGAGTGTTGTGTAGTTCTCTCTCAGATAGGCGGAATTTGACGAGGCCCGTAGGGAGTTGGTACAATTTCGCCAGTCGGTCCCAGCAAACAGGCGGAGGGAAGCCATGGCAGAGGCCACGCTGACAAGCGAAGAAGTCCGGGACGTGCTCAAGAACGTCTACGACCCCGAGATACCCGTCAACATAGTGGACCTGGGGCTCATCTACGACATCCAGATCGAGGAGGGGGACGTCTACGTCCAGATGACCCTCACCGCCCCCGGCTGCGGCATGGGCCCAATGATCGCCCAGCAGGCCGAGTGGGCCATCTCCGAGGTGGAGGGCGTCGAGGACGTGCAGGTCGAGATGACCTTCGACCCCCCCTGGTCCCCCGACCTGATCAGCGAAGACGGCAAGAAGCTCCTGGGCATAGACTAGGCTGCCTCCCCCGCTTTAGACCCCGAGGCCGCGGCGGGCCCGCCGCGGCCAGCCTGTCCACGGCGGTTATCCATGACCACCCCCACGCCCACTCCCCAGGAAAACGCCCGCCTCGAGGCCATCAAGCGCACCTGGCAGCAGAAGCGGCAGATAACCCAGCGCCTCGGCCAGATAAAGAACAAGGTGGCGGTGTACAGCGGGAAGGGGGGCGTGGGCAAGACCACCGTCGCGGTCAACCTGGCGGCCTCCCTGGCCAGCGAGGGCAACAGGGTCGGCCTCCTGGACGTGGACATAGACTGCCCCAACGTCACCAAGGCCATGGGCATCCAGGAGAAGCCCGTCTACCAGAACGGGGAGATCGTCCCCTCGGAGCGGTTCGGAGTCAAGGTCATCTCCATGGCCTTCTTCCAGGAGAACGAGGACGAGGCCATCATCTGGCGGGGGCCAATGATCCACAACGCCATCAACCAGTTCCTGCAGATGACGGCCTGGGGCGACTTGGACTACCTGGTGGTCGACCTTCCGCCGGGCACCTCGGACGCTCCGCTCACCGTGATGCAGGCCCTGCCCCTGGACGGCTTCGTGGTGGTCACCACGCCCCAGCAGCTTGCCAACCTGGACGCCAAGCGTTGCATCAACATGATACGGAAGCTCAAGGTCCAGGTGCTCGGGGTCGTGGAGAACTACACCGGGGAGATATTCGGTGAAGGGGCCGGCGCCGACCTGGCCAGCGAGATGGACCTGCCCTTCCTGGGCTCACTGAGCCTGCGGTCCGACTACCGGGACACGTCCCAGCCCACGGTCCTGTCCAGCCCCGAGGTGATGGATGAGTACCGGGCGGTGGCCGAGAGGGTGAAGGCCGGGCTCGCGGCCCTGGCCGAAGCCAAGGAGTAGCGGCCCCCGTCCCCTCCCGCTGCCCGCCGGCATGGGCCGGCCCTAGGCGCGGGACGCCTGTTTCTTGCCCCGGCCCCTCTTGGGTTTCGCTACTATGTGCTGCAGCAGGGAGACCTCCCGGCGCATGGCCGCCTTGGCGTGCCTGGAGTCCTCCCCCATGTTGCGGAACTTCTTGTACCGGCTCTCCGTGAGCTTCTTGGAGGAGACTTTCTCCAGGGCTGAGAGATGTCTCCTGATGGCGGTCCCCAGCCGGCGTGACGCGTCCTCGGGGTCCGTGTGGGCGCCCCCCTCCGGCTCGGGCACTATCTCGTCGACGATGCCCAGGGCCTTGCACTCGTGGGCCATGAGGGTCATGGCGTCGGACCGCTCCCGCTGGATGCGGGCGTTTCCGTATATCCTGGAGACCGCCTCGGCAGGGGGGATGGGGGAGTAGACCGCGTACTCCTGCATCAGGATGCTGTCGGAGATGCCCAGGGCCAAGGCCCCCTCGTTCCCCCCCTCACCCACAATGGCCGACACTATGGGAGTGGGCACCCCCGCCATGAGGGACAGGGTGGTGGCGATGGCGTTGCCCACGCCCTGCTCTTCGGACTCCAGGCCCGGGTGGGCGCCCTGGGTATCGATGAGGGTCACCACCGGGAGCTTGAACCGGGCTGCCAGGTCGATGAGGCGCCGGGCCTTGCGCAGCCCCTCGGGGTAGGTGTGGAAGAGGTCTCCGGGCTGGGCGTTGGTCCGCTCCTGGCCTATGATCACCACCGGCTTGCCCAGCAGGTATCCCAGCCCGCCGACCACCGACCTGTCGTCGCCGCTGACCCGGTCCCCACGCACCTCTATGAAATCGTCCACCGTGGACTGTATATAGTCCTGGGCCGTGGGCCGGCGGGGGTGGTGGACCGTCTCTAGCACCCGGGCCGTGTCGGCCGGCTCCGCCACGTCGACCGTGTCCTCCGAGGGGACCTTGCCGTTGGACCTGGCCTGGTCGCCGGGGCTGAGCAGGCTCAGGATCGTGCCCAGCTTCTCCTTCATCTCCTCCCGGTCCACGATGCCGTCCAGCAGGCCCAGCTTCACGTGGGCCTCGGCGGTGTGGGCGTCCGGGGGCAGGGGCTTTCTCGACGCCTGCCTGAGGGTCTTCATGGGGACCAGCCCTATGAGGGTGCCCGGCTCGGCGAAGATCAGGTCCGCCAGGTTGGCGAAGCTGGCGTAGGCGTGGCCCGTCGCCGGGTTGGAGAGCACCACCACGAAGGGGACCTGCTTGTCCCTCAGCCTGTTGGCGGCGGTGACCGTCTTGGCCATCTGCATGAGGGAGAGGACCCCTTCCTGAATACGCGCGCCGCCGCCGCTGACCATCGCCAGCAGGGGGACGGAGGACTTCGCCGCCTCCTCGAAAGTGAGTGCCACCTTCTCGCCCACCACGCTCCCCATGCTGCCACCCATGAACCCGAAGTCCAGGACCACGATCATGGTCTTGATGCCGTCGATGGTGCAGCTTCCCGTTACGACGGCTTCGGTGAGCCCTGTCCTGGCCTGGTCCTGGGAGAGCCTGCGGGGATAGGAGCCGCGGTTGGAGAAAGAGAGGGGGTGCAGGGACTTGACGAAGCGGTTGCTCTCCTTGAAGCTGCCCGCGTCGGCCACCAGGTCGATGCGCTCCCGGGCCGTGAGGCTGTAGTGGAACCTGCACTCGGGGCAGATCCGGTACTTGACGTAGAGAGGCGCCTCACCGATGGCCCTCTCGCATACGAGGCAGTAGTCCCGGGCCACGGACACGTAGGACCGGTCCAGGGTCGTACCCTTCCTGAGGAGATGGACCAGAAGCTCAGACAGGTTTCTCAAGGGCGCGCTCCGGGCTCTCGACTTCCCCGCGACACACTCGACCACAATGATGGGCACGAATCAAGGGGCGCGTCCGGTGGCGGTACCTCGGCCTGCTATGGACCCCCTTATTCTTATGGTACAACGGAATCCTCCCAAAAGGAAGGCGGGGATGACGCCGCCCCTGGATGCCGGCTGGGGGGTTACGGCGGGAGTAGCACGGGCCGCCGCTCAGGGATGGGGGACGGCGGCCACGACGCCCTCGTCCTCCAGCTGGCGCCTCAGCTCCACGGCCCGTTGGAAGCCCACGTGCAGCCGGCGTTGCAGGACCGAGGCCGACACGTCGGGCAGCTGCTCCGCCAGCTCCCTGGCCTGGTCCATCAGGTCGTCCTCGCTCTCCTCTTCCGTCTCCTCGGCGGCCGGCTCGTCATGCAGGTCGATCTTCGGCGGCGGCGGCCCCTTCTGGGTCTGCCAGAACTCCACCATCTTCTCGATCTCCATGTCGTCCACGAAGGTGCCCTGCACCCGCGCAGGCTTGGGGGAGCCGGAGGTGAGGAGCATCATGTCTCCCTTGCCCAGGAGCTTCTCCGCACCCGCCGTGTCCAGTATCACCCTGGAGTCCACCTGGGAGGCTACGGCGAAGGCGACGCGCCCGGGCACGTTGGCCTTCAGCAGTCCGGTGACCACGTTGACCGACGGTCTCTGGGTGGCCAATATCAGGTGTATTCCCGCAGCGCGGCCCAGCTGGGCGAGCCTGACCAAGCCGGCCTCCGCTTCATAGGCCGCCGCCATCATCAGGTCGGCCATCTCGTCTATGATGACCACCAGGAAGGGCATCGGCTCCGACGCCTTGCGGTTGTAACCCTCCAGGTTCCTGGCGCCGATCTCCTCCATGAGCTTGTAGCGCCGGAGCATCTCGTCCTGCAGCCCCTTCAGCACCACCAGCACCTCATCGGTCTCGACGATGACCGGGGAGACCAGGTGGGGTATGCCGTTGAAGGGCGTCAGCTCCACCCGCTTGGGGTCCACCATGAGCATCCTGACCCGGTCGGGGGGCTGCTTCATCAGCAGCGAGGCGACGATGGTGTTGATGCACACACTCTTGCCGCTGCCGGTGGCGCCGGCGATGAGGAGGTGGGGCAGGCTGGCCAGGTCGGCCACCACCGGCTCGCCGCCCGTATCCTCGCCCAGGGCGATGGGCAGCCCGCCCTTGGAGGCCACCTTCTCGAAGGCCTTCCCCTCGACGACGGAGCGGAGCATTACCGTGCGGGGGTGGGGGTTGGGCATCTCCAGCCCCACCAGGGCCTCGCCGGGCACCGGGGCCTCCAGCCGCAGGTAGGGGGTCTTGAGGGACAACGCCAGGTCCTTCTCGCGCGCGAGAATGCTCTGGACCTTTACCCGGCTCGTCTCCGCCACCGGTTCTGCGCCCTTGCCCCGGTTCTTCACCCACCCCGGCACCAGTCCAAACTGAATGACCTGCGGCCCGGTACGTATGTCGTTCACCGACACGTCGACCCGATGCTCCGTGAGGGTTGCCTCGATGTTGCGCGCCATCTCCTGGAGGATGGCCTCCGGCACGGGGTTGTCCTCCGCCTGCCCCAGGATATCAATGGGCGGCAACCGCCATCCTCCGGCCTTCCGAACCTTGCTATTTCCTGCGGCCTTCTCCAGGTCGCCGGGGCTGTCGTCGGCCTGCGCCGGCGCCCTGGTCGGCTTGTCGGCGGGGCTCCAGGACTCCTCCGAGGGCCCCTTGGCGGCCGCCTCCGTCCCGTTCTGGGACGCCGGCTCCTCCAGCCAGCCCTTGAGGGTGGAGCCGGTCTTGGAGGCCGTCCGGGAAAGGACGGCGCCCCCTCCCCGGGCCACCCGCTGCCCCAGCCGCCGGTAGGCGGGCCCGACCCAACGGGGGTACAGCATCAGGGGCGTAAGCGCCACCAGGACCAGGACCTTCAGGGCCCCCAGGGCGGCCGGGGAGCCTCCCAGATACTGGCCCCAGTAGCCTCCCAGGGAGGCGTCGTACATCACGCCGCTGGAGGCGTGGAACATGGAGAGTATCCCCAGGCTTACGGCCACGGCCATCCCCGTGCCGACCCATACCCGCCAGGAACGGGGGACCCACTCCCTCCGGTACCGCACCACCAGGGCAAAGCCGAAGAGCCAGATGAAGACGGGAACGAGGCCCAGGCCAAGGGCTCCCAGCATCCAGCTCTGGACGGAGTCGACGAACAGGAAGGCCAGCACCGCTACGGCGGGAATCGCCGGTGTGGGCAGGGTGACGGCGGCGGCCCTCAGGAGCCGTCCCTTGCCGCCCCGTGCCTGCCCCGCCCGGCCGGGCCGGGCGGGAGCCGGACGGGACGCGGACAAGCTCGCGGCTCTGCGTGCCACCTAGACCTCCATAGCGACGGGCATGATCACGGGACAGCGGCCCGTCTCCCTGACGACCAGACGGCGTACCGAGTCCCTCACCGTCCGGTTCACCTCCTCCCAGTCTATGGGATGCCCGGCGACGTGGTCTAGGGAATCCGCAACGGACTTGGACACCTTATCGAGGAGCTCGGGTGTCTCGCCCTCGTCGGCGAACCCCTGGGATATCACCTGGGGAGGGGCGACGGGCGTGCCGGTGTCCCTGTCCAAGGCCAGGGCGACAACAAGGACGCCGTCCCGGGACAGGAGGCGCCGGTCCCTGAGCACGGGGCTGCCGCCGGTCCTCCTGGACCTGCCGTCCACGTAGATGTGGCCCGCGGGGACAGTCTCCACGACCTCTCCCCCCTCTGGGGTGAGCTCCAGCACGTCGCCGTCTTCCAGGACGAAGATGCGGTCCCTGGGCACTCCCATCTCCTCGGCCAGGTAGGAGTGGGTCACCAGGTGGTGGTACTCGCCGTGGATGGGGACGAAGTGACGCGGCTTGGTGAGGCTCAGCATGATCTTCAGCTCTTCCTGGGCAGCGTGGCCGTGGACGTGCACCAGGGCGACGCGGTCGTACAGCACGCGGGCCCCCTGCCTGAAGAGGTTGTCGATGGTCCTGGTGATCACCGTCTCGTTGCCGGGGATGGGAGTGGCCGAGATTATCACCGTGTCTCCCGGTATCACCCGGATGTCCCTGTGGTCCCGGTTGGCTATCCTGACCAGGGCCGAGGTGGGCTCTCCCTGGCTGCCGGTAGTTATCAGGACGATATCGTCCCCATCCAGATGGCGGGTCTCCCCCGGTGGGAGCAGGACGCCCGGAGGGGCGGACAGGTACCCCATCTCCATGCTCATCTTCACGTTCTCCACCATGCTCCGCCCCACGATGGCCACCCTTCGGCCATGGAGGGCCGCCGCGTCTATGACCTGCTGGATCCGGGATATGAGGGAGGCGAAGGTGGCCACCAGCACGCGTCCCTGCGCATCGCCGATGGTCCTCTCCAGCGCGTCGCCCACGACCCGCTCCGACGGAGTGTACCCGGGCAGCTCTGCGTAGGTGGAGTCGGACAGCAGCAGGAGCACGCCGCGAGAGCCGTAGGAGGCCAGCTTCTCGAGGTCGGTGGCCTGGCCGTCCACCGGGGTGTGGTCGATCTTGAAGTCTCCGGTGTGGACCACGGTGCCCACGGGAGTCTCGATGGCCAGCCCCATGGCGTCGGGAATGCTGTGGCACACGCGGAAGAGCTCCACCCGGAAGCTCCCGGCTGGGATGGGGACCCCAGGCTCCGCCAGGTGAAGCTCCGCCCCGCGGGAGGACCGGTTGTTGTTGAGCTTGACGGATATGAGGCCGTGGGCCAGCCGGGGAGCGTATATGGGGACCTCCAGGCTGGGAACTATGAAGGGCAGGGCCCCCGTGTGGTCTTCGTGGCCGTGGGTGATGAAGATGGCCCGCACCCGGTCTCGCCGCTCCAGCAGATAGGTTACGTCGGGGATGACCAGGTCCACCCCCAGCATGTCCTCCTCGGGAAACAGGACTCCGCAGTCGATGACTATGATGTCGTCGCCGTACTCCAGGGCCATCATGTTCTTGCCGACCTCCCCCAGACCACCCAGGGGGATGACTCTCAATGCGCTTTTGGACATATCAAATTACGACCTTTGCCGGATTGGCGGCCGGTCTGCCCATGGGCTGCGGCGCCGTCGCCGCAGCCCCTCAGCGGGACGGCAGACTAGAACATGGAGAGCTGCTGGCCCTGGTCATCGCCACCCTCTCCCCCCTGCTCCTGCGCGGCCGGAGTCTCCACGAGCAGGCCTGGAATGGCCCTGAAGTCCTGCATGATGGTCGATTTCAGCTCGTTTCGATGGAGGGCGGCTGCCGGGTGCATCATCGGGTACACCAGCCTGCCTCCCACCGGTCGCGCCCTGCCACGGGCCTTGCTGATGCTCTCCCTGGGGAAGAACTTGGACAGGGAGAACCGGCCCAGGGTGACGATCACCTTGGGATCGATGAGATCGATCTGCCGGTCGAGGTACTTGCTGCAGGCGGCGGTCTCCGCCGGCAGGGGGTCGCGGTTGTTGGGAGGCCGGCACTTGACCATGTTGGCGATGAACACCCGGTCCCTGCGCAGCCCCGCGTCGGCCAGCAGGGCCTCCAGGAACTGGCCGGCGGGCCCTACGAAGGGCCTTCCCAGGCGGTCTTCGTGGAAACCCGGCCCTTCGCCGATGAACATGATCTCGGCGTCCGCCGGCCCCTCGCCGGGCACCGCGTTGGTGCGGCTCCCGCTCAGGGGGCAGTCGGTACACGACCGCACCTGTCGGGCTACGTCTTCGAGGCTGTCCATGCTCGGCACGTCCATATTATACAGCCTCCGGCGAGGGCCTGTGACGGGGGCGCCTGGTCAAGGTCGACAGGGGGTGTGCGGCGGTGAGGGACCGGAGGGGAGGGGGACCTACTCGTCGGCGACGCCGTGCTCCTTCAGATAGTCGATGGCGTTCTGGATGGTGAGTATCTGGCCGGCGTCTTCGTCGGATATCTCTATCTGGGTATCGTCGTCGGAGAACTCCTCTTCGAAGGCCATGATGAGCTCGGCCAGGTCCAGAGAGTCGGCGTTCAAGTCGTCGACGAAAGACGCTTCGGGAACGACGGCGTCGTCACTGACGTCCAGCTTGTCTGCCACAATGGCCTTTACCCGGTCGTAAACGGTTCCCATGCGCTGCTCACCTTCCTGGCTGTTCTTGGGCGGCCGCGCCCACGGGGTCCCGGTCCATGGCGTCCATCACCGAACCCAGCACCCCGTTGACGAACCTGGGGGAGCTGTCGCTGCCGAAGGTCTTGGCCAGCTCCACCGCCTCGTTGATGGCCACTTTCCTGGGCACCTTCGGCTGGTGCCTGATCTCGAACAGGGCCAAGCGAAGGATGTTCCGGTCGACTATCGGGAGCTGTCCCACGGGCCACGCGGGAGCGTACGTTTGGATCAGGTCGTCGATGCCCGTTCGCTCCTGCACCACCCCCTCCAGGAGCTCGCGGGCGTATGAGAGGCTGAGCTCCAGGGGGCTGAGTTCCAGGGGGCTGGCTTCCTCAGTGAGCCACCGAAAGCAGGACTCGGTGGGGTGGTCGGTCAGGTCGGCCTCGTACAACGCCTGCAGGGCCAGGCATCTGGATTCTCTCCTGTGGTGGGCCAAGCTTTCCCGCGACATGCGATCACACTGCCGGCGAGCTAGGAGAGGGGCGACGGCCGGGCTGCCAGGGCTCCGTTCAGTCCGTACTCCGCCACCTTGCGGACCGTCGACGGGTCGGCGACGTTCATGACCGCCACGTGGCTGTCCTTGTAGGAGGGGTTGGAGACGATGCGCTTTATGAGCCCGCCCAGGACCCTGCCGGGGCCGAACTCGACGAAGCTGGACACTCCCTCGTCCACCATGCGCCAGACTGACTGCTTCCACTTGACGCAGTTGCAGAGCTGGGTCTTCAGCTCGGCCCGCGCCTGGTCGGCCGACGTTATGGGACTGGAGGTGGAGTTGGCGATGACCGGCACGGCCGGGTCGCGGAACCGGGCGTCGTCTATGGCGGATGCCAAGCCCTCCTGGGCAGGCGACATGAGGGACGAGTGGAAGGCCCCGTTCACCGCAAGGGCGATGGCCTTTCTCGCCCCTCGTATGGAGCACATGTCCACCGCCCGGGCGACGCAGAGCTTGTCCCCGCTAATGACGATCTGGTCGTTTCCATTGACGTTGGCCATCTCGGCCCCCGTCTCGGAGCAGACCTCCTCCACCGTCTCCTCGTCCAGCCCGATGATGGCGGCCATGCTCCCCGGGCGCATCTCCGCGGCCTCTTGCATGAGCTTGGCCCGCTCCCTCACCAGGCGTACGCCGTCTTCCAGGTCCAGCACGCCTGCGACCACCAGGGAGCTGTACTCACCCAGGCTGTGCCCCGCCACCGCGGCGGGGTGCAGGGTGTGGCCCTCCAGCTCCTGCAGGGCCTTGTAGCAGGCCAGGCTGGTGGCCATGATGGCCGGTTGGGAGTACACGGTCTTCTTCAGGTCGTCGTCGGGTCCGTGGAAGATCATGTCGGTCAGGGGCATGGACAGGATGTCGTCCACCTGGTCGAAGACGTCCCTGGCGGCCCTGGAGGTCTCGTACAACTCCAGCCCCATGCCCACGAACTGCGAGCCCTGACCCGGAAACACGTAGGCGGTCTTGGAGCCTTCCTGCTTCTCCGTTGTTCTCTCCATGCAGCGGATTCCCTTAAAGAAAAGATATCATTGCGTCGGGGTCCTGCGTGACGTCGGTCGTAGACCGTGCCGGCCCTTCTCTTGCTGTTATTCGGCCTCCCTTACGAGACGGCCCTTGTAGTAGCCGCAGCTCGGACAGGCGGTGTGAGAGAGTTTCGCGCTGCGGCATTGGGGGCAGCGGGAAGGGTGCACCGGCTTCAGCTTGTAGGCCACAAGCCTGCGGCCCTGCCTCGCCCTGGTCAGTTTCTTGGTTGGTAGCGCTCCCATTATGCCTCGACTTCCTTCAGCCGCCGGCCCGGCCCAGCAGCCCTGCCAGGGCGCCCAGCCCGGAGCGGTCCGGGCCCTCCTGGCACACGCCGCAGACGCCGGCGTCCCGCCGGGCGCCGCAGGCGCTGCACAGGCCCCCGCAGGCGTCGCTGCAGAGGGGCTTCATGGGCTGGTTGGTGATGGTGTATTCCTCCAGGGCATCCCGCAGGTCCAGGCAGTGGCGGTGGTCGATCGTGAAGACGCCCTCGTCCACGGACCGGGCATCGAGGGGCCTGCCGGTGGTGACGTCCACCGTCGGCACGTACTCCTCTCCCATGACCAGCTTGGATGAGTGGGTAAACCTCTCCAGGCACCTGCTGCAGGTCGCCTGGGACTGTACGTCCACGCCCACGTCCACCCAGATGCCACGGTCCGTCCGCATCATCGACACCCGGCCACGGGGCGCGAGGGTAGCATCCGAGCCGTCCAACGTGAGTGAACCGGAGACCTCGTAGGTGCGGGTGGAGCCTACGGACTCCTTCAGAAGCTGGGAGACATTGTAATACATATACTGTCGCGGCCCGGTCGCCTCGATACCGGTCGTTATTATAAGAGGCGTCTTGGGCATCCTGTCAAGTAGCGAGGCCGCGAAACCGCCGGGGAGATACGTTGGCGGCCCCATGGCGCCAGTTCCCCTTGCGGGCGCCCTCAGCCCGACTCTTCCCCTTCCCTGCTCTGGACCGCCTGGCGTATGGACTCGACGATGGCCGCCGTGGAGGTGCCGGGCCCGAATATGACGTCTATCCCGGCTTCCAACAGGGGCGCCCGGTCCTCCTCGGGTATTATACCCCCCGCCACCACGACCACGTCCTCCATCCCCTTCTCTTTCAGGCCTTGCAGTATCTCCGGGAATATCTCCATGTGGGCGCCCGACAGTATGCTTAGCCCAACCACGTGCACGTCCTCCTGGGCGGCGGCCTCCACGATCATCCTGGGAGTCTGGCGGATGCCCGTGTATATCACCTCCATACCCGCGTCCCGGATGGCCCTGGCCACGACCTTGGCGCCCCGGTCGTGGCCGTCCAGGCCGGGCTTGGCGATCAGCACCCGTATGGCGCCCCGTCGTCGGACCATGTCAGCGGCCACCTCGTCCATCAGAATGGGCATCAGAATGGGCATCAGAATGGGTATCGGCTTGGGCATCAGAATGAGGTTCGGAACCTGCGTCGGGACCGGCCGTCTCCACCAGCTCCGTCAGCACTCCGTGGGTCGACCGGGGATGCAGGAAGGCGATGGTGCCCGACAGGCCCTCCCGGGGGCTGCTGTCCACCAGCTCCACGCCCCTCTCCGCCAACGCCCGGAGCTTCCCGTCTATGTCGTCGACGTTGAGGGCCAGGTGGTGCAGCCCCTCGCCCCTGCGCTGGATGAACCGCCCCACGGGGCTCTCCGGGGACAGGGGCTCCAGCAGCTCCAGGCGTGTCTGGCCCAGGGGCAGCAGGGTCGCCTTCACTCCCTGGTCTTCCAGGACCGCTACCTCTCCCCTGGGCACCCCGAAGACGTCGTGGAACAGGGCCATGGCCGCCTCCAGGTCGCGGACGGCGATGCCCACGTGGTCGGCGTGCCGCACCGTGCACGGGGGTGTCGTTTCCGGCATGTCTGTCATTGGAAGACTACCCGGGGTCCCTACACCTGGTACTGTGCCAGTATCTGCCGGGCGATGATGAGCCGCTGGACCTCGGAGGTGCCCTCGTAGATGGTGGTCACCCGGGCGTCGCGGAAGTAGCGCTCCACCGGGGACTCCTTGAAGTACCCGTAGCCGCCGTGGACCTGGAGCGCCTTGGAGGTCACCCGCACCGCCGCCTCCGAGGCCAGGAGCTTGGCCATGGACGCCTCATTGATGTAGGGCATGCCGTTGTCCTTCAGCGTGGCGGCGTGCATGGTGGCCACCCGGGAGGCGTATACGTCGGTGGCCATGTCGGCCAGCATGAACTGGATGGCCTGATGCTGGGCGATGGGCCGCCCGAAGGACTGTCGCTGCTGGGCGTAGCTCAACGCCGCCTCCAGGGCCGCCTGGGCGATGCCGACGCACTGGGCGGCGATGACGATGCGGCTGGAGTCCAGGATATCCATGGCGTAGCGGAACCCCCTGCCCTCCTCTCCGATCAGGTTTTCGGCGGGCACGCGGACGTCCTCCAGGGTCACCTCGGTGGTCGTCGACCCCCGCATGCCCATCTTGCCGTGCTGCTTGTGTACGATGAGGCCCGGAGCGTCGGTGTCCACTATGAAGGCCGCGATGCCCCGGGAGCCCTGGCTCCGGTCCAGGGTTGCGAAGAGGACGATGGCACGGGCCACGTCGGCGTTGGTGATGAACATCTTGCTGCCGTTCAGCCGGTACAGGCCGTCCTCGAGGCTCGCCGTCGTCCGCAGGGCCGCGGCGTCGGACCCGCCCCCCGGCTCGGTCAGGGCCCAGGCTGCGATCCCCTCCCCGCCGGCCAGCGATGGAACGTACCTCGACTTCTGCTCCTCGCTGCCGAACTGGTAGATGGTCTGGACGCCCAGGGACATGTGGGCCACGAGAGTCACGCTGGCCGACGCGTCCCCCCTCGCCACCTCCTCCTCGGCGATGGCCATCTGGCGGTACCCCCCGCCGCTGCCGCCCAGGGCGGGGTCGACGCCGATGCCGGGCAGCCCCAGGGCGGCCATGCCCTTCCACACATCCCAGGAGAACTCCTCCCGTTCGTCCAGATCCCGGGCCCGGGGCGCCAGCTCCCGCTCGGCGAACCGCCGCACCGTCGCCTGGAGCATCCTTTCCTCTTCGGTGAGGAGGAGGTCCGTCATCGGTGCACCTCGCCGGCGCCGTGTCCAGAGGGGCGCCTGCCATATTCTAGAATGACGCCACCTCGCCCTGCTCGCCGAAGACCCCGCGGAAGACGGCGCATATCTCGCCCAGGGTGCAATAGCTCTCCACGCACTCCAGGATGGCCGGGACGGTGTTCTCCTCGGACCTTGCCACCTCCTCCAGGCGGGCGAGGGCCCGGCCCACCGCATTGCCGTCCCTCTCCCGGCGGAGGCGCCGGAGTCCCTCCACCTGGAGCCGGCCCTGCTCGGGGTCCACGCGGAGCAGCCCGGAGATGGGCGGCGTGTCGGCCACGTACCGGTTGACGCCGACGATGGTGCGCTCTCCCGACTCCACCTCCCGCTGGTGCTTGTAGGCGGACTCGTGTATCTCCCTGGCCTGATACCCCTGCTCCAGGGCGGCCACGGCGCCGCCTATGCCGTCGATCTTGTCGATGTACCGGTTGGCCTCCTCTTCCAGGCGGCCGGTAAGGCTCTCCACGTAGTATGAGCCCCCCAGGGGGTCCACGACCTCGGACACGCCGCTCTCGTGGGCCAGCACCTGCTGGGTGCGCAGGGAGAGCTGCACCGCCTCCTCGGTAGGAAGGGCCAGGGCCTCGTCCCGGGAGTTGACGTGCAGGGACTGGGTGCCTCCCAGGACCGCGCTCAGGGCCTGGACGGTGGTGCGGATGACGTTGTTGTCCGGCTGCTGGGCCGTCAGGGCCACCCCGGCCGTCTGCGTGTGGAACCTGAGCATCCAGGACCTGGGGTCTCGCGCGCCAAAACGCTCTCGCATGATCTGCGCCCACATGCGCCGGGCGGCGCGGAACTTGGCCACCTCCTCGAACAGGTCGTTCTGGGCCACGAAGAAGAAGGACAGCCTGCCCGCGAAGTCGTCCACGTCCAGCCCGGCGTCCACGGCCGCCTGCACGTAGGCTATAGCGTTGGAGAAGGTGAAGGCCAGCTCCTGAACGGCCGTGGCCCCCGCCTCCCTCATGTGATAGCCGCTGATGCTGATGGTGTTCCAGCGGGGCACATGCCGGGAGCAGTACTTGAACACGTCCACCACCAGGCGCATGGACGGCCTGGGCGGGTAGGCATAGGTGCCCCGGGCTATGTACTCCTTGAGTATGTCGTTCTGGATGGTCCCGCTGACGGCCTCCGCCGGGACCCCCTGCCCCCTGGCAACGGCCATGTACAGGCACAGCAGCACCGAGGCCGTGGCGTTGATGGTCATGGAGGTGCTGACCTTGTCCAGGGGTATGCCCTTCAGCAGCGTCTCCATGTCCCGCAGGCTGCTGACGGGCACGCCCACCTTGCCCACCTCGCCCCGGGCCAGGGGGTCGTCGGAGTCGTAGCCGATCTGGGTGGGCAGGTCGAAGGCGATGGAGAGGCCCGTCTGGCCCTGCTCCAGCAGGTAGTGGTACCGGCGGTTGGACTCCTCGGCGGTGGCGTATCCCGAGTACTGGCGCATGGTCCACAGCCGGCCCCGGTACATGTTGGGCTGGACTCCCCGGGTGTAGGGGTACTCCCCGGGGTAGCCCACGTCCCGGTGGCCGTCGTGCTCCGCCGCGCCCAGGTCCTCTGGGGAGTAGACCGGCTCCACCTCCAGCCCGGACCCCGTCGCGAACCGCCCCTGCCTCTCGGGCCGGCGCTTCGTCACCGGGGCCAGGGTGCGCTCCCTCCACTGGTCCTTGCTCTGGCTGGTCAACGGGACTCCTTGCTACATCTGCTCCGCCGCTGGGCGCGGCCGACGCTGGCAGCCATTATAACCCGTAGCCCACCGGGGAGAAAGCTGGGATTCGCCTTCCGTTTGCCACCCTTCCCCGGTTGGGATAAACTATGGGAGCTTCGACCCGGGAGCCCCGCAAGGCGGCTTGTCCCCGCGGCCCGATGGACGGACGCGGACGGGCCGGTCGCATGCGGACGAGGTGCACGTGCAGCTACCCGACGTATCCCAGTGGGGCGAGACGGACTGGGGGATCAAGGTCCCCCTGGAGGACGGCCTGGGCCTCAAGCTGGAGGACGCGCTCATCGGCGAGTATGGGCGCGTGCTGGACGAAGCGCCCGCCGGACACGGCCTGGCGCCCCGGGGAGCCGTATCCGAGCCCAACGTCCCCGACTTCGGCTTCCCCATAGCCAGGAGGATCGACTGCTGGACCGACGACGTGCCCGAGCTGTACGAGCGGGCCAAGGCCGAGCAGTGGGACGCCACCAGGGACATCCCGTGGCACGAGCTCCCGGAGCTGGACGATGAGATCGAGCGGGCCGTCTGCCAGGTGATGACCTTCCTGGTGGAGAACGAGTACGTGGCCCTGTACCTCCCCGCCAAGTTCCTGCCACGCATCGACCCACACTACAGCGAAGTGTCGCTGCTCCTGGGGACCCAGGTGATGGACGAGGCCAGGCACATAGAGGTGTACACGAAGAGGGCCCTAGCCAACGGCGGCGGGCTCCAGTACTCCTCCTCATCCACCCAGTGGGCGCTGAAGAGCCTGTTCACCCAGGAGAACTACCTGAAGGCGTCCTTCCTGCTCCACCTGCTGGGGGAGGGCACCTTCGTCGACATGCTGACCTTCATCGGCCAGGTGGCGCCCGACCACGTCACCAAAGAAATACTGGTCAAGACCCGGCGGGACGAGGCGCGGCACGTGGGCTACGGCGTCTCCCATGTCCGGTACCTGCTGCGGGAGGAGCCCGCCCTCAGCGAGACCCTGCTGGAGGCGGCCGAGGAGCGCGCCTCCTTCCTCCGCGCCACGGCCGGGGCCAACCCCTTCCTGCAGAACGCCCTGGCGGTCCTGGCGGGGGGCGGCGCGACGGATGAGAAGGTGGAGCAGGGCAAGGTGGTCGTCAGGGAGTTCTACAAGAAGATGCACGAGAACCGCATCCACCGGATGATGACCGCCGGCATGGACGAGGACACGGCAAGGAGCATAGCCGAGCTGCACGGCGGCGGCGGCAGAGCATACATGTAGGAGGAGAGGCATGGCGACGGTAAGGCTGAACGGCGTGGACATCGAGAAGATCGAGGCGCTGGTCAAGGACATGCAGGAGAACCCGGAGACCATGAAGGAGATGGCCAACTCGGCGTGGAGGACCCGCAGCCAGTGGGTCGGCGGGTTCGAGCACACCGTGTACGCCCGGGAGCTCCCGCCGGCGACCCTGGACGAGCCCGGCGACATATCGGGCGGCGACAAGGGCCTGAGCCCCCACGAGGCCATCCTCAGCTCGGTGGGCGCCTGCATCGCCACCGGGTTCGTCGCCCAGGCCTCCGCCCGGGGAGTCAAGGTGGAGTCCCTGGAGGTGAGCGTGGACGGCAACCTGAACCTCCCCGTCTTCTTCGGGCTGGCCGACGGCAACCCCGGCTACGACAGCATGGACGTCACGGTCTACGCCAAGACCGACGCGGCCCCCGAGGTACTGGATGAGATATGGAAGAACGCCGTGGAGAAGTCGCCGGTGACCAACACCGTCCAGCGAGCCACCACCGTCAACACCACCCTGCGGACCGTGGAATAGGCGGCCTTTAAGTGACGATGAACCAGGCCGACATACCCTACCTGTCCGCGTCCCGGCTCTCCGCCCTCATCGAGAGCAAGGAAGTCTCTCCCGTCGAGGCGGCCAGGGCCTACCTGCGCCGCATCGACGAGCTGGACTTCAAGTTCAACGCCTACCTGACGGTGGCCCGAAAGCACGCCCTGCGCCAGGCGGAGGAGGCGGAGCGGGAGATACTCGACGGCCGGCGCCGGGGCCCCATGCACGGGGTCCCCGTGGCGGTCAAGGACCAGCTCTGGACCCGGGGCATCCGC
Source organism: Dehalococcoidia bacterium (assembly GCA_034423015.1). GTDB lineage: Bacteria > Chloroflexota > Dehalococcoidia > Lucifugimonadales > JAGWBF01 > JAGWBJ01. Next base: position 2,601 of record DAOUJG010000016.1, on the reverse strand, counting down.
ACCACCGGCGGGTCCCGCATCCTGGCGGACCTGGTGCCCGAGGAGGATGCCACGGTGGTGTCCAACCTGAAGGCGGCGGGGGCCGTGGTCCTGGGCAAGACCAACCTCACCGAGTTCGCCATAGGCGGGCCCCACCGCTACGCCAACGCCCGCAACCCCTGGGACCTGAACACCTCGGCGGGCTCCTCCAGCAGCGGCTCCGGCTCGGCCACCTCCGCGTACCTGTGCGCCACGTCCCTGGGCGAGGACACGGGGGGCTCGATACGGTTCCCGGCCGCCTGGTGTGGCATCGTCGGACTCAGGCCCACCTGGGGCCTCGTCAGCCGGTACGGCGTCATGGGGGGCGTATGGTCCATGGACCAGGTGGGCCCCATATCCCGCACCGTGGAGGACGCTGCCATCACCCTTGGGGCCATCGCCGGCCCCGACCCCAAGGACCCCTACACCAGAGACGCCCCGGTGCCCGACTACCGGAGGGCCCTCGAGGGCGGCGTGAAGGGGATGCGCATCGGGCTGGTGAGCGAGCTGACTCACGGAGAGGTCGCGGACCCCGAGGTCCGGGAGGCCGTGACCAAGGCGTCGGCCGTATTGGGGGAGCTGGGAGCCTCCGTAGAGGAAATGTCCATACCCCTGTCGGCCCACGCCACGACCATCTTCTGGAGCCACCTGTCCGTTGAGCCGGCGTCCACCCACCTCCAGTGGCTGAGGGACCGCCTCCCCGAGTACGGTTACTCCAACCGCATATCGTTGCTCATGGGCAGCGTGATGCCGGCGCAGGCGTACTACAAGGCCCAGAAGCTGCGGGCCCTGCTCCGCCGCGAGGTGCACGACGCCCTGGACCGGTACGACCTGCTGATGTCGCCCACCATCGGGGCCACCGCCCAGAGGGTCGAGGGGACCGGCGCCGAGTCGGCCCGGCGGCGGCCCCTGCTCACCTTCACCTTCAACCTGGCCAACTGCCCGGCCATCTCGATACCCTGCGGCTTCAGCTCCCAGGGCCTGCCCGTGGGCCTGCAGCTCGGCGGCCGGCCCTTCGGCGAGGAGACGATACTGAGGGCCGCCCACGCCTACGAGCAGGCCACGCCCTGGCATACCATGCGGCCCACGTACGCTTAGGAGACGCTTTAGGAGGGCGCCATGACCCTTGCCGGACTACCCCTTTTCCCCGTCACCGTCGTCGGCAGCTGGCCCAGGCCGCCGTACCTGCTGGAGGCCCTGAGGAGCCGCCAGGCCGGGCGAATCAGCTTCGAAGAGTTCAACCGAGTCGCCGACCGAGCCGTCCTGGAGGCGTTGAAGTACCAGGAGGACGCCGGCGTGGACCTCGTCAGCGACGGCGAGCAGCGGCGGGACAACTTCTACTCCTTCGTCGTCGAGAAGCTGGAGGGAGTCCGGCTTATGAGCCTCGGGGAGATCATGAACTACGTGGAGGACAAGGAGGCCTACGACAACATCCTCCGCAGCATGGACGCCCCGGCCTTCTCCATTCACAACCCGACGGTGGTGGGCAGGGTGGAGAGGCGGGGGCCGATAGCCCTGGACGAGTACCAGTTCCTCAGGGAGCACACCTCCCGCCCCATCAAGATCACCCTGCCCGGGCCGTACCTTCTCACCCGGTCCATGTGGGTGAAGGGCGTGTCCGACGCCGTATATCCGACCCAGGCGGCCCTGGCCCAGGATATCGTGGCCATGCTCCGGGAGGAGCTGGTCGCCCTGCGGGACGAGGGCGCGGAGTTCGTCCAGTTCGACGAGCCGGTGCTCACCGACGTGGCCTTCAACCCCGAGGTGAAGGAGCGCACTTTCATGTGCGCCTCCATGGCCGCGTCCTCGGGCGACCCCATGAAGGAGCTGGTGATGGCGCTGCGGCTGATGAACGACATCACCCGTGGGGTCGACGGCGTCAAGACGGGGGTGCACGTGTGCCGGGGCAACTGGAGCCGCAAGGAGGACGCCCTGCTCAGGGGCGACTACGAGCCCATAGTGCCCTACCTGCTGGCCATGGACACGGACCAGCTTGTGCTGGAGTACGCCACGCCCCGGGCCGGGGACATGGACTCCTTCGCCAACCGGAAGAAGCTGAGCGAGATAGGGCTGGGGGTCGTCAACCCGAGGACCGACGAGGTGGAGGCGCCGGAGTTTGTGGTCGATATGGTGGAGAAGGCCCTTGCCTACTTCAGCCCCAGCCAGATATACCTGAACCCCGACTGCGGCTTCGGCACCTTTGCCGAGCGGCCCATGAACCCCCCGGAGGTGGCCTTCAGGAAGCTGCAGGTCATCTCCGAAGCCGCCCGGCAGCTACGGGAGACCTACTCGTAACCTCGACGCGAAACCCCGTCGCCGAAATCCTGTCGCCGAGCACCCTTCGCTGTCATTCCGAGCGGAGCGAGGAATCTCACGTCCAAGGCAACCGGCAGCCGGGCGCTAAGGCCTCTGGCGTGATTTTTTACAGGAGACGTGCGTTGATTCCTCGCCTTCGGCTCGGAATGACATTTTGGGTGGCGTGGTATGACATGGGGGGTGGTTTGGTATGGTGTCGGGGGCGGCGTGGCATGGTGTCGGGGGCGGCGTGGCATGGTGTCGGGGGCGGCGAGGCATGGTGGCGAG
>DAOUJG010000015.1:0-81384 GCA_034423015.1 Dehalococcoidia bacterium | reverse complement strand
TTCGGGCTCCAAGAGTATGAAGGCGGGGCGACCACGCTGGGTCGCGGTCTCTCGAGACCAAGGGGCGGACCGGTCTACCCCGCCACCTTCATCAAGATACAAGGGGTGGGGCGGGTGCCTACCGCCCACACTGTCATTCCGAGCCGCAGGCGAGGAATCTCTGGCACGTCTCCTCCAGAACCCTGCCCCTCCGGCCCCCCTACGGCGGCTACCGGGCCGTCCAACCTCCGTCGATGACCAGCTCCGAGCCCGTCACGAACGAGGCCTCGTCGGAGGCCAGGTAAAGCACCCCGTAGGCGACCTCCTCGGGCTCGGCCCAGCGCCCCAGGGGTATGCGGGAGACCATGAACGCCGCCTGCTCCGGGTTGGACCGGGACCCCTCCGTCATGGGCGTGGCGATGGGACCCGGGTGCACCGAGTTGGCCCTGATGCCCTCCCCGGCGTACTGCACCGCCGTTGCCTTGGTGAACAGGCGCACCGCCCCCTTGGATGCGATGTACTGGGCGCTGCTGGTCTCCACGGCCACTATCCCAAGCTGGGACGAGATGTTGATGATGGAGCCTCCCCCCGCCGCCCGCATGGCCGGGATGGCCGCCTTGGTGCCCAGGAACACCCCCTTGGAGTTCACGTCCATCACCCGCTGCCACTCGTCCAGAGTCGTCTCCTCTATCCTGCCGCCGCCCCCGATGCCCGCGTTGTTCACCAGTATGTCCAGCTTGCCGTACCTGCCAGTCGCCACCTCCACCGCCGCCCGCCAGTCCGCCTCCCGGGTCACGTCCAGGTGCACGTAGAGGGCATCGCCGCCCGTCTCGTGGATCTCCGCCTCCACCCGCTTGCCCTCGTCGTCGAGGATGTCCCCGAAGACCACCTTGGCGCCCTCCCTGGCGAACAACCTCGCCTCCGAGGCGCCCATCCCCCGGGCTCCCCCGCTGATGATGGCGACCTTGCCCTCGAGTCTTGGCATGGCCGGTACCTCCCCGTCAGATTCTCTCACAGGTCCGTCGAATAGGTCCGTTCGTCTCCCACCGAGTGCCGGTCCACCAGTGGGTGGGGAGTTCCTTGCCCGCGCGGAGCGTGGGGTGGGATGGTGGGCTCAATACCCCGGGGAGGGGCACTAGAAGACCGCCACCGGGTTCACGGGAGAACCCGTGGCGTTGTGCATCCGCAGCGGGTTGATGCTGATCAGGAACTCCCACCGGTTGCGCTCCCGGCAGGCTTGTGCCAGATCCTCCAGGTTGGCGTTGTCCAGTATCCACAGGCCCATGGCCACGATGCCCACCTGGTGGATGGGGTTGGTGACCCTGGCGTAGGGGCTGGGCATGACGTCGTTGCCCGTGTCGGACCCGATCACGGCGATGCCCCGCTCGTGGAACAGGGGCAGGCAGCTGGCCCCGCACGCCGTGGACCCGGCGGCGTTGGGGTCCGCGGGCCCCTCCACCTCCCGCCGCCGTAGCTGACCGGTGCGAACCAGGAGAACGTCCCCCTCCTCTACCCTGAACCCGCATCGGGCCTCGGCGGCCTCGATGTCCTCCCGGGTGACCCCCTGGCCTCGCTCCACCCAGTCGGTCTCCCGGACCAAGGGCACGTCCACCAGCACGCCGCGGGTCACCACGCCGTTCTTGACCAGCTCGATGGACTCGGCGGTGGCCCCCAGCCTGGTGGAGATCAGGTGCGCCGGACGCCCGTTGTACAGCTTGCCCTCCCAGAAGAAGTGGGCCAGGCTGTCCATGTGGGTGACGAAGTGCCCGTGAAACGCCACGCCGATGAAGTCGCTGGAGGCCCTGGGGTTGGCCCCGTGGGACCAGCCCTCGCCGCTCTCGATCATGTAGTGCAGGGGGGGGACCGGGACGTCGGGCGCGGCTTCGTACCGCAGGGTCCGGGCGCAGCTCAGGGTTGTTCCCTCCTGCACCAGTCCCGCGGCCCGCCTGGTCTTCTCCGGGGTAATCAGGTTCAGGGTCCCCATCTGGTCCTCTTCACCCCACCGGCCCCAGTTGGACAGGGACTCGAAGTAGCCAAGGACCTGGTCTTCCGCCGGAATCGTTCCGGTCATGGCTCCCCCTTCTCCGGCACGGGTCGCCGCGGCGCTCTGCCCGTAGTCTATGGAGCGCCCCGTTCGGCGTCAAGTCGACCCGGCGGGGGACTGGCCGGCCTGGAGGTCCCGGCCCCTGACAAGCAGAAAGGGGGGCCGCCGTTCTTGTGGTGTCAACCGGAAGGGCTAGCCGGCGGGGTCAGGTGGTGTCAGATAGCTCGCTTCGGTGACAAGCTCGGTCAGCCCGACCAGGTCGATATCTTCGAGGCGTCGGAACCCGATGCTTGCCGCGCCGAGTTTCACTTTTCCGAGGCGATCGGCATAGCGATGGGCGAGGTAGGCGTTGTCGGCCGTAGCGTTGACGTAGATGCTGTAGTTCCTCTTCTGGCGAGCGAGGCCGACGAGGAACCACTCAACGGTATCTCCCGATGCGCCTGTGTGGTCTATGCGGCCGTATCCAATGATTGACTGGTGTGTGCCGCCCCAGAACACGCCTTGCCAAAGCACCCTTCGACGGTCAGACAGCGCACGGTGGATTGTTCGGTCGATCGTTGTCATGGTGTCGCGGTGCTCGTCGGGAAGCGACGCCAGGTAGGCGTCCGGACCGGTGTCGACGATCCGCATCGACTCGCTCATGACCGCTCCTCGGCGTTGGCCAGATCAGGGAGATCGTTCCGCAAGGTGTCGGGCATTGCTACTCTTCAGGGGGATTACATGGAAATGCTATTGCTAGATGAGAGCCCAGTCAATCCTGACGATCAGAAGGCTCCAGCAGGCTTCTGGGGCCTAAGCCGGGAGGGGCGCCTGGGAGGACGAGCCCTGGCGCCGACGCGACGCTGGACGCATTCGCGCTACCCGGGCAGTGAGTAGGCGGGTGTTACTACTCAATCCGAGACTGCTGTAAAATGAGTTCCGACATGAGGGCAGACGCGGATCGTCCTATTCTCAGAGGCTATCTGCATCTAGCCAGCGCGCTGGTCGCCCCGGCAGCACTTGTTCTGCTGGTGTCGGCGGCCGACTCCCCCAGAGCCATCGTTGGCGCCGCGATCTTCGGAGCCAGTCTCGTGATCCTCTACTGGACCAGCGCGAGCTATCACCTGCTGGCGAGGCGGCGCCTACACGGATTCATGAGCAGGCTCGACCGCTCGGTGATCTTCATCTTCATCGCCGGGGCCTACACCCCCTTCGTCCTCAAGCCGATGAGCAACGCGTGGGGTATACCCATTCTGTAGGTCGTGGGCGGGCGGGCGCTGATCGGCTTCATAACAACCCTGGCCGCACCACCTCCCCGAGATGGGTCCGCGTGGCGTTATATCTCATCCTGGGCTGGCTAGGAATCACAGGCATCACCGAGCTGGTCGGAGCGCTTCCGGCCGAAGCCCTGGCGCTGGTAGTCCTGGGAGGGGTGCTCTTCTCCATCGGGGCCGCGACCTACGCCACGAAGCGTCCCGATCCGTTCCCACGGGTCTTCGGCTACCACGAAGTCTTTCACACCCTCCAGGTTGCGGCCACCGCGCTCCTGTACTCGGTGGTGGCTCTCTACGTTGTGCAGGCCTAGGTTCTCCACCTGATCAGACGGCGTAACACCTGCAGCCTACCGTCTCCACTGCCTTCGCCGCCCCAACCGGGCTGTTCAAGAGTCTCCGTCGCGTACCCGCCAGACCTGCGGGGATTCGCGATATCCTTACGCGGCGCGCTGATCGTGGAGAATCACCAGGCTTGCGCTCATGCCTTCGGGGGCCTTCATGATGTGCCCCGTAAAGAGCAGGCCCTTATTCAAGGCCATCAGCTTTTCATAATTGGCGGACGCCAGCTCAAGAACAGAAAGGACTGACGGATTGAAGATGCATACCCGGTTGACCTGATGGTTGCCGAGCTTGCCTCGTTTGGCTACGTAACGCATCGTCGTGGCATCCTCGGATCCGATCCCAAAGGTCTTAAGCAGCTCCCGGCGCAACTCTTGTGTTAGCTCGCGGACTCGTTTGCCGAATGGCCATAGTCGCATCGTATTTCTCCTCTTGTTTGCAGTTAAATGTGGGTAGGGGTCCCAATATCTCCTTTCGTTCGATAGTCGATAGGTCGACTGGGTGAACCTTGGGAAAGACGCAATGGGGCCTGGGAGGTCCCGAGGAAGGCTGGCGAGGAACCGAAGCGTGAGCTAGGGAGCCAGGGAGCGTGCCGAGGGAACTCAGCGTGCGGCTTCACGTGCAGTGTACCACATAACCTGCACACCCGTGATATCAAGCAAGGACCTGAGGGAGGGACATGGGTCCGGCGGTCTATCGAGGCACCATTGCCTCACGGACCGGGCGCCAGGGCTTCCTGCTGAACCGCCTGCCGAGACGCCGCTCGATCTCACTCCATTTCTGCTCATCATCCACCGTGACGAAGGTCACCGCCTCACCGGAGCGGCCCATCCGGCCAGTCCGCCCGACGCGGTGGGTGAACAGATGCTCGGAGTCCGGCAGGTCATAGTTGATGACCTGTCCAATACCCTCGAAGTCCAAGCCCCTGGCGGCCACATTCGTGGCCACCAAGATCGACACGGCGCCGGAGCGGAAGTCCGTCATCACTCGTTGGCGGGCGTTCTGGCTGAGATTTCCCTGAAGCGCTCCTACCGGATAGTCCAACGAATCGAGTTGTCTTGCCAATTGCTTGACGCTCCGCTTAGTCTTGCGAAAGACGATGACCGGAGTATCACCTCGCCGGTGCAGCAGCGTTTTCAGGGCCTCCATCTTGTCGCTCTTCTGGATGGTGTAGACCAGATGCTCGACGGTCGGCGGCGCCTGCAAGCCCGCGTCCACCTCGACTCGTACGGGCCGGCGCAGGTGCTTTGCGGCGGTCTGGGCCACCCACTTGGGCATGGTTGCGGAAAAGAGCGCGGTCTGCCGCTCGTTGGGCGTCCGGTCCATGATGGCCTCGACATCGGAGGCAAACCCCCTGTCCAGCATTTCATCCGCTTCGTCCAGCACGAGGAATCTCACTGAACCCAGGTCGAGTGTCCCCTGCCTTAGATGGTCCAACGTCCGGCCCGGAGTGCCAATGACGATATGGGCTCCGGCCCTCAACGTAGCGTACTCTGGCCGCAGAGAACGGCCGCCATACAGCAGCGCCACGCGGAGCCGGTGTGAAGAGGCCAGTGTTTCCATGGCTTCAGATACCTGAATCGCCAGCTCGCGTGTGGGCAGCAGCACAAGCCCCTGGACACGGTAGACCGACGGGTCGCACCGCTCTGCCAGGGGCACCGCGAACGCCAGCGTCTTTCCGGACCCCGTGCGCGCCTGGCCAACCACGTCTCGCCCCGCCATGAGATGGGGGATAGCCCTCTCTTGAATTGGTGTCGGCCGCGATATGTTCATGCGGGAAAACTGACGGAAACCGCCAGACCCCGTAGGCCCCAAACAGACCATACATATGGAGGAAGTTCCCGGGGATGGGGCTGATGTCCGCCGCCCAAACGTTGAATCAGGCTCTGCCCTCGACCTGCACCGTCACGATGTCCACGCCGTGGAACTTCTGGTGGCGCACGGCAGAGGAGTAGTGCCGCAATAGCCGGAGCGAAAGCTCGTCGACCGCCGGTATGTGGGCTTCGTCGGTCAGATACGCAAGCTGGTCTTCGACGTTCTCTTTTCGCGTCGTGGCAACGAACTCCAGCTCCACCATCGTCACCTGAGGCCGCGCGTTGATGATCAGCCGCACAGGCTCCGAGCGATCGGCATCGTCCCCCTGCGCCCGCAGGCTGGCGAGGGTTTCTTCGGCGGCGGCGCGCAACCGCAGCGTGGATGATCCGTTCCATCCCAGTTTGGTTGCGAGTCGCGTGAGAAACTCGTCTATTGAGGGTAGCGAGTCCATGTCAAGTGTGACCTCGAGGCGCGAGCGGCGCATGGTGATCGCTTCGAGCAGGAGCGTCATGCCGATGGCAACCACAGCGCCGATGGTGACCCCGTTGCCTATCAGCCCGCCCAGATCGTCGCCAAGGAGGTCCCGCATGACCGGGTGGTCGTGGAGTCCCAGGCCCAACGCGCTGGCGAGGGCGACCACCAGCACACGCCTGGGATCGAGGCCGTCGCGCAGTATGGTCTGCCACCCGCTGACGAAGAGCATTCCCATGGCCAGCATCAGGTAAGCGCCCAACACGGGTCCCGGGATCGTCAGCAGCAGCGCCGCAAGCTTCGAGAAGAAGGCCAGCGCCACCAAGACGATCGCCACGCCGATGCCGACCCGACGGGCGGCGACGCCGGTCAGGTTGATCAGAGAGAGGCTGAACGAGGAATAGCTCATCGGCGGCAGTGTGCTCGTGACGCCGGCGAGGAGCATGCCGACGCCGTTGACACTCACCATGCCCTGGATCTGGCGGAAATCAATGGCGCGCGGCCTTCGCCAGGACCCCTGCTGGATGGCAATGCCGTCGCTGATCGTCTTGATCCCGAGCACCAGGGTGAGGATCCCGAAGGACGGCAGAAGGGCCCAGAACTCCCTGCCGGGCCTGAGATCGAAGGTCAGACCGGGCAGCTCGGGAATACCGAACCAGGCGGCGCTGACGATCCGGCCCGGGTCAATCAGGCCGAACCCGGCGGCGACCGCGTACCCGGCCAGGATGCTGATGAACGGCCCGGCGAGACGCCAGCCTCCACGTGCGCGCAGCGTCACGATCACCGAGACCAGCAGCGTCACTCCGGCGACCGCGGGTCCGGCTACCTTGGGCGCGCCGACGGGCAGGTCCTGAACGCTGTCGAACGCGATTGGCAGAACGCTGACGGCGATCAGCATGGTCACCGTACCCGTAACCACCGGCGTGAAGATTCGACGCAGCGTTGGCAGCCACCACGCAAGGGCGACCTGGACCACGCAGCAGACGATTAGCAGGCTCATGAACGTCGATGGTCCGGCCGCGGAGACCGTCGCCACCATAATCCCGATGAACAGCGCCGCAGGCGAGGTGAGCACGACGTGGCCCGCGCCGAACCGCCGGAGTTGAAACGCTTGCAGCGCCGTAATCGCCGCGCCGACGAGCAGCGCGGCGAAGACGCTCCAAGCCAGATAGCTGTCGTCCAGGCCGGAGGAACGGACGGCGACCGTTACGTTCAGCACCGTGGGCGGAAGCACGAGCACGGCGCCCTGAAAGCCTACCACCAATGCGATCGCCGGAGGACAAGCCTCCTCGGGCTCAAACCGAATGGACTGGTCGGCGCTGCCGGCAGTCAATGCGTTAGCCTACCTCCCAAAGCGGGCCGGACCACCGTGTTCCCTTGGACCGACGCGGGCCTAGGTTGTCCTGACCGCGGTGCCGTAAGCTACGATCTCAGCCGACCCCTGGGACACGCCCGCGGTGATGAACCTCGTGCCGACGATGGCGTCGGCGCCCATGGCCTCGGCCCTCTCGATCATGCGCTGAAGCGACTCCTCCCGGGCATCCGCCAGGAGCTTGGTGTATTCGCCGACCTCGCCGCCTACGATGTTGCGGAGCCAGGCCATGAGGTCCCGTCCGATATGGCGGACGCGCACGGTGCTGCCCCTCACGATTCCCAGCGTCTCGACGATGGTGGCTGGAATAGCGTACCCGCAACGGGTATTCGCGCGGGCTCGGTAGCTCGAACTTCAACTGCGTCGCCCACATTTCAGCCTACACCCGGTCTAGCTGTTCTTCAACCCGGCCCGCACAGCATGTCATTCCCGTCAGTCGCCCGGGTTGTGGACGGCTCGGCCCCGGAGGCCCCGGACACAAGGAGAGGGGGCCGCCGTTCTTGTGGCGACCCCCTTCTTACGGGGTCTCCTCCTGGGGCTGTCCGGCCTGGCCCGGTTCCTAGTTGTCGCAGGGTGTGAGGGTGTTGAACATCGGGTGGGCCGGCGTGCCGTTGATGGGCTGCCACTCGCCGCACAGGGTGTCCGGGTTCAGGGCCCAGATGGCGTTGCGGTAGGCGATGGGTATGCCCAGGTACATGTCGTACAGCTCCTGGCCCATGACTTGCGCGACCTTCCGCCGCTCCACCGGGTCCATTATCGCCGCGTAGTCCAGCATCTTCTGCTGCCACAGGTCGGGCTCGGGAATGTTGCACACCGAGCCGCCCTGGCTGGCGCAGAGCCCGTGGACGCGGATCTTGTCGGCGAAGTTGCGCGCCCCGAGCTGCCAGTGGGAGCCGCTGACCGGCGGGCCGTCCTCGGCGCCGAACTTCTCTTCCAGCCTCTTTTGCGTTATGGGGACCGGGTCGATGGGTACGAAATCGGCGTCGATGCCCACGCCCTGCAGGTAGGTGACGATGGCGTCGGTCATGTCCCTCATCTCCGGGCCCTGGGCAAAGGCGTAGCCGTAGGAGATGAACTTGAAGCCGTCGCAGCCCGCCTCTTTCAGAAGCCGCCGGGCCTCCTCGGGGTCGTAGCCGTAGGGCTGCAACGCCGGGTTCCAGCTCTCGTCATAGGGGCTGGTGAAGGCGGTGATGGCCCGCTCCGCCGTTCCCGGGGGCCAGAGGCCGGTCATGATGTCTTCGGCGTCCACGGCGAGGTTCATCGCCTTGCGGACCTCCAGCTTGTTGGTGCAGTGGCCGGGGTCGTAGGTCTGGTAGAAGCCCTGGTAGACGATGTCCACCTTCTCGGGCCCGTCCACTATCAGGCCCGCCGCCCGTATCTCCTCCACGTACGGGCCGGACATGTTGGCTATGTCCGCGGCTCCCGTCTTCACCAGGGCCAGGCGCGGCGCGTCCTCGGCCGCCAGGAGCGTCTCCATCTCGCGGAACTTGAAGTGGAACTCCGCGTCGGCGTAGTACTCGTCGAACCGTTCGAGACGCCAGAACTGGCCCAGCCTGCGCTCGACGAGCTTAGCGAACCCGGTCATGGGAGCGCCGATCTCCTCGAACTTGGCGTCGTCGCCGCCGGCGATCTCCACGTATCCCCGCTTGGGCCAGGCGTACAGGTCCGCCCCGCCTATGGGCGGGAGGATGTTGAACACGAAGGCGTAGTTCTGCTTCAGGTGTATCCGGCAGTGGTATTTGTCCAGGGCTTCGGTGCGGTCGAAGATCACTCTCCAGCCGGGGCTGATGGCGCCGCCGGGGCTGTTGCCCTCGTCGGAAGCCCAGTGGTTGGTGATCCAAACGCAGTCCTCGGCGTCCACTTCCACACCGTCGTGGTCGACGATGTAGTCCTTCATGATGATGTCCCAGGTGGCGCCGTCCACCTGCTCCCAGGAGTCGGCCCAGCCCCAGGCGTTGGACAGCACGTTGTCCGGCGTGACCCCCATCAGGAAGTCGGACATGTGGATCAAGCCGCCCATACCGCCCTCTTTCGTGGCGTTGTTGGGGTTTATGCGCTCGTTGCCGAAGTTGTTCAGCGCGAAAGTCAGCTTGGCTCCCAGTTCGGGCTGGTCTGTCACCGGTGTGGGCGTCGGCTGTGGCGCTGCCGTGGGGGCAACTTGGGTAACCCCCGGGGCGGTGGTGGCGGGAGCCGTCGTGGCTGGAGCCGTCGTTGGCGGCGCAGTCGTCGCCACGGGAGCGGTAGTCGGCGCCTCGGTGGCCTCCTCACCGCAGGCGACGCCCACCAGCAGGACCGCTATCACCGAAGCCAATATCAACCATCTAATCTTGGGCAACCTGACGTAAGCCATGACAGCACCCCCCAGAGTATCTATGTAAACCGTCGTTCTGTGCGGAGATACGGGTATTTGTAGAAAGTAGCATGATGGAAATATTATTGTCAATAGATATATTATTTAGGAATAATTTCACAATATCAGCAATTAAATACGAGTAATAATATGAGTTTGTGTCAGCACGATACCATGACGTGTTCCGCCGGCACGAGCCCCGGCAAGGGTGTGTTCCCCATCGTCGTCCCGGCGAAGGCCGGGACCCAGAGGTAGGGGACGTAGATTCCCGCGTGCGCGGGAATGATGATGGTGGGAATGATGAAGGAGGGTGCTGAGGGCTATTCTTGATGGTAATGACGATAAACGAGGCCTTCACAAGACTGTTAGCAATTCCCGCTACGGCACTGTAGTATAGGCAGTCCGGGGGAGGCCTCACGGACCCCGGGACCTGGTCCCGGGGCGATTCCTCAGTCTTACAATCGAGGTAGCCATCCATGAACGTCACAGAAGACCTGGCGCGGTTCGTCGTGGAGACGCCCGCGGAAGCCATACCGGGGCCCGTGCTCCACGAGGGAAAACGGTGCCTCATCAACTTCCTGGGCGTCGCCCTCTACGCGGCCGGGGACCCGTCCCTGAACATCATGCTGGACGTGTTTCGCCGCGAGGGCGGCAGGCCCAACGCCTCGGTCCTGGGCGTGGGGATGCGCACCTCCCTGCAGAATGCGGCCCTGGCCAACGGCTACCTGGGGCACCTGGAAGACTACGACGATACCCACTTCCCCACGGTCATCCATCCCTCCTCCCCCACCCTTCCGGCGTCCCTGGCGGCGGGGGAGCACCACGGGTCCACCGGCAGCGAGCTCCTGGCCGCCTCGGTGCTGGGCATGGAGGCCTGCTGCCGCATCGGGATGGCGGTGCACCCCGCCCACTACGACGCCGGCTTCCACATCACCAGCACCTGCGGTGTGTTCGGCTCCGTGGCCGCCGCCGGCCGGCTCATGGGCCTCTCCACCGGGCAGATGGTCCACGGGATGGGGGTCGCGGGCACCCAGGCGGCGGGCGTGCGAGAGGTGATGGGGTCCATGACCAAGCCTTTCCATCCCGGCATGGCGGCCCGGGCGGGCGTGTTGGGGGCCCTTCTGGCGGGCCGGGGCTTCACCTCCGCCACCCGGATACTCGAGGGACGGCGGGGCTTCGCCGCCGTCATGTCCCGGGAGCACGACCTGGCGGAGGTCACCCGGGGCCTGGGAGAACGGTGGGAGCTGCGGATGAACGGGCTGAAACCCTACGCCTGCGGGGTGGTGGCCCATCCCCTCATCGACGCCATGATTGCCCTGCGGTCCCGGGTCGGGGAGCCGGCCAACCAGGTGGAGCGCGTGGACGCCAGGGTCCAGCCTCTGGTGCTGGAGCTGATGGACAGGCCGGACCCGAAGATCGGGCTGGAGGGGAAGTTCTCCTTCCAGCACTCCATGGCCGTGGGCTTCATCGACGGCGCGGCATTCCCCGCCCAGTACACCGACGCCCGGGTGGTCGACTCCGAGGTGGCGGCCCTCCGAAGCCGGATACGGGCTGAGGTCGATGGGGCCATGCCCGAAGACGCCGCCGAGGTCACCCTTACGCTGAAGGACGGCCGCTCCTACACCGAGAAGGTGCCCCACGCCACCGGCGCCCCCCAGAACCCCATAACCGACTCCCAGTTGGAGGCCAAGTTCCGCGCCCTGGCCGCCCGCGTCCTGCCCGCCAAACGGGTGGAGCGCCTCCTGGCCATGCTGTGGGAGGTGGACCGGCTCTCCGGTGTCGGGGAGCTCCTGAGGCTCACCCGCCTGCCCCGGAGCCGGCCGAACACGACCACCGGCGCCTGACCGTGCTCGTGGCTGACCCACATGCCCCGGAGCCGGCCCTACGTCATTCCGAATGGAGCGGAGCGGAATGAGGAATCTACAATCCACGCCCCCTGCCACCTCTGCACAGGTCGGCAATCCCCGCGATCACGGGGCGGGGGGCCCGGTTCCGGTTCAGAGCCCCTCGGCGTAGGCCGAGTGGAAGGTGTCCACGCCCCCGCTGAGGGAGCCGTCCTCGTTGCGTTGGATGGCGGCTGGGCTGGCGAAGCTGGCGAACCCGGTCTGCACGATGTTCTCCCCGATGACCTGGAGCCTGTGTCCCCGGGCCTCCAGCTCTCTCATCACCTCCTGAGGAATCCGGGGGTCCAGGCTGGTGAAGGGCATGCTGCAGTCCACGCGGGGCGAGTCGATGGCCTCCTGGGGGCCCATTCCGAAGTCCAGCATCTTGACGATGAGCTGGGTAACGCAGTTGGTGATGCGCCGGCCCCCCGACGCGCCCAGGGCGGCCCTGACGCCGCCGCCGTCCAGCACCAGCGCCGGCGTCATGTTGTTCAGCGCGAACTTCCCGGGCATGATGGAGTTGATGCGCCCCGGGACCGGGTCGAACCACATCATGCCGTTGTTCATGACGATGCCCGTGCCCTTGGGCACCACTCCCGAGCCGAAGCCGGACATTATCGTGTTGGTGATGGACACCGCGTTGCCCTCGCCGTCGATCACGCACAGGTGGGTAGTGCCCCCGTCCCACGCGGGCAGGCTGGCCGCCAGCCTCTTTCCAGCGCTCCGGCCCTCTTCGGCCCACGGGTCTCCCGGCTCGTAGCGCGCCGGCGTCGTGCCGTCGATGGACGCCCGGCGCCTCCGAGCGTACTCATCGGACAGGAGGCCCTTCCAAGGCACGTCGGCGAACTCCGGGTCGGCCACGTAGGCGAACCGGTCCGCGTAGGCCAGCCTTGCGCTGGAGATGTAGGCCTGCAGCATCTCCGCCGAGTTGTGCCCCATGGCGCCCAGGTCGAAGCCCTCCAGCAGCTTCAGCGTCATGGCGCTGGTGATGCCCGCGCAGGCGTGGGGAGGCACCCGGACGGTGTGCCCCCTGTACTGCAGCTCCAGTCCCCCCTCCCAGAGGAAGGGCCGGTACGAGGCCAGGTCATCCCTGGACAGGATCCCGCCGTTTTCGTGGATGCCTGAGACGATGGCGCCGGCCACGTCGCCCTTGTAGTAGGCGTCGGGCCCCTCCCGACCGATGGCGTCCAGCACATCCGCCAGGTCCGGCTGCCGGAGCACCGGCGGGTCCGCCACGTCCCCGGTGGGCATCTCCCCGCCGGGCATGAACACCCGCCGTAGCTCGTCGTACCGGAACAGCTTTCCCGCCAGCAGGCCCTGGGCGTAGAGGAAGAACCAGCTTGGTGTGAACCCCGCCCGCGCCGCATGCGCCGCCGGGGCGACCACCTCCGCCAGGGGCAGGCGGCCCATGCGCCGGTGGGCCTCGCAGAGGCCGGCCACGGCCCCGGGCACCGCGATGGACCGGAACCCCTCCAGGTTCTCGTCCCCTTCCACCCCGGGCCAGCCGAAGCTCCCCACGGCGCTCTCCCCCGTCAGCCGGTACATGTCGGGCCTGGCCGCCATGGGCCCCCGCATGGGGAAGCCCACCACGCCTCCCTTGCCGTTGACCTGGTAGACGAGGTAGCCCCCGCCCCCGATGCCGCTGGAGGCCGGCTCCACGACTCCCACCGCCAGGCAGGCGGCCACCGCCGCGTCCACGGCGTTGCCGCCGGACCGGAGCATCTCCAGGCCGGCGCGGGTGGCCGTTATGTCCTTGGTGGCCACCATGGCCCCTCCGGCCCGGGCCTCTTCCTTGATCAGGCTGGCGCGTGTCGGTGTCGACTGCAAGGCTCGTCCTCCTAAGCGTCTCCCCACCGCTCGGCGAGGCGCCGCTCCATCTCCGCCTCCAGCCCCTCCTGGGACGGCTCGTAGTACCGGCGGCCCTGCAGGGCCGCCGGCAGGTACTCCTGGGGGGTGAAGTGGCCCTCGTAGTCGTGGGAGTACTTGTACCCCTTCCCGTACCCCATCCGGCTCATCAGACCGGTGGCGGCGTTCCTAAGGTGCAGGGGAACGGGGTCGTTGCGGCTCTTGCGCACGTCCTCCATCGCCCGGTTCAGGGCGGCGTAGGCCGAGTTGCTCTTGGGGGCGATCGCCAGGTAGACCGTGGCCTCCGCCAGGGGAATCCTGCCCTCGGGCATCCCGATGAAGTGCACGGCCTGCTGGGCCGCCACCGCCAGGGAAAGGGCCGCGGGATCGGCCAGGCCGATGTCCTCCGAGGCCAGGACCACCAGCCGGCGGGCGATGAACATCGGGTCCTCTCCGGCCTCGACCATCCGCCCCAGCCAGTACAGGGCGGCGTCGGGCGCGGAGCCGCGCACCGACTTGATGAACGCCGAGATGGTGTCGTAGTGCTGGTCGCCGGCCCTGTCGTACGGGACGGACCGCCGCTGCAGGGCGTCCTCTACGGTCTTCAGGTCCACGCGGCGTACCCCGTCGGCGTCGGGGACCGTGGCGTGGACGGCCGTCTCGACCCCGTTCAAAGCCACCCTGGCGTCCCCGTTGGCCACGTTCACCAGCATGGCGGCGGCGTCCTCCCCCAGCTCCACGGCCATCCGGCCCAGTCCGCGCTCCGGGTCGGCCAGCGCCCTCTGGACGATGGCGCCCACCACCTCCTCGGAGAGCTGCTCCAGGGTGAACACCCTGCACCGGGACAGCAGCGGCGAGATGACCTCGAAAGATGGGTTCTCCGTGGTGGCCCCGATGAAGGTGAAGGTCCCGTTCTCCACGTGAGGGAGGATCACGTCCTGCTGGGCCTTGTTGAACCGGTGTATCTCGTCGACGAACAGGATGGTCCGCTGGCCGTACATAGCCCTGCGCTCCCCGGACTCGGCCACTATGCGCCGGAGGTCCGCCACGCCGGAAGTGACGGCGCTCAGGGGCTCGAAGTGGGAGTCGGTGGCGGTGGCGACCAGGTTCGCGAGGGTTGTCTTCCCGCTTCCCGGCGGCCCCCATAGGATAAAGGAGGGGGTCTGGTCCGCCTCGATGGCCCGGCGCAGCACCTTGTCGCTGCCGATGACGTGGTCCTGGCCGATGAACTCGTCGAAGGAGCGGGGCCTCATTCGGGCGGCAAGGGGGGCCTCCGCCTCCTGCCTCACCCGCCTGCCGTGCTCGAAAAGGGCCAACGCTCACCTCCGGGGGTGGGTACAGTTTACACCGGGCCCCCACTCCTGCCAAATTGCGTCCCCGTGCCGCTCCCGTCTCCGTGTTGCCGCCCAAATCCCCCCCGTGCTATCATCCTCGGTGCCGCAGCTACGAGGAGCCGCCGAACGACCGGCCACGACCCGTGGCCGGTCGTCGAGTAATGGGGACGTTCACGCCGGTGACAAGCCCCGGAGAAGATACGCGATTCACCGTCCCGTGGAAGGCGGGCGACGTTGTCGTCGGCGTCTTCGCGGCCTTCGCGGCTGTGGTAGTCACCTTCGTCTTCTACTCCGTCCTGGCCGGGGAGCCCGACGTGGGCGTCGGCCTGGTGGTCGTCGGGGGCATCGGCGGAGCCATCATGCTCTCGGCGGCGTGGGTCCTTGGTCCCGCCCGCTACAACGCCCCCTCCGACACCCTGGGACTGAGGCCCCCCGCCAGGCCGGGACTGTCCCAGTGGGTCCTGCCTGTGCTAGCCTTGGCCGCCAGCCTGGCGTTCGCCGCCGCCTACACGGGAGTCGTCGACCTGGCCGGGTGGGAGGCGCTGAAGCCCCCGGACCTGCCCGAAGACATCGCCCTGGGAGGGCCGGCGGTGCTGGTCACCTACCTGCTCGTGGTGCTGTGGATTCCCTTCACCGAGGAGGTATTCTTCCGGGGGTTCGTCTTCCCGGGGCTGGCGGGAGCCTGTGGCGTGGTCCCGGCGGGTGTCATCACCGCCGCCCTGTTCGCCCTGGCCCACGGCCAACCGGCCGTGATCGCGCCCATCTTCTTCACCGGCCTGGTGCTGGTATGGCTCTACCACCGCACCGGATCCATCTGGAGCAGCTTCGCGGCCCACGCCTTACAGAACCTCCTGGCCCTATCGGTCAGCCTGGCAAGCTAGGCACCGGATGCCATTGTGTTATATACTCCATACCGGGGTTCGGCCCCTCCCGGTACCCGCCTTGGGCTGGGCCGGCAGGCCCGACCGGGACAAGAGGCCGGACTGGGACAAAAGGCCCGACTGGGAAAATATAGAAAGAATCAGCCGGGCGAGACAGGAAATGGCTACCGACCGCATCGCCGAACGATTCGCCCGCCTCCGGGAAGAGGGCAGGACGGGCCTCGTCCCCTACGTCACCGCCGGCTTTCCGGACATGGAGGCTACCCTGGAGGTCGTCCCGGCCCTGGCCGAGGCCGGCGCGGACATCATCGAGCTGGGAGTCCCTTTCAGCGACCCCCTGGCCGACGGCCCCACCATCCAGGAGGCCAGCTTCCACGCGCTGGGCAACGGCGTAACGCTGGAGGGATGCCTCGGCCTGGTGGAGCGGCTCAGGGAGAGGGGCGAAACGGTGCCCATCGTCCCCTTCGGCTACTACAACCCCATCCTGCACTACGGCCTGGAGGCCTTCGCCCGCCGGGCGTCGGAGTGTGGCGCCGACGGGGTCCTGGTCCCTGACCTGCCCCCCGACGAGGCCGGCCCGTTGCGCGACGCCTGTACTCCCTACGGCCTGCACCTGATACCCCTGCTGGCGCCCACCAGCACCGACGCTCGGATAAGGCTGGTGTGCCAGGGGGCCTCCGGGTTCATCTACTGCGTCAGCCTTACGGGGGTCACCGGCGCCCGGGATAGCCTGCCCGAGGGCGTCTTCGACCTGCTGGCTAGGGTGAAACGGCACACGGACCTGCCCCTGGTCGTCGGCTTCGGCGTGTCCAAGCGCGACCACGTGGAGTCCATCGGGGCCGCCGCCCAGGGGGCGGCCGTGGGAAGCGCCCTCATCCGGGTCCTCCAGGAGTCTCCCAGGGACCGGCTCGTGGAAGAGGCCCGCAGGTTCGTCCTGGAGCTGAGGGGGGTGCCCGTCCCATGATAGTCTGCCGGGGCATTCGCGGCGCGACTACCTGCGAGGCCAACACCAGGGAGTCAATCTTCGCCGCCACTTCGGAGCTGTTCCAGAAGATGGTCTCGGCCAACCGTGTGGTGGAAGACCAGGTGGCCGCCGTATTCTTCACCACCACCCAGGACCTGGACGCGGCCTTCCCGGCCACGGCGGTCCGGGAGATGGGATGGGAACATACTGCCCTCATGTGCGGCCACGACATCGCCGTGCCCGGCAGCACCGGAATGTGCATCCGGGTCCTGCTGCTGGTAAACGTCGACAAGGCCATGGACCTGGTGAACGTCTACCTGAAGGGCGCCGTCCATCTCAAGGAGGAGGCGTCCCAGACCTGAAGGTTGCACCGGCCTCCAACGAGGCTGCCGGGCGGCGGCGACGGCCCCGCCCCGGATAGCCACCCCTCCGGAAAGGATATCTCGACATGATTGTAGTAATGCGGAAGGACAGCAGCAAGGAGCAGCTAGAGGGCGTCCGCGAGCGGATAGAGGGGCACGGCCTCCAGGCCCAGGTCTCCGAGGGCGTCGAGCGCACCGTGGTCGGCGTGCTGGGCCAGACGTTCGTGGAACTAAAGGACGAGTTGCAGCTGATGGACGGCGTCCTCGAAGTAGTGCTCATCTCCAAGCCCTACAAGCTATCGAGCCGCGAATTCAAGTCTGAGGACACGGTCGTGAGGGTGGGCGACGTGCTGGTGGGCAATCACGAGCTGACGGTCATGGCCGGCCCCTGCGCCGTGGAGGACGAGGAGCAGGTGATCCTCACCGCCAGGGCTGTCAAGGCGGCCGGGGCCACCATCCTGCGGGGAGGCGCGTTCAAGCCCCGGTCGTCTCCCTACAGCTTCCGGGGCACCGGCGTGCACGGCCTCCAGCTTCTGGCCAAGGCGAGAGTGGACACCGGGCTTCCCATCATCACCGAGGTGATGACCCCCGAGGACGTGGGGATGGTGGCCCAGTACGCCGACGCCCTGCAGATAGGCACCCGGAACGCCCAGAACTTCAACCTCCTGGACGCGGTTGGGAAGGCCAACAAGCCGGTCCTGCTGAAGCGTGGCTTCTCCTCAACCTACGAGGAGTGGCTGCTGGCCGCGGAGTACATCCTCTCGGGTGGCAACAGCCAGGTGATACTGTGCGAGAGGGGCATCCGCACCTTCGAGTCGGGCACCAGGTTCACCATGGACCTGTCGGCCATCCCCGTCATCCAGGACCTCAGCCACCTGCCCGTCATCGCCGACCCCAGCCACAGCACCGGCAGGGCCAACCTGGTGCCGCCCATGACCCTGGCCGCGGTGGCCGCCGGCGCCCACGGCGTCATCATAGACGTGCACCCCAATCCCGCCGTGGCCAAGTGTGACGGCGCCCAGGCCCTCACCTTTGAGGTCTTCGACGGATTGATGTCCCAGGTCCATGCCGTGGCACAGGCGGTGGGCAAGGTGCCCGCCGCCGCCGCGGGATAGCGCGCTCCCGACTCGACTCCGGCGGGTGGGGCCATCCTACAGGCCGGCCTGGGCGGCCCTCCCGTGCATCGCCTCCAGGTAGGAGCGGGCCGAGGCGTGGAGGAGCCGGTCCACGGTGCTGTGATAGTACTGGACGCCCATGTCCAGGTACTTGGCGATGGTGTCGTCGGGCCCGCTGACGCCCGCCACCTTGCCGGAGCCCATGATCACCTTCACGCCCCGTTCCATCATGCGCTGCACCTCGGGGTGCGCCTGCTCTCCCGGGTAGCCCATGGACACGGACAGGTCCCCCGACCCGATGAACAGCACGTCGACCCCTTCCACCTGGACGATCTCGGGCAGGTTCTCTATGGCCACCGCCTCTTCGATCATCAGGCACACCAGGGTCTCCCGGTTGGCCTGCTCTATGTACTCTCCGACGGAGCCCGCGGTGCCGAACAGGGACGGGCGCCCCATGCCGTAGATGCCCCGATGGCCGACGGGCTCGTACTTGACCGCGTCCACTACGGCCCTGGCCTCGTCGGCCGTGTTGACGTGGGGGACCTGGACTCCCCAGGCCCCCCGGTCCAGGAAGGGCGCGATGATCTCCGGCCGGTTCCCCACGGGCCTCACTATGGGAGCGATACCGGCCAGCTCCGATGCCGCGATCATCGGCTCCGAGTTGTCCACGGTTATGCTGCCGTGCTCGTTGTCGATCAGGACCCAGTCGAAACCCATGTACCCCAGCATCTCCACGATCGGCGGGGTGGGATAGTTCACCTGGACGCCGAAGACCGCCTTGCCCGCGGCCAGCTTCTCCTTCAGCGTGTTCTTGCGCATGTCGCTTCTGCCTCCCTCGGACTCCTACGGCTCCAGTATACTACGTTACCCGCAGCGGCCTGTGCCCCATCCCGGGGACATAGCGGGGCCCATGGGCATGGCTTGGCCTGCGAGCCGCCCAGATTGACACCCCGACGGGCCTTGGCGTATGGTTGGTGCGTGCCCACCCCACGCCGAGCAGAGGAGGCTTGCCATGACCCAGGAGCCATCCTACGATTCGACCTTCATCACCGACGGCGACAAGGAGCGGTTCATCGAGTCGCTGAACGTGCCCGACGAGCTCAAGACAGTCCCCGGGAACCCCACCCGGCCCGCGGACGAGCGGTACCACGCCTACGCCTATCCCGAGCAGCCCTTCTTCAGGACCCCCAACTACGAGTTGTACGATGCCTACATGGGCAGGCAGCACAGGGACATCACCACCGCCAAGAGCCACTCGCAGGTGGCCACAGAGATGCACGGCGAGGAGTTGGAGGAGCTGCGCAAGACAGTCTGGTCGTACCATCTCAAACCGGCCTCCAGGAAGAAGGACCCCTCCGCGGACCTGGCCGGCGCCCTCAAGGCCAAGGCCAAGGAGATGGGCTTCGCCGTGGTGGGTATAACCAAGTTCGAGCGAAAGTACGTCTTCAAGGACTTCAAGCGGCGGGCCAAGTTCAAGAACCTGGTCATCGTGGGCATAGAGCAGCCCTGGGAGCCCGTCCAGACGTCCCCTAGCATCGAGTCGTACATGTCCAACTTCAAGGCGACCATCCCCTCCTACAGCCTGGCGGTCAAGCTGGCGGACTGGGTGCGCTCCACCGGCTACCGGGTCCAGTTCGTGGTCGCCAGCCAGGGGGGCATCCAGCTCAGCCTGGCCCCGGCGCTGCCCTACGCCGTCGCGGCCGGGCTGGGACAGATGGGGGCCAACGGCCAGCTCCTGACACCCATGTTCGGGAGCCGCATCCGCCTGTGCGCCTTCTCCACCGACGCGCCCCTCAGCCACGACAAGCCAGTGGACTACGGCATCAACAAGCTGTGCGAGAAGTGCCAGGTCTGCGTGCGGCGCTGCCCGGGCAAGGCCCTGCCCAAGGTGAAGGTCTGGTGGCGGGGCGCCCTCAAGTACAAGACCATCGCCGACCGCTGCCTGCCCATGCTGGGCCAGTACGACGGCTGCAGCGTCTGCATAAAGGTCTGCCCCGTCCAGAGGTACGGCCTGAAGGAGGTCCTGGACCACTACAACGAAACGGGCAAGATCCTGGGCAAGGGGACCGACGAGCTGGAGGCGTACACCCTCCCCAACAAGGGCTACTTCCCCTCGGGAGAGATGCCCGTCTTCTCCACCGAGGAGGGGAGCCGGGGCATGTTGGCCATGGGCAAGAAGCTAAGGCTGCGCCCGGTACGCAGAAAGCGCCTGGGCCACATGCCCGGCATCGGCTCCGAGGCCAGCCAGACCAAGGTGGACATCTAGGAGCATGGCCTCGACTGCCCGGCCGGCCGGGCCGGTAGTGGTCACCGGCGCCGCTGGACGACTGGGAAGGCTCGTGGCCCGCCTCCTCCGGGAGCGGGGCTATGAGGTCGTCGCCACGGACAGGTTGCCCTCGGACGACCCCTCGATGGAGGTTGTCCAGGGCGATCTTTTGGACCCGGAGGTGGTGAAGGGCCTGCTGGACGGCGCTGAGGCCGTGGTCCACATGGGGGCCATCCCCGGGCCACTCCGGGCCGACCCCCCGGAGATCTTCGAGAACAACGTCGAGAGCACCTTCAACGTGATGACCGCTGCGGCGGAGAAGGGGCTGCGGCGGGTGGTCTTCTCCTCCAGCGCCTTCGGGATGGGGTGGGCCCACGACGGGGCCGCCTTCGTTCCACTCTACCTGCCCCTGGACGAGGAGCACCCCATGATGCCCTTCGAGCCCTACGGGCTGTCCAAGCAGGTCGGGGAGGTCATCGGGCAGATGGTCGCCCGGAGCTCCTCGACTTCCGTTGTCAGCCTTCGCTTCACCAACGTGGTGTTCCCCGAGCAGCAGGCCCGGTTCCCGTGGCCGGCGCCCACCCCGGAGAGTCCCCTGACCCTGGTGATGTGGGCGTATGCCGACCCCCGGGATGTGGCGGAGGCCCACGTGCTGGCGCTGGAAGCGGAGACCCAGGGCCACGAGGCGTTTCTGCTGGCCCAGCCCTCCAACAGGTTCCGGGAGCCTACCATGGACCTGATCAGGGCCAACTTCGGCCACCGGGTCGAGGTCCGTGGACGGCTGGAGGCCAACGCCAGCGTCATCAGCACCGAGAAGGCGGCCCGGCTCCTGGGGTGGAAACCCCGGCACGACTGGACCAGCGGGGCCTGACACCCGGTCCCAGGCCAGGTCACGTAGAAACGCCCTCCTGGGCGGGAGGGCGTTCGGAGGTCACGCCACAGGCGGCTACTGCACCGTCTGCACGTGGGGGTAGGCGGAGATCTTGTCGTCGGAGGTTACAAGGGGACAGCGGTGCACTCTGGCCGTGGCGACGATGATCTGGTCGGAAGGGTCCCGGTGAAAGCTCCCTGGCAGGACTGTCGATTCGATGGCGATCTCGGGTGTCAGGTCCAAGAGTGAGATGCCCGGATACTGCAGCGCTACGTGGAACCACTCGGGCAGCCCAACGGGCAATGCCAGGCGTCCGTACTGGCACAGTTTGGCCACCTCCCAGCAGGAGATGGCGCTGACGCCTATCCGGTCGCCTTCGTTGTTGGAGATCTCCCGACGCTGCCTTTCGCTCAGTCGATCAGGGTCGACGGTCCACCATACCCAGGCGTGGGTGTCCAGCGCGATCACTCCTGGACCTCCCACTCGTCCACCGCTACCGGGTCGTACGGGAGGTCGTACCGATAAGGCTCTCCTCTCAGGGGGTATCGGTCGTCTTTGGGCTCGATTAGCTTCACGGCCCATCTGGGTTCGGGCTCCAGGGTGAAGTGCCGGCCGTATGTCAAGACGTAGATGCGAGGATTGGCGCCTCCGAGGTCGACAACTCGATACATCGACGCACCACCACTCTTCAGAACGTCGTGCGACTCCTGACTGGACACTTTCAGCTGGTGCCATGCTATGGTGGGTGATTCTGTGCCCTTCACCTCTATTCTCTCAGTCTTACCGCCTATAGATACCCTAAGGTCCGAGCCCTCCTGGTCCTCCTCGATTCTGGCCCGGCCCCCATACCTGTCCCTGAGGTGCTTGTGCACGATATACAGGGCCCGCCGTTCCATGCTATGTCCGGCCAGGGCCTGGCGTTCTGTTGAGGTTAGGGTCACCGGTATCGACGGATACGGGTCGGGAAAGCTGGGCGCGGACTCGGTGAGCGCGGTGGGCTGATCGGGGCGGTCGAGGACCGACGGGGCAGCGTCCTTCTGACGGTAGGTTCTTGGCCTCTTCCTTGACCTGAGCTCCTCAGCCCGCTCTATCCCCAGGCTCAGCTCGGACTCCCGGGTCGACATGTCGTCCTCGGGGTCCGCGATCAGCTGGAACTGTCCCCGTCCTACCCGCCACGCCTTGGGGGCCTCTCCTTTCATGACGAAGAATCCGATCCTGTCTCCCTCCAGCGAAATGCTGTAGTTGAAAGGGTCCGTTCTTACCGTTCCCGGAGCGTATGGACCCTCGGGGCGCTCCAGGAACCTGCCAAGCTGCCCGGTCTTCCATACGCGGGGGATCAACCCACGTTTGCGCAGGTCGTAGACATGCTCCCAGAATGTAGCTGGCGATGGCTCCATTACGCTAGGTGCCTCACATAGTTAGTAATTAGTGTGCTTTTCGCAGTATAGGTTAGTGTAGTACCCCTGTCAATTCACGTGTCGACCATCAATCAGGATGATGTCACGGAGGCTCGGCCGTATGGGCGCCAAGGACACGTACTTACAAGGACGGCTGCGGACGGTGCTATGGTGCCGAGGGAGGGATTCGAACCCACACGCCCTTGCGGGCAGCGGATTTTAAGTCCGCCGCGTCTACCGTTCCGCCACCTCGGCGCCGTTTGCCAAAAAGAAAAACGCGGGAGGGACGGCTGGCTTCCTCCCGCGTCCTAGTGCTCGTATGGAGGCGACGGGCGGATTCGAACCGCCGAATAGAGGTTTTGCAGACCTCCGCCTTAGTCCACTTGGCTACGTCGCCACTAGGGATGCCCACCGCTGCCCAGGGGCTCCAACGGTGCCTCGCCACTGGTGCCGAGGGCGGGATTCGAACCCACACAGGCTTACGCCCACCACCCCCTCAAGATGGCGTGTCTACCAGTTCCACCACCTCGGCAGGCAATCTTACCCTACCAGGGGATTATACCATTTCCCGCCTCCGAATCACAACGGGACTGTGGGGGTTCGCGTCGGGGAAAGGCCCGATCTAGGACGTCGACCAGTCGACCCCGTTCAGCACCATCCTCTGGAACTCGGGGGTCTTGAAGCTGAGCCCGTCGTGGCCCAGCAGTGTGACGAACACCTTCCCGCCGCCGTACCGGCGGGTCCAGCCCAATGGGAAGGTCCCACCGGGCATGTGCATCGGCTCCCCGTCCGCCCTGTTCTTGGGCAGGGTCCCTCCCTCGAACTCCGCCGACAGGAACACATCGTTGCCGTCCCTGTAGTCTATGTCCATGTACAGCTCGTCGTTGGTCGTGAAGTCCGTGATTCCCGCGGCGCCGGGATGGCCGGCGTTGGCTACGTTCACGGTGAACTTCCCGTAGGGCGGATGGAAGCTCCGGCCCATGACCCATCCGCCGCCCGTCACGTCGCCGTACTCGTTCCAGTCGGCCGGGACGCATCCCGATATGTGGATGCAAACGAAACCCTTGCCCGAGCTTATGTACTCCTTCATGCCGGCCTTCCGGCCGGCGTCCAAGGCGAGGTCGCCCTCCCTCAGGGTGTTGAACACCAGGGCGTCGTAGGCGCTCATACCGGGACCGTCGGAAAGGATGCCGGCGTCGTCGGTGACAGTCACGTCGTGGCCCGCGGCCTTCAGGAACCCCTCCAGGACGGGCGTGGACTCCTCGTAGGGGTGTCTTCCCCCGGTAATGACCAGTAGCCTCATGTCCCTCCTCTCCGTCGCCGGACCGCCGTTGGCCCCCGGCGCCGCCTGCCAGTCTGGGAGCCTATCGCGCCAGCATGCGCCTGGGGTTCTCGACCAGCATGTTTCGGACCTGGGCCTCGGTCACCCCGCGTCTGCGGAGCTGGGGGACGATGTTCTGCAGGACGTGGGAGTAACCGTCCCCGCCGTACGTCTTGAGACGGTCCTTCTGGCCGTTGTCCTGGGCCAGCATGATCTTGCCGTCGTAGCCGGCGCGGCAAAGCTCCACCAGGGCGTTCACCCGGTCCTTGTCCGGTATGTTGGTGCCGCCGGTGATCTGCGAGTACTTCTCGTAGCCGAAGTTGTCGAAAGAGATGCTCACTCCCCGGTCCATCAGGCTTCGGCAGTAGTCCACGTCCAACTCGGGATAGGTGGCGCTCATGTGGCTCATCCAGAACTTGTCCAGGTCCGCCCCCTCCTCCTCCAGCACGTCCACATAGGCGTGGCAGTCCCGCCGGAATATGCACGGGTGAAGGGTGATGGCGGTGTTGGTGGCCTTCTGGGCCCGCACGCCGGCCCTGAGAACCTTCTCCTCGTCGGGGTGCATGGCGTAGTCGGCCAGCGGGGCTCTCGGGTCGCCGGTGACGCCCCCGACGGCGCACTTTATGACGCCCGCGCGGATGTCCGTGCCCCGTATGCCCTCTGTCAGCTCGTCCACCATGATGGCCGCAAGCTCGTCCGCGCTCTTCTCCTTGACATAAGGGGGGTGGGAGATGGAGACGTACCAGCCGGTGGCCGCCACCAGGTTGATCTCCGCCTTCTCCGCTATCCTCCTCAGCGCCTCCACGTCCCGGCCCATGCCGGGCACCGTCACGTCGACGATGCAGTCTCCGCCCTGGGCCTTGAAGTCCCTGAGCTCGGACACCGCCACGTCCTCCTCGTCCAGGCGGAGGGCGTCCTTTATCAGGAACTGGTTCCTCTTGGAGACGGCCAGCTTGTCAATGGTAAGCTTAGCCTCGGCCAGGGCGGCCTCGGCGGGCTCCAGGGGATATTCGAACAGGGCGTGGTGGTAGAAGGTCAGGTCGTGGAGCACGTGCTCGTGTACCGAGGTGGCCCCCAGCTTCGAGGCGTCCAGGTCTCCCGTGACGGTGGTGATGGTTGCCAAGGTCCCCCCCTCCGGGACAGGCTAGGTCCGGGCCTTCTCGTAAGCGCGCCGCTCGAACTCCTTGCGCTCCTTGGCGACGTCCGACAGGAGCCTTCCGGCGGCCAGCTGGCTGCGGGCATAGGTCTCCCACTCCTCGAACACCTGACAGTAAAGGAGGTACTCCCGGGCCTGCTCCGGCGTGGCGATGAGCACGCCGTCGTCATCGGCCATGACCAGGTCCCCCGGGGACACGATGACGCCCCCTACCCTGATGGGTACGTTCACCGCGCCCTCGGGCTCCCTTCCGGCGGCCAATGGCTGGACCACCGTGGCGGACAGCCCGGCGGCGAAGACGGGGAACTTCATCCTCTCGATGGCCACCACGTCGGACACGAGCCCGTCGGTCACCAGGCCGATGATGCCGGCCTCTATGAGCCTTATGGAGGCGAACTCACCCACGAACCCGTGGCGCAGGTCGCCGGCCCTGTTGACCACCAGCACGTCCCCGGGTCGGGCGACCTTCGTGGCCTCGCCCATGGCGGCGGTCACGTCGGGCGTCGTCTGGACCGTCAGGGCCGGGCCCACCAGCTTGACCGGACGCCAGATGGGCCGTATCTCCGGGCCCATGCCCGACTCCAGCGCGTGGCCCAGGTTCGTGGGGGCGACGTGTCGGTAGGCCTCCACCAGGGCCTCATCCAGGGTATCGGGGCTTGGGTTCACGGTTATCAAGGCGTCCTCCAATGACCTCGCCGGCCGGGATGGGGTCCAGGCTGACCGGCCGGCGGTCGATATGATGCACGCGCGCGACCACACGATACCCGTGGCGAGGCGCCGTGTCAAATTGACCGGCCCCCACCCCTGTGCTAGCATGCGTCACGACCAACCAGGAGGGTGGCGACCGGTGCTGGAGAGCATCTATCGGCAATACGAGAAGCTGCTGGCGGAGGTGGACTCCGAGTTCGACCGCGTCAGCAGGATATTCAGCGACCGGATGCAGTGTCGCAAGGGGTGCGGAAGCTGCTGCAGCCAGATATTCCACATCAGCCTCATCGAGGCAGCGTACATCTCCAGGGCCGTCAAGACTCTGGACCCCGCCGGCAGGCGGGAGATGATGGACAAGGCCCGCGGCTACCTGGCGGAGCTGACCGGGGTAGAAGTAGACGAGGATGAGGACATCGAGTCCCACAGCCGCAGGGTCCGCGCGTCGGTTAGTGTGAAGGCGGGCCGTCACCACATCCCCTGCCCCGCGCTGAAGGATGAGGCGTGCACCATCTACACCCACCGGCCCATCATCGCCCGCAAATATGGGATACCCCTATGGAACCCCCGGGACCCCAGGGTCCTGCAGGCGTGTGAGCTGAACTTCCGGGCGGGGGAAGAGATAGAGGCCGACGGTCTCGTGGAGCCCCAGATGGAGCTGGAGTACCGGTGGCTCTCCTTGAAGCAGCACGTGCTCGACGAGCTGGACCTCCCTGACCTGGTCGCCACCGTGGCGTCGGCCGTCCTGTTTGACTACGAGGCCGTCGTCAAGGATAGGATCGCCCGGAAGACCGCCGGCTAGGCGACACCTCGTTCGTCCCTCCGCAGCCCGTCCCTCCGCAGGAATGGGGCCGCCGGCAACTTGTCCCGTGTTGCGGGAGCTCTCTTCCACCGGCCCCCTTCCAGTCGGACCCGCGACGCTCAACGCATCCTGCTCTCCGGCCTAAACTGGCCAAACCCCGTGTCCGATGATCTTGGGCTGCCTCCCAGGGAGCGGAGTACCATTGGCAGAGGGGTTGCGGACTCCCCCCCAACCTCGGAGGACCGGCCAGTCATGGAAGAACGGGAAGACCTGTACCGCATCCTGGAGGTGGCGCCCGACGCGGATGCCCAGAGCATCGACGAAGCCTACTGGAGGCTCGTCGTGAGGTACCAGTCCTCGGGAGAGGGGATGTTCGAGGAAGAGGGCGCTTCCGAGGACGGTTCAATGATGGACCGGGTCACCAGGGCCTACGAAGTCCTGTGCGACCCCCAAAAACGGGCCGAGTATGACAGGGCGGAGGGGTGGAAGGCCAGGGGACGGGCCCGCCGGTTTCGAGTCCCCAGACTGCCCTCCGGCACCCTGGACTCCCTGGGGAGGAGCCTGGCCTCGGGTCCCCGGGCCGTCCTCCGGCTGCTCAAGCGGCTGCTGCCCCCCCGGCCGTCCCGTCGCATGGCCCTTGTGGCCGGCGTCGTTGCGGTGGTGGCCGGCGGACTCGTGGTGGCCTTGGTGTATCCACCGGACTTCGGCGGCGATGACAGCGGTCCCGCCATGTATCCCATGGGAGGAGGCCCCGGAGTCTCGATGGCGGCAGGTCCGACTCCGGCTCCGACCAGGGAGCGGACCCCGACCCCGGCTCCCACCGCCGTGGCCACTCCCGCTCCCACGCCCATGGTTCCCCAGGGGGCGGCCCCAGACCCCGCTCCGGCCTTGGACGAGGTCCTGGAGGCCCT
The DNA here is from genome assembly GCA_034423015.1 of Dehalococcoidia bacterium. Classification (GTDB taxonomy): domain Bacteria; phylum Chloroflexota; class Dehalococcoidia; order Lucifugimonadales; family JAGWBF01; genus JAGWBJ01. The sequence goes on along the minus strand of DAOUJG010000015.1, from coordinate 53,948 downwards.
GGGCCAGATCGAGGGCAGGCTCCAGGTGCTGGAGGGCCGGTTGGACTCCGCGCTGGATGCCGCCGGCGGGGGCGTGCCGGTCGGTCCGCCTCCCACTCCCACACCGGCCCCGACTCCGACGCCGGCCCCGACATACACGCCGACGCCCGAGCCCGTGGACCCCAGCAAGCTCGACTGGATCCAGCGGTACCAGCACGAAAACGGAGAGCTTCCCCCAATCCCCGGCTGGCTGGCCCCCCTGGTCGACGGCGCCGAGGAGGGCGACGCTATCGCAGACGGGCAGGTCCTCATCCCAACCTCGGAGCAGTGGTGCCACCTTCTCCCTCCATCGGACCGGCTCAAGCTGCTGCAGTACGTGAGGTGGCTGGGATACCACTACGAGGACTGGGTCTGGCAGGTGGGCCGGGTCATCGGGGACGACTGGCTCTCCCGGTGCCCTCCGGCCGCCAGCTACTGATTCTTCCGGCCCGCCGGAGGCTTCAACATCGGCGTCGATTGGGCTACACTCTCCCCCGGATAGGAGGTGACTGCCCAGATTAGGAGGTGAGTGAATGTACACCAGGGAAGCGTTGAGCTTGGACGAGTGTCAGGCGGCCGTCGCGGCCATGATCGGGGAATGGAAGAAGGACGCCGGCAACCCGGCGATAACCATGGCGATAGTCGACCACAACGGGCACCTGCTGGCCTTCGCCAGCACCGACGGCGCGGGGCCCCTGCTGGGACGCAACTGCATCAAGAAGGCGTACACCTCGGTGATGACCGGGTCCAGCACCAAGGTGTTCGGCCAGCCCAGGCCCGGCGAGACGGACTACGCCGCCCGGCTCGAGGAGCACGGCTGGAACGTGACCGAGTATGGAGACCCGATGCTCTTCGTGATCTCCGGCGGCGTCTGCGTCCGGAACCCGGCTGACAACACCGTGCTGGGCGGCATCGGCGTGTCGGGATACCCCTACGGGCCCGGGGACCACGACATGGCCCTGGTGGGGTTGAGGGCGATGGGCCTGTAGCGGGCAGCGGGTCGCCCCGGCAAAGAGAAGGGCCTCTCTCGTGAGAGGCCCTCTACGATTCCGAATGGCGGGGGCGGCCCGTCAGTCCTTGACGTATACCTGGATCCGGTGTCGGGCCGTTTCCAGGACCAGGATATTGCCCTTGGCGTCGATCTGCACAGCCGACGGTCCCCAGAACAGGGAGATATTGCTGCCGGACTCGTAGCTCAGGAAGTCGTTGGGAGCCGGGTCCAGCTCGGGGGCCAGGTTGGCCGCGTCCCACTCGGCCTTCAGGTCCTCGTTGGAGACGTCGAACCACTCCTGCGCCCACTTGGAGAACCCCGCCTGCCCGCGGAACTTGGCTACGAAGTTGCCGTCGGCGTCCAGCACCTGCAGGCGCTCGTTGGACTTGTCGGCCACGTACAAGTGCCCGTCGTCGCCGATCGCCAGTCCGGTGGGCCGGTTGAGCTGCCCGTCTCCCGAGCCCGACGAGCCGAAGGTCGCCAGGTGCTTGCCGTCTGCGTCGAACTTCTGAATGCGGTCGTTTCGCCAGTCCACCACGTACACGTTCCCCGCGCTGTCCAGGTTGATTCCCCAGGGAAAGCTGAACTCGCCGTTCCCGGTGCCGTAGCTTCCCCAGCCGCCCAGGAACCTGCCGTCCTTGGTGTATCTCTGCACCCGGTGGTTGAGGCCGTCCACCAGCAGTATGTTGCCGTCCTTGTCAGCCACCAACCCGGCGGGCCTGTCGAACTCGCCGTCGCCCCTCCCCTGCTTTCCCCACTTGGAGAGGAACTGTCCCTTCTTGTCGAATATGGAAACCCTCTGCAGGGCCTCATCGGAGACGTAGATATGCTCCTCCGAGTCCATGGTGATGGACGAGGGCCACATCAGGTCGCCGTCTCCGGTGCCGCCGGTGCTGAACTCTCCCAGGTAGTCCCCTTCGACGTTGCAAAGGGTCACGCGCTTTAGCCGGAGGTTCTCGGTCGTCTCCAGGTGCCCCCGGCTCAGGACGTATATCACCCCGTCCGGCCCGATGGTCAGGCCCACCGGGTTCAGGAACCCGGGGCCTCCCAGAGCGTAGCAACCGACGGTGTGACTGAATCGAATGGTATTCACGGCCACCATTAGGGATACCCTCCTGTCGGGATAGGAGTCTTGGGCAGGGCCAGCGGCGACAGCCGGCTTAGGCGAGCTGGAACTCGCGGGCCGCGACGATCAGCTGAAAGAGGCTGACGATCTTCTCGGTGGAGTCCAGCGGGCCGGGGGCGCCGGCCTGCTCGATCATCTGCCCCCTGGTCTCGTCGTTGACGACCACGGGCCCCATGTGGTCCAGGCACAGCTCCACCAGCTCCTCGGGAGACGACGGGTTGCCGGCCCTGATGCGCTCGATGATGGCACGCACTCCGGGCTTCTCCACGTCGGCGAACTGCTTGGACGCGAAGTTGATGCGGCTGACCAGGCTTCCCGTGTTGAGCCACTCGACGCCCGTGTGCCATCCCTCGACGCTGGGCGGGTCCAGCAGCTCCTGGCCCATGTCTCCTGTTGCGCCGGCCAGGGCCACGTCGTCCACCTGGGGGATGGGGTTGCTGCCCGCCATCCGGACGGTTCCCGCCACCAGCTCCGCGGGGCTCTTGATCTTCCGGAAGGCCGCCTCTTTGAAGAAGTCCGAGTTGAACAGCACTCGCAGGATGCTGCGGATGTCGTAGTTGCTGCGGAAGTACTCGTCCATCAGCGTCTGGATCGCCTGGGGGTCGCGCGGGGGCACCGTCTCCCAGGCGGGGACCTGCGGCTCGTCGGCCACGAAGAAGTTGTACAGGTGCCGGGCGAGGAACCGGGCCGTGGCCTCCTGGCGGCAGACGATGTCCACGATGTCGTCGCCGTTGAAGTTCCCGGTGTGGCCCAGGAAGGTCTTGTCGGTGTCGTCGTGGTCGTCCTCTACGTACTCGAACTGCCAGTCCAGGCGGGCGTAGGGCTCCACCGAGTCCTGGGCCACCCTGGCTGTGTGCAGGTTCGCGTTCCGCATGGTCCAGCCGGTGAAGGCCCGGGACGCCTCGAACACGTCCTGCTCGGTGTAGTTGCCCACCCCCATGGAGAACAGCTCCAGCAGCTCCCGTCCCCAGTTCTCGTTGGGCTCGTAGCGATGGTTGTCCTTGTTGTCCAGCCAGAAGATCATCGCCGGGTCCTTGGCCAGATTGATCAGCAGGTCCCGGAAGCTGCCCAACCCGTGGCGCCGGAACATGTCAATCTGCTTCAGTATCTGCTTGGGCTGGTTGAGCTTGGTGTAGCCGGTGGCGAACACGCCGTGCCAGAAGAGGCCCAGCTTCTCCTCCAGGGGCCGGCGGGTGTGGACCATCCTATGTATATAGTAGGTCTGGGCGCTGGGCAGCAGCATCAGGCTGTAGATACCCGCATGGTATCGGCCCAGCAGGTCCAGGTCATCCAGGGCGGGGGGGGCGTTCTCGGGATGAAGCAGCTCCTCCACCGTCGCCTCGTACCCCTTCGCTGCGTAACGCTCCAACTCGTCGCGGGTCGCTCCGAACCCCGCGCGCCGCATCAGATGTGCCATGAGGGGAATGTTTGCGTCAGGCATTTATGAAAGAATCCTCCTGTCAGTGGTGATTTGACAGTTCCCTAGAAAAACCCCGGCGTCGCTACGGTTGCACACGCCATTTTCACGTAGGAGAGTATAGGCGGCGCAGTCTATTGTGTCAAGGGTTTGGGCGGTTACGGGGCCTCTTGCGAGCAGTGGTTATCGCTATTGACAAGCCTTGTGGTAATCTGCTAGCCTGACTCCCGAAATTCGGGGGAGCTTGACGAACGCCCCTCGGACAGACCTGTCCCACGGCAGGGGTTCCCGGCCACGTCGGGCCCCCGAGCCGCCCCAAAGGAGAAAGGTAGGAGGTGTGACCGTGGTCCATACCTGGGTTAGGAGACCCGCGCTGTGGGTCTTTGCTCCATTCTTGCTAATCGTGCTAGTCGCGGCGGCCTGTGGCGAAGACGCCACCGAGGCCCCGACCGTCGCGCCCGCTACGGCGGTCCCGACGGCCATGCCCGAGGCTACGGCGGTCCCAACGGCCATGCCCGAGGCGACTGAGCCGCCGATGATGACGTCCGAGACGAAGAGGCTGCGCTTCGCCACCCAGGCGCCCTGGATCGAGATCGTCCTTCCGTGGCGCGGCGGCAGCTGGGGTTCCAACCTTGTGGTCAGGACCCACATGGAGCCCCTCATCGACGTCCACAACGAGACCACTGAGCTGGTCCCCAACCTGGCCACCGAGTGGCGCATGATCAATCCCCAGGAGTGGGAGTTCACCCTGAGAGAGGGTGTCCCATACCACAAGACCGGGCCCAACGCGGACGATTGGGGTGACTTCGTAGCGGCCGACGTGGCCCACGTCATCGCTCGAAACTCTGAGTCGAACCTCTCCACCGACGGGCCATCGTTCAGGGCCAAGTTCGGCGCCACCGAAGGCGAGGTCATGAACAACGTCGAGATCATCGACGACCACATGATCAAGCTGACACCCGTAACGCCCGACGTGGACCTGGATCTGACGGCCAGTTCTCAGTATGGCAACTTCCTCATGCATGCCAAGGCCCAGTGGGACGCCCAAGGCATCGAGGGCAGCGAAGCCAACCCCGCCGGCACCGGGTCCTACCATTTGGTGGACCGTCAGTTGGGCGTCTGGCTGCTCTGGGAGCGCGTAGAAGACCACTGGCGCCAGACTCCCGAGTTCGAAGAGTTTGAGATCCTGCTGGTTCCCGAGCACGCGACACGGCTGTCCATGCTCTTGGGCGGTGAAGTTGCCATGACCGAAATACCCCGGGACCTCCATCCCGAAGCCGTGTCCCAGGGGTACAAGGTGTGGAGCACCGTCAACCCGGTGACCCAGGCCTTCGGCATATTCGGTGGCGGATACGGCGAGGATACTCCGGAGTTCGACGCCAACATGCCGTCATCCAACGTCTTGGTCAGACAGGCCATCAACAAGGCCCTCGACCGGGATGCCATCCATCGCGAAGTGTTCAAGGGAGTGGGTGAGCCGCTGTATGTCCAGGCATATCACGAGCAGTTGCCTGGCTGGAGCTCGCGGTGGCAGGACGAGTTCGACGACAAGTACGGGTATGACCCTGACCAGGCTATGCAGCTGTTGGAGGACGCCGGGTACGGCGAAGGCTTCGAGTTCAAGCTGTGGCTCATGCAATTCCCCGGCTTCCCCGAGACCACGGCCATAACCGAGGCCATATTCAACTACCTCCGGGAAATCGGTATCGACGCCACCATCGAGGAGATCGAAGTGGCCCGCCACAGAGAAGCATATGTGGCCCGGGAGACTCATGGTACCCTCCACTTCCGGCGCACCAGCTTCACCACCCCCATGGTCGTGACCCGCTGGTACAACGCCAGGCCGCCCACGGGCAGCGCCACGGCTTGGGAGTTCCCCGTCGAGCAGCAGGCCATTTGGGACCAGGCATTCATTGCCGATACCAAAGAGTCGCAGGGCGATCTGTTGAGGCAGCTGGGCGACTGGAAGTTCGACAACTTCAGCGAGGTGCCCTTGTTCTGGCTGCCTGGCCAGGCGGTGGTTGACCCGAATGTGATTGCTGAATACGTCTGGCCCGGCAACGTGGACGCTGGCTTCGACCACTTCGAGTACATCAAAGCGGCAAACTAGCGGCCCCCGAGCGCTGGGTTTATCCCAGGCAGATGCAGAATGTGTACAGGAGGATGCCCCCCCTTTTGGGGGCATCCTCCTGGTATACCCGGAAGCTCGTCTAGCGGAGACGGATACTGAGTGCCTCAAGTGATTATTAAGCTGTTTTTGGTGATGCTGTCCTGCTTTGCTTTGTGCCTGGCTGCCTGCGGTGGGCAGGACGATGAGGTGGACGTAGTGCCCGCGGGTCCACTGGAAGCATCCATCCCAGAGATCTACACGGAGTTCCAGGCAGACCGCATCAAGGCCAATGCCAAATGGCGGGATGTGGTGGTCATCGTGGAGGGGGCTGTTCGCCGGACTGGCGAGAGCGAGGGCGTCCCCCTGGTGTCGGTACAACACGTGGAAGGTACAGCCGCCGACTGCTACTTCATTCCGGATAAGGTTGAAGGGCTTGCCGAGTTGAACACCGGACAAGTGGTCACGTTGCAGGGCAAGGTGCGGTGGGCCAACAGGGAGAGCCTGGAGCTGGACGAGTGCGTGATAATGAGCGTTCGGGATACGTAGGTCCGTTTCATGCAACGATACATACTGCTTCGCATCTTTCAGTCCATCCTCTCCATCTTCGCCGTGAGCATCATCATCTTCATGGTGGGCCGCGTGGTAGGCGACCCTGCCAGTGCCTTGCTGCCTCCTGAGGCCACCCTGGAAGAGTTCGATAGGGTTAACGCCGCGTGGGGTCTGGACAAGCCCCTGGTGGTTCAGTACGGCAAGTATATCGGCAACGCCTTCAAGGGAGACTTCGGCGAGTCATGGAAATGGCAGGGCTACACTGCGGGCAGCTTGATTGCAGACAGATTCCCCGCGACGGCGGAGTTGGCGCTCCTCGCTCTGGCCATGGGACTGTTTGTGGCAATCCCGTTGGGAGTGATTTCATCGGTACGCAAAGATACTCCCTTTGACTACGTTGGGAAGATCGTCGCGCTGATCGGACAGTCGGTGCCTGCCTTCTGGATGGGAATAGTCTTGATATGGCTTTTCGCAGTGGAATTGGAGTGGCTTCCAACATCCGGCCGGGGGGGCTGGAAGACATATATCCTGCCGGCCGTCGCCATGGGCTGGTTCCAGGTGGCCGCCTTTATGCGGCTGATTCGGTCCGCCATGCTGGACGTGTTGGACAGCGAGTACGTAAAGCTGGCTCGCATTAAAGGCGTGGCAGAGTGGAAGGTGGTCTGGAAGCACTGCCTGCGGAACGCCGCCATCGCACCTCTCACCTACTTCGGCATCATTCTTGGCACCTTGATGGCCGGGTCGGTGGCTATAGAAACGGTGTTCACCTGGCCCGGCGTAGGACTGCTTGCGGTGGATGCGGTTCGCTCCAGGGACTATCAGGTCCTCCAGACCGTGGTCATCATGTTCTCAGCCATATATATCGCGGCCAACCTGACGGTAGACGTCCTGTACGCCTACTTGGACCCCCGAATACGGTACCAGTGAGGGATGGCGGAAGCCGTGCCGAGGTTGTCGTGATAGAGTCCGTTGGACCGTGTTCTCAGTCCTGTTCGGTTACCTTGACACCCAATCTGGCGATGTGTAAAGTAGTCGCCGTGGCGACCGCTGGGCGGAAGGACCATTGCAAGAGCTTGGCGGCTAGGGGACCGGTGAAATGGCGATAGCGATAACCGCCGGAGAGTCGTGGTATTCCAGAGCCCGGTTGATGCGCTATGTTAGGGAGGCCAGGCGGCTTCCACTGTTCGCAATCGGCACGTTGCTCATCGTATTGGTGATACCGGCCATCTTCGCTCCCCTGGTGGCCCCCCATGATCCCAAAGACGGCGACATTCAGGACCGTCTGCTGCCTCCCTTCTGGATGGATGCCAGTACCGATGCCTTCCGGGTCTCCGAGGGCATCACCGCCGATCCGCGCGAGATGTCTCTCGCCGATGCCCAGAGGTTCGTGAGGATTGGCGATGCAACAGTCGTTGGGGGCGGAGACGAGGTGAATGTCGGCGACACCATTGAGATAGTCAACAAGGCAGGTGGCTCGACGGAGTACATCCTGGGTACCGATAAAGCCGGACGGGACATCTTCAGCCGGGTCATCTACGGGTCTCGGGTATCCATAATGGTGGCGCTCATCTCGATCGGAATCGGCGCGGCCGTTGGGACCATAGTCGGCATAGCCTCGGGGTATTTCGGCGGGTGGGCCGACTCATTGCTGATGCGCTTGTCCGACATCTCCATGTCGCTGCCCATCGTACTGGTGGCGCTACTGCTTGTGGCAACGGTGGGGCCCAGCTTCAGTGTCGTGATCACAGTGCTGGTGTTGCTGATGTGGGCCCGGTTCGCCCGCATGGTGAGGGGAGAGACCCTGGCCATTGTGACCCAGGACTTCATCGCCCGGGCCAGGGTCGCAGGGGCTTCTCACTTCCGCATTATGCTCGTTCACATCTTCCCTAATCTCATCAATAGCCTGATAGTGTTGAGTACCCTATGGGTCGCCTTCGTCATCCTGCTCGAGGCCACCCTTACGTTCCTGGGCGCGGGAATCCCCCGGCCCACTCCCGCCTGGGGGCTCATGGTGTCTGACGGCCGGGAGCTGGTGTTCACGGAGTGGTGGGTGGCCCTGTTCCCTGGCATCGCCATCCTGCTGGTTTGTATGGCCATGAACCTGTTGGGCGACTGGATGCGGGACCGGCTCGACCCCAAACAAAGGCAGGTGTAGCTCCCGTGTCGACACAGCAGGGTGAAGTCATCCTGGACGTCAAGGACCTGCATACCTACTTCTTCAACCGGTGGGGCACGGTCAAGGCCGTCGACGGCGTCAGCTTCTCCCTCCGCCAGGGCGAGACCCTGGGAATCGTGGGAGAGTCGGGCTGCGGCAAGACGATGACTGCCCTCTCCCTGCTCCGGCTGATCCCCAGGCCCGCCGCGCGCATCGTGGAGGGACAGATCATCCTCGACGGCGAGGACCTGGTGGAGAAGACCGACCGGGAGATGAGGGACATCCGGGGACGGAAGATATCCATGATCCTCCAGGATCCCCAGACCTCGTTGAACCCGGTCTTTACCATCGGCAACCAGCTTGTGGAGGCCCTGCGCACCCACAGGCATGGCTCCCACAAGTCCATGGTCCAGCATGCCATGGAGGCGCTGCGGAGCGTCCGGGTGGCCGCCCCCGAGCGCCGCCTGGACGACTTTCCCCACCAGATGAGCGGGGGCATGAAGCAGCGCATCATCGGCGCCATCGCCATGTCCTGCGAGCCCAAGGTCATCATCGCCGACGAGCCCACCACGGCCTTGGACGTGACCATCCAGCTCCAGTACCTCCGCCTGCTCAAGGAGATACAGGCGGAGACCGGGCTGGGCATCATCTTCATCACCCACGACTTCGGGATAGTGGCCCGCATGTGCGACAGGGTGGCCGTCATGTACGCGGGCCGCATCGTCGAGGACGCGGACGTGAGGGACCTGTTCAACAACCCCACCCACCCCTACACCCAGGCCTTGATGGCCGCCGTGCCCCAGATGGAGCAGACGGACCGCCTCTTCGCAATCGAGGGCCAGCCCCCGGCGCTGTTCGACCTGCCCGTGGGTTGCCGGTTCGCTCCCCGGTGCATGCACGCGTACGACCGGTGCCTCTCCGGCTATCCTGACAGTTTCCCCGTGTCCGCGGGCCACAGGGCCAGCTGCTGGCTGGCCGATACCAACGGCGGAGGGTCCGAAGTCCAGGAGAGGTCGATCGGGGAGCCTGCGTGACACAGGAACTCCTTCGCGTCGAAGACCTGACGAAGTACTTCCCCGTCACCACGGGGCTGGTCATGATGAAGACCATCGGCCACGTGCAGGCGGTCGACGGCGTCAGCTTCTCCATCGACCAGGGCGAGACCCTGGGCCTCGTGGGCGAGTCGGGGTGCGGCAAGACCACCACCGCCAAGCTGCTCCTTCGCCTGGAGCGGCCCACCAGCGGCCAGATACTCCTCAACGGCGAGGACGTGCTGAAATTCCAGGGCCAGTCCCTCAAGGATTACCGCACCCAGGTCCAGGCCGTGTTCCAGGACCCGTGGTCCTCCCTTAGCCCCCGTATGAAGGTCAAGGACATCGTTGCCGAGGCCCTGGTGGTGAACAGGAACGTGTCCAGGACCGAACGGGACGAGCGGGTGGCGGAGGTCCTCGCCCAGGTCGGGCTGCGGAAGGAGCAAGGCAACCTCTACCCCCACGAGTTCAGCGGTGGCCAGAGGCAGCGGATCGCCGTCGCCAGCGCTTTGGCCTCCTACCCCAAGCTCATCATCCTGGATGAGCCCGTCTCGGCGCTGGACGTGTCCATCAGGGCCCAGGTGATGAACCTGCTGGTGGACCTGCAGGAGCAGACCGAAGTAGCCTTCCTGCTGGTGGCCCACAACCTGGCCACCGTGCGCTACATGGCCCATCAGACGGCCGTCATGTACCTGGGGCAGATCGTAGAGCAGGGGCCCACCGAGGCCCTCTACGAGGAGCCCCTTCATCCCTACACCAAGGCGCTGTTCTCCGCGGCCCTGCCCTCCCATCCCGACGTTCAGCGGGAAGAGATCGTGCTTACGGGAGAGGTGCCGTCACCCATCAACCCACCCACTGGCTGCCGGTTCCATCCCCGGTGCCCCTGGGTGATGGACAGGTGCTCCGTAGAAGAGCCGGTGATGAGGGACGTGGGCGGGGGCCACAGGGTCTCGTGCCACCTGTACAGTGAGGGAGAGGCCGTCTCCACCAACGGCCCCGGCCAGGTGCCCGATGCGGCTCCCCACGCCCCTTCCAGCGGCGCCCCCTAGGGCTGATTCCGGCCTTCCCGGCAGCCCCGTAGACTTCAGAGGCCCTGGTGTCTTCCGCCCCTACCCGCGTGTACGCCGCCCTGCCCTGTACGCCGGCCCAAAGACCAGCTCCCTCCGGGCCTCACGCGTTCGGGGGACGCATGGTGTGCCAGTCCGTGGCCTGCTCGTAGGCGTGGGCCACCTTGAACACCGTCTCCTCGGCGAAGGGCTTTCCCACGACCTGCAGCCCCACGGGCATGTTGGCCGGAGAGAGGCCGCAGGGCACGGATATGCCCGGCACGCTGGCCAGGTTGGCCGTGTTGTTGAACATGAAGGGGATGCGGGCCGCCGCTTCCTTGCTGTCGATGGTCCGGTCGTCTTCCAGGCGCTCCGGGGCGGTCCGGCCCGAGGTGGGGAACACCAGCACGTCGTACCGTTCCAGGGTGTCGTGGACCTGCTGTCGCAGCAGCTCCCTGAGCTTCTGGGCCTTGTAGTACGCCTGGGCGGGTATGAGGCTGGCCGTGAGGAGCATGATGGTGTTGTCGTGGCCGTACTCGCCCAGGCGGCTTCGTATCATGCTCCCCTGGTCCAGGGCGGTCTCGGCGGAAAGGGCGGTGCCGGCTATGGTGTTGGCGTGGGCGACCAGGGGTATGGAGACCTCCTCGACCGCTGCGCCCAGCTCCCCCAGCACCGCGGTGGCCTTGACCACGACGTCCCGCACCTCGGGCTCCAGCCAATGGCTGGTCATTATCTCCGATACCACTCCTACCTTCAGGTGCCTGACGTCGCCGTCCAGGGCGGCAGTGTAGTCGGGCACCGGAGCGTCCCACGTGTACGGGTCCCTGGGGTCGTATCCTGCTATGGCTCCCAGGGTGATGGCGCAGTCCTCCACCGTGCGGGACATGGGTCCCACCTGGTCCATGGACCACACGCCCCTCATGACGCCGTGCCTGCTCACCCGGCCCCACGACGGCCTCAGGCCCACGATGCCGCACCAGGACGCGGGACGCCTTATCGAGCCTCCGGTGTCCTCGCCCAGGGACGTGGCGCAGAGGTAGGCGCAGGTGCCCGCCCCCGACCCGCTGCTAGAGCCCCCCGCCAGCGTGTCCAGGTCCCACGGGTTGTGGGGCAAGCTGTATCGGTGGGTATAGGGACTGACCGCCAGCTCGGTCATGTTGGTCTTCCCAAGGATGACGGCCCCCGCCCCCTTCAGGTTCGCCACCACCGTGGCGTCCTCCTCGGGGACGAAGTCCCGGTGCAGCCGGGACCCGCCCGTGGTGCGAATGCCCCGGGTCCAGATCTGGTCTTTGATCCCCACGGGGATGCCGTGCATGGGCCCCCGGTACTGGCCCGCCGCGATCTCCCGCTCCGCCTCCCTGGCAGCCTCGAGGGCCTCCCGGCGGCACACCTGAAGATAGGCGTTGAACTTGAAGTCCAGGTCGTCTATGCGGTCCAGGTACGCCTCCGTCGCCTCCACGGGCGACACGTCCCTCCCCCGGATGAGACGCCCCAGCTCCGCCACCGTTAGAAAGGGTATGTCGTTCCTGTTCATGCAACGCTCCTTTCCGGTACCCGCGATGGGGCTGCCCCTTCACGCCTGAAGCGAGGGGCGGCACGGGAATGGGGGCGACCCTTCGAGACCTGCATGCGAGAGGGCGTGGTGCTCTCCGGGAGTCCCGCCCTTAGAGACCGGCTTGGAGCCTGCCTCAGTAGGTGTCGAACATCCGCTGGATCTGGTCCCGGTCCCGGGTGACGGTCAGGGCCAGCATCAGCAGGATACGGGCCTTCTTGGGGCTGAGGTTGTCGCCGGCTATGTAGCCCCTCTCCCTGTTGCCCTTGGTCAGTATCACCCTGCCGCTCCCCACGTGGGTGGCGATGACCACCGGTATTCCCGCCTTGGCCACCGTCTCCAGGGCGTCCATCTGGTCAGGGTGGGAGGCGCCCGGGGCCAGCGCCGCCGAGATTATGCCCGAGACCCCGGCCTCGGCAAACAGCCTGACGGGAAGGCCGTCGCCCCCGGCGGTGGAGTAGGCGATCTCCACCCTGGGGAGCTCGGCGAGGCCGTCGACGCTGAACTCGCTCTCGTGGGTGTGTCTCCGGCTGGGGGACTGGTAGTAGACGACCCGGTGGTCCGAGTCGGCGTAGCCCAGGAACCCGAACTCCCCCGACTTGAAGGTCTCCACGCGGTAGGTGTTGGTCTTGGTCACGTGGCGGGCGGCCTGGATCTCGTTGTTGAGGACCGTCACGACTCCCCGTCCGACGGACTCGGGGGATGCTGCCGTCTGGATGGCGTTGAGCAGGTTTACGTCCGCGTCGGTGCCCATGGCGGTGGGAGGCCGCATGGCCCCCGTCACCACGACGGGCTTCCTGCTCTTCACGGTCAGGTTCAGGAAGTAGGCCGTCTCCTCCAGGGTGGCGGTGCCGTGGGTCACCGCGACGCCGACCACCTCTGGCTCCTCGCTGAAGATCTGGTTGATGCGCTTGGCCAGGGCCAGCCAGTGGTCCAGCTCGATCCCGGTGCTGGGCACGTTGATGAACTGCTCGGCCTTGACCTGGGCGAAGTCTGCGGTCTCAGGGACCCTGTCCAGCATCTCCTGGATGGGGGCCCGGATGCCCGCGGTCCCGTACTCCGTGCCGTCCATCCTGTCGGCTCCCTGGGTGGCGATGGTGCCCCCGGTCCCCAGCAGGTAGACTATGGGCTTGGAATCGGTGCTCACTTCCGCCTCCTTACAACCGGTGCTGCTTCTGGCAGGGCCCGTCGATGTGCCCGACTGGAGCGGGCCGGCTGTCTAGCTGAGGGCGGCGATCACCTCGTCGGTGGTGCGCACCCGGACCAGCAGTGGGAGCACCCTCTCCAGGATGTACTCGTGGACGTCCTTCTCGGGACCGTCGCAGCAGTCGCTCACGACGACGCACTGCATGTCCAGGTTCTTGGCCTCCCTGGCGGTGCCCTCCACGCTCCGGGGCGTGGATATCCCGCCCACCAGGATGGTGTCGATGCCCCGGTCGTTCAGTATCCCTCCCACGTTGGTCCCGTAGAAGGAGCTGAAGCGCGGCTTGGCCACGATGTAGTCTTCCGGCTCGGGCTTGAGCTCGTCGATCACCTGCGGGCCCGGATCGTTGGGCCCCAAGGGTTGTCCGCCGCCGCCTCCCGGGGGCGCCGCGTCGGCGATGGTCCTGGGGGCGTCGGTGCCGTCGGGTCTCCGGTAGGTGGTGATATAGATGATGGGGGACCCCCCGGCGCGGCACTGGGCTATCAGCTTCTGGAAGTTCTTGACCAGGTCCACGCGGCCGGGCGGCAGCGTGTAGGGAGGCCCCTGGCCCTTGGCCGTCGAGTTGATCATGTCTATGACGATGAATGCGGTCTTCTTGGGGTCCAGCTTCAGGGCGTCCGGCATCTGGTGTCTCCTCTCCGACTACGATTCGAGGGCGCCGCATCTGGACGATATCGAGGGCGCAGACGGCCCCAGAGGTCTCCAGGAGCGAGACTACTATATCACGCTGCCCCGGAGTGTCAAGACGACTGCCGGCCCCCACCGGCGCGTGAGAGAGATGGCGGTCGTGCATCCCTGCCGTGTTACAATTGACGCGCACGTCCCCGCGACGAATGCGGACAGCGACATGCCGAAAGGACTGCTATGTCCCTCTCTCAGCTACGGATCACGTCACGGACATCCTTCGCGGGAGGCCGGGCGTTCGGCGACGTGGGGCCGTACGAACGCCTGGATGGAACGCTGGAGCTCGCCGTCGACCCGGCCCATCCGGCCAACGCCGGCATCGCAGACCTAGACCTGGCGCCCCGGGACCGCCATGGGATGGTTGCCTGCTCCGCCGACGTGAGCATCCTGGCCCCGGCCGACCCGGCACGGGGCAATGGCCGGGTGCTCCTGGACGTTCTGAACCGGGGCAAACGCAGGGCCCTCAAGTACTTCAACGCCGCGGGGGAGGACGAAGACCCCGCGGCCCACCTGGACCCGGGCAACGGGTTCCTCATGCGCCGCGGCTACACCGTCGCCTGGTGCGGCTGGCAGTACGACGTCCCCGATACTCCCGGCCTGCTGCGCCTGGGGGCGCCCGACGCCGTCACCCGGGAGGGCGCCCCCATATCCGGCAGAATAATGGTCAGCTACCTGCCCAACGTGCCCGCCACCGTTCAACCGCTGGCCCACGCGGGACACAGGCCCTACCCGGCGATGGACGTGGACGAGCCCGACGCCCTCCTGCTGGAGCGGGACTACGAGGACGCCGAGCCCCGCACGGTGCCCCGGGACCGGTGGTCCTTCGCCCGCGTGGAGTCCGGCGCGGTCGTACCCGACGCCTCCCACGTCCACTTCCCCGAGGGCTTCAAGCCCGGGAAGACCTACCAGTTCGTATACACCACCGTAGGCGCCCCCGTGGTGGGTCTGGGGCTGGTGGCCGTTCGTGATTTCGTGTCGTTCCTGAAGCACGGCGACGCCGGGGAGGGGAACCCCTGTGCCGGGACGCTGGACTACGCCTACGGCTTCGGGGCCTCCCAGAGCGGCCGCTTCCTACGCCTCTTCCTATACCTGGGACTCAACCGGGATGAGGCCGGGAGGACGGTGTTCGACGGCGTCATCCCCCACATCGCAGGGGGCAGGCGCGGCGAGTTCAACCAGAGGTTTGGCCAGCCGTCCAACACCGAGAAGCGCAGCGCCGGCTGCCTGTTTCCCTTCACCGACGGGGACCAGACGGACCCCGACACAGGCGTCACCGACGGGCTGCTCTCACGTCTGGCGGCCTCGGGTGGAATGCCCAAGGTCATGCTGACCAACTCCTCGTCCGAGTACTGGCGGGGCGACGGCTCCCTTGTACACACCGATATGGACGCGAGCCGGGACACTCCATCCAGGGACACGGTGCGAGTCTACCACTTCGCCGGGACGCAGCACGCCTCGGGCATCTACCCGCCTACCGACCTGACCCCGGGGGACGGGTTCCGCGCCCAGCAGCGGTTCAACTGCGTCGACTACACGCCCTTGCTTCGCGCCGCCCTGGTGAACCTGGACCGGTGGGTCGCCTCTGGTGTCGAGCCGCCGGCCAGCCGTCATCCGTCCATCGCCGCGGCGACGGCGGTCAGGCCGGAGGATACGGGTACTCGCTTCACCGCCATACCAGGCGTGGAGTTTCCCGCCCATCTCCCCTACCTGTCCAGACTGGACTTCGGTCCGGGAGTGGAGAAGGGAGTCCTCTCCAGGGTGCCGGCGCTTGTTGGGGCCGCCTACCCGGGGTTGGTCTCGGCCGTCGACGAGGACGCCAACGAGACCGCCGGCGTCCGCCTTCCCGACGTTGTTGTGCCCCTGGCCACCTACGCCGGCTGGAACCTGAGGCATCCCGACATCGGCGGCTCCGACCAGGTCATGGACATACTGGGCCTCTTCGGCTCCACCATACCCTTCCCCTCCACCGAGGCGGAGCGACGGGACAGAGGCGACCCCCGGATGTCCATCGAGGAGCGGTACGGTTCCAAGGCCGGATACCTGGACAGGGTGCGCCGCGCCGCCGAGGAGTTGGCGGCCGAGGGGTTCCTGCTGGAAGAGGACGTGGACGAGGTAGTGCGGCAAGCGGGGGACAAGTATGATCTGTTCACGGGCCGCGGGGGTCTTTAGGCAGTGCTTTATCCCCCTTTTCCGAGGGACGACTCGCGGGCGTTGATGCCGGTGGTCGAATTGAGACAGATTCATCGGAGGGAACAGCCGCGCCAAGATTTGGCATCCACGCCTCCTATTCTCGAAAACGGCTCCTCTTCTCGAGCGCCTGTTTTTGCCTGAGCACTCCAGTGACATTTAGTCTGTACCGTGCCATGGCCTCGCTGACCCCACATCTTCGTGCGATATCTTTCGCGCTTGATCCACTGTGTACCTCCGCCAAGAGCAATGCTCTGGGTAGAAGGAGACATCCAGACAACCAGGCAGCCTCTTCTTCCTGAGTCGGATCACACGAGAGGAAGGTGACATCGCCAAGCTTCTCTATCCGGCTCAACTCGTGCTGGAGGAGAGTATGCGCAAGTTCATGGGCCAGATCGCTCCGCCGGCGCGATTCGGCGGAGAGCGGATTGTATACGACGACGACGCGATCAGTAGACGGCCGGAACGTACATGCCGAGAACGCCCCAGGCTGAACTTTTTCTAGTTCGACAAATCTCTTGCGTGGTATCAGTTCATCTCCTGCTCTGACTTCAATGCCAAGCAAATCGGCGAGCATCTCGGGAGTGACAGATTGAGACGCACTGATTCCTAGGTCTGTCCGCACACTCCTAGCGATTCTCTCGGCTTCGGATTTAAATCCTCTCCGCAGGGCCATCGACGAGCTCCTCCACTAGTGCTTCATTCATGTCGTTAAGCAACAATCCCAGGACATGAGCTGCGTCTGGACGGAGGGTTTTCGCAGCCCGCAAATGCACGGCAGCGATTGCTTGGGGGCGTGCAAGCGTGTGATAGAGTTCGCTGACGATTCCTACGATCCGCTCTGCGGCTTCAGGGGGAAGGTTGCGGTCGGCACGAAGGTGCTCAGCGATGACATCCGTGGTAGCCGTCACCTTCTCTTGGGGTTCAAAGAACTGTCGGATATCAGCCCCACACCATTCGACGAGCCTCTTGAATTTTGGGAGGTCGGGGACGTGACCCTTCTCTACGCGCGCTAGCGTGTTGAAGGGTATTCCTGTTGCAAGAGCCGCTTCTCGAAGACTCATCCCTCTGCGGTTTCGCTCTGCCACGACGAGACGCCCCAGGTCGTTGAGATCAAGCCTGATTGGGTCCATCGCGCCTCCTGTACGAGAAATGGGACACTGTACCGCTATGAGTTGACAAGATGGATGGTCGGCATTATCATTATGTATATAGTACCTGGCTTGGTACTGTCAATATTTTGTGGGACACACAAAAGGAGTCTGATGATGGTGGCTGACAAGGATACGGTCAAGATTATAGTGAACGGGCGGGAGAAGATGGTTTCTCTGAAGACTCTCTCCTCTGATGGGGAGATCTCCTTCGACCAAGTCGTAGGGCTCGCCTATGACCCAGTCCCGTCTAACCCCAACATAATCTTCCACGTGCTCTACAGCAACGGCGCTGGACGGCCCCCAAGTGGAAGGCTCGCTGAAGGTGGAAGCGTGAAGGTTCACGACGGGACGGTCTTTAATGTCTCAACAACTGATAAGTCGTAGCCCCGACCTCAAGCGGCTTCAAGACCAGGGCTACTCGCTTGAGGTCCGAGCCGGCTACCTTCTGTTGGCACACGTGCCTTATGTCACAGAATCCCGGGAGATCGAGCTCGGTGTCCTGATATCAACACTGACGCTAGCCGGCGACGTTACTGCCAAGCCAGACGGTCATGTCGTCCTGTTCGCGGGCAGCCCACCTTGCGACCATGAAGGACGCCCCCTGACGAAGGTCATCAATGCAAGCCGTCGCTGGCAGCTGGACAACGGGTTCGTGGCGGATCACCGTCTTTCCCACAAGCCTACGGATGGTTATGGTTACCCAGACTACTACGAGAAGATGACTACCTACGCGAACATCCTTTCCGAACATGCTCAGAGAATCGACCCTAGCGTCAGTGCCCAGGTGTTCAAGGTCGTAGAGGATCAGAACGACGACTCGGTGTTCAAGTATATGGATACGGCTTCGAGCCGAGCCGAGATCGTAGCCGTCACCCAAAAGCTAACTTGCGGGCCTGTGGCCATCGTAGGGCTGGGAGGCACCGGCTCATATATCCTTGACCTAGTCGCCAAGACGCCAGTGAGAGAACTTCACCTGTTCGATGGCGATCAGTACTATCAACACAACGCCTTTAGGGCACCTGGCGCATCATCCATCGAAGACTTGAAGGTGACCCAGAGAAAGGCGGATTACTTTGCCGGTATCTACTCCAAGATGCGACACAACATATTCGTCCACGACCATGTCGACGAATCGACCGCTGAGGAGTTGCGAAACATGGATTTTGCGTTCGTTGCCGTTGACAGGGGACGGGACAGGAAGTTCGTGATCCAAAAACTGGTGGAGTTCGGTATCCCTTTTGTTGATGCAGGGATGAGTGTGTACGAGGTGGATGGCTCGTTGCTGGGTACGCTGAGGGTGACAGCGAGCACATGCGATGAGCGAGGACACATCGCATCCATGATCCCATACACAGATGAGGAAGGCGAGCACGAATACGCCACGAATATCCAGATCGCCGAGCTTAATGCCTTAAACGCAGTAATGGCCGTGGTCAAGTGGAAGAAGCTCATGAAGTTCTATCAGGACCGCCAGAGTCGTCATTCGAGCTTCTACGTAGTCGATGTGGATGAGATGACAAGCGTGAATGAAGCATGAATAAGATGGACTCTCTTGACTACGAATTCGTCCACTACATTCCGGATGAGCTGGTGGAAGGCGTGCTCTACGTGTCTGTACCATTCGTGACGGCGACGCATCTATGCTGCTGCGGATGCGGCAATGAGGTGGTCACACCACTGAACCCGGACGGTTGGAGTATGATGTTTGATGGGGAATCTGTGTCCCTGTCCCCATCAATCGGCAGTTGGAGCTTGCCTTGCCAATCCCACTATTGGGTCCAACGCAACCAAGTACGGTGGGCACAACACCCGGAAAACGACGTCAAGGCCGGTTCAGCCCTAGATCGTTTCGGCAAGGCGTGGCGAAACAGTTGGGCGTGGCTGTCCCACTGGCGGCTCATTGTTGGGTGGATCAGAAGAATGGCTGGGCGCTAGAGGCAGTCCCGAGAAATGGGGTCCCCTAGAGAGTCAGGCAAGACAGTGAAGGATAGGCTCGCAGTTCCCATCGATATCTTGAGAATGACCCTGTCTACGTCAGAGCAGGCCCCATGAGTTGTCGTAGTGGTCAACTGTCCCCAAGTCCTGCAACCCGAGAGCGTCTGAGGTCTTGGTGTCGATCCGGATACCGATATTCTAGCTGCGGCTGACCTGGTCGAGCTGGTATAGCTCGTCCGGCGACAGGGTCAGGTCGGCGGCGGCGACGTTGGCCTCCAGCTGCTCGACGCTGCGGGCGCCGGGGATCACCGCCACCTCCGGGTCCTTGAGTAGCCACGCCAGGGCCACCTGCGCGGGAGTGGCGTCGTAGTGGCTGCCCACGTCCCGAAGCGCCTCCACTATCGCCGGCGCCCTGCGCAGGCTCCGGCGGTTGAAGATGCCGTAGTGGGCCCTGACGTCCTGAGGCACGTTGTTCCGGCCGTACCTGCCCGTGAGCAGGCCCTGGGCCAGGGGGCTGTAGGCGATGACGCCCCGCCCCTCCTTCCGGGCGTGGGGCAGCACGCTCTCCCCGTAGCGTCGCTCCAGGAGATGGTACTCCACCTGGTTGGAGATCAGGGGGCCGCCGAGGGCCGCCTCTCCCCTTCGCCACTGCATGGGCCCGAAGTTGCTGACGCCCACCTGGCGCACCCGGCCCGAGTCCATCAGCTCCTGCAGCGCTCCCATGGTCTGCTCCAAAGGCACGTTGCTGTCCGGGGCGTGGAGCTGGTAGAGCTCGATGGAGTCCAGGGAGAGACGGCGAAGGCTCCGTTCGGCCGACCACTTGACCCGGCCCGGCTCCAGCGGCGGCGCGACCTTGGTGGAGATTACGACACGGTGTCGCACTTCTCCCAGCACCTCGGACAGGATCTCCTCGGAGCGTCCATTGCCATACACCGCTGCGGTGTCGAAGAAGTTGACCCCCAGCTCCAGGGCTCTCTCCACGATGCGGGAGGCGCCTTGGAAGTCCAGCTCCGTGCCCCAGCCCCAACCGGGCTCTCCGAACTGCCAGGTGCCCAGGCCGACTACCGATATCTCCCGTGGCCCCAGCTTCGTATACCTCATCCCCGCTCCCGACCGGACGTCGTCATGGCAGATTATACACCCTGAGGTAGCCGCCCGGTCCCGGCTTCGACGTTGACACCCGATGCCGCCGGACTTACACTCCCACCAGCAATGAGGCTAGGAAGGATGGCGGTAAAGGCATGGACTTGATAGAGCGCCTGCTGAGGGGCACCGTGGACCTGGAGTACAAGGACCTCAACGAACGGGCGGTGGACGCGACGAAACGGTTCCTCCTGGACACCTTCGGCGTCTGTGCAGCCGCGTTCACGTCCCCCGAGGCACAGGTGGTCGGCCGGACCGTCCATAAGTGGGGAGGCGAGCCGGAGAGCACCCCCTGGTTCTCCGGGAAGAAGGTCCCGGCTCCCAGCGCGGCCCTGATGAACGGCACCCTGGTCCACAGCAAGGAGTTCGACTGCATACACCCCGCGGGCATCCATCCCATGTCCTCCATCACGGCGGCCACCCTGGCCGTGGCCGAGCAGACCGGCGGCGTCTCCGGCAAGGAGTTCCTGGCCGCCATGGCCATGGGGGTGGACCTGGCCTGCCGGGTGGGCTGGGGGTGCAAGCGGGGGCTGGTGTTCTACCGGCCGGCCACCTGCGGCGCCTTCGGGGCCGTGTACGGCGGGTCCCGACTGGCGGGGTTGGACCGGGAGCGGACCCTGGACGCCCTGGGGGTGATGTACTCGCAGATTTCGGGCACCCTCCAGTCCCACTCCGAGGGGGTGCTGGTGAACACCATGCAACCTGCCTTCGCTGCACGTTCCGCGGTCGTCGCCACCAACCTGGCCGCCGAGGGCATGACGGGGCCCAGGGGCCTGCTGGAGGGCCTCTACGGGTATTATCGCCTGTTCGAGGGCGGCGACTACGATGCGGAGCGGCCCCTGGATGGCCTGGGGAGCACCTTCGAGATCGAGCACCTGGCCTACAAGCCCTACTGCACGGGACGCCTGGCCAACGGAGGAGTAGAAGCCGCCCTCAAAGTCCGCGCCGAGCACAGGCTGGACCCGGCGGACGTGAAGGCGGTCAAGGTAACCGTGCCCGAGCTGAGCATGCGCCTGGTGGGCCGTCCCGCCGTCAAGGGCAAGATGACGCCCCAGAGCGCGCGGCTCTGCCTGCAGTACTGCGTCGCGGTCGCCCTGCTCTACGGCGACGTCTGGATCAGCCACTTCGAGGCAGAGGCCCTCGCCAACGACGCCATCTACGACCTGGCATCCCGGGTCGAGGTGGTCAAGGACCCGGACAACGACGACCCCCAGGCCATGGTACCCCTGTACCTGGACGTCTACACCAGCAACGGCGCCATCCACGAGGAGCTCCAGGCCCTGAAGGGCAGTCCGGAGAGCCCCCTCACCGAGGAGGAGGCCATGACCAAGTTCCGGCGCGGATGGGGCCACACCGGGAAGCTGGACCCCCAAGGCGCCGACAGGCTGGTGGCCCTGATCGACCGGCTGGAAGACGTGGAGGACATCGCCGAGCTGACGTCCATCCTGACCCTGGCCTGAGGGGGCTCACCGCACTATGCCGGTAGGAAGGCGGAGCCTCGCCTCACCTTGCTCCTAGCCGGCCAGGGACTTGACGCCCTCCAGCGCCAGGTAGTAGCCGTAGACCCCGAACCCCCACACCGAGCCCTTGCACACGGGCTGGATGGTCGAGACGCCGCCGCGGGCCGCGGGGTTGGAGACGTGGACCTCGAAGACCGGGAAGCGCACCTGGGTGATGGCCGTGCGCAGGGGGCCCGTGGTGCCCGTGTAGCCCGCGGGGTTGATGACGGCCGCGTCCACGTCGCCGTCGTGGGCGTCGTAGAGGGCGTTGGCCACCTCCCCTTCGATGTTGGAGTGGAACATCTCCAGGTCGATGCCCAGGTCCCTGGCGTAACCGCGGATCTGCTCGTTGATCTGGTCCAACGACGACGGTCCGAATATCTCCACCTGGGCCTTGCCGCGCATGTTCATGCCGGCGCCCTGGATAACCAGCACCTTGGTCATGGGTCCGCCTCCTCGCTTGATGTTTGGGGTCTCGTGAGTCCGGATTGGGAAAGGGCGTCTACGCTAGGGCCCGCTCGAAGACGTAGCGCCCCACGTCCCGGTTGGTGTCGAAGGAGAAGCACGAGAAGTCGCCATTGTACCCGAGGATGGGGATGGCCGTCTCGTGGGTGGAGCCGTGGGAGCGGAGGCCCACGGGAAGCTCCACCTCGTTGGGGTCGCCGAAGACGGTGACGGCATCTCCCAGCACGACCACGTCCCCTATCCGGTCCTGGGGAAGGTGGAACCTGGCCGAGGCCTCTTCGCTGGACAGGGCGCCATCCACCCCGGGGGTCTCGTTGAGTATCCGGATGGCTTCGTCTCGGCGCGAGGTCTCCAGGTACACGTAGATGCAGCCGCCCAGGTTGGAATGGTGGACCACGTACCGGTCCTTTATTATCGGCGCCGGGTTGGACCGTATCCCGTAGCTCTCCAGGGCGGCCCCCACGTCTACCATGCGGGTCTTGGCGGACATGCCGTGGTCCGCCGTCAGCAGCAGGGTAACCTCCGGGTGGGCCGCGACCAGCTCCCCGATGGCCCCGTCCACCACCGACAGGTGCTCCTGGGACCGGGGATGGTCCGGGGCGTACGTGTGCATGGCGTAGTCAGTGGTGGTGATGTAGACCAGGTCCGCCTCGTGGTGGGACATGGCGTGGCCGGCGGCCCTGATGGTCCAGCCGTTGACCTCCAGGGAGTAGATGGGCGGTGGAGGCCCGACGGCCTCCACCGCCCATGCCGGGGGGCGCTCAGAGGACAGGGCCTCGGTGGCGCCTCTTCCCAGCAGGGTGCGCAGCTTGTCCTTGGAGGTGGCCAGGACCGACCTCTTCCCCAGCCGGGCTGCCCGTTGGAAGATCGTCTCCCTCCGGACGTACTCGCCGGACTCCATGTAGGACCCTTCTCCCCTGCTTCGGTCCCAAAGGTAGTTGGTGCAGATGCCGTGGTCCTCAGGATAGACGGCGGTCAGCAGCGACACGTTGTTCACGTTGGTGACCGACGGCATCATGGACTTGCCCTCGTGGAGAAAACCGTCCTGGGAGAGGCGGCGCAGGTTGGGGGTGTCGCACGTCTCCAGGTACCGCGGGTCGAGCCCGTCTACGCAGACGATTACGGTGGGGCGGTCCATTCGCCCATGCTACCATGCCGCCGCCGTGGATGGAACCGGAGGCGGGCCTCTACTCGTCCCAGACCCTCTGGAACGGCCGCAGCCAGTTGCCTCCCAGCACCGTGCCGATGCTCTCAGCGTCGTAGCCGTCGATGACGATGGACTGCCGGTATGCGCTCTCGGGGTCTGGCGTCATGTGCTCACCGCATGCGGACAGGTGGGAAGGGGGCTGGGAGGCCTACGGCCGGTGGGTTGGATGTACGCGGGCTCAAAACGACACAAGCCCTTCCCCCAGGCTCCGGGGGAAGGGCTTGTGGTCGATGGGCCTTGTCTACAGGGTACGGAGACCCGGGTCCAGCCGGTCCCGGAGCCAGTCTCCCAGGAGGTTGAAGGAGAGCACCGTGAGGGCGATGGCTACACCTGCCGATACCGACACCCACCAGGCGGTGCGCACGAACTGCCGGTCACCGGCGATCATCTCACCCCAGGTGGGAATGGGCGGCGGCACCCCGGCGCCGAGGAAGCTGAGAGTCGCCTCCACGATGATGGCCGAGCCGATGTGCAGGGTGGCCAGCACCACGATGGAGTTCACCAGGTTGGGGAAGATGTGGATGCCGATGATCCTCCAGACGGGCGCTCCGGCCACCCTGGCAAGGGCCACGAAGTCCCGCTCCTTCAGCGCCAGGGTCTCACCCCGGGCCAGGCGGGCGAAGTGGGCCCAACGTATCATCACCAGGACCACCACCACCCACCACTCGTTGGGGCCGAAGGCCACGGCGAACACCAGCGCGAGAAGGATGGCGGGGAATGCCAGGGACAGGTCCACCAGACGCATGAGCAGGGCATCTATGTAGCGTCCGTAGTAGCCGGCGATGAGCCCCAGGGTCGTGCCCAGGGCGCTGCTGATGAGAATGGATATGGCCGCGATGGTGAGGGACTTCCGCCCGCCCATTATCAGCCGGGACATCACATCCCGTCCCAGCCGGTCGGTCCCCAGGATGTGGTGGACGCCTCCCCGGATCTCGGCGATGGCCACCCTGATCTGGCGGGCCTCCACGGTCACTTCTCCGGCGGCGGCCTGGATCTTGTAGGGCGTATTCTCGATGGTCCACTCGAATCCGGGGAAGACGGTGACGAGCTCGGCGTCGGCAGGTACCTGGATGCCGTTCGCCTCGAACTCGTCCAGGATGTCCTGCGGTATGGTGCCGGCGCTGAGTGCCGGCCAAACGTCCGGGTAGTCCGCCAGCGCGAGGCTGAACCCGGCGCTCTCTCCCTTGGCCACGTATTTGGTCCCCTCCAGTAGCCACTCCAGGTCCGGCGCCGCGGCGTTGACCGTGGTCTCCTCGGGAAGGGTGACACCCTGGGCCTCGAACTGGGCCAGGAACGAGGGCGATAGGATCTCGTTGTTCAGGTCTTCGCCGAACCCCTCGGTGGGGACGATGAACAGAGTCTCCCCGGTGGCCCCTCGTACCACCCCCTTGATGCCGATGGGTGGGTAGTGCTTCTCGCCCAGGTTGCCGGCCTCGGGGTTGTAGTTGTCTGGGTTCTTCAGGCAGGCGTCGGCGGGGCAGTTGTCCACCTTGGTGGGCAGCAGATTTACGAAGGCGTTGCCGAAGATCGAGGTGATCGCCAGCACGAACACGATGGCAACGGGTATGACGGGAGCCCCCCGGAAGACCCCTTTGAACTGGCGTAAGCCCGCTTGGGACGCTCTAGCTACGGCGCCGGCTTGCAGCTGCATGACCCTCCTCGCCTATGTTACCCGGATGCGGGGGTCCAGCATCCCGTACATCAGGTCTACGATAAGGTTGATGGCGATGATCAACCCAGCCCAAACGAGGGTGGTCGCCTGGAGCAGGGGGAAGTCCCTGAAGAGCACCGCCTCGTAGGCCAGCCTGCCCATCCCCGGCCACGAGAAGACGGTCTCCGTGGCGATGGCCGCTCCCAGGATGAGGCCATAGGTGAGCCCCAGGAACGTGACCACGGGGATCAGAGCGTTGCGCAGCGCGTGCTTGAACACCACGTACCACTCGCTGACCCCCTTTGCCCTGGCCAGCTTGACGTACTCCGAGCCCAGGACCTCCAGCATGCTGGACCTCACCAGGCGCGTCACCCCCGCGCTGATGATCCATCCAAGACTGATAGAGGGCATCAGGTAGCCCTTCCAGTCCCCCGTGTCGTGGGACTGGGCCGGCAGCCAACCCAGCCATATGCTGAACAGGAGAATCAGAAGGATCCCCGCCCAGAAGGAGGGCATCGACTGCCCCAGAATGGGTATCATCATTATCGAGCGGTCCAGAACGGTGCCCCGGTTCAGGGCCGCGATGGTCCCCAGCGGTACGGCGAGGATTATGGCTACCACCAGGGAGGCGGTGCCCAGGTAGAAGGAGTTGACCAACCGCTCGCCGAGCATTCCCCTGACGGGGAGCTTGTTGCGGAAGGACGTGCCGAAGTCCAGGCTCAGCATGTCCACCATGAAGGTCCCGTACTGGACGATGAGGGGCCGGTTCAGGCCTAGGTCCTCGATCAGTATCTCTCTCTGCTCCGCCGTCGCCTCGACGGGCAGGAGGGCGTCCGCGGCGTTCCCCGTCACCCTGGGGATCAGGAAGATGACTATGGAAACCGCCCACAGGGTAAGGACAGCCTGGAGAAGCCGGGTGGCCATGAATTTGCCCACTGTTGCCTCCTGTCAGCCCTACCACGTAGACACACTTCCATCTGCAATCTGCAGTAATAAAGAGAAGGGTCGAGGTGAGGGCTGCGGCTCGCCCGTCTGGGAGAATTAGCGAATTATAAGGTATCGTTTTTGAGGAAGTCAACCCCTGCGGACAGGCGTGGCGGAATGCGGAAAATCCCGAGGGAAATGGGGCCAATTCGCGCCACGTATTTCACTGGCGCGCCTCTTGACAAAACAAGAGGCCGCATGAGAAATTGACACCCGGAATTGGCTTGATTCCAGCCAATGGCAAGTGTTCTTATTGGCGCGGGGAGGGTTAAATGAAGGCTCGACGGTTGCTGGTCCTGCTGGTCCCCATGGTGCTCCTGTTTGTGCTGGGAGCCGCCTGCGGCGAAGACCCGACTCCGGCGCCAACGCAACCCCCTGGCTTAACGTCGGCCGACGTAGAGTCGGCCGTCCGGTCCGCCGTCGAACAGGCCGTCGGGGACACGGTGTCGGCTGAGGAAATCGCGGGGATGGTCAACGAGGCCGTCGCCGGGATCGAGATCCCCGAGGGCGTGTCCGCTGACGACGTCAGCATGCTGGTGAACGAGGCCATCCAGGGCATCGAGATCCCCGAGGGGGTTTCTGCCGATGAGATCGACAGGATGGTCAAGCAGGCCACGGCGGACGCCGTAGCGGGGGCAGAATCCGGCATCACCTCCGAAGAGCTGGCCATGGCGATAGACAAGGCGGTAACGGATGCGGTGTCCCAGGCCGTGGCGGCGATCCCGCCCACGGCGACGCCGGCGCCCACGCCCACGCCCTTCGTCGCGATGGAGGAGAAGCGGACGCTAACCGTCGCATTGAACACCTTCGACGCGGAGGAGATCGCCCCACATCTCTCTGGCAACCTATCGGCGATTGCCCTCACGGCCAACTACGCCGACCATCTGTTGGGTCTGACGGTGGACAACCAGTTTACCAACCTGTGGGGTCTCTCCAAGAGCTGGGAGCAGATAGACGGCAGCACCTACGACTTCACCATCAAGGAGGGTGTCACGTTCCATGATGGTGATACCCTGACATCCGACGACGTCAAGGGTTCGCTGGAACTCCTGGCCACCGAAGAGGCGGTCGGGTCGCCCTGCCTGTACTGCAACAACTGGGCCAAGCTGCTGGACAGCCTGGAGGTTGTTGGCCCGGACAAGCTGAGGATCAACCTGAATAGTGACGAGCCATTCCTGTACGACCAGTTGGCCCCCAAGGCGGGGGCAGATTTGTACATAGCGTCCAAGAGGAAGTGGGACGAGGCAGGCGGCAACTCCCAGGGATGGGAGTCCGCCGGCGCCCCTGGCACCGGCCCTTGGGACTTCGTTGACCGTAGCCTCGGTTCGTTCACTCGATTCGAGAAGTGGGACGGCTACTACAGCCCCGCCTTCAAGGCCAAGTTCGACGAGCTCAGGTTCATACTGACTGCCGAGGATGCCCCCAGGGTGGCCCAGGTGCGGACAGGAGAGGCAGACCTGGCCTTGAGCTCCGGAGTCTTCGTGGACGAGATACGCGCCGCCGGTCTGGATATCAGGGGTCCCCAGCAGGTGGACTCCCTCTATCTCAACTTCTACCAGAGCCGAGACCCGGCCCATTGCACCAACAAGCTGGAGGTGCGTAAGGCCCTGAACCTGGCCGTGGACGTGCAGGCGGTCGCCTCGGCCCTTTATGCCCCGGGCACCTACAGCCTCTCGGCCAGCCCCTTCTTCACCCCCTTCGACGAGGGATGGCGGCCGGACCTCCAGCCCTACGGGTACGACCCCGAGGAGGCCAGGAGGCTCATAGACGAGCATTGCCCCAACATGAAAATGACCGTCTACGCCTTCTCCTTCGGCGTAGCCCCGGAAATGAGGGACGCGCAGGATGCTGCGGTCACCCACTACAAGAACATCGGCATCGACGCGGAGCTGGTGCCCATCGACTGGACTGCAGTCAGGCCGCTGGTGGTTGGCAACGAAAAGCTTCTGTCTGAGCAGGGGATCGAGAACCCCTCGGGCGTCCATGTCATACCCGCCGCCAGGAACTTCGGCGAGAAGATACGCACCCACGGACTGTGGAGGGATGTGGGCGGCTCCGTGGACGGGATATGGAGCGACAAGTACGTGGACCTGAGGCTCCAGTACGCCTCTGACACCAACCCCACAACGCGGAAGGCCCTGGCCCAGCAGGTGGCCAAGCTGATGTACGACGAGTACGTCAACATCCCCATAGCTTTCCGCAACCTCATCTACGCATCCAATCCCGAGACCGTGTGCGGCTGGACGCCGATAAACGGCACCCAGGTTGGCCTGATGTTCAACACGGCGGAGCCCTGTCGCTAGGGGAGGCGCTGCTTGCAGCGCCGGCCGGTCCTAGTGCTGCATGTGCTCCTAAGTAAAGAGGAGGGTTAAGTGAAGGCTCGACGGTTGCTGGTCCTGCTGGTCCCCATGGCGCTCCTGTTCGTCCTGGCAGCTGCGTGCGCCGGGGAGGACCCCACGGCTGCTCCGGCCCCATCCGCCGACATGTCCGCCGAGGAGATCAGCTCCCTGGTGGCGGCGGCCGTTGCCGCCCAGGCCCAGCCGGGCGCCAGCGCCGAGGAGATCCAGGCGATAGTGGAGGCGGCGACCGCGGCCACCGCCGAGTCGGGGGTCACCGGCGAAGAGCTGGCCATGGCGATAGACAAGGCGGTATCTGATGCGGTGTCCCAGGCCGTGGCGGCGATCCCGCCCACGGCGACGCCTGCGCCCACGCCTACGCCCTTTGTCGCGATGGAGGAGAAGCGGAAGCTGACCGTCGCCTTGAACAACTTCGCCAGTGAAGAGATCGCTCCTCACAAGGCCGGCACCCTGTCGGGCATCGCCCACGTGGCCAACTATGCGGACCATCTCATGGGGTTGACCGTCGACAACCAGTTCACCAACCAGTGGGGCCTCTCCAAGAGCTGGGAGCAGATCGACGGCAGGACCTACGAGTTCACCATCAAAGAGGGCATCAAGTTCCACGACGGGGACGACTACACCGTCGAGGACGCCCGGGGGGCCATCGAGCTTCTGGCCACCGAGGAGGCCGCAGGCGCCTTCTGCCTGTACTGCGGCACGTGGATACAGATACTGGACAGCGTGGAGATCGTCAGCTCGGACACGCTGAGGATCAATCTCACCCGGGACGAGCCCTTCCTGTACGATATACTGGCCCCCAAGGCGGCGGCCGACTCCTACCTGTCCTCCAAGAGGAAGTGGGAGGAGGTCGGCGGCAACTCCCAGGCCTGGGAGGATGCCGGGGCCCCCGGCACCGGCCCGTGGGACTGGGTGGGCCGCAGCCTCGGCACCTCCAACTCTTTCGAGAAGTGGGACGGCTACTACAGCCCCGCCTTCAAGGCCCAGTTCGACGAGATGGAGATCATCCTCACCGTGGAGGACGCCCCCCGGGTGGCCCAGGTCCGGACGGGTGAGGTGGACCTGGCCGTGAGCTCCGGGGCCTTCGTGGAGGAGATACGGGCCGCGGGACTGGACGTGGTTGGACCCAAGCAGGGCGACACCCTGTACCTGAACTTCTACCAGAGCCGGGACCCCGCCCACTGCACCAACAAGCTGGAGGTGCGCAAGGCCCTGAACCTGGCCGTGGACGTGCAGGCCATCGCGTCGGCCCTTTACGCGCCGGGCACCTACAGCCTGACGGCCAGCCCCTTCTTCACCCCCTACGACGAGGGCTTTCGGCCGGACCTCCAGCCCTACGGGTTCGATCCCGAAGAGGCAAAGAGGCTCATCGACGAGCACTGCCCCAACATGGAGATGACCGTCTACGCCTTCTCCTTCGGCGTAGCCCCGGAGATGGTCGACGCCCAGGATGCGGCCGTCACCTACTACAAGGCCATAGGCATCGACGCGGAGCTGGTTCCCATCGACTGGACTGCCGTGCAATCGCTGGTGCGGTCCGACCAGCTCCTGTCGGACCAGGGGGTACAGAACCCCTCTGGCGTGCACGTGATACCCGCCGCCAGGAACTTCGGCGAGAAGATACGGACCCACGGGCTCTGGCTCGCAGTAGGCGGCTCCGTGGACGGGATATGGAGCGACAAGTACATAGACCTTAGGCTCCAGTACGCCTCGGACACGGACCCCACAACCCGAAAGGCCCTGGCCCAGCAGGTGGCCAAGCTGATGTACGACGAGTACGTCAACATCCCCATCGCCTTCCGGGACGTGATATACGCGGGCAACCCTGAGACCGTGTGCGGCTGGACGCCCTTGAACGGCACCCAGGTCGCCCTGATGTTCAACACGGCGGAGCCCTGTAGCTAGGCCGGGCTTGGGACTAGACCGGTCTGGGCCGGACAACCCCCCTGAGCCTCAGGGGGGTTGTCCCAATTCCGGCTGGTAGCCCGGTACCGAATGGTGTGGTATAATTCGCCAACGCGAAAACCGGCGGTCCGGAAACGGTCGCGCGGCATCCATCGTACACTGCCAATGACACACCCTTGGGACACGGAGAGTTAGCTATGGAACAGACAGTAGACAAGGAAGAGACCACCAGGGGCGCGGCCGAGGCCGGGACCGCCACCGCCACTGCGGCCAATGGGCAGGGCAACGGCAAGGTGGTCCTGAGCGTGCGGAACCTGCAGTCCTACTTCTTCGGCCAGAGGGGCGTGGGGAAGGCCGTGGATGGAGTCTCCTTCGACCTGCACGAGGGGGAGACCCTGGGCATCGTTGGCGAGTCCGGCTGCGGCAAGAGCGTAACCATGCTGTCCATCATGCAGCTGAACCCCAAGCCGGCTTCCCGAATCGTGGGCGGGCAGATACTGCTCAACGGCGAGGACCTGCTGCAGAAGAGCAGCGCGGAGATGCGGAGGGTGAGGGGCAAGAGCATATCCATGGTCCTGCAGGACCCCATGACGGCCCTCAACCCCGTGCTCACCGTCGGCAACCAGCTCTACGAGCCCCTGCGCCTCCACCAGAGGCTGGCGGGCAAGAACCTCTTCGAGAAGGCCATCGAGCTGATGAAGTCGGTGCGGATTCCCGCTCCCGAGACGCGGCTGGGCAGCTTCCCCCACCAGTTCAGCGGCGGCATGCGGCAGCGGGCTGTGGGCGCCATCGGCCTGTCCTGCGACCCCCAGGTGCTGATTGCCGACGAGCCGACCACGTCCCTGGACGTGACGGTGCAGGCGGCCTACCTGGCCCTGCTCAAGGACCTGCAAAAGGACCGCAACCTGTCCATCCTGTTCATCACCCACGACTTTGGCATCGTCGCCAGGATGTGCGACCGTGTGGCCGTCATGTATGCCGGGCGGATCGTGGAGCTTGCCGACACCAGGGACCTCTTCTCCAACCCGGCCCACCCCTACACCGAGGCCCTGGTGAACTCGGTGCCCGACGTGGACGAGCGGGTCGACCGCCTTACGTCCATCGACGGCCAGCCTCCGTCCATCTACGCCATCGGGGAGGGTTGCCCCTTCGCCGCCCGCTGCGCCTACGTGATGGACAAGTGCCGGGAGACGTACCCCGACCAGACGGTGCTCGAGGACGGGCGCACGGTGAGCTGCTGGAGGTACAATGAGTGAGCAAACGGTACTCCTGGACATAAAGGACCTCAAGAAGCACTTCCCCGTCAAGGGCTCGATGCCGTGGAGCGGGATCAAGGCCATGATCCGGGCCGTCGACGGCATCACCTTCGACATCCGGGCCGGCGAGACCTTCAGCCTAGTGGGAGAGTCCGGCTGCGGCAAGACGACCACGGCCAAGATGGTGCTGCTGCTGGAGACGCCCACCGAGGGAAGCATCGAGTTCGAGGGCAACGACATCGGTGGGTTCACCACCACCCAGCTCCACGACTATCGAGGAGCGGTGCAGGCCGTGTTCCAAGACCCCTGGAGCTCCCTCAGCCCCAGGATGCGGGCCCGCTTCATCATCGGCGAGCCGCTGATGGTGAACAAGGGGCTCTCCTCCAGGAGCTCGGAGTTGGGGGACAGGGTGGCCCAGCTCCTGAACGACGTCGGGCTGGACCCTAACTCCATCGACAACTACCCCCACGAGTTCAGTGGCGGCCAGCGCCAGCGTGTCGCCGTGGCACGCGCCCTGTCCCTGAACCCACGGATCATCGTGCTGGACGAGCCCGTGTCGGCCCTGGACGTGTCCATCCGCGCTCAGATCATGAACATGCTCAAGGACCTGCAGGCGGAGTACGGCGTCAGCTACCTGCTCATCGCCCACAACCTGGCCACCGTTCGATACCTCAGCCACCGGGTGGCGGTGATGTATCTGGGTCAGATAGTGGAGTTCGCCGAGTCCGAGGAGCTGTTCACCAACCCGCTGCACCCCTACACCAAGGCGCTGATCTCCGCGGCCCTCTCCACCCGCCCGGACATCGAGCGGGACGAGATCGTGCTCACTGGAGAGGTGCCCTCTCCGGCCAATCCTCCCGCCGGGTGCCGTTTCCACACCCGGTGTCCCTGGGCCTTCGACCGGTGTATCTCGGAGGAGCCCAAGGTGAAGGAGATGGCGCCGGGGCATACCGTCTCCTGTCATCTGTTCGACTAGCTTGCCCTCTCCCCGGCGAGGCCCGACCTCGGGTCTGATGTAGGGAGTCCCCTCTCCACCGTCGCTCCGGCTCCCGGGCCGGAGGCCACGGGTGCGGGGAGGTGGTTGCGTAACATCTCCATGCGGAAGGGGTGGCGTCCGATATGACCAAGCTGATTGCCGGTACGGGGAACTACGTCTACGAGGTGGTACGTCCCTGGGGTGAGCTCCCCGATGGGATGGACCTGGGGGGCGTGAGTCACGTGGGCGTGGATTCCCATGACAGGGTCTATGCCTTCCAGCGCAAGGATCCTCCCGTCGTCATATTCGACCGTGACGGCAAGTACCTGGGGTCGTGGGGCTCCGGCATGTTCATCGACGCCCACGGCATATACATCAGCGACGACGACCACGTCTACCTGGGCAACCGGGACGCCCATACCGTCGTCAAGTGCACCCTGGACGGGACCGTGGTGATGACCCTGGGAACCGAGGAGAAGCCGGCATTCCAGGAGCCCTTCAACCACCCCGCCGACGTTGCCGTGGCGCCCAACGGCGATATATACGTGGCCGACGGCTATGCCAACTCCCGGGTGCACAGGTTCTCGGCCAACGGGGACCTGATCCTCTCCTGGGGGTCTCCCGGAAAGGGCCCCGGACAGTTCAGCGTTCCCCACGGGATTTGGGTCGATGGCAACGAAAGAGTGTACGTCACCGACCGGGAGCATGGCCGAGTGCAGGTGTTTACCCCCGAGGGCGAGTTCATCGACCAGTGGACCGACTTCTTCAGGCCCACCGACGTCTACGTGGATGCGGACGGCGCCGTCTACGTGGGTGACTTGGTGCCCAGGCTCAGCGTCTTCGACGGAAGCAGCGGCACCATGATCGCCCGCGGAAGGCCCGTCCTCAACGTTCCCCACGGCCTGTACGGCGACTCCCACGGCGACCTGTACGTGGCCGAGCCGACGGAGCAGCGCCTCACCAAGCTCATCCGCCAGTAGACGACGAGATATGGGCCCTTCGCGATTCCCGCATAACGGGCCCCGGCTGAGCGTTTAAAAACCGTGGGGCAGGGTTTATCCTAACCCCATGAATGGCCTGGCGCCCGCACTTCTCCTGTTTGTTGCCAGCGCCATCCTAGTGATCGCCAGTGGAGCGTACCTGGCAAGGTACGGGGACGTCCTCGCCGCCCGGCTGGGCTGGGGCAGGGTCTGGGTCGGCACCATCCTGGTGTCGGTGGCCACGTCCCTGCCGGAGCTCCTGACCAACATCACCGTGGCCACCAGGGACCAGCCCGACCTTGCCGGTGGGGACATCCTGGGCTCCAACATGGTGAACATGCTGGTGCTCGCGTCGGTCGCCCTGCTCTTCGGCGGGCGCCGGTTCTTCCACCAAGTCGTGCCGGAGCAGGGGTGGCTGGTCCTGGCCTCCTCGTCCCTCACGGCCCTTGCCATCGTCCTCATCGCCTTTCCCATCGGTCTGGACGTGGTGTCCGTAGGACTGTCTTCGGCCCTCATCCTGGGGACCTATCTCGGGGCGATGCGCCTGGTCTACGTGGCCCTCCCAACGGGTCAGCCGGCCGAGGCCGCCGCCGACGGGCTGCCCAGCCTTCGCAGGGCGTGGACGCTGTTCGGCCTGGCATCCCTGGGCGTCATCGTCGCCGCGCCGTGGCTTGCCTTCAGCGTCGAGGAGATCGCAGAGCTCACCGGCCTCGCCACCAGCTTCCTGGGCGTCATCGCCATAGCCATGGTCACCAGCATGCCCGAGGTGTCCACCAGCATCGCGGCCATCCGCCTGAGAGCGTCGGACCTGGCCTTCGGCAACCTGTACGGTAGCTGCGCCTTCAACATCCTCATTCTCGCCCTGGCCGACCCCTTCTACCGGAAGGGGGTCCTGGTGGAGGCCCTGGGACGGGAGCACATTGCCGCGGGCCTGATAGCCGTGCTCCTGATGGCCCTGGGCCTGGCCCAGGTGATGGCCAGGGACAGGGTCCGTGCGGCCCTCTGCAACGTCGGGCTCGCGGTGATGGTCCCCGTCTACGTCGCGGGCGTCTACCTGGTCTTCGTCCTGGCCTGACCTGGGCCGAGTTGACGCCCGCCCAGGGCTCGCCCATAATGGCATCGTTTCGTCGTTCCTTCATCGTCGGGAGGTCTTCCATGTCCGGTTCACAAGTGGTTACTGGCAGCCATCTCATCGGCAGGGCCCTCAAGCTGGAGGGCGTGGACAACATCTTCACGCTGGCGGGGGACCACATCCTGCCCCTCCTGGACGTGCTCCACGATATGGACTTCCGGTACGTGGATACCCGGCACGAGCAGGCCGCCGTCCATATGGCCGATGCCTGGGCGCGCATAACCGGGCAACCGGGCGTGGTCAGCTACACCACCCCCGGGTTCGCCAATGCCGTCCCCGGACTGGCCAACGCCTTCCACTCCGACAGTCCCGTGGTCTCCATCTCCGGGTCCGCGGACCTGGCCCACCTGGGACAGGGCGCCATGCAGGAGATCGAGCAGGTGGACATGGCCTCGCCCGTAACCAAGGGCTCGTGGATGGTCCACGACGCCCGGCGTATCCCCGAGTTCGTCGCCAGGGCGATGAGGACCGCCTTCAGCGGACGACGCGGCCCCGTTCACCTCACCATCCCCATGGACGTACAGGAGCAGCGGGTCTCCGACGAGGAGGTGAGCCTGTACCAGCCCCGGGAGTACCGGCCGGGCCCCGCCTCCCAGGCCAGGCCCGAGCTGGTGCGACAGGCCGTCGACCTGCTCCGCCAGGGCAGCCGCCCCATGATCGTAGTGGGGGGCGCGGCCGCCGACGCCGACGCCGGCGAGGTGCTCCGAAGGTTCGTGGAGACCACCAACCTCCCCATCCTTACCGAGGACCAGGCCAGGGGACTGGTGGCCGACGACCATCCCAGCTGCTTCGGCTTCTTCGAGAGGGGGCTGAACCGGGCCGCGGCCATGGTCCGGGAGGCCGACGTGGTCCTGCTGCTGGGAAGGAAGCAGGACTACACCATCGGTTACGGGCTGCCCCCGGCCATCGCCGCCGACGCCCGGATGGTCCAGGTGGACCCCAGCGCCGCCGAGATCGGCCGGAACCGGGGCGTCGACGTGGGGATCGTGGGGGATATCGCCGGAGTGGTCGAGCAGCTTGCCGACGAGGCGGCCCGACACTCCTGGCCCCGTCTGCCCTGGCTGGACAGGCTTCAGGCCGAGAGGGAGGCCCAGGACGAATGGCTGGACACCCTGGCCGCCGCCGAGACCCCCATGCACGCCACCTACGTGCACCGCGCCATGCAGACCCTCCTGCGCCCCGACGATTTCCTGGTGTTCGACGGCGGGGACTTCTGTCACTTCGGCCGGGCCATCCACGCGGCGCAAACGCCCAGGAGATGGCTCTACGTGTCCAGCCTGGGAATGCTGGGCTCCTCCCTGCCCACGGCCATGGCCGCGAAGCTGGCCCATCCCGATGCCCGGGTGGTCATGTTCACGGGCGACGGCGCCTTCGGGTTCAACGGCATGGAGTTCGACACCGCCGTGCGGCATGACCTGCCTTTGGTCGCTGTCATGGGAAACGACGCGGCGTGGGGCATAGACCGGCAGATCCAGCTTGGCCTCTACGGCCGGCCCATCGCCACCGACCTGCTCCAGACCCGGTACGACAGGGTCGTCGAAGGCCTGGGAGGCTACGGAGAGCTGGTCGAGCGCCCCGAGGACCTGGTCCCAGCCGTGGAACGGGCCTTCGCCTCGGGGAAGCCGGCGCTGGTGAACGTGGCGGTGCAGAGGGCCATAAGCCCCAGGGCCGAGGCCGCCATCGCCCGGCGCAAGGCCGGCGGATAGGCGGCGCCCGGACCGGCCTGGCGCCCGGCTAGAATCGTCCCTTCCAACGGCGGACCCTGAACTGGGAACCGCCGGACCGCTTCCGCACCCAGGACAGGTACGCCGCCATCCTTGGGTCGCTCCGCAGGGCCTCCAGTGTATTCAGCCGCTTGGCCAGAGTCCCCTCGGTGAACATGGCGTGGACCTGTCTGTGGCAGGTGGAGCAGAGCCGCGCCTGGGGCCCCTTGCGGCCTCCCTTGAGCTTCGGCACCAGGTGGTGGGACGTGGGGCGCTCCGTGTCTCGCTGGCAGAGCTCGCACCTAACCGGTGTAGGGCCACCCGTCGACTTCACCGTCCAGGCCTCTCCATGGTAGTACATATTACCCCGGCCCGGAGGCATGAAGCCAGGATCCAGGCAGGTGTAGTTGTATCGAGCAATAGGCGTCGTTCCTATGTTGATACCTCGTCACACTCTCCGGTATACTCATACCACCCTGGGACGGCCAGCCTGGGACCGAGGCGAAGACCATTCCGCTTCCGGTGGAATAGACGGAGGACCCGCATGAGGGTCGAGAAGGTCGCCTTTATCAGCGCCGAGCTGCCGTACTGGAACCTCGTAACCCACGCCGTTTTTCCCGAGTACGGCATGCCGCTGGTGGCGACCATCGTGAGGATCCAGCGCAGCACGGCCAGGTGGGCCGACTACCTGGAGTCCGTTGAGGGGTACTACTACGACGACAACGACCAGCTCATCGAGGAGCGGCTGGGCGAGGGTATACATCCCGCCAGGTACCCGGGCTCCACGAGGGCCGCGGGACTGGACAGGGCCACTATAATAATGGGCTCATAAGGAGTAGCCAATGAAGGGCGCCGACGCCATCGCCAACATCCTGAAGCGGGAGGGAGTCGATTTCATCGGCTGCATACCCTTCAGCACCCTCACCGAGGCCGTGGCGGTGGCGGGAGTCCGGCCCATCATCTTCCGCCAGGAGCGCGTGGGCGTCAACATGGCCGACGGCTTCAGCCGCACCACCGGCGGCCGCAGAATAGGCGCCTTCACCATGCAGGCCCAGGCGGGGGCCGAGAACGCCTTTGCCGGAGTGGCCCAGGCCTACGCGGACTCCGTCCCGATACTCCTGCTGCCCGCCGCCGCCGGCCGGTCCCGGACCGGTGTGCGGCCGAACTTCAGCCCCACGCGAAGCTACAGGGGCGTGACCAAGTGGGTGGACCAGATCAACCTGGTCGAGCGCGTGCCCGAGATGATGCGCAGGGCCTTCAGCCACCTGCGCATGGGTAGGCCCAGCCCCGTAATGCTGGACCTGCCCGCCGACATCCTGTCGGCGGAGCTGGACGAAGCCGACTTCCACTACGTTCCCGTCGCGCCCAGGAGGACGGCCGGGGACCCTGCAGACGTGGCGGAGGTCGCCAGGGCGTTGCTGGCTGCCAGGCGCCCTGTCATCCACGCGGGCCAGGGGATCTTGTACGCCGAGGCTTGGGACGAGCTGAGGGAGTTGTCCGAGCTTCTCCAGGCCCCCGTGATGACGACCCTCTCGGGCAAGAGCGCCTTTCCCGAGGACCATGCCCTGTCCATTGGCGCCGGCGGCGCCGTGACGACGGGCCCGGTGGTGCACTTCCTGAAGGAGAGCGACCTGGTGTTCGGCATCGGGTGCAGCCTGACCATCGGCAGCTTCGGCGTGGGCATACCCGGCGGCAAGACCATCATCCACTCGACCAACGACGCCGAGGACATCAACAAGGACTACAGGGCCGACCACGCGGTCATCGGCGACTCCAAGCTGGTGTTGGGACAGCTCCTTCAGGAGGTCCGGTCGCAGGGAGGGTCGAGCGTTCCCCGGGAGGGCGGTGAGGTCGTCCGGGAGGTAAAGGCCGTCAAGGACGGCTGGTTGAAGGAGTGGATGCCCAAGCTCACCTCCGACGAGGTGCCCATCAACCCGTACCGGGTGGTCTGGGACCTGATGCATACGCTGGACCGCAAGAACACCATCATAACCCACGACTCCGGTAGTCCACGGGACCAGATGTCTCCCTTCTTCGAGGCTGTTGCTCCACGCACCTTCATCGGCTGGGGCAAGTCCACCCAGCTGGGATACGGGTTCGGCCTGGCCATGGGCGCCAAGCTGGCGGAGCCGGACAAGCTGGCCGTGAACGTGATGGGAGACGCCGCCTTCGGCATGGTGGGCCTGGACTTCGAAACGGCCATCAGGGAGCGCATTCCCATCCTCACCATCGTCAACAACAACTCGGGTATGGGCATCTACGGTCCCGACCGGTTCCCGGTCGCGGCCCGGGAGTACGGGACCGGCCGGCTGTCCGGCAACTACGCCGAGGTGGCCGCGGCCATGGGTGGGTACAACGAGCGGGTCGAGAGGCCCGAGGACGTGGTCCCCGCCATCCGGCGGGCCCAGCAAGTGGTGGCCTCGGGGCAGCCCGCTTTGGTGGAGATAATCACCAGCCTGGAGCCCGCTTTCTCGCTCCGCGGCGGGTGATAGCGCATCCCGCGCGGCGGGAGGCATGAAAGTTGACCCGCGCCGGGGTTTGGACTAGAATAGCACCGTGAGCGACCTCCGATCTTAGGAGGCCAGCCCGGCGCGAGTGGCCGGGCCTGATTTGTAGCCGTGCCGGGAGTGGCACGTGCCCAGATCCCTTCAGAGAACCACCCGAAAGGAGCGACCATGGCTGGCAGTGAAGATATTGCGTTAATGGCCCACCTCATGAGGCGTGCAGGATTCGGAGCGTCCCGCGCCGAGCTGGAGGAGCGAGCGGCCCGGGGCTATGAGGCAACCGTCGAGGAGTTGCTGGAGCCGGAGAAGCACGGCATCGACGACAACGACGAGGACCTCCTGTTCCGGCACGCCCCTGGAGCGAAGCTCCCCGGCGGAGTGCCCTACAACGGCCAGGCCAACTACATGTGGCAGATGATCAATACCGAACGGCCCCTGCAGGAGAAGATGGCCCTCTTCTGGCACCACCTTTTCGCAACCGGCAACTCCAAGGTGGACAACTGTGACCAGATGCTCGAGCAGATAAACATGTTCCGGACCCACGGGATGGGCAACTACCGGGACCTGCTCGTCGAGCTGGCCAAGAACCCGGCCATGATCTTCTGGCTGGACAACAACGAGAACCATAAGGACGAGCCCAACGAGAACTGGGGCCGGGAGCTGCTGGAGCTGTTCTCCATGGGTGTGGGCAACTACACCGAGCAGGACGTCTTCGAGTGCTCCAGGGCCTTCACGGGCTGGACCATCGCGGCCAAGATTCCCCGCCTGCCCCTGGGCCGCTTCCCGTGGCAGTTCGAATACAAGCCCGAGGACCACGATGACGGAGAGAAGACCTTCCTCGGCCATAAGGGGAACTTCAACGGCGACGACATCATAGACATCGTCGTGCGGCAGCCGGCCACGGCCAGGTTCATCGCCCGCCATCTGTACAACTTCTTCGTGGCCGACGAGGAGCAGGTGCCGGCGTGGCAGCACAACCCCCCCAGGGACCCCGCGGCCCTCAACATCATCGGCGACGCCTTCGTGAGCTCCGGCTACGACATGAGGCAGACGCTGCGGGTGCTGTTCAACTCGGACTTCTTCAAGGCCGAGTCCGTCCGCTTCGCCAAGGTGAAGAGCCCCGCCGAGGTGGTGGTGGGCACCATGAACCTGGTGGGCGACTTCAAGGGCGCTCCCAAGCCCGGCCTCATGGCGCTGGGTATGGAGCCGACCAACATGGGCCAGTCCCTGCTGGACCCGCCCAGTGTCGAGGGATGGCACACCGGCGCCGAGTGGATCGACAGCGGTTCGCTGGTGAGACGGATCAACTTCGTCGCCGACCGGGTCGGGGACATCAGTATGCCCGGAGTGAGGGACATCGTCGATAGAGTCCGGGAGCAGGGAGACCTCAGCCCCGAGGATCTGGTGGACACCTGCATCGACCTCATCGGTCCGACCCAGGTCAACGAGGTCACCCACGAGGAGCTGCTGACCCAGGCCAGGGCCGGTGGGGACGTTAGCTGGGCCTCCCAGCAGGATGCGGACCGGTCCACCCAGCGGGTGCTGCAGATGCTCCAGCTCATCGCCGCCTCCCGTGAGTACCAGTTCGGTTAGCCCGATTCGCGACCCAGGCTCGGACCATAGCGCAATAGCCTTTCGGGAGGCGAGAGATGCTTACTAGAACGGTGTACGGGCGCACCTACACCTACAGCCACTGTATAGGCAGGGGGACCAACGGGGGCGAAGGCTTCCGGTACCCGCTGGACCTTGCCTTGGCGGCGGACGACGTGGTGTACGTCGTCAACGGCCCCAGCGAGTTCATGGCCTCCAGCAGGATTACCAAGTGCACCCTGGGCAGCGAGCTCGGCGACGAACAGTTCATCATGGACATCGGCGCGCCGGGGGAAGGTGATGGGGAGTTCGCCGGGATTACGTCCATCGCCCTGGACAAAGACGAGAACCTCTACGTCTCCGACGAGGTGTTGAACAGGATCACCATCTTCGACAAAGAGGGCAACTTCGTCGACAAGTGGGGCGTCCACGGCTCAGGGGACGGGGAGATAGACCGGCCCTGGGGCTTGGCCTTCGACGTCGACGAGAACCTGTGGGTTGTGGACAGCGGAAACAACCGGGTCCAGACCTTTACCAAGGACGGCAAGTCCCTTGGCAAGTGGGGCAGCGGAGGATCGGGGGAGGGCCAGTTCAACATGGCCTGGGGACTAACGTTGGACGGCAACGGCGACGTATATGTTGCCGACTGGCGGAACAGTCGCGTGCAGAAGTTCTCTCCCGACGGCACCTACCTGATGAGCTTCGGGGCCCCCGGCAGCGGGGACGGAGCCCTGCGGCGCCCCAGCGGTGTGGCGGTGGACGATGAGGGCGACGTCTACGTCGCGGACTGGGGAGAGGACGTGGTGCAGGCCTACGCACCCGACGGCGAGCACCTGACCACCTTCCAGGGAGACGCCCAGCAGCTCCCCAAGTGGGGGCTGGCAAGCATAGTGGCCAACCCGGACATGGGCAGGGCCCGAAAGAGGGTCAAGAGCCTGGAGCGGGAGTGGCGCTTCGACGAGCCCGCGGCCGTCAAGATCGACGACAAGCGGCGGATCGTCATCTGCGAGGTGCAGCGCAGCCGATTGCAGGTCTACGTCAAGGAGAAGGACTACGTAGACCCCCAGTTCAACCTCTAGACAGGGTCTGACGGTGGAACCGATGTGCCGGGCAAGGAGCCGCACGCTCCTTGCCCGGTTGTCTATGTGGAGGCGCGATGTTTGATTTTCATACCCATACGTTCCTCAGCGACGGGGTCCTCTCGCCCATCGAGCTAATACGCCGGGCCAGCGTGCGCGGCTACCAGGTCATAGGCGTCACGGACCACGTTGGGCCCGGCAACGTCGAGTATGTCGTCAAGACCCTGGTAACCGACTGCAGGGCCGCCTCCTCCCGCTGGGACATCCTGGCCCTCCCGGGGGTGGAGATCACCCACGTGCCCAAGGAAGACATAGACGAGGTCGCAAGGGCGGCCAAGGCGTTGGGAGCGAAGGTTGTGGTGGTACACGGCGAGACGCCGGTGGAGCCGGTGGAGCCGGGGACCAATCGCGCCGCCATCCTATCGGACTCGGTGGACATAGTGGCGCATCCCGGCCTCATCGAGATGGAGGACGCCCGTCTGGCGTCGGAGCGGGGGGTGTTCCTGGAGATATCGGCCCGCAAGGGCCATAGCCTGGCCAATGGTCATGTCGTGAAGGTTGCCGCCCAAGCCGGGACCCTTACCGTCTTGGACTCCGACGCCCACGCCCCCGAGGACCTGCTGACGCCGGAGATGACCTGGAAGGTGGCGCTAGGCGCCGGGCTCGATAGCGAGGAGGCCCATCTCTTGTTGAATAAGAACCCCGAGGGCCTCCTGGCGAAACTGGGGGTGTCGATGGTCTCTAGGACCTGATGAAGCCGTCGGATGAGTAACTGAGTGCCAAGGAGTCTCAGGCGGCCCTGCCTATGCGGAAGACCTTGGTGCCACAGATCGGGCAGGTACCCTGGGTAGCCGGGCGTCCGTTCTTAAGAGTCACTTGCTGCGGCCCCTTGATCTCTCTCTTGGACCTGCACTTGAAGCAGTACGCCTCCATGGCACTCTCCCTCCTTGAGGCTCCTCAGCCATAGCTACCAAATATACATGCTGTGGCTGATTTGTCAAGAACAATTGACGCCTACGGGCAGGTGGAAAACGGTGGAGGCCACTCTGGCCGCAGGCCGGTGTGTCATCGGCATGAACGCTACTGCCGGGCGGGGGTGCCGGCGTAGGGTGACGGGGCGTCGACGGTGAACACCTTGTTGGGCTGCCATTCGTTCTTGGACCGCTCGTAGCGGACCACGGCGAGGAACCGCCCGTCCTCGGAGTACGCCCTGTATCGCTCCATGTAGCCGGCGTAGGCCGACAGATGGGGCGGGAGCTTGACCGGATGGCCGTTGCGCAGGTAGCGCTCCGCCGCCTCACCCACCGTTACGCTCTTCATGTGCAGGAGGACGAAGTCCGGGGGCTCCAGGTGGCTCGCCCAACCGTTCTCTCCCGCGGCGTCCTGCAGCGCTTCCAGCCTGACCGCGTCCTCGACCAGGAAGGGCCCCGACCTGAGGCGGATGAGGCCCTCCAGGTACGCTCCGCAGCCCAGGGCTTCGCCCAGGTCGTGGGCCAGGGAGCGCATGTAGGCCCCCCGTCCACAGTTCACGTCAATGACCAGGGAGGGCAGGTCCATCTCTACGATCTCTATCCTGGAGATGGTGACGGTCCTGGGCTTCCGTTCCACTTCGATCCCGGACCGCGCTAGATCGTAGAGCCGCTTGCCCCCCACCTTCAGGGCGCTGTACATGGGCGGGGTCTGCTGGAACTCACCCCGAAACGGCTCCAGGGCGGCTTCCACGGCCTCCCGGTCTATGTGGGACGGGTCGGCGGTCCGCACCACCTCTCCCTCCCTGTCGTAGGTGGTCGTGGCGGCCCCCAGGCGGACGTCCATCCTGTAGGCGCGGGCGCTCTCGGTGACGTACTCCATCAGGCGGGTGGCCTGGCCGAAGCAGATGGGAAGGACACCCTCGGCAATGGGGTCCAGGGTGCCGCCGTGACCCACCCTCTTCCGCTGCCCGCTGATCCTCTTCACCTGCCGGACGGCGTCCATGGACGTCGGACCCGGCTCTTTGTACAGGTTCAGAAAGCCGTTGACTGCCTTCTTAGTTTCCATCGGTCTACGGGGAGTCTGTGCCGCCTTGTCAGCCAATGTCTCTCCAGTGACGGGACACGGGTCCTAGCCGGCCGCCTCCGGCGCCGCAGCCTCCCTCGAGTCTTCGGTGCTGGAGAGCCGGTCCATCAGCCTCTGGATGTGCTGGGCCTCCTCCATGGACTCGTCCAGGGTGAACCGCAGGTCGGGGATGTACCTCAGGGATAAGCGGTCCCGCATCTCCCGCCGGATGAACCCCCCCGCCGAGCTGATGCCCTTGAGCACCGCGTCCTTGTCGTCGGAGCCGCCCAGGACGCTGACGTAGACACGGGAAACGCGCAGATCGGAGGATGTCTCGACCCTGGTGATGCTGACGACGCCCGAGAGCCGGGGGTCGTTCAGCTCGCGGGAGAGCAGACGGCTTATCTCCTGGCGCAGCAGTCCATTGATGCGGTCGGTTCTTCTGCTCACGGGTAAGCGACTCCTCGCGGATGGGGACGCGGAGGGCTTGGGTACGGCGGGTCGCCCGCGGTGCGTTTAGGCCCTGCCCTTTTCCCGGCGGTACGTCTCCAGCACGTCACTCTCCTGGAAATCGACGAAACCGCCCAGGCCCACGCCGCACTCGAAGCCGGCGGCCATCTCGGAGACCTCCTCCTTGAAGTGCCGCAGGCTGGAGACGCTGCCCTCGTGGATGACTTCCCCGCCGCGGAGGACCCGCACCAGGGCGTTCCGGGCGATGCGCCCGTCGGTGACCATGCAGCCGGCGATCTTGTTTCGCCTGCCGACGGAGAAGACAGCCCTTATCTCCGCGTGGCCCT
The DNA here is from genome assembly GCA_034423015.1 of Dehalococcoidia bacterium. GTDB lineage: Bacteria > Chloroflexota > Dehalococcoidia > Lucifugimonadales > JAGWBF01 > JAGWBJ01. The sequence goes on along the minus strand of DAOUJG010000015.1, from coordinate 9,527 downwards.
GTACCACCTCGTGGAAGGTGGCATCGAGAAGGCCCTGCAAGGCCTTCTCGATGTCCTCGATGAGGTGATAGATGATCCGGTAATGGCGGATCTCCACACCCTCCCTGTCGGCCAGCCGGTCGACTCCGGGCTGGGTGGTGGTGTTGAATCCGACTACGATGGCGCCCGAGGCAGAGGCCAGCAGGACGTCGGTCTCGGTGATCGTGCCGCTTCCCGCGTGCAGGATGCGGACCTTGGCCCGGTCGTCGTCCAGGCGTTCCAGCGCGGCGGACACCGCCTCGACGCTTCCCTGGACGTCGGCCTTGACGACCAGGTTCACCTCCTTTACGTCCTCGGCGCTGACCCCCGTGTATATTTCCTCCAGCGTCAGGGGCACTCCGGGCCCGGCGCCCCGGCCCCGCGCCCTCTCGGCCACGGTGTCCCTCATGGCCCTCTCGTCGGCCGGGACCTCGAACAGGTCGCCGGCTTCGGGCGTGGCGCTGAAGCCCATGATCTCGACGGGTACCGAAGGGGTGGCCTCCTCCAACCTGGCCCCGGTGTCGCTGAGCATGGCCCTGACCCGTCCGAAGGCGGTGCCTGCTATGATGCGGTCTCCCACCCTGAGGGTGCCGTTCTGGACCAGGACCGTGGCCAGGGGGCCCCTGGTCTTGTCCAGCCTCGCCTCGATGACCACGCCGGCGGCGGGCCGCTCCGGGTCGGCCTTGATCTCGCTGAGCTCGGCCACCACGAGTATGTTCTCCAGAAGGTCCTCGATGCCGTCTCCCTGGGTCGCGGACAGGGGCACGGCTATGATGTCGCCCCCCCACTCCTCCACCACCAGGCCGTGCTCGGTGAGCTGGCGCTTCACCCTCTCCGGGTCGGCTTCCGGCCGGTCCATCTTGTTGATGGCGATCATGACCGGCACCTCGGCTGCCTTGGCGTGGTCCAGGGCCTCGACGGTCTGGGGCATGACGCCGTCGTCCGCGGCCACCACCAGCACCGCTATGTCCGTGACGCCGGCGCCCCTGGCCCGGATGGCCGTGAACGCCTCGTGGCCGGGGGTGTCGAGGAAGGTGATATCCTGGTCCTTGTATCGCACCTGGTAGGCGCCAATGTGCTGGGTTATGCTGCCGACCTCGCTCTCGGCCACGCGGGTGGTGCGGATGGTGTCCAGCAGGGTGGTCTTGCCGTGGTCCACGTGGCCCATGATGGTGACCACCGGCGGGCGAGCGGCCAGAGACGCCTCGTCTTCGTCCTCCATGGAAGAAGCGCCGACCGCCGCCGTCGCAGACGCGGTCCGCGGCCTGGCCCGCATGCCGAAAGCGGAGGTGACCAGGGTGGCCACCTCGAAGTCGATGGCCTGGTTCATGGAGGCCATTATGCCGTTACGCATGAGCTGTTTTATGACGTCTATGGCGGTGATGCCCGTGATCTCGGACAGCCTCTTCACCGAGAGGGTCTCGGGAAGCACCACGGTCTTGGCTGCGGCTCTCTTCCCCTGCTTTCGTTGCCGGGGCTTGGCGTCGGAGGTCATCGCATGTCTCCAGTACGGGCCGGTTGACGTTCCTGGCGTAGATACTCCATCAGGGCTTTACGGTCCTCGTCGGCGAAGGACGATTTGAGGGCACGCTCGACCCGGCCCCGCTTTATGCCTGCGTCCCTGCAGCGCTCGTCGTCGCAGAGATAAGCGCCGCGCCCGGGTTTTCGGCCGGTGGGGTCCGGCCCTACCTTGCCGTCGGCGCCCCGGACTACCCTGGTAAGCTGGGCCTTGGGCAGCTTACGAGAACAGACCGCGCAGCTCCGCAGCGGCGTGTGCTTTACCCTGACCAAGGGGTGGCTCCCTATGCTCCGGCGCCCGCGGCCGGCGGACGGGGACCGCTCCGGCTCTTGGCGGACGGTCTCCGCCTGGCCCTGGCGGCTCCGGCGCCGCTGCGCCTCCTCCGTCCCCTGCGCCCAGGGCCCCGGAAGTCTTCCATGATGTCTTCCGCGAACCGGATCTGGCCCGGTCCAGCGGCGGGCACCGGCACGGTGAAGACGCTGTCGTCGAAGTCGTCCCCCTCCTCTTCGTCCTCGTCCTCCTCCAGCTCCGCCTCCGCCGCTGCTGCCTCGGCCTCTTCCATTGCCAGGAGCGCCAGCTCCTCCTCGGGCGTCAGCTTATTGCTGGGGACTTCGACCGCTTCCTCCGCATCGACGGGCGCGGCCTCGGCCACCGGGGCCTCGGCCTCGACGGCTTCGACCGTCTCGGCCTCCGCCGTGGCTGCAGTCTCCACCTCGGTGACTGCAGCTTCCACTGCCTGGGCCTGGGCCTCGGCGACCACCGCCTCGGCCTCCAGGACCGCCGCCTCGACCTCCGGCTCGTCGACGGCCACCGCCGCTTCCTCGGCGGGCTTGCGCTCTTCGGGGGCCTGTCGCTGGGAGCGAATCAGCTCCCACTCGCTCATGCTCTTGATGTCCAGGCGGAAGTTGGTCAGCTTGGCGGCCAGACGGGCGTTCTGGCCCTCTCTGCCTATGGCCAGGGAGAGCTGGCGCTCGGGGACCACGGCCAGCGCGTTGCCGGTCTCCTCCCTGATCTCCACGTGGACCACCTCCGAGGGGCTCAGGGCGTTGGCCAGGAACACCTTCGGGTTGGAGTCCCACCGGACGACGTCGATCTTCTCTCCCTGGAGCTCGTTGACGATGCTCTGAATACGGTTGCCCCGCATGCCTATACAGGAGCCCACAGGATCGATGCCGTCCTGGCGGGACGTCACCGCCACCTTGCTCCTGGAGCCGGGCTCCCGGGCTATGGACTTGATCTCCACGATGCCGTTGAACACCTCGGGCACCTCTATTTCGAACAGGCGCTTGAGGAGGTTCTTGTGGCTGCGGGAGACCAGGATCTCCGGCCCCTTGGAGGTCTTTCGCACGTCGTCGACGTAGACCTTCAGGCGCTGGCCCTTGCGATACCGCTCGGTGGGCACCTGCTCCTCGGGGAACAGGGCCGCTTGCGCCCGCCCCAGCTCCAGGACTACGACCCGGCCTGCCTCTATCTGGCCCACCACTCCGGAGATCACGTCCCCCGTGCGCTCCTGGAACTCCTGGTAGACCAGGTCTCGCTCCACCTCCCGCAGTCGTTGCAAGACGACCTGCTTTGCCGTCTGGGCGGCGATGCGGCTGAACTCCAGCTCCAGGGTCTCGACGGGCACCTCGTCTCCCAGGGCCGCGTCCTGGCGGATGTTTCTGGCCTCCACCAACTCGATCTCGGTCTCCGAGTCCTCGACGGTCTCCACTACCGTCTTGGTGGCAAAGACGCTTATCGGCTCACCCACACTGTTGGGGTCAAGCTTGACGGAGATGTTCTGCCCCATGGTGGGGCTGTCCTTCTTCAAGGCGGAGGCAAGGGCAGCCTCGATGGCCTGCAGCACCTGCTCCCTGGGCAGATGTCTCTCGGCCGCCAGCTGTGTCAACGCTATTAGGAAGTCGCTTTTCATACCGTCATCTCCTCCACCGAGCGTTCCCGGCAGCTACCGGAGCACGTTCGAAAGCCCCGACACCATGAAGCTCCTGAAAGCCTGTTAGCCGTCCCCTTTCCAAATGTCCCATCTGAGCAAGAAGCCCCGAAGTATCGGGGCCTCCATCAAAGGCGTTTTCCGCTCAGTCTGGGCTCTCGCAGCGGAAAATTATCAGTCGTAGTATAACATCCCATGCCGCATGATGCAACGTCCGACGGCTGCCGGAACCCCCCCGCGGACGGGGCTCCGGCAGGCACGGAGAAGGCCCCGATTCCAGGGTGTATACTACACTTGTCCGGTGCCCGGAACGCCAGTCCTAAGGAGGCTGTGATGGCCCCAGCCGAGGACCTGAAGCTGCCCGCCCATCTGAAAGAGGCGCTCCTGGAGCACCTCGACGACCTGAGGGCCAGGTTCAGGGCGCGGGGAGTCGGCGGCCGCATGGGGTTCGGGCAGCGTCCGGCCATCGTGGTTGTCGACCTGTTCAGGGGAGAGATGGACCCAAGCTATGCCCTGGGCAGCAACATGGACTCGGTGGTCGAAGCGACTCGCAGGCTGCTGGACGCCGGCCGGAGTGCGTCGGCGCCCATCTTCTTCACCGTCATGGGCTACGAGCCCGACGACCCCCAGGGACCGTGGGACAGGAAGCAGCCGGGGCTGAGGGCCTTTTCGGACCCCACGTCCGGGGTCACCGACCTGGACCCGCGGCTGGGGCGTCTGCCCAACGAGAAGGTCTTCGCCAAGAAGTACACGTCCTGTTTCAAGGGCACCAGCTTCTACCAGATGCTGGTGGGACTGGCGGTGGACACGCTCATCGTGACCGGCTGCAGCACCAGCCACTGCATCAACGACACCTGCCGGGACGCCATGTCCAGCTTCAGGGTGGTGGTGCCGGAGGAGGCGGTGGGCGACCGCTGCGAGCTGATGCACCTGGCCGAGCTGATGGACCTGGACATGTTCTGCGCCGACGTGGTGACCACCGACGAGACGGTGGAGTATCTCCGGGGGCTGGCCAATCGGGCGTGACTCGCGGAGAACGAGGGCAGATTCGCCAGACGGGAGGAGACGGGAACATGGCGATGGAACACCAGGAGGTCCTTCGGACCCTGGAGGAGCAGATACAGCCGAAGCACACGGCCCTGGTCATAGTGGACGTCCAGAACGACTTCGTCCACCCCCAGGGGTTGTACGGCACCTGGGCGGAGAAGGGGGACACCACGTCCTTCTTCCCGGGGGCCGGGCATCTCTGGGAGGCGTATCCCCTCATCCCCCGGGCCCTCAAGGGCCTGGAGTCCCTGCTGCAGGCGGCTCGGGACGCCGGGGCCCTGAGGGTGTTCGTGCGGGCCATATACAACCCCGAGTACATCTCCCCGCCCATGCGAGTCCTGTTCGAGGAGCACGGGCTGTACGGCGTGCAGTGCCAGGCGGGGACCTTTGGGGCGGACTTCTACGGCGACATACGGCCCGACGGCAGCGAACGCGAGGTCGTTGTCAGCAAGCACCGTCTGAGCGGCTTCTGGGGCACGGACCTGGACCTGGTGCTGAGGAGCAACGGCATCAAGACCGTCCTCATGACCGGCACGGCCACCTCGGGGTGCGTGGAGTCCACCAGCAGGGACGCTTTCTTTGCCGACTACTACACGGTGACCGTCGAGGACTGCTGCGCCGACCGGGGCCAGGACAGGCAGGACTTCTCCATGCGGGTAATGGGCTGGGGCTTCGGGCACGTCACGTCCTCCGAGGAGGTCCGCCGCATCTGGTCATCGGGGGGGTCTTAGGAGGCGGTCCAAGGCCCCGGGCCTATTCCCAGAGGAACCCCCAGGTGTCGTGACTGTGGTCCCGGGACAGGGACTCGTGGTAGTGGATGAACCGCCACAGGCCGCCGGTCCTTTTCAGTATGAAGGTATTGCGTCCGTCGAAGGTCATCCTCCGGCCGCCCACTTTGAACACGGCGTTGACCAGGAACTCCACGTAGGCGTAGGCCATGTCGCCGATGACGTCTATCGTGGTCTCCTTGAGGGTCCAGTCGAGACTCTCGACGAGCTGGGGGATGTTGGCGTAGTAGCTGCCGATGGCGTCGAAGCCGCGATGGGGCTCGTTGTCCTCCTCGGCGATATAGATGAGGTGGTGGTAGTCTCCGTCCCAGAGGTCCTTGAGGGCCTCCACGTTCCTGGCGGTGAACGCCCCCCGCCACTCTTCGAGGACAGCCTCGACCTGGGATATGTCCGACTGACTGGCCATGGTAGCCGCCTCCTTAAGGGATGGTCCGGCAGGGGCGCTGTGGGCTAGGTCTGCCGGACGTACTTGTCCACGCTCTGGTCCACCCTGAGCCCCAGGTAGATGTCTCCGCGGGAGTCGACCCACAGGCCGTGGGCGCCCCGGCACTGCCAGCGGGCCAGTACGGTTCCGTCCCCGTCCAGCACGCTGACCTGGGGGGATGACCCGTCCTCTCCCACCCGCTCGCAGGTGTAGAACACGCCCTCTCTGTCGACGCAGATGTCCTGGGGCCGGTTCATGTCCGTCCACATGGCGATGAACCGGCCATCCAGGGAGAATATCTGGACACGGCTGTTCTCGCGGTCGCACACGTAGACCCGGGAGTCGTGCACCAGGATGCTGTGGGGCAGGTGGAACTGGTTGGCCCCCATCTTGCCCGGCTCTCCCCACGAGGCCGTCAGCCGCCCGTCTCCGGAGAACCGGTGCACCCGGCTGTTGCGGTAGCCGTCGGATACGTACAGGTCTCCCGACGGGGAGGGGACCATCTCGGTGGGGTAGTTGAAGGGGCCCGCGGCCCTGGGAACCAGGTCGCCGGGCTCCTCGCAGCCGGTGTCCGAGTGCACGCCGCGCTCCCCGAGGACCTGGAGGGGCTTCCCGTCCAGGGTGAACGTTACGGCCACCTGGTCCTCCCTGTCGGTGATGTACACGACGTCGTTGGCGATATGGATGCCGTGAGGGTCGGCGATGGCCCGGGCGCCCCACGAGTCCAGGAAGGCGCCGTCCCGGTCGAAGACCAGCACCGGAGGGTCCTTCCTCTGGAAGACGTAGACCCGGTCCTGGGAGTCCGTGGCTAGCGCGCTGACCATGCCGAAAGCCTCGCCGTCGGGCAACGCGCCCCAGTCGCGGACCAGCCGGTAGGTGTACTTGCCGGAGCCTACTGTCGTCATGCCGGCGTCCCCCTTTCCGTCGTCATCTGCCCCTCCGGGGTCATCCGCCCCCGGTCATCCGAAGGTCCGTCAGGAAGACGCCTGCTGCTCGGAGGGGATGTCGCTGATGAACATGTGGATGGGACTGTGGGTGATCATGAGGTCCGGTTTGCTCTCCAGGGCGACGTCCTGGGGGGTGACGCCACAGGCCCAGAACACGGGCACCTCGTCGGGAAGCAGCTCCACCGGGCCGGCGCCCCAGTCGGGCGTGGACAGGTCGGTTATGCCGATGGCGCCGGGGTCCCCGACGTGCACCGGGCTGCCGTGGTGATTGGGGAACCGGGATGTCACCACCACGGCCCGGGAGACCAGGTCCGACCGTACGCCGCGCATGCTCACCACCATGGGCCCGCGCAGGCGCCCGGCGGGGACGGTGGGTATGTTGGTTCGATACACGCCGAAGCCCGGGTTCTCCCCGTCGATCCCCAGGCGTACCTTGATACCGGCGTTGTCCAGGGCGCTGGCGAAGGTCCCGCTGCACCCGAAGAGGAAGGTCACCAGGTCGCTGCGCCAGTACTCACCGATGTCCGTGGGCTCGTCCACCAGCTCTCCCCGGACGAAGACGCGGTACCGGGGAAGGTCGCTGCGGATGTCGGCTCCATCGGCCAGTACCCTTACCGTCGGGTCCCCCTCGTCCAGGACCTCCAGCACCGGGCAGGGCTTGGGGTTGCGCTGGCAGAAGAGGAGGAAGTCGTAGGCCAGGTCCCTGGGTACGATGACCAGGTTGGCGTTGGTATACCCGTTGCAGATGCCCAGGGTGTCCTGCGTCCAGCTGCCCTCGCGGAACAGCATGCGGGCCTCCGAAGGGGTGGTGGGCATCGCCTCTCGCGTCAACACCATGTCTGCGTCCTCCCTGTCCGTGGTCTCTCCCGGCTGGCGGGCTTGGCCGTAGTTTAGCACAGATCGGCGGGCATCACGGACGTGTCGGCCGTTCATTCCCGGTGTCCGTGGGTCGTGGTTGGGGACCGTCCCCATGCTATACTGTGCACAACCTGTTGGAGGAGAGTCCGATGCAGGACAAGGTAGAGGTCTTCTGGTTTTCGGAGCAACCCTACGGCTTCGTTACTGAAAAGGAGTTGGAAAAGCACGATTCCGGCCGGCTGGGGTTTCCGAACAGCTACTTCGACCCCCACAAGGCCCACGTGCTGTACAACGAGTACCACGAGCAGTACGCCCTGGCCGACGAGGTGGGCTTCGACGGCATCATGACCAACGAGCATCACGCCTCCTACTGGTGCATGAAGCCCGCGGTCAACCTGGACGCCGCGGTCATCTCCAAGCTCACCAAGAGGGTGAAGATCGCCATCCTTGGCAACGTGATCGCCGTCAATGACCCCATCAGGATGGCCGAAGAGATCGCGATGCTGGACTGCTACTCCAATGGGCGGGTGATATCGGGTTTCGTCCGGGGCACTGCGGTGGAGAGCATCCAGGGCGGCATCGACCCGACGGAGAACAGGGAGAGGTTCGAGGAGGCCCATGACCTGATCATCAAGTGCTGGACGCAGCCCGGGCCCTTCCGCTACGAGGGCAAGCACTACCACTACCGGGCGGTGAACCCGTGGGTCCTGCCCATCCAGAAGCCCCATCCGCCGGTCTGGTTTCCCGGCCTCTCCAGTCCCGAGAGCGTGGTGTGGTCGGCCATCCACCGGCACCCGTACATGAACCTGGGCTCCCTGTTGGAGCACACAGAGCGCCTGAGGCAGATCTACTCGGACACGGCCAGGGAGGTGGGGTTTACCCCGGGTCCCGAGCATTTCGGCTACCTGCTCCGGGTGTTCGTGGCCGACACGGACGAGAAGGCCCAGGACATAGGAAGGACCTTCCTGTGGACCGAGAGCCACCGCAACAGGGGCCCGCGAGAGCACAGCGACCCTCCGGGGTACCAGTCCCGGCAGGCGGTGAAGATACAGGCGACCCTGCCGGGAGCCGGGGGCTTCGGCCGGGCCATGACCTACGAGGAGCTACAGGAGGTGAACAACATCATCGTGGGCAGCCCGGAGACGATCACCAGGAAGCTGTCGAATATCATCGAACGGCTGAACCCGGGCTACCTGCACGTCTACGGGAACGAGGGGGACATGGCACACGACGACGTCATGCGCTCCATCGAGCTCCTGGGCAAAGAGGTGGTCCCGGCCCTCCACGAGATCGAGCTTCAGCCCTACGACTAGCCGCTGCTGCGCGGAAGGCCCCCTTTGCACACGGGGACCCTCGGAAGACTGCCAAGGTGTCGCAACCATGCGAAATGGCTGGCAGCGTCCCGTTCGTCACCCCGTGCACGGAGACCCTTGTCAACCGCCCCGCCTGACACGCCGTTCCGAGCCCCTTCACCTGAGACACGCCATCCCTGGTCCCTCCCGCCTGACACGCCGTTCCGGGTCCCTCTCGCCTGACACGCCGTTCCGGGTCCCTTCACCTGAGACACGCCATCCCTGGTCCCTCTCGCCTGACACGCCGTTCCGAGTCGCCCCGCCTGTCATTCCGAGCCGTAGGCGAGGAATCCTGGGCATCCCACAACAAACACGGCCACGCCACGAGGCCACGGGCCGACTACTCTGCGGGCATGGACAGATTCCTCGCTACGCTTCCCTCCGCTCGGGATGACACGAAGGGTTCGGGATTGTCAAGGGAGAAATGACAGTGGGGAGGCGCCCACTGGGCGCCTCCCCACTTGGTCCGGTTCCTGTCCCGGGGTGGTTACGGCTGGGGCACCAGCTCGAACTCGGTGGCGTCCTCGCCCTGGGTCTTGCTGACGACGATGACGCCGGAGCGGTTCTCGCCCAGGGGGTTGTCCCTGGGGCTGTCGAAGATGACCTTGCCGCCCAGGGCGTCGATGTTGGTGGTGGCCAGGGCG
>DAOUJG010000014.1:0-20859 GCA_034423015.1 Dehalococcoidia bacterium | reverse complement strand
CTGTTCGGGCTCCAAGAGTATGAAGGCGGGGCGACCACGCTGGGTCGCGGTCTCTCGAGACCAAGGGGCGGACCGGTCTACCCCGCCACCTTCATCAAGATACAAGGGGTGGGTACACGTGGATTCCCCGTTTACGCGGGAACGACGGGTGGCCATCACGGCAGGGCGGCGATGGCCTCGGTCTCGATGAGCAGGTCGTCGTGCACCAGCCGGTCGATGAACAGCAGGGTGTTGGGCGGGTAGTCCCCATTGGGGAAGATGCGGGCGAACACCTCGGTCCTGCCGGCGATGAACTCCTCCACGCTCTGACCCGCCACGATGTAGGTCGTGAACTTCACCACGTTGTCGAAGGTGGCATCCACGCTGGCCAGCACCCGCTCCACGTTCCGGAACACCTGGCGGGTCTGGGCCGGAAGGTCACCGGCCCCCACGGTGTTCCCCTCCTCGTCCACCGCCACCTGCCCGGCTACGAACGCCAGCCGACCCGGCCGGACGGTCATCACGTGGCTGTACATCCCCAGGGGGTCCGCCACATCCGTGGGCTTCACGGTCCTCCGGTCGATACCCGCCATCCCGGCCTCCTCGCAAGTCTGGTTTCGCCGCGCCATCTGATAGCATAGCAGCCGGGATGCCTCCCATCAAACGGCGGCTCCGGCCCACGGGGCCCCAGGTTGACCCCGCACCCGGCGGCTGGTTAGAATCCTCCTGAGCCCCCGGTCGGAGAGCGTCATGTGGGAGATAGGGGAGCGGGTCGACATCGGCTGGCCCGACTTCGGGCGGCCGCCGGTATCCTACGAGGTCGTCGACGTGGACGACTTTGGACAGGTGGTCCGCGCCCGGGTCCGGGACGAATCGGGGCGGCAGGGCGGCTTCCTGGTGGTCTACGACGAGGACGACTCGGTCCTAGAGCTGCTGGCCAGGAAGGCGTCGGACGCCCTGGGCTTCCCAGTGGTGGTCTCGGAGCTCAACTGCAGCATCGACGGCACGGTCCTACGGAGCTTCGACTACGAGTGGTGGCCCACGCCGGACTACGCCGAGCGCCCCCGCCTCCTGGCGCGGACCATCAGCGTCCTGCTCGAACGCATGAAAGCGTCCTGAACCACGGCCCAGTCCGCGGCCTCACGGCGGGGATGTAGATACGTCTCGACAAGGAGTCGCCATGCTGGACATGATTATCCGGGGCGGTCGGGTGGTAACGGGCCAGAGGGTGGCCGTGATGGACGTGGCGGTGCAAGGAGAGAAGATCGTGGCCGTCACGGAGCCCGGGGTGCTGGGCACGGAGGCCGCCCGGGTCATCGACGCCTCGGGAAAGATCGTCGTGCCTGGGGGCATCGAGCCCCACGCCCACGTGGCGACGCCGGTGCCCCAGCTATGGACGGGGAGGCCGGGCGTGGAGACCCAGTCCCCCGAGGCCGCCAGCCGGGCCGCGGCCTTCGGCGGCACCACCACCATGGTGGACTTCGCCCGGCCCATCCACGGCGCCATGCCCCTGGAGGCCGTGGAGCAGCGGGTCCAACGGTTCTCGGGTCACTCTTACATCGACTTCGCCTTCCACTGCGTGTTCAACGGCGTGAGCCCGCCGGACCACATCGCCCAGATCCGGGAGCTCATCTCCTCGGGCGTGGCCTCCATGAAGGTGTGGACCATCACCCGCCCGGGAGACCCTCCCAACCCCGCCACCGACGACGGGCACCTGTGGGCGGTGATGGACCAGGTGGCGCGCCACGGGGGCATCGTCGCCGTCCACGGGGAGGACCAGGCCATCACCGACTACATGACCGAGAAGCTGAGGCGCGAGGGCAGGGACCAGGCCCATAACATACACCTGGCCCACAACAACCTCTCCGAGGAGGTCACCTTCAACAAGACGGTGCGCATGGCCAGGAGCACGGGGGCCGGGGTCTACTTCGTCCACGTCACGGCCAAGGAGGGGGTCGAGGCCATCATGCACGGGCGGGCCGACGGCCTCCCCATCTACGGGGAGGTGCTGCACCACTTCCTCTGCTTCACCTCCGAGGACTACCTCAAGCCCGAGGGCAACCTGTACCACACCAACCCGGGCCTGAAGTTCTCCGACGACAGGGACGCCCTGTGGCAGGAGACCATCCGGGGGGGCATCTCGACGGTGGCCACCGACGAGTACACCACCCACAAGGCCAGCAAGCTTGAGGGAAAGACCATCGACACCATCCAGGGCGGCCACAACGGCATCGAGACCCGGTTCATCATCACCTACTCCGAGGGGGTGTCCAAGGGGCGCATCTCCCTGCAACGGTTCGTGGAGCTGACCTCCTCCAACGCGGCGCGCCTCCTGGGCATGTACCCGCAGAAGGGCGCCCTGGCCGCGGGCAGCGACGCCGACATCGTGCTGGTCGACCCCGAGGTGCGCAAGACCATAGCCCTATCGGACCTCCACGCCGACTCGGACTACAGCATTTGGGAGGGCTGGCAGGTGCAGGGATGGCCGGTCACGACCATCCTCCGGGGCTCCGTGGTGGTGGAGGACGGCAAGCTGCTGGGAAGCCCGCAGCACGGCCGGTTCCTGAAGCGCAAGATATCCTCGGATGTGCTGGCCCGGCCCGCGGCATGACCCCCCGGCGGTCACGGGACGGGGCCTCACCCCAACCCAAATTCCTCCCACCGCGTTTGGAAGAATGGCAGCGGGGAAGGGACTTCTTCGGGAGGGCGTCTTGATCTACGAAGCCGAGGCGGGAGACCTGGACCTGGTCGCCGTGGGCGACGCCATGGTCACCCAGAAGCTGTCCGTCTACCGGGAGCCCCGGTACCTGGAGCTGATGGACATGGTCCGGGGCGCCGACGCGGCCTTCGCCAACCTGGAGATGACCTTCCACGACTGGGAGCCGGCCCCCGGCCTGTCCACCAGCGTGGCCTTCTCAGCCACGACCCCGGCCCACCTGGAGGAGTACAAGTGGATGGGCTTCCGGCTGGCGACCATGGCCCACAACCACCACAACGACTACGGCATCGACGGCCTTCTGACCAGCCAGCGCCACGTGGAGGAGGCGGGGCTGGTCCACGCCGGGGCGGGGCGGAACCTGGCGGAGGCCCGGGCCCCGGCCTACCTGGAGACCCCCAAGGGACGCATCGCACTGCTGGCCTGCGCCAGCACCTTCGTGGAGGCGGGGCTGGCCACCGGGCAAAGGCCGGACCACAAGGGCCGCGCGGGGATAAGCGGACTCCACCACCACCCCATCTACACCGTGGACCCCCAGGCCTTCGAGCAGCTCCGGCGCATCAGCCATGGGCTGGGCCTCGAGGCCAACAAGGAGGCGCTGAGGCGGTTCGTCTCCTACGGCGACGTCCCCCAGGACACCGACGACGAGTTCTACTTCATCGACAGGGGCCGCCCCGCCTACCGGCGCCTCTTCCGCCGCGGCGAGGAGTTCGCGGTCTCGTCGGAGCCCGACGCCGGCGACACGGAGGACATACTGAGGTGGGTGAGAGAGGCCCGGCGACAGGCCGACTGGGTGCTCCTGAGCATCCACTGCCACGAGCACGACGTGGACCCGGAGGCGGCCCCCGCCTTCCTGGAGACCTTCGCCAGAAGGTGCATCGACGAGGGCGTGGACGTATTCATAGGCCACGGCCCCCACTTCGCCCGGGGAGTGGAGATATACAGGGGTAAGCCCATCCTCTACGGCCTGGGGAACTTCGTCTTCCAGAACGAGACCTACCGGTGGGCGCCCCAGGAGACCTACGAGGCCCACGGCCTGGGCTACGACAACACCACCGCCGACGCCTGGGACGCCCGCACGATGGGGGGCACCGTCAGCTTCTACTCGGACCCCAAGTACTGGAGGGGGTTGGTGGCCCAGCCACTGTTCCGGGGCTGGGAGCTGAAGGAGCTGAGGCTTCACGTAGCGGACCTGGGCTACCGCCAGCCCCGCTCCCGCAACGGTCGGCCCGTTCTCGCCGGCGCCGAGGTAGCGGCCGAGACCCTGGACAGGGTGGCACGCCTCTCGGAGCCCTACGGGACCCGCATCGACGTCCGGGACGGGACTGGGGTCGTCCGCCCGTAGACGGGGACCCCGCGGGCCGGCGAGCCGGCCGTCAGGGGCGCTAGCCCGCCGCCATGTAGCTGCGCAGCTCGATCTTGTTCCCCAGCGGGTCCACGATCTTGAACTGCTCGCCCATCCCCTGGGCGCCGAAGGCCGGGCGCACGTCGGCTTCCACCTGGACGCCCAGGGACTTCAGCCTCCGGCGGACCTCCTCCATGTCCGTGGGCTCCAGCACCAGGCAGAAGTGGTCCATGTTCGGGGTGGCCCTGTCCACCTCCGACGCCGGGCTCAGGTCCAGGATGATCTCCGGGGACACGCGCACCGACACGAACCCCACCTTCCCCTGGCGGAACTCCTCCTCCCTGAGCACCTCCAGGCCCATGACGTCCCGGTAGAACTCCAGCAACCGGTCCACGTCCTCGGTCTTGATGACGATGTGGTCGAGGCCCTTGACTTTCATGCTGCCCTCCAACTCCACACGGGCCCCAACGCGGGGCCGCCTTCGGGACCATTATACCCGGATGCCCGGCCCCAGCGTACCGGGCGACGGGCGGAGGAGCGGGGCCTGAGGGCCGTAGCGCCGTGCTATAATTGCCGTGGACTACACAGACACGGTATGAAGGGGAGTTATGGTAACGGAGCCCGTCAGGCTGACCAGCCTTGCCCACTGCGCGGGGTGAGCCGCCAAGTTCAGTCCCGAGGACCTGGTCCAGGTCCTGAGTCACCTGCCCGTCGTCTCCGACCCCAACGTGCTGGTCGGCACGGCGACCGGAGACGACGCCGGAGTCTACCGCCTGGGGGATGACACCGCCCTGGTGCTGACGGTGGACTTCTTCCCGCCCATCGTCGACGACCCCGTCAGCTTCGGGGCCATCGCGGTGGCCAACTCCGTCAGCGACATCTACGCCATGGGGGGCAAGCCCCTGCTTGGCCTGAACATCGTGGGGTTTCCGGTGGAGCTGCCCAAGGACATCCTGGGCAAGATACTCCAGGGCGGCCAGGCGAAGGCCCAGGAAGCCGGATGCCTGATAATCGGCGGACACACCGTGGACGACCGGGAGCCCAAGTACGGCCTGGCCGCCGTGGGGCTCGTCGAGCCGGGCAAGCAGATTACCAACGCCGGGGCCAGGCCCGGGGACTCTCTGGTGCTGACCAAGCCCCTGGGAACCGGGATCATAACCACCGCCGGCAAGCAGGGGGCCGTGTCCACGGAGGTCCTGGACGGGGCCGTCGCCGTGATGAGCACGCTGAACCGCGCCGCCTCGGAGGCGATGGTGGAGGTGGGGGTCAACGCCTGCACCGACGTCACGGGCTTCGGGCTCGTCGGCCACCTGGGCTCCATGATGAGAGAGAGCGGCGCGGGCTGCCGGCTGCGCATGTCCGCCATGCCGGTGCTCGCCGGAGCCCGGGAGCTGCTGGGGCAGGGGATAGCCCCCGGCGGCACCCACCGCAACCTGGATGGGGTGGGCAGCCACGTACGGTGGCACGACGAGATATCCCAGGAGTCCAGGCTTCTCCTGTGCGACGCCCAGACGTCGGGAGGGCTGCTGATATCGGTGGCGGGAGACCGCGTGGACCGGCTTCTGGAGGAGATGGATGCCAGGGGAGTGGCCGGCCCCCGGGTCATCGGCGAGGTGCTGGACGGCGGCGAGCAGGGAATACAGGTCGTACCCTGAGGCGCCGTCAGGCCAGTATACCCGACTCCTCCAGCCTCCTGATCTCCTCCTCGGACATGCCCAGCAGCGTGCCGAAGACGTGGGCGTTGTCCTCGCCCAGGCCGTGACAACTGTCGATGCGGCCCGGGGTGTCCGAGAGGCGCACGAAGAGCCCGGGATACTCCACGACCCCCACGTCACTCTCCTCGACGCCCACGATGAAGCCCCGTTCCCGCAGGTGTGGGTCGTGGAACAGGTGCTCTCCGTTCTGGACGGCCCCCGCGGGCACGCCCGCCCCCTGCAGGATGCGCATCGCCTGGTGGGGCGTGTGGTCCCGGGTCCACTCCCGGATATGCCCGGCCAGCTCCTCCCGGTTTTCCAAGCGGCCGTCCATCGTGGCGAACCGCTCGTCGGCGGACCATGCCGGAGAACCGAGGGCCCGGCATAGGGCCTGCCACTCTCCCTCGTCCCGGACGGCGATGACGCACCAGGCGTCCTCGCCCCTGCAGCGAAAGGCCCCGTGGGGCGCGAAGAACCGGTGGCCGTTGCCCATGGGCTCGGGCACGTGTCCGTTGGTCATGTAGTCCAGGTACACGGAGCCCAGGGCGAATGCCGTGGCGTCGACCTGGCTCATCTCCACGAGCTGGCCCCGGCCGGTGCGGTCCCTGTGGTGGAGCGCGGCCATGATGGCCACGCCGCCGAAGGCGGCGCTGAGGTAGTCGGGCGTCCACACCGGCGGGCCCTCGGGCTCGTCCCTGTCGGGGTACGACCACAGGTGGTACATGCCTGTGATGCCCATGGCCACCGCGGCAAGGCCCACGTAGTCCCGGTAGGGACCGGTGATGCCGAACCCCGGCAGCCGCACCATGATCACGTCCTCTCGCAGCTCCTTCAGGTCCTGGTAGCCCATGCCCCACCGGTCCATGACCCGGGGGCTGAAGTTCTCCAGCACCAGGTCGCAGTGGGGGACCAGCTCCTTCACGATGCGGCGGCCCTCCTCGGTGCCCATGTCGACGGTGACGCATCGCTTGTTGCGGTTCATCTCGTTGAACGTCACGCGCTGCTGCAGCACCACCCGGGGGTCCAGGTTGGGGCTGGTCCGTCCCCGCTGTTGGTGGGACCGGGACTCCACCTTGATCACCTCGGCGCCGTTCTCGGCCAGGAGGCGGGCCAGGTAGGGGCCGGCGATGGCCTGGGTGAAGTCCAGGACGCGGACGCCGTCCAAGGGCAGGGGCGCGGCGCCGGGCTCCCCCCGGCCGCCGGGGGACGGCCTGGGCCCCCAGGTGCGCTCGACCTCTTCGGTATGACGGCCCAGCTCCGGCGCCGCCGTAACGAGCCGGGCAGGGGTCTCGCTGAGCCTGAAGGGGGGCCGCACCAGCCTGTGGTCCCCCGCCACAGGGTGCCGGAGTTCCTCCAGCATCTCCCGCTGCAGGAAGTGGTCGTCGCGGGTGAACTCGTCGGGCCGGTTCACCGGGCCCACGGTGATGTGGTGGGCCTGCCCCTGGCTGAACAGCAGGTCCTTGGGCATCTGCCGGGTGAAGTCCATGGCCAGGGACTCTATGAGCTCCTGGCTGGCGATGCGGATGTGCCGGTTGTCCCAGAGGGGGTCCACCAGCACGTCGGGGCTCCCCATCCACTCGACGAAGCTCCTCCAGTGGGGCGTGGAGATGACCACCAGGTGGCAGTAGCCGTCGCTGGCGGGGTAGATGCCGTAGGGCATCCCTCCCCCCAGGGGTGTGCGGCTGCCCGCCCGCTCCAGGAAGGTGGAGTTGGAGCTGTAGTTGACGACCACGTGCTGTTGGGCCGCCAGCACCTCCTGGCAGGAGACCTCGACCCGCTGGCCCCGGCCGCCGCGGTCCCGCTGCCTCAGCGCCAGCAAGACGCCGTAGGCGGCGAAGGACGCGGCCAGGTCGTAGGGGACGTCTCCGGGCTCGGACAGGGGCTCCCGGTCGGGGGAGCCGCAGAGCGCCATCACCCCGCCCATGGCGCTGCAGACTATGGGCGACGCTTGGAACCCGCTGTACGGCCCCGTGAGGCCGAACCCGGTGATGGATGCCACGACCAGGCCGGGATTGGTCCTCTCCAGGACCTCCTGGCCCAGACCCATCTCCTCCATGACGCCGGGAGCGAACGTTTCCAGCAAGGCGTCGGCGTTCCGCACCAGCTCCAGGAAGGCCTCCCTGCCCCGGGAGGACTCCAGGTCGAGGACGACGCTCCTCTTGTTGGCGTTGAGGTTGAGGAAGTCGAGGCTGCGCTCGGGGCCCGGCAGGCCTCCGGCGTAGGGGGGCATATTCCGGGACGGGTCGCCGCTGGGGGCCTCCACCTTGACGACGTCCGCCCCCAGGTCGGCCAGGAGGCGCCCGCACATGTGCCCCCGCCGGTCGGTCAGGTCGAGGACCCGGACTCCTTCGATGGCTCCAGGCATGCTATTTCGCCCCCTCGTCGGTCACGCGCAACATGGTACTGCTTCCGCGGGCCGCAGGCAATGGCAAGCGAGGGGAACAAATTGGGCCGCCCGGTGGTGTACAATGGCCGGTGATGTACAATGAGGGACGGACCACAGGCCGGGGGCAGCGGACTCAGCCAGCGCCCTGACGCCGGAGGTAGTAATGGCCACCAGGTTTCCCGCGGAATTCGGATTCCATGTGCCCACCAGGATAGTGTTCGGCGAGGGCTCCCTGGCCCGGCTGCCCGAGGTCATCGACGAGGTGTGCGGGGGAACGGGCGCCTCGGTCTTCCTGGTCACGGGGAAGCACAGCCTCAAGGCCCAGGGCATCCTGGACAGGGTGCTGGGCTCCCTAGGCCGCCTCCACGTCACCCACTTCGACGGCGCCGTCCCGTTCCCCGCCTCTCAGGACGTGGACAGGGCCCTGGAGGCCTGCCGCCGGGCGGACCCCGACGTGGTCGTGGCCATCGGCGGCGGCAGCGCCATGGACCTGGCAAAGCTGACGGCGGTGCTCATGGCCAACCCGGGGCCCTCCATCGAGTACGGCAAGCGCCTGCGAACCATAGAGCAACCGGGCCTGCCCTTCATCGCCGTCCCCACCACGTCGGGCAGCAGCAGCGAGGTGACCCCGGGCATGGCCATGTGGCAGTGGGACCAGAACACATCGTACAACGTACGCCACACCTACATGTTCCCCACCGTGGCCCTGGTGGACCCGGACCTGACCATGTCCATGCCCCGAGACCTGGCCGCCGCATCGGGAATAGACGCCTTCAGCAGCGCCTTCGAGTCCTACTGGGCAACGGGGGCCCAACCCATGACGGACGCGCTGGCCCTGGGAGTCGTGCGCGTGTTCGCGGAAAACCTGGAAGCGTCATGCAGGGACGGTGGCCGGGAGGCCCGCGCCGCCTGCGCCCTGGCGGCCACCATGTCCGGCGTGGGATACAGCAACTGCCCGCCCAACGTGTGCCACGCCTTCTCCCGGCCCCTGACCATCTTCTGGCGCGTGGCCCACGGCCAGGCCGTGGGCGTCACCCTCCCCGCCTTCCTGGAGAGGAACGCCCCGGCCATCGCGCACAAGCTCCCGCCCCTGTGGGAGGCCCTGGGAGTCGGCGGCCTGGACGAGGCCGTGGCCCGGGTCACGGAGATCATGCGGAGCTGCGGGCTGGAGACGCGCCTGGGCGAGCTGGGGGTGTCTGAAGGGGACCTGGACCGGTTCCTGGACGTGGTTGCCTGGGAGCGACTGGCCACCATGCCCACCGACCTGTCCAGGCGGGAGGCCAGGGACCTGCTGAAGTCCCTCCTGTAGCTAGACGACCCCCTCTTCCCGCAGCCGGTCGAACTCCTCGCCGGAGATGCCCAGATAGCTCTCCAGCACCTCCCGGGTGTGCTCCCCCAGGCGGGGAGGAGGGCCCTGGATCTCCAGCGGGGACGCCGACAGCCTGATGGGCGTCCGCATCACGCTGACCGTCCCGACCGACGGGTGCTCCACCGTCTGGCGCATTCCGCTGTGCACGACCTGGGGATGGTCGAAGGCCTGGCCGATGTCGTTGATGGGCTCGGAGAGGACGCCGTGGTCTCCGAAGACACGGGTCCACTCCGAGGTGGTCTTGGTGGCCAGCACCGGCCCCAGCTTCTGCCGCAGGCGCTTCCTGTGACTGGCCCGGTCGGGGTTGGTGGCGAATTCGGGGTCCTCGGTCAGGTGCTCCAGGCCCAGCGCCCTGCACAGGTTGGGGAACTCCCTGTCAGTCACGGCGGTGATGCTGATGTAACCGTCGGCCGTCTTGTAGGCTCCCGAGGCCCCCAGGGACGGGTGGGAGTCCGGGGCCACCCGCGGGGGCGGCTCCCCGGTGGCGAAGTAGATGCCCGCCAGGGAGCCCAGGGAGGCTATCGCCGAGTCCATGAGGTTCACGCTGACCCGCTGGCCGGCCCCTGTGCGGTCCCTTACCCGGAGCGCCGACACGATGCCCAGGGCGGCGTTGTATCCCGTGAAGAAGTCCGAGTAGGAGATGGACGACTTGATGGGCGGCCCGTCGGGCTCTCCGGTGACACTCATGGAGCCGCTGAGGCTCATGATCATCTGGTCCAGGGCCCCCCGGTCGGCATAGGGCCCGTCCTCGCCGTAGCCGCTGAGCCAGCAGTAGACCAGGCGGGGGTTGAGGGGTTCCAACGAGTCGTAGTCCAGACCGGCCCTGTACACCCAGTCCCTCCTGTAGTTGTGGACCAGGACGTCGGCCTTGGCCACCAAGCCCCGCAGCAGCTCCTTCCCCCGTGGCTCCTTCAGGTTGAGGGTGATGCTCTTCTTTCCCCGGTTGTAGGTCATGAAATAGGAGCTCTCGTCACCCACGAAGGGAGGGCCGTACTGGCGGGTGATGTCTCCCCGGCCCGGCTCCTCCACCTTCACCACCTCGGCCCCCAGGTCGCTGAGCATCAGAGTGCACCAGGGGCCGCTGAGGACCCTGGTCAGGTCCACCACCCGGCAACCATCGAGGGCCTTTACCATGGACGTCTCCTCACCGCCGGACCTCCCCCTGCTCCCGTCAGCAGGGGATGAAGGGGAGGCCGGCACGCGCTTAGCAAAGCAGCGCCGTTATTCTATGAAGGGCAAGAGGGGCTGCCCTGGGAGGGCAGGACGACCACGGCCCCGCCCCTGATCGTCGTCTCGCCCCGCTGGTCGTCTCCCCAGAGCTCCACCTCGACGACGGGGCCATCCCCGTCTCGCCGCTTCTCCGTCACCCTTCCCTTGAGCCAGTGGGTGTCGCCGTTGAGGTTGAACCGCCGCACCTCGGCCCAGTACTCCCGGATGAAGCCGTCGTCGCCCATCCAGTTGGTGACCACCTGCCCCAGCCACGCTACGCGCTGAGGACCGTAGTCGTAGGCCCCGGGAACCCCCACCCGGCGGGCGAAGTCGGGGTCCCAGTGGACCCGCTCCGGCACGTCCGGGATGCCCTGCTCGTTGACGATGAAGGCGTTGGGCGCCTTGTTATAGAAGTCGACCGCAACCTTGTGGGCGTAGGCGAAGGGCCGGAACCCCCAGCCGACCTTCCAGGCCACGTTGTCGGTGACCCGGAGGGGGCCCTTGACCACGAAGGGCAGCTCGTCTCCAACGGCTACGTCCTCCCAGTAACGGGGGACGGCGCCCCTTACGACCTCCCTGCCGTAGTCGGCGAAGATGTCCTCGATCTCCTGGGGCGTGTAGCTGGCGGGCTCCAGGTAGTTGTACTTGCCCTTGCTTCGCCCGGCGTCCCGCTCGGTGCGCAGGTTCCACTCCTTGACCCTTCCCAGGCCCAGGCCATCGGGAGTCGTGTAGTCGTAGGTCTGCTCCTGGAGTATGGCGCGGCCCGCGAATCGCGTCTCCTTGGGTGTCAGGCCGCTGGGGGTGACAGTGCCGCGGATGGCCGTGCCATCGCGGATGGGCTCCTTCATCTCGAAAGAGGCGCCGGCCCACATTCCATGGACTCCGGGCAGCCCCATGGGCGCGCCCCGCCCAAAGCAGGTGAAGAGGAACGTGGGCGGGGCCACCATCGCGCCCCAGCGGGTCCCCTTGCCGTACTCATCGTCGGTGAACAGGGGGTTCGTGTCGCCGATGCCGTGGGCGAAGTGGCGTATCGTGTCCGAGGTGGCGTTCCGGTTGAAGGCGTCGGTTATCCCGAGCGGTATGCCGAGGCGCTGGCGCAATGGCTCCAGGGCCTCTTCGGTAATCCTGGGGAACTCCTTCTGCTCGACCAACGGAACCTCCCGTGGCCCCGCGCGTCAGCCACGCAGGCCAAGGCCCATTGTATGGGCAAGCGTGGCTATAGGCAACAGGTGCGCGGCCCTCGGTCTGCCGGGGCTCTCTCCAGGAGTCCCGCTCCCGCCCGACGGGCACTCGGGGCCGCGCCGGGACCGGCCGCCCTACCCGCAGGCCAGGGCGTAGACCTGGTCCACGCCCTCGGGCATGGGGTGCTCAGTCCAGGTCTCGCCGCCGTCCCGGCTGCCGTACACCTGGCCCAAGCTGGTGGCGCAGTAGACCCGGCTGGGACGCCGTTGGTCGAAGGTTATGCCGAACATGGTGGCGGTGGGTTGGAAGCCCATGTCCACCCGCTCCCAGCTGGTTCCGCCATCTCCGCTGCGGAAGAGGGCGCCCACGTCGCTCCGGAAGTTGCCCCCGCCCGATACCCAGATGCTCTTGGGGTCACCGGGCACCTCCCGGATGCAGCGGCAGTAGGTCTGACCCTTGGCGTTCAGCGCCTCTATCCGCACGGCCTGCCAGTGGTCGCCCCGGTCGGTGCTGCGGAACATGCCCGCCCGGCCGATGCTGAGCACCGTCTCGGGATGGAAGGTGCTGGCCAATATGCCATGCATGTCCACGTAGTCGTCGTTGATGTACTGGCCGTGGCTCAGGTTCTCCCAGTGCTCCCCGCCGTCCAGGGAGCGGATGATTCCCCCGACCTCGATGGCGCCGTAGATCTCGTCGGGGTCGGAGGCGCTGCCCGACATCATCAGGACACGCTTGGCCAAGTTGGCTCCGGGTCCCACGGTCACCTCGGGGAACCGCACACTCACGGGAAGCTGGCTCCAGCGCTCTCCGCCGTCGTCGCTGCGGAAGATCTCGCAGTTCTCGTAGCCCGCGTACATCACCTGGGGGTCCCTGGGGTGGAACATGACGGACCACACGGGCAGGCCGTGGTCGGGCACCGACACCTTCTCCCAGTGGTCTCCGTGGTCCTCGCTGCGGTAGGGCCCGTCCTGCGTGCCCGCGAAGACGACGCCGGGCCTGTTGGGATGCACGGTGATGGCCCTGACGGACGGCGACTCGGGGAGGCCGTTGGTCAGTAGCTCCCAACCGCCGTTGTCTTCGGCCATCCGGTAGAGTCCCGAACTGATGGGGCGGCCCGGCGCCGTCTCGCCCGCCAGACCGACGTACACGTAGGAATTGCTGCTGCTCATGGGTGTGCTCCTCTCATCGCCGGACCTCCGGACCAATAACGGGGCCCGTCCGGCGCCTCCTTGAATACGACAATTCCATCAGAACGTGTCCGGCTTGTCAACCGCGGCGTGCCGTAGGGGGCCCGCCCCGTTTGACACGGATTTGGGCACGAACCTATACTCACGGCAACGGCGTTCTATGGGTCCCCAGGAGGCGTGATGCGCAAGATAGACATGAAGGGCGACGCCAAGAGCCATCCCACGCCCGAGATGTGGGCCGCGATGAACGAGGCCGAGCTGGGCGACGACATCTACGGCGAAGACCCCACCGTGAACCGGCTGGAGGCCAAGGCCGCGGCCATGCTGGGCAAGGAGGCGGCCGTCTTCATGCCCAGCGGCACCCTGTCCAACATCGGCGTGGTGCTGGGCCACAGCCGTCCGGGGACGGCGGTGCTGGTGGGAGACGACTCCCATATCTTTCACAAGGGCCGCGGCGTGATGGAGGCCCTGGGGCGGATGGAGATAGTCGGCGTGCCCACCCAGGACGACGGCGTGCTGGCCCCCGACGACCTGGAAGCGGTCTTCCTCCAATGCGAGAGGGACGGCAAGGAGGTGACCCTGCTCTCGGTGGAGAACACCCACAACCTGAAGGGCGGCCTGGTGCTGGACCAGGAGGACATCGCGGCGGCGGCCGAGGTGGCCCACCGCCGGGGTGTGCCCCTGTTCCTGGATGGGGCCAGGGTGTTCAACGCCGCCGTGGCCCTGGACGTGCCTGCGTCGGACCTGTGCAGGAGCGCGGACTCCGTCGCCTTCTGCCTGTCCAAGGGGCTGGGCTGCCCCGCCGGCTCCATGCTATGCGCCGACCAGGACACCGTGGCCCGCGCCCGGGTCCACAAGAAGAACCTGGGGGGAGGCATGCGGCAGATCGGCTTCCTGGCCGCAGCCGGAATCGTGGCCCTGGACACCATGGTGGACCGCATGGCCGACGACCAGGCCCACGCCGTGCGTCTGGCCCAGGGGATGGCGGGCATACCCGGCCTGTCGGTCGACCCCGGCGCGGTCCAGACCAACGTGGCCGTCTTCGAGGTGATGGACTACGACGTGGGGGCGTTCATCCAGGGGCTGGAGCACCGGGGCGTCTTCCTGGACCACCAGGAGGGCAGAAAGCTGCGGTTCTTCACCCACTACGGCATCTCCGCAGAGGACGTCGAAGATACCCTGGAGGCGGTGGAGGCCACCGCCCGGGAGCTGGCGGCAGGCTAGGCCATCGCCCCCTCGCAGGCTATGATCCTCCGGCCGCCTTTCGGCTGCACGGGTCGATTGTTGGGGCCGCCGCTCAGCGCCAGCAGGCCGTCGACCTGTTCCACGGAAATGGTCTTGGGCTCGCGCATCACGTACCAGTCCACCGGCTCGTCGCACGGCGGCGTGGTCTTGGAACCGTCGTACCTGTAACAGCCGCCGCCCCCCGGCGCGTACAGGCCGGCGTTGAGCCCAACGCCCCCGGCCGCGGCGGCTCCGGCTGCCGGAGCCGCGTCCAGTACCCTCTGCACTACCGGGCTGGGCTCCCCCAGTCTAAACAGCAACCCCACCACCGCCAGGTCGCCGTCCGCTCCCTCGTGGACCAGGTGCATCTCCGCGGCGTAGCTCGCGCCGTCTATCCGGTGCTCCGAGGGCGAGTGGAGGTGCGCGGACCTCAGCTCGAAGGCCCGCCGGCCCACGCTGAACGTGTTGCCCGGACCGTAGTCGACGTGGACGAACTTGCCGTCGTTGCGCACCGCCGTCGCGTCGCCGCTGTATGAGAACCTGATGGACCCGACATCGCCCTTCTCGTATCCGGTTATGTCGACGGGCGATTGCTGCCGACCGTCGCCGCAGAGGGCGAACTCGGCGGACAGGAAGGCCCAGTTCTCCGGCCCGCCCGGCCCCTCGTAGCCCCAGTCCACGGCGTCGCCAGCGCCCTCAGCCGGCCTGCCGCCGCCCCCGGACGCAGCCGCCAACATCGCCGGGAGTAGTGACACCAGCATCTTCCCGGCCATTCCCATTCGTCTTACTGCAGGTCTTGCCATGGCTCTGAACACCTCTCTCCACCATTCCCGGGCCCAGAGGGGCCTCTCCCTGGGGTCGTTCCGGCGAGGGCCGGGACCCAGGGGCAGGGCGGCCTGAGCCCCCGCTTTCGCGGGACCGTCGGAGGAGTCCTCCGAGCCCATCTTCATGGGAACGCCATCTAGGTCGAGCGCATCCAGTCCGAGACCCGCTCGCCGATCATTATGCTGGTGGCGTTGGTGTTGGCCCGCACCACGTCGGGCATGATCGAGGCGTCGGCCACCCGGAGGCCCTCCAGGCCCCTCACGCGGCCGTGCTGGTCCACCACCGCCGTGGGGTCCGACGGCGGGCCCATCTTGCAGGTGCCGGAGATGTGCTGGCAGGTGGTGACGTGCTCCAGGATCCAGGCGTCCAGGCTGTCGTCGGACTGCAGGTGCTCGTCCCCGGGCCACACCCGCTCCCGGACGATGTCCCCGTAAGCGGGATGTTCCAGCATGCCCACGGCCAACCGGACCGCCTCCCTCATCCGTTGCAGGTCCCAGGGGTCCTCCAGGAAATGGTAGTCCAGCTCGGGCTGCACCCTGGGGTCGGCGGACACCAGCCTCATACGGCCGGCTCCCGCCGCCAGCTCCAGCTGGACCTGGCAATCGATCATGAAGCCCCCGGAGCCCGCGTCGGCGCCGATGCGGGGCCCGTGGAAGGAGTGGGGCAGCAGGTGGATGTCGTTCCGCGTGCCGGATCCCCGCGACGTGAACCTGAGGATGAGCTGCACACGGGGTGTGGCCGCCTGCAGGATGACGTCGTCCTTCACCCTGGCCCGTACGTCCACCGCTGGGTGGTCCCGCATGTTTTCGCCGACGCCGGGCAGGTCGTGGACCAGGGGCACTCCGGCGGCGGCCAGGTCGCCGGCCGGCCCCACTCCCGACAGCATCAACAGGTGCGGCGAGCCGATGGCCCCGGCGCTCAGGACGGTCTCGGAGGCCTCCACGGCGAAGGTCTCCCCGCCGCTCTCCACCTCCATCCCCACGGCCCTCGTGCCATCGAAGAGGACCCTCCGCGCCAGGACGTCTCCACGCACCGTCAGGTTCAGCCTGTGCCGTGAGGGCTCCAGGTGGGTGAGGAAAGTGCTCATCCGCACGCCGTTGGCCTGGTTCATGGGGATCAGGCCGACGCCGGTGCACTGGGGGCTGTTCATGTCCGCGACCTGGGGGAAGCCGGCGCCCACGCAGGCCTCCAGGAAGGCGCGCTGGACGGGCGCCAGAGAGTCCATCCTGTGCCTGCGTATGGGGATGGGACCGTCGGTGCCGTGGAAGTCGTCACGGACGTCCAGGTCCCGCTCCATCTTGCGAAAGTACGGAAGGACCTTCAGGTACCCCCACTCGTCGTTGCCCCGGGACTCCCAGGAGTCGAAGTCCTCGGGGATGCCCCGGAGGAACACCTGCCCGTTGACGGAGGAGGAGCCGCCGATGAGCTTGCCCCGGGGCACGGGCATGACCCTGTCTCCCCGGCCGGTGGCCTTGCCCACAAAGGACCAGTTGTGGGGACTGTCTTCGTCCCCTGGGCTCTGGTCGTTGCCGTCCCGCACCGGCTCCGGAAGGGCGTTCAGGTCCGCGTAGTCGGGACCGGCCTCCAGCAGGAGTACCGACCGTCCCGGGTCCTCGCTGAGGCGGCTGGCCAGCGCGCATCCCGCGGATCCCGCGCCGACCACGATCACGTCGTACTTCACCGGAGATTCCCGTCCTCGGTTAGAGTTGGGGCCCCTTTGGCGCCCAAGCCTCGCGAGACGCCCTTAACGGGCGCGGAGCCCGCCATGCCTGCGTCTGCCGCTAGACTAACATCCTTGCGCATACGAGTCCAGAGACGCAATCCGGGCCAGTGGGCGGGGGCGTTTACGAAGGAGAAGGGTACACTGGTCGACACCAGCGCTTCGATAACGTCGGTGCCTGCTTCGGTGCTGCGAGAGCTTGGGGCGAGACCGATGGCGCAGGGAGCGGTTCCATTTCGCTCAGGGCGAGACGCGGTTGATGGACGTGGGCCAGACCTGGGTGCCCGTCGAAGATAGGGAGAGGATTACGCTGGTGCTTTTCAACGAAGAGGGCACGGTACCACTTTTAGGAGCATTGGCGTTGGAGGCCGCGTTCATGGCGGTCGATCCCGTGGGCCGGAAGCTGGTCCCGGCGGAGGGGATGATGATGTAGGTCGGGCCGGCGACCCTTGTGGAATGCGTGATCCTCACGGATCACACAGCCCCCGGCAGGGGCTGGACCTTCTCCTCGAGCCATGAGCTTAGCTCGTTGAACCGGAATGTACCGGTCTCGAATAGCCCCATAAGGAACGCATAGGCTTCATCGTTGTCACAGTCGATGAAGTGACCGTTCATTCGTAGGAAGGTGTCGGTGACGAAGAAAGCGACTCGCTTGTTCCCGTCCACAAAGGGATGGTTGTTGGCGAGGCTCTCCATAAGGGCGGCAGCTTTATCGATGAGGCCGTCGTAGTAGCCAAGCTGTGGACGCATGATGGCCGATGCCAGGGCGCCCTCATCGCGAATGCCCATCGTGCCGCCAAAAGCGGCGATCAGAGCTTGGTGCATGGCAATGACTTCCCCGATGGTGGGAAAGTCGTGGGTCACCGGGCCAGGAGCTCACCCAAGCGGCTATTCCTTTCGACACTGGCCCGGAATTGGGCCATCACCGAGGCGCGGGGCTTGCCTGAAGTACGGTTGTCCACGTACTCTCGTAGAGCATCTTCCAGTATCGCCTGGAAATGCCTGCCTTCCTTCCGGGCTATCTCGCGCATCGCCGCCAACAGGTCCGGTGGAGCCTGACTGGAGAACTTCTCCCGTGTCACCGCCATGAGCCGTACTCCCGTTTGGTGTTCCCCCGATTATGGAACTCATGGCATGATGGTGTCAAGAAATGTCTTGATGGACATGTGCGTAGTCCGAACAAAAGACATGATTGAGTCTATGGCAGCGGGCGGCGGCGCTGGCGCTGGGATTTCAGACGTGAGGGCGGGCGGGCGGCGCGGCGGCTTCCGCCCGCCCATGGTGGGCCCGGAGCTTCCACCTTGCCCATAGGACCGCCAGCAGGGGCGTACACAGCAGGCAGACGACCATCAGTATCAGGTACTGGTGAGGAACGTGCATCCACGAGCCACCTATGGCCAGGAGATAGTAGCGGCCCATGCGGCCGATGACGCTGGCCGAGGTGTACTTCCAGAGGGGATAGTTGGAGCTGGGAGCCAGCACCCTCACCGGATAGAAGGGGAAAGGGCTGACGGCCAGAATCGCGATCGTAGGCCAGGGCCGCCAGTAGAAGTAGCGCACCGCCCTCTTGTAGAGGGCCGTTTGCTTCACCGGGGCGACAGGACGGAGCTCGAAGACCTTCTTGATGACGACGTAGTCTATGATGCAGGCTATCATAGTCGCGACGCCCCCGACCACGGCCACCACCCAGGGCTCGTAGATGGCCGCGGCAAAGAGCACCCCCGGCTCGTTGGGCAGGTACACGAAACTGTTGGACGGTATGGAGTACCAGAAGTACAGCACGAGCTGCCACAGGGGAGGGTAGAAGACCCAGGCCAGAAGGGTGCATACCAGGGCGGGGACCAGGGTGCCCGCCAGGACCCACACCTTGGGGCTGCGCTTGGCCCGGTGGAGCAGGGCCGCCGCTTTGGAGTAGACCTCTCCCCAATCTGGAGCCGGTCTCCGCCAGGCCCGGAGCCTTCGGCGATGGGCGATGGGTCTACTCATCCGTCGGGCCCATCTCTTTCCGGGCCCATGACGAGCGTCGGGGAGTCGCCGGTCATTGGGCCGTTCTCCCGCCGCGGGAAGCCTTTGCCGGGACCTGGGGATGGCGCCAGCTATCCATCATGGAGGCCCGGTGCACGCACTGAACGGTGCAGTAGGCTGCGCAGGGCTTCTCCATGAAGTACTGCCGGCGCATCTCCTCGCTGGAGTAGCCCTCCAGCGGCACCCCGGGGTAGCCCCGCTGCTGCGAGCACCAGTGCACCAGGCCGTCTTCGTCCACGTACAGGTAGCGGGCCCCGGCCCGGCATCTCCAGCGGTTGGGGCGTCCCTGGACGAGGTTCTCCCCGAACCGGTCCAGCCAGGCGAAGACCCCGGGCCCCTTCCCTCCAACGATCTCCCGGTAGATGCTCTGCTGAAGCCCGCTCAGCGGCTTCGCTTGCCCGTTGCCGGAGTGAATGATGCCCAATGATGTGGGGAATCCCAGCTCCCGGGCCCGATTCACCACCACCCGGGCGTCCTCGGGGTTGTTTATCTCCGACCCGAGGACGGCGTTGACGTTGACCCCGAACTCCGCGTGCTTGGAGAGCAGGACCAGCTTGCTGTCCAGCACCTTCAGGCTCTTCATTGACGTCTCGTCGGGGTTGACGTTGTCGATGGAGATCTGCAGGTAGTCCAGCCTGGCGGCGTTGAGGCCCTTGATGCGCTGCTCGGTCAGCAGGTAGCCGTTGGTGATCACCGTGGCGATGATTCCCCGCCGGCGTATGTGGGATACCACCTGCTCCAGCTCGGGATGCAACAGCGGCTCGCCGCCGCTGATGGTGATGATGGACGTGCCCCGGGAAGCCAGGTCGTCGACGCGCCGCAGCAGCAGCTCCAGGGGCACCGGCTTAGAGACCTGGTCGTATTCGTTGCAGTAGGCACAGGAGAGATTGCACCGCCGCGTCACCACCAGGTGCACCAGGACCGTATGCCGGGTCGAGACCAGGGCCTTGGCCACCATCAACGCGCCCCGGAGGCCCCGGTGGAGCCGCCTCGGTGCTATTTTCGCGGGCATCGACCCGTCGTGAGGAACTCCGCGATGGTTAGTCGACTTCGCTTTGCTGGGGACAATGGACTGACTCCTGTAACTGCAAAGGCCCCCCAACTTACATCGGGGGGCCTTTGACCTCAGGTATTGGTAGCGGGGGTTGGACTCGAACCAACGACCTTCGGGTTATGAGCCCGACGAGCTGCCACTGCTCCACCCCGCGATGAGGGACCCTGAACGTCTGGGAGCTAGGCCTCCAACGACCCCTTGCCAGCGCAGCTTTTGCACACCCGAGGTGCGCCCGTGCCTCCGCAGCTTGGGCAGTTGAAGACCCTACAGGTACCTGAACCCCGGCAATGGTTGCACTTTCCTCCAGCCACTTTATCCTCCATAAAAGAGTATAAGCCCTGCCGGCGCCCCTGTCATTCTCGACGGCGGAGCCAGGGGGCCGGTTCGTACCGGCCTCCCAGCCCCTCGGGGGCGTCCGGGTGCTGAAGTTTGGAGTTCTTAGCGTGGATCAAGCCTCTCGGCCGATTAGTACCGGTAAGCTGAACGAGTTGCCTCGCTTACACCTCCGGCCTATCAAGCAGATAGTCTCTCTGCAGCCTTACTTCCGGCTTGCGCCGGATGGGAGGTCTTATCTTGGGGAGCGCTTCGCGCTTAGATGCCTTCAGCGCTTATCGACACTGGACTTGGCTACCCAGCAATGCTCCTGGCGGAACAACTGGCACACCCTAGGTCCTTCCCTCCCGGTCCTCTCGTACTAGGGAGAGACACCCTCAAACCTCCTACGCCCGCGGCGGATAGAGACCGAACTGTCTCACGACGTTCTGAACCCAACTCACGTGCCCCTTTAACCGGCGAACAGCCGGACCCTTGGGACCGCTTTCAGCCCCAGGATGGGACGAGCCGACATCGAGGTGCCAAACCTCGCCGTCGATATGAACTCTTGGGCGAGATAAGCCTGTTATCCCCGGGGTAGCTTTTATCCGTTAAGCCACGGCCTTTCCACA
>DAOUJG010000013.1:0-87701 GCA_034423015.1 Dehalococcoidia bacterium | reverse complement strand
GGTGACCACCTTCAACCTGCTGGCTGATCTGCCGGAGTTGGGGTCCCTGGACAGGAGAGCGGTTGCTGCCCTGGTCGGTGTGGCGCCCCTGAGCCGGGACAGTGGCAGTTCCGAGGCGTGCGCAGCTGTTGGGGAGGTCGGGCCAATGTACGCGCTGCCCTCTACATGTCGACCCTGGTGGCCGTCCAACGCAATCCCGTATTGAAGGAGTTCTATCACCGGCTCTTGCAAGCGGGGAAACCTCCGAAAGTGGCTCTCACGGCGTGCATGCGCAAGCTCTTGACCATCCCTGAACTCGATGCTCAAGCGGGGCGCCCCATGGGACGCCACCCACGCCCTCAACGCTTGACCTTCAAGACAGTTGCTGGGTCCCGGCCTTCGCCGGGACGACGGCGCGGAAGGGGCCGCGGGGACGACGGGCGGCGATTCGTCGCCCGTCGTGGCGCGGGACTCCGCTGGGGAATCTGGGGGCAGGGCGGGTTGCATATTTGCCTGAATTGCCCGAACATAGCAGGCTGTACGTCGAAGGAGCGGCCCGGACCGAGGCCGCCGAGTCTTGACGATAGGAGCCGTGCCCATGCCGATGGTCCCGAACAGGGTGCTGCTGGTGACTCCACACCCGGACGACGCGGAGGGGGGCTGCGGGGCCACCGTCGCCGGGTGGATAGACGGGGGCGCCGAGGTGGTCTACCTGCTGTGCACCAACGGGGACAAGGGCACCACGGACCTGGAGATGACCCCGCCCCGGCTGGCCGAGACCCGGGAGAGGGAACAGCTCGAGGCCGCCAGGGTGCTGGGGGTCAAGGACGTGGTGTTCCTGCGCCACCCCGACGGGGCCCTGGAGGACGACCGCCGGTTCCGTGAAGAGGTGGTGCGCGAGATACGCCGGCACAGGCCCGACGTGGTCATGTGCATGGACCCCTTCCGGCTTGTCAGCCACTCCCACAGGGACCACCGGATCAGCGGCCAGGTGACGATGGACGCCGTGGCCACCTACGCATGGCGGCCGCTGCACTTTCCCGAACACATGGCCGACGAGGGGCTGCGCCCCCACGAGGTGCCCCACGTCTACATGTGGGGCAGCGAGGCGCCGGACACATTCGTGGACGTGAGCGCCACGGTGGACAGGAAGATCGAGACGCTGCTGAAGCACGCCTCCCAGATGACGGACCCCGACAGGGTCCGGGTGCGGGTGCGAGAGTCGGCCCGGAGGGTGGCGCAGACCCACGGGACCGGCTTCGAGTACGCCGAGGCCTTCAGGGTGATGGCCTTTACACGGGACCCGTTGCTGGTGACGTAGCCACCGGAAGAACGGGGCTCCCGGGCGGGACTCAAACGATATGGCCCGTAACGTTCTTGCCGGTCCGAAACGCGGCCCGCACTGAATTGACAACCGATACCAGGTGTAATATATTAGGCGGCATGAACGACATCCAGGAGGTCCTGTCCCGGTTGCAGGCCAAGGGTTGGACGGTGGCCGCCATCGCGGACGACCTGGGGCTGAAGCGGGTGACGGTGGCCCGGTGGAAGATCGGTGTCCACTACCCGGCCAACCCCTCCATCGCCAAACAGGCGCTGAAGCAGCTCGACGCGCGCAAGCGGATCCCCAAGAGGAAGCGCTACAAGCAACGCCGAGGCTCCTGAGCCGGGCGGCCCCGAACGGGGGCTCCCCGGCCAGGCCGGTTGCGTAGGGTCTCATGGACAAGAGGGCTGGACTCGAGGGCGGGAGGTTACCGGTGGCCGAGGCACAGATAGGCGTACTCATCGACTACGAAAACGTGGGCCTGTCGCCCGTCCTCTCACTCTTCGACCAGCTATCCGACCTGGGCCGCCTCATAGTCAAACGCGCCTATGCCGACTGGTCCAAGGCCGGGGACAAGGCCAGCCAGATGCTGGAGCTGGGCATCGAGGCCAAGCACTATTTCCGGACCCCCGGGTCCAGCAAGAACGCCAGCGACATCTGCCTGGCCATAGACGCCATAGAGTTGCTCTACAAGTCGCCCCTGGACACCTTCGCCATAGTCTCTTCGGACTCGGACTTCCTGCCCCTGGTCAGCGTCCTCAGGGCGGCCGGCAAGACGGTGATAGGGGCCGGACGCCGGGGGGTCGCCTCCCCGGCCCTCATCCGCTCCTGCGACCGGTACATCTATCTGGGCGAAGGGGCGCCGGCGGCCCAGGGCGACAGCGCGCTGGACGACCCGGAGTCGCTGCTGAACCGCGCCATGGACGCCTCCATGGACGACCACGGGGAGGTGGTGGCCGGCAAGCTCCACAACACCATGCGCCGGATGGACCCGGGGTTCGATTTCCGGGCGCTGGGCTACCGCACCTTCACCCAGTTCCTCAACTCGTCGTCCTCGGTCACGACCCGGCGCCCCAAGGGCGGGACGGACATCTGGGTGGAGCTGTCCTCCAACCACAACCAACACCGGGGGCGGACCGAGAGCGGGCAACGCGAGGAAGGCGCCCATGTCGCCGAAGGGTGGGACTACCGGCTCCACGAGGCGTGGGCGCGGGTGTCCGGGGGGGTCCTGTCGGGCTCCAAGGCCGCCGCCGACGCCTCCAAGGTGCTGGGAGTCTCCAAGGTAAGCTCCTCCAGGTTCAAGAACCTCCAGGGCCTCCTGGACGCCAGCGACTTTCTGCGCAGCCGCTGGCGGCGGGACGGCAACAGCATACGCCGCCTCTCCACACCGTGACCGGGACGGCGACCGTCCTCGCGACGGCCGCCGTCCCTCCGATCATGGCGCCGGTTGGACTCCTCGCCCCCCTCTCCCAGCCGGGATTTGGCCGATAATCCCAAACTTGGTCATATTGTTGACTTTTGTTTTGACAATGGCGACAGCCAGTACCTAACATTCAGTCAGAGTTGGGCCGAGTTGAACAGAGTCCTGGCAACGCATCGGGTTATCGTCCTCATGTCGGAGGGACCGCCTCGATGAACAGCGAGCTAAAGGACGGACGGAGGCAGCTACTGTCGGAGTGCGCGGAAAGAGCCTTTGCCCGGGGTGGCTACCACGCCACCACCATTTCCGACATCGTCGCCGAGGCCAGTATCTCCCGGAGCACCTTCTACCAGTACTTCGACAACAAGCAGCACATATTCCAGAGCATCCTGGACTCGTTCCTCCTTCGCCTGCGCGAGTGCATAAGACCGGTGACCCTGGGGCCTGGGGCCCCTCCCCCCCTCTCCCAGATAAGGGACAACCTCACCCGGGTCCTGACGTTGGTCCTCAAGGAACGCCACCTGAGCCGGATCCTGCTGCACGGCGGCATCGGCTCGGACCCGTCCGTGGAGGAGAAGGTCAACGAGTTTTACGCCCAGGTTGCCGACGTCATCGACCGGTCGCTGAAGCTGGGAATCGCGATGAACCTGGTCCGTCCCTGCAACACCCGGGTCACCGCCTACTCGATGATCGGAGCGGTGAAAGAGGTCGTGCTCCAGGTCACCTCCGAGGGCCAGAGCCAGCCGCCGACGGAGGAGCTGGTGCAGGACCTCATCGAGTTCGGAATACGGGGGCTGCTGACCAGCTCCCAGGCCCACCTGGTGGAGAGCGCCCGGCGGCCGGGCGCCGGAAGCGCCGTGGGCCGCGCTTAGAAAACTCACCCCGCTGGGGTCGTGAGGGTAGTCATGGCTGATGTAACGGCAAGTCCAGAGCTGCGAACCACCGGGGCCACAACGGGCGCCGCGGGGGGCTACGACGAGGTCCTGATCGGCCTGGACGTAGGGTCCACCACGGTGAAGGCCGTCGTCATGGACCCCAGGGACGACACCATCCTCTGGAAGGACTACGAGCGCCACCAGACCAAGCAGCCGGAGAAGGTGTTCGACTTCCTCAACCGGATAACCGAGGCGTTCCCCGATCTGCCCCACGACCGTATCCGCATCTTCATCACCGGCAGCGGCGGCAACATGCTCAAGGACTACATCGGGGCCAAGTTTGTCCAGGAGGTCAACGCCGTCTCCCTGGCGGTGGAGCACCTGTACCCCGACGCGGGCTCGGTCATAGAGCTGGGCGGCCAGGACGCCAAGATCATCATCTGGTTCACCGACCCGGAGACGGGCAAGAAGCGCAAGGTCCCCAGCATGAACGACAAGTGCGCAGGGGGCACCGGGGCGGTGATCGATAAGATCAACGCCAAGCTGGGTCTCAGCGGCGAGGAGATGGTCGGACTGACGTACTACGACGTCAAGCTACACCCGGTGGCCGGCAAGTGCGGCGTCTTCGCCGAGACGGACATCAACGGGCTCCAGAAGAGCGGCGTCAACCCGCCGGAGCTGATGGCATCCCTGTTCGAGGCCATCGTGCAGCAGAACCTGAGCGTGCTGACCCGGGGCAACACCCTGCGTCCCACGGTGCTCCTGCTGGGGGGGCCCAACACCTTCATCCCCGCCATGAGGGACTGCTGGAAGCACAACATCCCCAAGATCTGGGAGGAGCGCAACGTCAAGCTGCCCGAGGGGGTGGACCCGGCGGACCTCATCGTGGTGCCGGACAACGCCCAGTACTACGCGGCCATAGGCTCCGTGCTCTACGGCAAGAGCGAGGACCCGGACGTGGGGATATTCAAGGGGACCGAGGAGCTGGAGAGCTTCATCGAGTTCGGCCGCACCAAGATGCGGGAGGCCTCGGGAGACGTGGGCCTGGCCCGCAGCCCCGAGGAGCTGGATGAGTTCAGGAAGCTGTTCGCCATCACGCCCTGGGACCCGGTGGAGTTCTCCCCCGGCGAGGAGGTCCAGGCGTTCATAGGCGTCGACGGAGGCTCCACCTCCACCAAGGGCGTGTTGATGGACCGGGACGGCAAGCTCCTGGCCAAGGCGTACCAGCTGTCCAAGGGCAACCCTCTGGCCGACACCCAGGACATACTGGCGGACCTGAGGGAGTACGTGGAGAACCAGGGGGCCACCCTGAACGTGCTGGGCGTGGGGACCACGGGCTACGCCAAGGACATGCTGAAGGAGACCCTGGAGGCCGACGTGGCCATCGTTGAGACGGTGGCCCACACCAAGTCCGCCCTGCACTACTATGACGACGTGGACGTCATCGTGGACGTGGGCGGCCAGGACATCAAGGTCATCGTGCTGAGGGACGGCAAGGTAAAGGACTTCAAGCTCAACACCCAGTGCTCGGCCGGCAACGGCTACTTCCTGCAAAGCACCGCCGCCAAGTTCGGATACTCGGTAGCCGAGTTCGCCGACGTGGCCTTCGACGCCGAGAGGCTTCCCGTATTCGGGTACGGGTGCGCCGTTTTCATGGAGACGGACATAGTCAACTTCCAGCAGCTCGGCTGGGAGAAGCGGGAGATAATGGCCGGCCTGGCCAAGGTCCTGCCCAAGAACATATGGCTCTACGTGGTAGCCGAACCCAACCTGAACAAGTTCGGGACCACCTTCGTTCTTCAGGGCGGCACCCAGCACAACCTGGCGGCAGTCAAGTCCCAGTACGACTTCATCAAGTCCAAGGTGCCGGGCGCGACGGTGCGGGTCCACCAGTTCACCGGGGAGAGCGGGGCCATCGGGGCCGCCCTGGAGGCCATACGGGTGATCTCCGAGCGGGACTCCAGCTTCATTGGCCTCAAGGCCGCCGAGAACCTGGAGTTCACCTCCACCAGGGACGAGTCCACCCGCTGCTCCTTCTGCAAGAACAAGTGCCTGCGGACTTACATCGACACCCAGACCCCCCAGGGTGACAGCCGCCGCTTCATCATCGCCACCTGCGAGAAGGGCACGGTGGAGAAGATGGAGGACATGAAGGTCATCAAGGCCAGGTTGGACCAGATCAAGAAGGCCAACCCCAACTTCGTGGAGAAGGCCTCCACCGAGGCCTTCCGCAGCTTCAGCCACCCCAAGGTCAGCTCCATCCAGGACGACCCGCAGGAGGCGGAGGGAGAGGCCCTTCCCGGCCCGGCCCGCCCCGAGAGGCGCAGGGGCCTTCGTTCCCTGTTCCGCCGCCAGAAGGCCGAAGCGCCCGTCGCGCCGCCCACCCCGGCCAGGGCGCCGGCCGAGGTGCGGGAGATGCGCTCCAAGGTGCGCATAGCCATGCCCAGGGTGTTGAACATGTACACGCTGGCCCCGTTCTTCCAGGCCTACTTCGAGGCCCTCGGGGTGGGCTTCCGGCAGATCACGTACTCGGACTACACTGACCCGCTGATGTGGTACAAGGGCTCCCGGCGGGGCTCCATCGACCAGTGCTTCCCCAGCAAGGTTGCCATTGCCCACATCCACAACCTGATCGAGAAGCTGACGGCGCCGGAGCGCGCGGCGCCCCACAAGGCCAAGGCCGCGGAAGGGGCGGAGGAGCCGGAGCCCCAGGCGCCGGTCCAGCGGCCGCAGGACATCATCTTCTTCCCCATCATCAACAAGCTGCCCACCAACCTGGTCAACACCCAGGACAGCGCTGCGTGCCCCACCGTGTCCATCAGCCCCGAGGTATGCAAGGCCGCCTTCACCAAGGAGGGCGACACCTTCGCGGAGAACAACATCCGCTACGTGGCCCCCGGCTTCGACATGAAGGACCTGCCCATGTTCGAGCTGCAGATGTACGACTGCTTCAGCGAAGTGCTGAAGGTCACCGAAGAGGAGAACAGGGAGGCGATGGATATCGCCTTCGAGGTGTGGCGACGGTACTTCGACGTCTCCCTGCGGGGCGAGGCCCGGAAGGTGCTGGACAAGCTGGAGGATGAGGGCAAGGTCGGCGTGGTGATGCTGGGGCGCCCCTACCACAACGACCCGGGACTGAACCACGAGATCATGTCGGAGATCCAGAAGAACGGCTACCCCATCTTCAGCGTCGACTCGCTGCCCCAGGACGAGGACCTCCTGGACCGGCTCTTCGGGGACGAGGTGCAGGAAGGCGTGATAGCCGACCCCAAGGACATCACCGACGTGTGGAAGAACTGCTACAGCGAGAACACCAACATGAAGGTGTGGGGGGCCAAGTACGTGGCCCGCCACCCCAACCTGGTGGCCATCGACCTGTCCAGCTTCAAGTGCGGCCACGACGCCCCCGTCTACAACACGATAGAGAACATCATCGAGTCGTCGGGCACCCCGTACTTCACCTTCCACGACATCGACGAGAACAAGCCCACCGGCTCCATAAAGATCCGGGTGGAGACCATCGACTACTTCCTGAAGCGATACCAGGAGTACCTGCAGCGGCAGAAGAACTCCGAGGGTGAGCTGCAGCAGATGGTGGACTCCTACAAGGCCCACCTGGAACGGGCCAACCAAAAGGCAGCCGAGAGGGCGGCCCGCAAGGCGGCCAAGGACGTGGAGGCGGCTTCCGGCCACGTCCAGATCAGCGGCAACTCGTCCAGGCTCGTACGAAGGCACCACGAGCACCCGGTGGACGAGCTGGGCATGGCCCACCACGGCAAGGACGCCTGGGAGCCCGTTGCCTTCGACCTGGTGTCGGCGAAAGCCAACGGCAACCACGCGCCCATGACGGTGGAGGCCCTGCGGTCCAACGGGCCCGCGGAGAACGGGGACGCCATGGCCGGGAGCCTGGACACGGCCGCCTACGACCGCATCCGGGCCGAGAATACGGCCAACGACGCCCCCGAAGAGGAGACCGCCAGCGGCGCGGCTGCCTGCGGGGCTCCCGGCAAGGACTCCTCGCCCAACGCCTTCCTGAAGCTGGACGAGCTGCCGGATTACGCCGTGCCCCCGCCGGCTGAGGGGGAGGAGGCGCGGCCCGTCATGCTCCTGGGCATCGACCTGCCCAGGAAACCCAAGATCGAGCCCCCCAAGGTTGAGACCAAGGTTGAGGAAGAGGTCGCCGCGGACTAGGCGGGACCTGGCAGGCAACCGAAACAGTAACCATCTCAGGAGGACCGACATGGCGAAAGTGATGGACAAAGAGGAGATCGAGGCCAAGACCCGTGACTACGAGAGGCAGCTCCGGGAGGAGATGGGCCTGGGCAAGAAGAACGGGAAGCACTTCCACAAGCCCAAGGAGGGCCGCTGGACCAAGGACCAGAAGGAGTCCACCACCATCCTCTTCGGCGGCCTGACCCTGGCCCACGAAGAGCTTGCCGCAGACGCCATGAGGGGCCTGGGCTACAAGTTGCGTCCCCTTCCGTGTCCGGACAACGACAGCTTGGCCGTCGGCAAGGAGTACGGCAACCGGGGCCAGTGCAACCCCACCTACTACACCGTAGGCAACCTGGTCAAGTACCTGAAGGAGCTCAAGGAAGCGGGCGAAGAAAATATCGAGGACAGATACGTGTTCGTCACCGCCGGAGCCTGCGGCCCCTGCCGCTTCGGCATGTACGAATCCGAGTACCGCAAGGCGCTCCGGGACTCGGGCTTCGACAAGTTCCGGGTCCTCCTGTTCCAGCAGTCCGGCGGCCTCAACCAGACGGAGGGCGGAGACGACGCACTGGAGTTGAACGCCAAGTTCGCCATCACCCTCCTCAAGTCCATCATGGTCGGGGACATGATCAACGAGCTGGGGTACAAGATACGCCCCTACGAGGTGAACAAGGGCCAGACCGACGAGGTGATCGAGGACGCCAAGAGGATCATGGGCGACGCCCTGCGCGACGGCAAGTCCGTGTTCCGCTCCCTGCGCAAGGTTCGGAAGATGTTCAAGGCCATCCCGGTGGACTACACGCGGGTGAAGCCCAAGGTGAAGATCACCGGGGAGTTCTGGGCACAGACCACCGAGGGGGACGGCAACTACCACATGTTCCGGTGGCTGGAGTCCGAGGGCGCCGAGGTGATGGTGGAGCCCATAGGCACCTGGATCGAGTACCTGATATGGGCCGCCAAGCAGGGGGCCGAGGACCGGCTGAGGATCGAGCCGGAAAAGAAGAAGACCATACGGAAGCTCAAGGTGGCCAAGGTCTTCTTCCGCAACTGGTACAACCTGTACCGGTGGGCCCTGGGCTTCAAGACGGACTCGCTGCCCAACCAGCAGAAGCTGGCCGACTACGCCCGGGCCTACTACGACACGCACCTGAAGGGCGGTGAGGGCCACCTGGAGATCGGGAAGAACATCATGGCCACGGCCGACAAGCACGCCCAGATGGTGGTCTCCCTCAAGCCCTTCGGCTGCATGCCCAGCACGATGAGCGACGGGGTGCAGAGCCGGGTGGTGGCCGACTACAAGGACGCCATCTTCATCCCCATCGAGACCTCGGGGGACGGAGAGGTGAACGTGAAGAGCCGAGTCCAGATGAAGCTGTACGAGGCCCGCATGAAGGCGCGGCAGGAGGTGGACGAGCTCCTGGAGGAGAAGGGCCTGACGATGGAGCAGGTGAGGGAGTACGTGGCCAAGCGGCCGGAGCTAAGCAACTCCATGCGGAGAGTCGGGGAGCACCACGGGATCAGCACCGCCACCAACTTCATCGCGGAGATCGCCCACAAGGTCCGGTAGCCCGGCCCGGAAGCACCAGGCAGACAGAGGACCGCAGGCCGGGGGCCTGCGGTCCTTCTCATTGCCCAGCTCTGTAGTTGGAGCGGGGATGGCGAGGCATGTCTCACCTCTCTCCACTACCGTCGTG
Organism: Dehalococcoidia bacterium; assembly: GCA_034423015.1. GTDB lineage: Bacteria > Chloroflexota > Dehalococcoidia > Lucifugimonadales > JAGWBF01 > JAGWBJ01. The sequence continues at coordinate 78,194 of DAOUJG010000013.1, read as the reverse complement.
GGCGCAAACGCAGCACAACCAGCCCCAGACCGGCCAGGGCTGCGCCGATTCCCGCCATCAGAGCAGGCGCCCAGAAGGGCGGCGCATAGCCTCCGGTCGTTGGAGGCTCTACGGTGCTCAGCGTGTAAGAGACGCGAGCGTAGTACAGCCTGGTCAGGCCCTCGAAGCCGGAGTCGGTGCCGACGATCAACCATGCCCGTCCCTCGTTGTCGGTATTCACACTCAAGGGCACGCTCAGGGGCAGGCCGGCGTTGTCCAGGGTCTTGATGCGGTACTCCGCGTTCGCTACCTCCCGGTGGGCCACATTGCCCAGGACCACCATGGACTCGCCGCCATTGGCCTGGTTGCCCTTGTCGATGTTCATCCTGAGATACCCGTTGCCGTCCTCCCCCTCCGACGGCTCGACGGTGGAGGCCCCCGCCTTCACAAAGACGCTCTCTCCGGGCGACCCGCCTATACCGACCAACCCGGCCGGCACGTTGGTGGCCAGGTCTACGGACACGGAGACCGCGTATACCGTGTTCGGCCTCAGCCCATCAACCCGCCTCTTCAGGAACATGAACAGGTCGTCGCTGCGGTTGTGGCCCTGGACGTAGATGCCGTTGCCTTCAAGACCGTCGGGAAGCGGGCGATGCTCGTGGGCCAGCTCGTAGATCGACTGATCGTAGTCGACGGGCAGGTCTGCGAACCCGACCATCCATCCCTCGGCGTCGCTCTCGAAATCGAAGCTGAAATCGGCCTCAGATCCATCCCGCGCGAGCGCCGCCGCCGGGCTCGACAGGATGGCCACAACGGCCAATACGGCGGTGAGCAACATCTCGCGGCACGGGATTCGGTATGAGAATCGCAACGTACCCTCCTGTTTGCTGACATCGGGTTCCGACCGGACACGACGCAGGAAGTAGGTGCAGGCCCGGAATCATCGAACGGCACATACAGCATAACAGGGCCCTCAGGGAGCTTCCAAGACCTCCATCCAGCCTCTGATTCCTCGGGGCTCACAGCGTCGCATTCTTGCCTGTTGCCAACACCCCTGGGGGTCTTACACCCTGGCCTCACTCGGCCGCGGCTTGCACTCACCACGTTGTCCCTGTCTATAATGCCATGCGTACCGAGCCGTTGCTGAAGTCACGATAATGAGTCAGATGGTCAGCTCCCAAACTATTCTGGTCACCGGAGCCACGGGGTACATCGGAGGAAGATTGGTGCCCCGGCTGGTTGAAGCGGGGCACCGCGTACGCGTTCTCGTACGCAGTCGAGCGCGAGCTCTCTCCCGTTCCTGGTCCGACCAGGTGGAGGTAGCGGTAGGCGACGTTCTCTGCCCAGATACCCTGTCGAAGGCGTTGGCTGGGGTGGACTCCACCTATTACCTGATCCACAGTATGTACAAGGGTCTCAAATTCCACGAGCTGGACGTTGCGGCCGCACGTACATTCGGTCAGGAATCCAGTAAAGCAGGGGTGAACCGAATCATCTACCTCGGTGGGTTGGGGGACCCGAAATCCAACCTCTCCCCGCACCTGCGCTCACGCCAAGAGACGGGAGACGCGCTCAGGGAGAGCGGTATTCCCGTAACGGAATTCAGGGCTGCCGTGGTCATCGGATCAGGCAGCATCTCTTTCGAGATGATTCGCTGTCTCGTGGAGCGGCTGCCCGTCATGGTTTGCCCCAAGTGGATTCACTCCCGCATCCAGCCCATTGCCGTCGATGACCTGTTGGCATATCTGGTTGCTGCCCTGGACGTACCGGAGAGCACTGGGCTCACCATCGAGATTGGCGGGAAGGACGTGACCACCTACAAGGGGCTGATGCTCAGCTATGCCGAGGCAAGGGGCCTCAGAAGACTGCTGGTCTCCGTCCCGGTCCTGACACCTCGTCTGTCCTCCTATTGGGTGCATTGGATGACTCCCATCCCTGCCGGCATCTCCGCAAGTCTCATAGAGGGGCTCCGCAACGACGTCGTCGTGACCAACTCTCTTGCCGGCGCCCTGTTCCCCCACATCGAGCCTCAGACCTGCGCCTCGGCCATCGTCGGTGTGACTAGGGAGCTCGACGAGGGACGCATAGACACTTCCTGGAGCGATGCCACGGGCACGACTGGGGAGATGGGGAAACCGGTCCGTTTGGAATCTCGGGAAGGGATGATTATCGAGCGTCGACACCGCAGGGTTGCAGCTCCAGCCCGGGACGTCTACCGCGTGTTTGCCGGCATAGGCGGGGACCACGGCTGGTACTTCGCCAACTGGACATGGCGTCTACGCGGGATGGTGGACCGTATGCTTGGCGGCGCCGGTCTGAGGAGGGGACGGCGCCATCCCGATGACCTGCGTATCGGCGACGCCGTGGACTTCTGGCGCGTGGAAGACCTGGAAACCGACCGCCTGGTCCGGCTGAGGGCCGAGATGAAGCTCCCGGGCCGTGCCTGGCTCCAATACCATGTGTGGCAAGCAGAGGATGGCACAACCCATCTGGAGCAAACGGCGGCATTCAGCCCCAGGGGATTGGCCGGCCTGGCCTATTGGTACGCGCTGTACCCCCTGCACTCCTGGATTTTTGGCGGGCTCGCAAAGGCAATCGCCCGCCGCGCCGAACAGTTGGCAGCTTCGCTGGACTAGGGGAGCGATGGAGACCCCATCATGGGGAGACTGCTATTCGCTTGCATGGCGCCATCAGCTACTACGATCACCGGCGCCGCCGTAAGGTCCCGGGGAACGCTGCAGGATATCCTACGGCGCGGGAAGGGGGTGCAAGCCCAGACGCATCGCCCGGCCACCTACCTAAACACCCACCCAAGGTCTTGTGGCCCCCTAGTAAGGAGGGTGATACCACGACCCTAGAATCGCAGTAGAGCCACCCTTCCCTAGTAGGTGGATTCGGGATTCGATGACTAGTCCCAGTGAGAGCGGCTTGTTAGCATGCTCAACGAGCACGGAGCGACTAGGCCACATTAGACATGAAAACACCCGCTATAGCGTCCTGAACGGAGCTCTGCGCAGCCAACTCCCGGCTCAGGTAGCCCATGGTTTCGAGGGCTCCGTTCATGACCTTCACCGCGCCAGGGTCATATTGGTTGTCCGGCTCCCTGGCCAGGACGGCCGTGACGTGGGCCCTCCCGCCGTAGTCCCTAGCGCTGTTCTTGGCGCGTCGGAGGGCATCCTGGTACTGAGACTCGCCAACGATGGCCACATCAAAGTGCCGTTGCTGAAGACCCGCGTCTTCAACTCGCGCCAGCACTCCTGCTGCGCCGCCTAGGTGCACGGGTTCGTACGGTCGGATCTCCATCAGGGCTCGAGTCGGGTGTGCCAGACGAACTCATGCTCGGGTAGCAACTCCGGGTGGAACGCGCTGACCAAGTCTCGCAGCAGGACGTCCACGCGGAAGCTCTGCCCGGTCGCGAAGATGTCGGTCCCGCGGGCGAACTGATGGATGGCTTGTCCCTCGCTCAGCGCCTTGAATGAGGCGTTGAGCGGCTGGTAGGAGAGGGAGCCAGCGACGGTATCACCCAACCGGCTGTCCGCGAAGTAGGTGGTGTCGATCCAGATGTCGGCGTCCGCGGCCAAGTCGATCACTCGTTCCAGCGATAGCGGCGAGTTCAGCGATACGTCAGTGATCTCGCGCTGGAGGATCGGGATTCCACCGGCATCCTCGATCAGCCGGATATCGATCCGGTTGGCTGGCTTAGTCGCCCAGAGGCCCTGCCTGTTGATCGCACCGAAGAGCACGGTCGGCGCCTCCGTAGCGGAGTCGGCGACCTGTTGTCGGAGGGCCTCGTAGTTCGCAATCACCGGCTCGAGGACCTCGTTCGCCCGTGCTTCGGCGTTGAAGAAGAGCGACACGAACTTGATCTCCTCGGCGCTACCAAGCGGCGGCTCCCAGAATGAGTTGTAGGCGACGCCATTGAGGCCGAACTCCCGGGCCTGATCGGTCAGGTCATAGCTGAACGCCACGTGAAAGAGCTCCGGCGCAGCCTCCAGGATGGGTTCAAAGCTGTTCGACGCACGTGCGGGGATGGCGAGCCCGTCTTCGAAGCGGCGATTGATGTTCGGCAGGTACTCGAGCCCGGCGGCCCGGACGTTCGCACCGAGCACGGTGTCGGAGAGGCCAAGGGTCTCGAGGGCCGCGAACCACCCGCTGCCGGAGGCGGTCCAGAAGCTTCCCGCGGGGATCGGGATGACGTGCGCACCTGCGAGATCACCGGAGAGGTCAGGTGTTGGCGCCCCGCACTGCACAAGGACGTACGTCTCCTGCCTGGCATTCTGGACGTAGGGGACGGGCTCGATCGTGAGGACCTTGTAGTGCCCTTGGTAGCGCACGCTCCAACCTTCGGCGTAGACCGCCTCGACCTTGTCCGGGAAGTAGTCAACACCTGACTGGAAGTCGCTCAAGCAATCGCGGGGATTGCTGGTGATGGGCGGACTAGTCGGAGTCGCAGTGGGGACCGCTGTGGGCGGAGTAGTTGGCGCCGCAGTGGGGACCGCTGTGGGCGGAGTAGTTGGCGTCGCAGTGGGAACCGCTGTGGGCGGAGAAGCTGGCGTCGGCTCCGAGTCACTGCAAGCCACAGCGATCCCCAAGATCGCTAAAGCCAGCAGCCAGATCGCAACTCTCCGGGTTGAAAATTGCTTCAGCATCAAGTCCTCCAAGTCTATTGATATTGTGTGATCAGTCGATTAATGATACTTAGTATATAGTATAAAGCCTCCAAAAGCTACTGACGTCGTACAAGAATATGATATGTCATATCAGTTAGCATCCCAATAAGGAATTCGATCGCATGGCAGGTGCACAGTACGTGAACACGCATGGTAACCGCGTGAGAATTCCGAGAAACCGGACCTTGCGTGCTATCTGGCGAGTGTGCAGACCCAGACCCGGCTGCCCTTGGCAAGAAGGGCCGTTAACAACGGAGGCCAGCGAATGCGCGATCTAACAAGGCAAGGGACCTGCTCTTGGGCGGGCGATAGCGGACAAGCTACGAAAGGGCTAGGACAGCCAGCTGAAAAAGGTGGAGCGGGTGATGGGATTCGAACCCACGACTTTTTGCTTGGGAAGCAAACACTCTACCGCTGAGTTACACCCGCCCGGACGGATATGGATCCGAAGAGCGGCCTGAGGTATGGGGCATCCAGAACGAGCCCCTGGAGGCCACTACGAGATGGAACGCGTCTCCTGGGCCCTCACCATACCCTCCAGCATCCGCTCCACGGCCATGGTGTGGCTGCACATGGCGCGCACGCCGAAGGAGGTGCACGAGCAGTGCCAGCCGGCCTCGTCCAGGCTCAGCTCGTACTTGCTGTGGTTCCCGCGGAAGGTGGCGGTGAGGGCGGTTATGTTAACGCGCTCCTTCTCCTCCGCGTAGGTGCGGGCCTTCTCTATCCTGCTGATTATACTCGAGTGCATTCGCTCTCCTTCGGGTCTCCCCCTCAAGATGATTCTAAGGCACCGGGCCCGGATGGTCAATCTACAGCCTGCCCGTTCGGCCCGCGGATTCGCTCCGGCGGAGGGCCGAAATCGCCGCCGCCGTTGTAGACCGTATCGCGGGCGTTGGTATATATTAGGTGACGTTGTGATGACGGGAGACGAAATCCGCAAGGCGTTCCTGGAGTTCTTCGAGGGGCTGGGCCACACACCCATGCCCAGCGCGTCCCTGGTGCCCGCGGGAGACCCCACACTGCTGTTCACCAGCGCGGGCATGGTGCCCTTCAAGCCCTTCTTCATGGGCGAGTCCACCCCCCCGTCCAAGCGGCTGACGTCCAGCCAGAAGAGCTTCCGGACAACCGATATAGACGAGGTGGGAGACCACAAGCACCTGACCTTCTTCGAGATGCTGGGCAACTTCAGCATCGGCGACTACTTCAAGAAGGACGCCATAGCCTTCTGCTGGGAGTTCGTCACCCGGCACTTCGGCCTCCCCCCCGACCGGCTCTACGCCACCATCTACCTGGACGACGAGGAGGCCTTCCACCACTGGAAGGACGACGTTGGGCTGCCCGAGGAGCGGATCTACCGGTACGGGAACGAGGACAACTGGTGGGGCCCGGCAGGCAAGGAGGGCCCCTGCGGGCCCTGCAGCGAGATCCACTACGACAACGGCGAGGAGTACGCCTGCGGCGACCCCCAGTGCCACCCCAACCACGACTGCGAGCGCTTCGTCGAGCTGTGGAACCTGGTGTTCATGCAGTACTACCAGGACCTGGAGGGGAACCGCACGCCCCTTCCCGCCCCCAGCATCGACACGGGCATGGGGCTGGAGCGCGCCGCGGCCATCCTCCAGGGCAAGCAGAACCTGTACGAGACGGACCTGTTCCGCCCGATCCTGGACCTGGCATGCGGGCTCGCGGACAAGACCTACGGACGGGACCGGGACGACGACTACGCCCTGAGGGTGGTCGCCGAGCACGCCCGGGCCGCCTCCTTCCTCATCGCCGACGGCGTCGTCCCCGGCAACGAGGGCCGGGGCTACGTGCTGCGGCGGGTGATACGCCGGGCCATACGCTACGGCCGCCGGCTGGGCTTGGAGGGGCCGTTCCTGGCCCGAGTGGTTGACGCCGCAATCATCCGGTTCCAGGGCGCCTACCCGGAGCTGGCCACCAACCAGGACTTCATCATCCGCGTGGTCGACCTGGAGGAGGAGCGGTTCGGCCACGCCTTCGAGCGCGGACTATCTATCCTCACTGGGATGGTCAATAGCAGGCTTCGTCACCGTGATGCTGTTCCCATAGTCATGGAGTACGTATCGAAGCAGTATCCAATCGCGGAGAACGCGGCGGCTATCTTGGATGAACATGGGTTTGTCGCATCTGACCCGAATTCGCTACCGATGGAGCAGGTAGGGGAGGAGATGGCCGCCGACAAGATTTCAGAGCTGACATACGCGGCTCTGGAGGCTGTAGCACGAGGAACGATGGGTGACCTGCATGGCACCGTTGAAGGGCAAGGAGCTATTGAGGAGGCGCTGTCGGCGATGTCCGATTGGTCAGTCCTTATATCGGGCCCAGAATGCTTCTTCCTCTACGACACCTACGGCTTCCCGCCGGAGCTCACCGCCGAGATGGCCCGGGAGCAGGGCTTCGACGTGGACACCGAGGGGTTCCAGCGGGAGATGGACGCCCAGCGGGAGCGGGCCCGGGCCGCCCACGCCTTCTCCGGGGCCATGGAGATGCTCACCACGTACGAGAACCTGGGGGTGGACCGGGTGCTGTTCGTCGGATACGACGAGCTCCACCGGGAATCGGTGATCACCGCGCTGCTGGTGGACGACGCGACGGTGGGCCATGCCACCGTTGGGCAGACCGTGGAGGTCGTGCTCAGGGACACGCCCTTCTACGCCGAAGGTGGGGGCCAGGTGGGGGATGCGGGGACCATCAGGGGGCCCAACGGCCTCGTGTGCGTCGAGGATACCCAGGCCCCGGTGGCCGGGCTCACCGTGCACAGGGGCGTGGTCGCCGAGGGCGACGTGTCCCTGGGAGACCCGGTGGCCGCCTCGGTGGACCCTTCGCGGCGCCTGGACACAGCCCGCAACCACAGCGCCACGCACCTCCTCCACGCAGGCCTCCGCCAGGTGCTGGGGGCCCACGTGCGGCAGGCCGGCTCCCTGGTGACCGCCGACCGCCTGCGCTTCGACTACAGCCACGTCAGCCCCCTGGCCGGGGAGGAGCTCCGGGAGATACAGGGGCTGGTCAACACGAGGGTGCGGGACAACCTGTCGGTGAGCACCCGTGAGAGCACGCTGACCCAGGCGGTGAACGACGGGGCGCTGGCCTTCTTCGGCGACCGGTACGGCGAGACGGTGCGCGTGGTGGAGATGTCCGACGGCAACGCCTTCAGCGTGGAGGTGTGCGGCGGCACCCACGTGGCCGCCACGGGGCAGATAGGCCCCCTCTTCGTCGTCGGCGAGTCCAGCATCGGCGGGGGCATGCGCCGTGTCGAGGCGGTGGCGGGCCGAGCCGCCGAGGAGCTGTTCCTCCAGCGCACCGCGACCCTGGAGTCCCTGTCCCGCAAGCTGGAGACGCCCACGGTGGACCTGGAGCAGCGCATGGACAGCTTCATCGAGGACGTCGACCGGATGCGAAAGCGGTTGGCCACGCTGGAGCGGGAGAGCCTGCTACGGGAGGCCCGGGACCTCCTCTCCTCCGCGGCGGACGTCGACGGGGTGAGGGTGGTGTCCGCCAGGACCTCGGCGACCAACACCGAGGGCATGCGTCAGATGGGCGACTGGCTGAAGGAGAAGCTGTCCAGCGCCGTGGTGGTCCTGGCCGCGCTGGAGAACGGACGGCCCTCGCTGGTGGCTATGGTGACTCCCGACCTGGTCGCCAGGGGGCTCGACGCGGGAGCCATCGCCAGGGACACGGCCAAGGTCATGGGGGGAGGCGGAGGCGGGCGGCCCGAGATGGCCCAGGCCGGAGGCAAGAGTGCCGACAAGCTGGAGGAGGCCCTGGGGAAAGTGCCCGGCCTGGTGCGCCAGGGCCTGTCCTGAAGCCGCCGGATAGCGCGTTGACCATCCTGTGCCTAGACGTGGGAGACCGGCGCATCGGCCTCGCCTTCAGCGACCCGTCCAACCTCTTCGCCGTCCCGCTGGGCGCCATTCAGCGTACCCGGCGGAACAGCGACATCGACGCCGTCATCGTCCACGCCACAGAGCGTAACGCCGACCGGCTGGTGGTGGGGGTGCCCTTTTCGCTGAACGGGCGGGAGGGACCCCAGGCCAGGAAGGTCAATGGCTTCATCCAGGCCCTGGGCCGGAGGACGAGCCTCCCCATTCACAGGGTCGACGAGCGCTTCTCCACGGCCGAGGCCGAACGGCGGCTGCGGCAGGCCGGAGTCGAGCCGTCACGGGAGCGGGAGAAGGTGGACGCGGCGGCGGCCGCGGTCATCCTCCAGGACTACCTAAACGCGCTAACGGTTGGTGCAAACGCCGAACAGGGGTCACAACCGCCCTAGAGCATGTTATAATACTCGCGCCTATGGAGGCGCGGAGCCGGCAATCTGTCGTACACCCTGGATGTGACCAACAGCTAAGGAGGAGCGGGAGCCCATGACGTACATCATCGCCGAACCCTGTGTCGGTGTTAAAGACGGGGCCTGTGTGGACGTCTGCCCGGTGGACTGCATCTACACCACCGACGAAGACGACATGTTCTACATCAGCCCCGACGAGTGCATCGACTGCGCCGCGTGCGAGCCCGTGTGCCCCGTGACGGCGATTTTCGCCGAGGACTCGGTGCCCGAGGAGTGGGAAAGCTTCATCGCCCTCAACTACGACTACTTCAAGAACAAAGACCTCTCGACCTTGAAGAACTACCGCTGACGCGGCCGACCCAGGCACTGGGTTAACCCCGGCACCCGAAGACACGAAGGCGCAGGAGACCAGGCCTGTTTCTTCGTGTTTTTCTTGGGAGACCCGTGGACCGCCGCCAGAGGAGCCCGAGCTCACCGTCCGGGAGAAGCGAGGAATGCCGACCGCGCCTGTCAACGGCATAGACATCTACTACGAGACATCCGGAGAGGGTCCCCCGGTGGTGTTCGCTCACGGCAAGGGCGGCAACCACATCAGCTGGTGGCAGCAGGTGCCCGTGTTCTCCCGCGCCTTCCGGTGCATAACCTTCGACCACCGGGGCTGGGGACGGTCCCTCAACCCCAGGGGCTCCATCGGCCGGGAGGCCTTCGTGGACGACCTGCGGGGGCTGCTGGACCACCTGGAGGTCCAGCGTGCCTTCCTGGTGGCCCAGTCCATGGGCGGACTCACGTGCCTGGGCTTCGCCCTGGCACACGCGGAGAGGACCATGGGGCTGGTACTGGCGGACACCACCGGGGGCATCGGGGACCCCGCGGTGGTGGAGACCATCCGGAACCGGAAGGCCCCGAAGGACGTGACCCTGAGGGCGATGTCCGCAGGCTTCCGGGACGGCGACCCCGCCGGGGCGTTCCTGTACAAGGAGATCAACCTGCTGAACCCGCCCCGAGACCCGGAGCCCAACGGCTTCACCAGCGGCGAGGGGCCCAAGGCCGAGGAGCTGGCCCGTATGCGGGTGCCCACCCTGCTCATCGTCGGCGAGGAGGACGAGGTGATGCCCCCGCCGGCGATGGAGCGGTCCCGGGACCTGATCCCCGGCTCCCGGCTGGAGAGGGTCCCCGGCGCCGGCCACTCGGTGTACTTCGAGAAGCCCGACCTCTTCAACCGCCTGGTCCTGGGCTTCTTCTCCTCGGTCCTGGACGGGTCGCCAGCCACCCAGTAGCCGGGGAGTCGTAGGCGCCGACCGCCCCGCCCGGACCGGGAAAACTGATCGTCCAGGACGGGCGTAATACGGGTAGGAGGCCGTCACCATGGATGACCCCGCACTGAGTGGCCTGAGCTCTTTCGTACCCGGCGTTCGCGCCGATTTCGAGGAGATGCTGGGCGGCATCGTGGAGGTGCCGACCGTCAGCGCCGACCCAGAGCACGCCGAGGATATCCGGAAGGGTGCGGCCCTGGCCGCCGACTACCTCCGCGCGTCAGGGGCCACCTCCGCGGAAGTGGTGGAAACGTCGGGAAACCCCGTCGTGCTTGGCAAGTTCCTAACGGACCCCGCAGACCCGACCGTCACCGTCTACAACCACCTGGACGTGCAACCGGCCCAGGAGCCCGAGTGGACCCGCGACCCGTTCTCGTTCGGCGCCCAAGACGGCCGGTACGACGGCAGGGGGTGCACCGACGACAAGGGCCCGGCCCTCACGGCGCTGATGGCCGCCCGGTACGCCAAGGAGGCCGGCATCCCCGTGAACGTCCATTTCATCTGGGAGATGGAGGAAGAGATAGGGAGCCCCCACTTCGAGGAGTTCGTCAAGGGCCAGGGGTCCGGCCTCGATACCGGCTCGGTGGTGGTCTCGGACACGGTGTGGCTGTCCCGGGACACCCCGGCCATCCCCTACGGCCTCCGGGGCCTCCAGGCGGCGAGGCTAGTCCTGGAGACGGCCCGCAACGACGCCCACTCGGGACTGACGGGAGGGGCCGCCCGCAACCCCGTCGGCGAGCTGTGCCAGGTCATCGGCCGCTGCTACGACGCCCGGACGGGCGAGGTCACCATCCCGGGCTTCTACGACCGGGTGGTCCCCGCCAGCGGCGAGGAGATGGAGAGCTTCCTCTCCTCGGGCTTCGACCTGGGCAAGTTCGTGGAGGCCCACGGCCTGTACAAGCTGCGGACCCGGGACGCGGGGGAGGTCATGGACCGCGTCTGGTGCCGGCCCACCTTCGAGGTCCACGGCCTCACGGGAGGCTACCTGGGGCCCGGGGTGAAGACGGTGGTGCCGCCCAGGGCCGAGGCCAAGGTAAGCATGAGGCTGGTGCCGGACCAAGACCCCGAAGAGGCGTTGGAGCTGCTGGCGGCCCACGTCAAGGAGATCAACCCCGACGTGGAGGTGCACGCGGCCGGCTCCCTTAGACCCTACCTGGGAGACTTCAGGGGCCCCTACGCCGACGCGGCCCGCCAGGCCATCCGCTTCGGCTTCGACCGGGACCCCGCGTTCATCCGGGAGGGGGGCTCCATAGGGGCAGTCGTGACCATGCGCGACCATCTGAAGGCGCCCATAGTCCTCATGGGGTTCAGCCTGCCGGACCACGGCTACCATGGCCCCAACGAGCACTACGACTGGGGCCAGGCCTCCGGGGGAATCAGGGCCCTGTCCTCCTACTTCAGCCAGGTAGCACGGATACGGTAGAGACATCGAGACGAAGGGCCGCATAGTGAGAAGGGGGCTCATGGCAGCCCTGGCCATCGCCTCGCTGGCGGGTCTGTTGGCGGTGGCCGCGTGCGGCGGCAGGGATACCGGGCCCACGTCGGAAGCGGCCTTCCAGCCGGAGCCGGTGGAGTCCGAGAGCTCCGAGGCCAGGCTGGACGCTGCCATGGACTTCGAGATATCCCCCTACGGGGGCGGCGTCTTCGAAGGGATGGACTCCCCCCGGCTGTCGGACCTGCTTGGCCGGCCCATCGTGCTGAACTTCTGGGCGGGGCTCTGTCCGCCGTGCAGGGCCGAGATGCCCGACTTGCAGGAGTTCCACGACGAGTACGGCGACGAGATTACCCTCCTCGGCATTGACGTGGGGCCCTTCACCGGGTTGGGCTCCAATGACACCGGCCGGGGGCTGATCAAGGCCCTGAACATCACCTATCCCACGGGCTCCACCGAGGATGCTTCGGTGGTCACCGAGTACGGCGTGTTCAGCATGCCCACCACCGTGTTCATCACGGCCGACGGCCAGGTGTTCCGCAAGTGGTCTGGAATCATCAACAAGGAGAAGGTCGTCGAGATCGCGTTGGACATGCTGACCCCGTCGCGCGATGGCCCGGACGCGGCCACCGGGTAGCGCCCATAACGCCGCCCCCCTGGACACAGCTTTCGGACGAGTGGGTTATGGTAAGTACACTGAAGACGATCCAGCTACCCGGCGCGGCACACCTGCGGAGCTTTGCGCTGCCCATGACGGTGGGGCTGCTGGCCCTGGGAGCCGCTGTCGTCGGAGCGTTCCTCACGGGGGAGTCGGCGGCCACCGGCGGGGTCAATGGCTTCGTGGAGGGCCTCTCGGGCAGGGCTACCGACAGGCTCACCCTGCTGCCCCTGGGCTTCGCCTTCGTGGCGGGGATGGCCTCCGCCGTCAACCCGTGCGGCTTCGCCATGCTCCCGGCGTACCTGGGCCTGTACCTGGGATCCGAGGGCCAAGCGGAGGACAACCGCACGCCCCTGCGCACGCTGGCCAACGCCTTCCTGGTGGGGCTGACAGTCACGGCGGGGTTTGTCCTTCTCTTCGGCGCCATCGGCATGGCCATCGACCAGGGCATCCGCTCCATCGTCCAAGTCTTCCCCTGGGTGGGCTTCAGCATCGGAGTCATCCTGGCCCTGGCGGGGTCGTGGATCCTGGGTGGGGGCAAGCTGTACGTGAGCTTCGCCGGCCGTGCGGCCTCCCACGTGGGCAACCCCAACCAGGTGGGCGTTCGCGGCTACTTCCTATTCGGCCTCAGCTACGGGCTGGCATCCCTGGGCTGCTCCCTGCCCATATTCCTGACGGTGGTCTTCACCACCCAGGCGGCATCCCACGTGCTGCAGGCCCTGGGCCAGTTCATGCTGTACGCACTGGGAATGGGGCTAGTGATACTGGTCCTAACAATCAGCATGGCCCTGTTCAAGAGGGCGGTGGTCACGGGCCTTCGCAAGGCCCTTCCTTTTTTCCAGCCCTTCAGCGCGGTGTTCATGATCGCGGCGGGCTCCTACCTGGCCTACTACTGGCTGACCATCGGAGAGCTGGCGTAGGGGCCACGCCCGCCCGGCGGGCGGCAAAGGGCCCGGCCTGACGGTGTGGCGGCCCCTCCGGCCCTACTCGTAGACCTCGGTCTCCGGGTGGTAGTCCTTCCAGGCGAACCAGAAGGAGTAGTGGGAGGGGACTCTCTCCAGGCGGGCGCCCGCCAGCTCCCCCTCCACGGCCTCCCCGGTAATGGCGGTCCAGCGGGTCCCCGTCTGCCGGTCCACCATGATGGCCCCGGGACCGCTCCTCCCGTCCTCCAACCGGAAAGTCAGGACGGTGTCGTCCAACCTTCGATCGTAGACCACGCCCGTCTCCGACCCGGCGTCGAACACGACCAGCACGGGCCTTCCCTGGAACCGGTCGTTGACCAGGGGTCCCTCCCCCAACCGCCGGAAGGGGTATGCCCGCGCCTCGCCGCCCGACTCCAGGCCCAGGACCAGCTCCTTGGCCCCCAGCCGGTCGTCCTCGCGCCACTCACCCTGGAGGCCCGCCCGGGAGATGGAGTAGTAGATGGTGTACTTGTCCCTCTCGAAACCGCCCCCCTTGTCCAGGGCGGTGGTGCCGGGATACAGCTCCAGCCACGAGCTCCAGGTCGTCTGTAGGGCGGGCAGCACCTCCAGACGACGGCCCTCCAAAGGCCCGCGAACCGCCTCGCCGAGGACCTGACTCCACAGGCTGTCGGTCTGGTGATCGTACATGACCAGCCCGTTCATGATCAGGTTGCCCGAGACCCCGAAGGTGAGGGTGTGCTCCCCGGTCTCACGGGCATACACGATGCCCGTGTAGCAGAGGGGTCACCAGGTGACGGCGATTGGGGTCCCGCCCAGGACGTCGTTGACGATCTCGTGGCGGCTGAGCTGGGGTACCGAGTAGGCCCGGTGCTCCCCGCCGACGGATATCCCTATCACCATCTCGTCGACGGAGAACTGCTCCTCTGCCTCCTCGGCGTCCAGGTAAGACGGGTCCAGGATAGCGCGTATGGCGTCCCTGGGGATAACGGAGATCATCTTCAGGTCCCGGTCGCTGACGTCGGTGTACACCTCGGGGAAGGTGAGGGTGCGGGTCGGTTGAGGCCCCGACGCCGGCCGGGCGTCGCAGCCGGCTGCCAGCAGGCACAGGCAGCCGGCAACCAGGACTACGAGGGCGGTGGGAAGGCGGCAACTAGGCATACCTGGACCGTGCAAGTGTAGCATACCCCGGCGCCCGCCTTGCCACCACCGGCCTGGTGGGTTAGATTATAGACGCTCCAGCACGCCCGGAGGCGCCGTTCCCGGCGCGCCGGCCCCGGGAGACAAGGAGAGCGGAGGAAGAGCTTTGGCAGCGAAGTACCTGTACCTGGTGAGAATGGACGTGGACGAAGACAAGGAGGCCCACTTCAACGAGGTCTACGACAAGGAGCACATCCCGGAGATCAGCAAGGTGCCCGGGGTCGGCAACGTCACACGGTACGAGACCGACACCGAGGGGATGCCCAAGTACGCGGCCCTGTACGAGATGGACAGAGCCGACCTTCCCAGCTCTCCCGAATGGAAGAAGGCTTCGGACACGGGAACGTGGAAGGACACGGTGAGGCCCTTCACCAAGAACCGCTCCCACACCATCTACAAGATCATAGAGCCGGGATCCTAAGCGTCACTACCCGGACTTCCGGAGGTGCCCCATGGCCGACTCCCATGCCCTGAGAGTGGAGACCGATCTGGCCGTGCCCATGCGCGATGGAACGGTGCTGCGGGCCGACCTGTACCGCCCCGACGGTCCCGGTCCGTACCCCGTCCTGCTGCAGAGGACACCCTACGACAAGACCGCCCCAGGCAGCATGCTGGGCCTGGACCCGCTGAAGTCTGCCAAGCGGGGATACGCCACGGTCATCCAGGATGTCCGGGGCAGGTACGCCTCGGAAGGGGAGTTCTACGCCTTCCGCAACGAGATCGACGACGGGTACGACACGGTGGAGTGGGCGGCGGCCCAGCCCTGGTCCTCGGGCAAGGTGGGGATGTACGGCGCCTCCTACGTGGGGGCCACCCAGTGGCTTGCGGCCCTCTCCCAGCCGCCGCACCTGACGACCATCGTCCCCAACGTGACGGCGTCCAACTACCACGAGGGCTGGACGTACCAGGGGGGCGCCTTCGAGCTGGGGTTCAACGTCTCCTGGACGCTGGCCCAGCTCACCCTGGCCAACCTGGACAACCTGGGCGGCAGGCTGGGCCTGCCGGACCAGACCCGCGAGGACCTGGTACGGGCCGTCGACGGGATGGAGGAGGCCTTCCGGTATCTCCCCATGGCCGACTTTCCGCACCTGAAGGGCGGCCTGGCCGACTATTTCTACGACTGGCTGGCCCACCCGGAATACGACGACTACTGGAAGGCCCTCTGCATCGAGGAGAACCACTCCAGGCTCAACGTCCCCGCCTATCACATCGGCGGGTGGTACGACATCTTCCTGGGAGGGACCATACGCAACTACCTGGGCATGCGGGAGAAGGCGGCCGGGGACGAAGGGCGCAACGGACAGAGGATGATCGTGGGGCCCTGGGTCCACGGCTCCCGCAGCGGCAGCACAGCCGGGAGCCACTACTTCGGACTGGCGGCGGACGCCCTGGCCGTGGACCTGGACGGCCTGCACTACAGGTGGTACGACCACTGGCTGAAGGGCATCGACAACGGCGTGATGGACGGACCGCCGGTCCGCATATTCGTCATGGGGGACGACGTGTGGCGCTCGGAGGACGAGTGGCCCCCCGCCCGGGCCCGCTCCGTGGACTACTACATCCACAGCGGGGGCGGCGCGAACTCCGTGCGCGGCGACGGCAGCCTCAGCGCCGAGGCCCCCGGCCACGAGCCGCCGGACGTGTTCCTGTACAACCCGGCCAACCCGGCGCCAACGAGGGGAGGAGCCCTGTGCTGCAACCCGTACTTCATGTCCAACGGCGCCTTCGACCAGGGCGACGTGGAGGCGCGGGAGGACGTGCTGGTCTACTCGACGACGCCGCTGGAAAAGGAGGTGGAGGTGACGGGCCCGGTGACGGTGACCCTATGGGCCGCGTCCTCAGCCACGGACACCGATTTCACCGCCAAGCTGGTGGACGTGTGCGACCATGGTTGCACGCGCAACATCACCGACGGGATAGTCCGGGCCCGATACCGGGACTCCGCCGCGTCGGCCAGCTTCATCGAGCCCGGCCGGGC
The DNA here is from genome assembly GCA_034423015.1 of Dehalococcoidia bacterium. GTDB lineage: Bacteria > Chloroflexota > Dehalococcoidia > Lucifugimonadales > JAGWBF01 > JAGWBJ01. The sequence continues at coordinate 61,738 of DAOUJG010000013.1, read as the reverse complement.
CTACAGATACGCCATCGACCTGTGGGCGACCAGCAACGTGTTCAAGGCGGGGCACAGGATCCGCGTGGAGATATCCAGCAGCAACTTCCCGCGCTTCGACCGGAACACCAACACGGGGGCCGCCATCGCCTCGGACGCCGCCCCCAAGCCCGCGCTGCAGACCGTGTTCCACGACTCCCAGCGCCCCTCCCACATCAGCCTCTCCGTGGTGCCCAGGTAGACGGTGGGGGCGGCGCGGGCCCCGTGGGGCCGGCCTCCTACACGTCCACCCGCTGGACCTGGACGGTCCTGCCCGTGGTCGCGGACTCGATGACGGCCACCGTCACCTCGACGACCCTCAGGCCGTCGACTCCCGAGGAGTAGGGCTCCGTGTCCTGACGGACGGCGCGGTTGAAGGCCTCCACCTGCTCCCTGGTCGTGCCCAGGGGGTCGGTCTCCCACTCCTCGACGCTGTTCACCGTCTCGCTCACCACCTCCAGCTTGCCCTGGAGGGGTATGCCCATGGTGTTCTCCAGCACGATGCGGCCGTCGCTCCCGTAGACGACGGCGTCGGCCTTCATGTCGGGCATCTTGCGCCCGCAAACGGCCATCCCGATGGCGCCGCCGTCGAACCGGAGCAGGATGGCAGCCAGATGCTCCAGGGCCTTCTCCGCCCTCTGGCCGTCGGTCATGGCCGCCACCTCGACCACCTCGTCGTCCAGCAGGTACCGGAGGGCGTTGACGGCGTGGACCCCCTGGCCCATCATGGCCGAGGCGCCGCCCACCAGCTCCGGCGTCTCCCACCACTCGTTCAGGCCTCCGCTGCGGGCGGGCGGCTCCAATACCCCCCGGGTGCCCCCGGCCCACTGGGCCTGGGCCAGGGAGACGGTGCCCACCACGCCGTCCTTCACCATCTGCCGGGACTTCTGGTAGCCGGGATGGTGGACCGACTCGAACCCCAGGCCCAGCTTGACGCCGTTGGCCCGGCACGCGCGTATCATGTCCGCGGCGTCGTCGGGGGTCAGGGCCATGGGCTTTTCGCACAGCACGTGCTTGCCGGCCCTGGCGGCCGTCTGCGTGTAGGGGCTGTGGAGGTTGTTGGGGGACGCGATGTAGACCACGTCTACCCTGGGGTCCTTCACCAGCTCCTCCACCGAGTCGTAGGCCGCCGAGGCGCCGTGGCGTTCGGCGAAGGCCTGGGCGCGGCCCATGTCCCTGCCGCATACGGCCACCAGCTCCGCGTCGTCGGCCGCCCGGATGCTGGGGGCGAAGGTGGTCTCGGGATAGTGTCCGGGACTGATTATGGCCCATCCTATAGGCAAAGAAGCACCTCCCAATCAAGGAGTCCAAGAATGGGAAGAAGATACGGGAACCGGGCCGTTTCTGTCAAACTCCGCCGCCGTACGGGCCCGGCCCCGGGGACCGTCTGAGAGGGCCGCGGGCTTTGACTTTTGGACGCCCGCCGGGTACAATCCGCTCGATAGGAGGTGCTCTATGGAACCCGTGAAAGTGAAGGCCTACTACGACTTCCGTTGACCCTACGTCTACAACGCGGCCGTGTGGCTTGCGAAGGTGCGAGAGACGTACGGCGACAACCTGGACATAGACTGGAAACCCTTCTACCTGGCCCAGACCAACAGCAATGAGGGACCCGAGTGGAAGGCGTGGGAGCAGGAGGAGGACAGCGCCACCCTGGGACTCCAGGCCTTCTCGGCCGCCGAGGCCGCGGCCCGGCAGGGCACCGCGCCCTTCGAGGCGTTCATGCTGGCGATGCTCAGGGCCAGGCACGAGGACCGGAAGGACCTCTCGGACGAGAACGTGATCCTGGACGCTGCCCAGACCGCTGGACTGGACATGGCGCGCTTCCGGGAGGACATGAAGGACCCGACCATCATACCCGAGACGGGCAAGAGCCATATGGAAGCCGTCGAGGAGCACGGCGTGTTCGGGGTGCCCACCTTCATCTTCCCCAACGGCGCTTCCGCGTTCGTCAAGGCTTACGTCCCGCCCGACGAAGACGCCGTAAGCATGTTCGAGGACCTCACCGACGTGATGAGCAAATGGAAGTTCATCGGCGAGGTGAAGCGCCCGCAGCCTCCCTGGCCCAAGGGAGTGTTCGCCTAGAGGGACACGTGGTGCGCCGCGCGACCCCCCTGGAAAAGACACTGGGTCTAAAGTTCAGGGACCCGGCCCTGCTGGATCAAGCCCTGATACACCCATCGTACATAAACGAGGCCGGCCCGACGGGGTCGGCCCTCGTTTCGTACGACAGGCTGGAGTTCCTGGGGGACGCGGTGCTGGGCGCCGCGGTGACCGCGGAGCTGTTCCACCGTTGCCCGGACCTCCCCGAGGGGCAGATGACCAAGCTCCGGTCGTCCCTGGTCAGCGGCAACACCCTGGCCCGGGTGGCCCGCGGGCTGGAGATAGGGCGGCACCTGAAGCTGGGCCGGGGCGAGGCGTCCAGCGGGGGCGCGAACCGGGACACGAACCTGGCGGCGGCCCTGGAGGCTATCGTGGGCGCCGCCTTCCTGGACCGGGGGTTCGACCAGGCCCGGAAGCTCGTCATCGGCCTGATGGCCGGGGAAACGGAACGGGCGCTCTCATCGGGCATACCCGAAGACCCCAAGTCCCGACTCCAGGAGGTGGCCCAGCGCATGGGAAACGCTCCCCCTCGCTACCGCACGGTTGGTGAAGAGGGCCGCGACAACAGCAAGGAGTTCGAGGCGGAAGTGGTCATGAACGGCGAGGTCCTCGGCAGAGGGCGGGGAACGCGCAAGGTAGACGCCCAGAGGCAGGCCGCCCGGGAAGCCCTGAGACGGCTGGAAGGCGCCCGCACGTAGACATGCTGGGACTGCTTCGACGGAACCGGCAGAAGTCCCGGGAGGCCACCGAGGCCGGGGTCAAACGGAGCCGCGAGTCCTGGTTCGGCCGGGTAGCGCGGCTTCTTGGGGCGGGCCGCATGGACGAGGAGGTCTGGGAGGAGCTGGAAGAGGCGCTCCTGTCCGCCGACGTGGGCGTGGAGACCACCCTGAGCCTGGTGGAGAGGCTTCGGGACGAGGCCGGGCAGCGGGGCGTCCGGGGGCAGGGAGACCTGATGGAGGTCCTGAAACGCGACATCTCCGCCAGGCTTGCCGACGACCGGGCGGATGACGTGTGGCTGGAGTCCACCGACCACCCCTCACCCTTCGTAGTCCTGGTGGTGGGCGTCAACGGCTCGGGCAAGACGACCAGCATCGCCAAGCTGGCGTACCACTTCAAGGCGGCGGGGAAGAAGGTCATCCTGGCCGCCGGGGACACCTTCCGGGCCGCGGCCATCGACCAGATCCAGCTCTGGGGGGAGCGTGTCGGCGTGGACGTCGTCAGCCATCAGCCAGGGGGGGACCCGGGCGCAGTGGCCTTCGACGCCTTCCAGGCGGCCCGGTCCCGGGGGGCGGACGTGCTGATAGTCGACACGGCGGGCCGCCTCCACACCAAGTCCAACCTGATGGACGAGCTCAAGAAGGTCCGCAGGGTCATCAGCAGACTGGACCCGGCGGCCCCGCACCAGGTCCTGCTGACCCTCGACGCGACCACGGGCCACAATGGCCTCGGCCAGGCGCGGTACTTCACCGAAGCGGTGAGCTGCACGGGGATCGTTTTGGCCAAGCTGGACGGCACCGCCAAGGGCGGCATCGTGCTGGCCATCAAGGAGCAGCTTGACGTCCCCATCCTATTCATAGGCACGGGTGAAGGGCTGGAGGACATGGCGCCCTTTGACGCCGAGGGATTCGTCGAGGCGCTCCTGGAACCGGCCCCCTCGGCCTCCTGAGCCCGTTCGGCGCCTGTCTTAGCGCATCCGGCCCCGCTTGTCCGCACGTAGGAAATGACAGGGTCTTCCAAGATGCACCATCCAGGCCATGGCGTACGCCCAAGGTAGTCCGTGCACCACGCGATCATCTGGCTTCTGAGCGTCGAGCTCCTGGGGCTGGCGATGCTGCCCCTTGCCTATGCCCTGTTCCGGCGGCTGCCGGACCGGGGACTGGTGCTGTCCAAGGTACTCGCCCTGCTCCTGGTGTCCTACCTGCTGTGGATCCTGGGCACGGCCCACATTCTGCCCAACTCCCAGTACTCCGTCATCGGCATCGCCCTCGTGCTGGCCGGCCTATCCTACGGCCTGATGCGCCGCCGGCTCCCAGACCTGGTCGCCTTCATCAAGGCGGAGAGGCTGCCCCTGCTGGCGGCGGAGGCGGTGTTCCTGGCCCTGTTCGCCCTGTGGGTCGCCATCGTCTACCACACCCCGGCCATAAACCATACCGAAAAGCCCATGGACTTCGCCTTTCTCAACGCCATCCTGAAGTCCACATACTTCCCGCCGGAGGACCCCTGGCTGTCGGGGCACTCCATCAGCTACTACTACTTCGGCCACTTCATAATGGCGACGCTGACCAAGCTCACCTCGATCCCCTCCAACGTCTCCTACAACCTGTCCATCGCCCTTCTGCCGGCTCTGGCGGGGGCGGGGGCCTTCAGCCTGGTCTACAACCTGATACGCCGCTCTGGGTCTGGTGCCCTTCGCGCCGTCCTCTTCGCCCTGGCCGCTCCCGTCTTCCTCGTGCTGATCAGCAACCTGGAGGGGGTGCTGGAGCTCGTACAGGCCAGGGGCTGGGCGTCGGAGGGCTTCTGGGGGTGGGTGGCGATCAAGGGGCTGGCAACCAGCTCTACCGAGGGAGGCCTGTTCCCGGGCGACCACCTGTGGTGGTGGCGCGCCACCAGGGTAATAGATACGGTAAGGGATGGCATCAGCCTGGACTACACCATCACGGAGTTCCCCTTCTTCAGCTTCGTGCTGGGAGACCTACACCCCCACGCGTCTTCCCTCCCCTTCCTAGTCCTGAACCTGGCGTTGGCATTGAATCTGCTCGCCTCCCGGAGTAGGATAGGGCCCTCGTGGTTGCTGCAACGGCCGTGGGAGACGGCGGCCATCACCCTGTCTCTCGGCGCGCTGGCCTTCATAAACATCTGGGACCTGCCGGTCTTCGCGGCCATTCTGGCCGTCACGGTGCTGGCCAAGAGCTACGGAGACCGGTCGGGCAACGTGGCCCCCACGCTGCTGTCCACCGCGTCTTTCATGGCGCCGGTGGTCGTTGGCGCCGTGCTGCTGTACCTTCCCTTCTACATGACCCTGGACAGCCAGGCGTCCGGGATACTGCCGACCCGCGACGCCATGGCCACGCGGCCCTTCTTCTTCTTCCTGATATGGGGGCTGTTCCTCCTGGCGGGGGGGTACTTCGTGCTGGTCCAGCTGGCGTCCTCGGGGAGCCTGACTCGCCGCAACATGGGGATTCTGGGGTTCGCCCTGGCCGTGGCGGTGTTCCCATTCGTGCTGTGGGCGTGCATCAAGATAGTCGTCAGCCCCTTCGAAGGTGGGGCGGCGGACGCCCTGGGCACGGTGGGCAGCCGCCTGGGCAAACTTCTGCCTGGCATGTCCATAGTTGCCCTGGCCCTGGCCGGGGTCCTCTCCAGGATGAAGGAGGGCAACGGCACGGCGGCCGTCTTCCCGCTGCTGATGCTGGGCATCGCCTTCTACCTGCTGCTGGGCGCCGAGCTCTTCTACCTTGTCGACCTGTTCGGCACACGCATGAACACGGTGTTCAAGACCTACTACCAGGCCTGGCTGTTGCTGGCGGTCGTCTCGGCCTACGGCCTCTACTACAGCTACGCCAACCCCCTGCCGTCCCTGGGCCGGATGCGTGGCCCTCTTTCGAGACTAACGCCTCTGGCAGAGGGAGCCAGGAGAATGACCCCGTGGGTCTGGCTGGGGCTGGTCGGAGCCCTCACCGTCGCGTCCCTCTACTACCCGGTGGGCGCAGCCCTGGACCGCGCCGGCCAATCGAGGGAGGCCACGCTGGACGGTCTGGCCTTCCTACAAGAGCGCCATCCCGGGGAGTACGAGGCGATAGTGTGGCTGAGGGACGAAGCGCCGCGGGGACGCATCGTGGAGGCGGTGGGAGGAAGCTATACCGACCACGGCCGGGTCTCCTCGTCCACCGGGCTTCCCACCATCCTCGGCTGGCCGGGACACGAGCACCAGTGGAGGGGCTCCACCAGGGAGTTCGACGGACGGGAAGGGGACGTGGAGCAGATCTACACGGCCGACGACTCCGCCACCGTGCACCGCCTGCTGGAGACCTACGACGTCCGGTACGTCTACGTCGGCGCCCGGGAGAGGGCCCGCTACGGGCCCGACCGGTTCGGGACCTTCCACTCGTTCCTGACGCCCGTGTTCCGCAGCCCGGAAGTTGTCATATACCAGAGGGCGCAAACCCAGTCCCCAGGCCTGGTGAAGACGCACCGTGCAGACGCTGGATAAGCTCCCGCTGACCCGGCTTTCCCTCCCCCGGCTTCGACGCCCGGACCTGGGTTGGGAGGCGGCGGTCTTCCTGGTCATCTCCCTGGGTGCAATGGCCCTCCGCCTGTGGGAGCTGGACGGGCGGACCATGCACTACGACGAGAGCCTGCACGTCCACTACGCCTGGCGTCTGGCCAACGGGGAGGGCTACTCCCACAGCCCCTGGATGCACGGCCCTTTCCAGGTGGAGCTCGCCGCCGCCATCTTCTGGCTGTTCTCGGACACGGACTTCACCGCCCGCCTGCTCTACGTCCTGTTCGGCGCGGCGCTGGTGTTCCTGCCCTTCTTCTTCCGGACACACCTGGGGACCACCGGCGCCATAGTGGTTGCCCTGCTTCTTGCCCTGTCGCCGTCCCTGCTGTATTTCAGCCGCTTCGGGCGGAACGAGATCATCATGTCTGTGTGGACGGTGGCGCTCCTGATAATGCTCTGGCGCTATCTCCACGAGGGCAGGGACCGCTACCTGTACATGGCCTCGGCGGTGCTGGCCCTTATGTTCGCCACCAAGGAGACGGCCTATATCGTAGCTGTGATCTTCGGCGGCATTCTGCTCCTTATCTCTCTCCCCGAGCTGGTAGCCGCCATGACGGGCAGGAGCAAGCGGGGCGAGATAGGCCGCGCCCCCGCCCTGCTGCTCCTCATCGTCACGCTGACGCTGCCCCAGTGGGCGGCGGGCGTGAGCATCTTTCAGGACAGCCTGGGGATGGTGCTGGCCAACAGCGACGGCGGCACCGGGGAAGTGGGGCTTCCTCTGTGGGCTCCGCCCTACGCCATCTTTCCCATGGCGGACCTCCCCTTGGCCGCCGATGCCCTCGTGATAGCAAGCTTCGTGGCGCTGCCCGGTGTGGCGGCGGTCACCCGCGGGGGCCGCAGGTGGGCGCCGTGGCTGCTGCCGGTGGGCGCGGCGGGCGCTCTCTGCTACGCGTTCCTGGCGCTGCCCAACGGGTTCGTGGCACGGGACTGGCTGATCGCCTTCGCCGTCCTTGCCGGGGCCCTGGTGGTTTCAGCGGCCATCGGGATGCTGTGGCGATGGAGGGTATGGCTGCTGTGCGCGGCCATCTTCTACCTGATATGGACGGCCCTGTACACCACCTTCTTCGGCCTGTTCGTCCAGCCGCACGGCTACTGCCCCACCGAGACCGGCGCCGCCCTCAACACCCTGTGCGCCAAGCTAGGGGGCGCGTTCACCGGGTCCTGGCAGGGCCTGGGCTACTGGCTGGCCCAGCAGGAGGTGGCCCGCGGGGGGCAGCCGTGGTACTACCACTTCGTCACCGGATCCCTGTACGAGTTCCTGCCGCTGCTCTTCGGCCTGGCGGCCATCGTCTACTTCGTCCGAAGGGCCGACCTGCTGGGCCTGGTCCTGGCTCTCTGGGCCCTCCTGACCCTCCTGGCTTACACCGTCGCGGCTGAGAAGATGCCCTGGCTCATCGTCAACATCGCCGTGCCCTTCATACTGCTGTCGGGCAAGCTCATCGGCGATCTCATAGACCGACTGGACTGGAGACGGCTGGCGCGCAGCCCTTCCCTCCTGATGCTGGGGCTGGCCCCGCTGGTCGTGATCGCCGGAGTCTATCTCCTGAGACGATCGCTGGACCAGGGCGGCCTGGACTGGCAGGGTTGGGGGCTGGCGGCGGCCATAGCCGCCATGCTGGCCGGAACGTCCTTCCTGCTTCTACGCAACCGTCCCAGGGTGGGCATGTCACTGGCCGCGCTGGGCGTGGCCGCCCTCATGCTCGGGTTCAGCACCTTCGTCGGGTTCAGGGTGACCTACAGCTACGACGACACGCCGGTGGAGATGCTCGTCTACGCCCAGGGCAGCGCGGACCTGGTCAAGGTACTGGACGACCTGGAGCGGGAGGGAGTCATTCCCGACGAGGCGGCGCGGCCCGCGGTGGAGATGGACTACGAGATATGGTACCCGATGAACTGGTACGTGAGACAGGCCCAGCGGGAGGGCTCGGTGGAGTTCCGCTGCTACAAGTCGGAGTCCGACGCGGACTACCAGCCCTGGTGCAGTCCCGTGAGCGAGCCGCCCTCCACCGGGGCCATTCTTCTGATCGAGGGCCACGCAAAACGGTACAGGAGCCACCTGGAGGGCCACGAGGCCTCGGGGCCCCTCAAGGACCTCCTCTGGTTCCCCGAGGACACGTACCGGCGCCCGGGGGCCAACAGAGAGGAGCAGTGGTCTCCGGCGGAGCTGAAGCAGGATGCCCGGTTCATCATAGACAACCTGACCGCCCGGCAGTCGTGGAAGGACGCGATGGACTACTTCCTCTTCCGCCGGCTGGACTACCAGTGGTGGGACTCCAAGTTCTTCTCCTACGTGTCTCCGGGGAGTGACGGCTCGGGTTGACACCCTTCTTGGCACGGGACTACAATAGGGCCTCTGAGAGGAGGGTCCCCGGTCAATGCTGGAAGTAGTAATCGACAGCATCCGCGTGAGCTTGATGAACTACCAGCGGGTCGTGATTCTGAAGGAAAAGGAATCGGACCGGTACCTGCCTATCTGGATCGGGCCGGCGGAAGCCGACGCGATCGCGGTCAAGCTGCAGGACATCTCTGTTCCCAGACCCCTGACCCACGACCTCCTTCGTGCGGTCATCGACAACCTGGGCGGGGCCGTCCATCACATCCTGGTGAACGACCTGGAGAGCGACACCTTCTACGCCAAGGTGATCATAAACGTCAACGGCAAGAGCCTGGAGGTGGACTCCCGCCCCAGCGATGCCATCGCCCTGGCGGTGCGTGTCCAGGTGCCCATCTTCGTGGAGGAGCAGGTGCTGGAGAAGGCCGGCATCCTCCTGGACAAGGAGACGGGGAAGCCCCTGCTGCCCGAGGACACGGCGGGCCAGCCCGACAAGTCCCCCGAGGTGAAGGAGGAAGAGCTCCGCAGGATGTCGGCCTTTACCGACTTCATCAACAGCCTGGACTTGGAGGACTTCGGCAAGCAGCAGCAGGAGAAGGAATAGCGTAGTCTCGTCTCGCCCAGAGTCAACCGAGAAAGACCCCCCGGCCAGGCGTGGCCGGGGGCTTTTTTTGCGGGGTTCCCGGCCTGGGAGAATCGGTTGACGCCCGATGGAACTAGTGATAGGATTCACTAGGCCTGAGATGGGTATGCCATGGTGGGTGCTGGCCCTGCGACTTTCGGGGCTGGGGTTCTACATAGCCCTCTGCATCATAGGTGGCATTGTGGTGGGAGTGGTGGTGGACGGGGCCCTGGGCACCAAGGTTATCTTTCTGTTGGTGGGTCTAATCTTGGGATGTGCCTCGGCGTTTTATGGGACTTACAAGATGGTGTCCCCCCTTCTTGGCTCCGGCGGCGGTGTCAGGGGCTCCGACCGCAGTGACGGGGGCTCCGACGCCAGCGACGGGGGCCTCAATGGCAGTGACGGGCCCCCGAGCGGGAGGGAGAGGTAGTGCCCTCGGGCGCCGGAGCCCGGCGATTCCTGCTACTGGGCGGCCTGGCCATTCTGGCCCTGTTCGTCGCGGGCCTAGTCACGGGGGCCATCGGGACGGCCGTCCTCGGGGGCGAGGACCAGGAACCCCTGCTGCCCCAGCCCCAGGTCCACCTTCCGCCCCAGCCCATATTTCCGGCCGAGGCCCGCAACGAGCACAACTTCGCACCCAACAAGGCCGACGACGGCCACGGGTCGGGCGACGAAGCCAGCGGCAAGGGGAAGCCGTACCACTTCACGCCCCTGGGCATGTTCGACTTCGCCGTCACCAACACCATGCTGTCGGCCTGGGTCACGACCCTGGTGCTGCTGGGCATCTTCCTGTTAGGCGTGAGACGAGCCAGGATGGTGCCCGGCCGGCTGCAAAACCTGGTGGAGATGGCCGTCGAGGCGCTGCTGGGGTTCGTGGAGGGAGTTATAGGAAGGGAAATGGGCCGGAGGGTCTTTCCCATCATCGCCACCATGTTCCTCTTCGTGGCCTTCAACGCGTGGATAGCCCTTCTGCCCATCTATCCGTCCCTGGGGTTCAAGGACGGCGACGGAGACATAGCGGCCCACCTGGTGCGCTCGGCTGGCACCGACCTGAACATGCCCCTGGCCCTGGCCCTGGTGTCCTTCGTCTTCGTGGAGTACTGGGGGCTGCGCATGCTGGGTTTCAGGTACCTGGCCAAGTTCATCCCCGTCGGCCAGTTCTTCCGCAACCTCCGGAGGGGACAGCTGTTCCAGGCGGGCATCACCCTTTTCGTGGGATTCCTGGAGGGGATGAGCGAGCTGGTCCGGGTGGTAAGCTTCACCTTCAGGCTGTTCGGCAACATGACCGCCGGCGAGGTCCTGGTGCTGATGGCGACATTCCTCGTCCCCTTCGTGGCGACGGTTGCCGTCTATGGACTCGAGCTGCTGGTGGGCCTGGTCCAAGCTCTCATATTTGCCGGGCTAACCCTGGTCTTTGCTACAATAGCGATCACTTCCCACGAGGAAGAGCACTAGGACACGCCACATCGTTAGACCGACTCAGTTAAAGGAGGGAATATGCCTGTAGATATCCTTATGTCCGTGGCTTCCGCGCTAGCTGCCCAAGAAGAGATTCTCAGCGATACCTCGGTCAAGGCTTTGGCCGCCGGCCTCGCCATCGGCCTGGGTGTCCTGGGGCCTGGTATCGGTATCGGCATCCTTGGCAGCGCAGCCATGAACGCCATCGGGCGCAATCCGGAGGCGCGGGGGCCGATTTTGACCAACATGATCCTGGCGATTGCCTTCGCGGAAGCGCTGGGCATCTACGCCCTGGTCGTTGCGGCTATTCTCTTGTTCGTGTTTTAGGGACTGCTCGCATTCCAAGGGCGTGGTCCTTTTGCATGACGGCAAATTCCGGTTTGGAGCTAGGTGATGGGTGATCTAGGACTGAATCTCCCAAGCTTGATAGCGTTCCTAGTCAACTTCGTCATCCTGTTGGTGATCCTGTATATGTTCGCCTACAAGCCGATCCTGCGGATAATGGATCAGCGGTCGGAGCGGATCAGGGAGAGCCTTGAGGCGGCGGAGCGGGCTCGGGAGGAGGCCGACCGGTCCCAGGCCGATACCCAGAGGCAGCTCGCTGAAGCGAGGGCCGAGGGGCAGAAGCTCATCGACCAGGCCAGGGAGCTTGCCGACAAGTATCGCACAGACGAGCAGGAGAAGGCCCGGCAAGAAGCGGAGGCGTTCGTCGCCAGGGCCAGGGAGGACATCCAGAGAGAGCGTGACGCCGCCGTCCGGGAGGTGAGGGCCCACTTCGCCGACCTGGCCATATCCACCGCCGAGAAGGTCATCGAGCGGTCCCTGGACCGGGACGCCCACACCGACCTCATCGCCCGGGTGCTGGAGGAGGGCGAGACCCTTCGCCGGGGCTAGCAAGGTATGCCCGATAGCGCATCAGCCAAAAGGTACGCCCAGGCGGTATTCGACCTCGCCTTGGAACAGGAGCGCTTGGACCAGTGGGCTGAGGACCTCGGCGCCCTGTGCCGGGCCATGGAGAACCCGGATATGTTCGGGTTCCTGGAGCACGCCAAGGTGACCATGCCCCAGAAGGTCCGCACCATCGAGGAGGCCCTCCCGGACATCGACCCGCTGCTGAGGAACCTCCTCTGCGTTCTGGTAGACAGGGGCCTGACCGAGCTGGTCCCAGAGGTGGAGAAGGGCTACCGCCGCTTGCTGGACGCCCACATGGGCAGGGAGCAGGTGCAGGTCTCGTCGGCCGTGCCCCTGGAGGACTCGGAGCAGAAGAGCATATCCGAGTTCATCTCGGGGCTGATCCACAAAGAAGTGGTCATGGAGACCCGCGTGGACCCCTCCATCCTGGGAGGCCTGGTCATACGCGTAGGAGACCGGCTCATAGACGGCAGCACCCGGACCCGGTTGGCCGAGATGGGCAAGAGGTTGCAGCAGGGGGCGATCGAGGCAAGCGCATAAGCCAGTGGAGCCGGCGCCGCTCCCACCGGGGAAGGGCGCCGGCGGCACTCAGGAGGTAAACCGGTGACTACCCGAGGCCAAGACATAGTCTCCGTCATCCGAAGACAGATCGAGGAGTTCGGGTCCGAGTTGACCCTCGTCGACGTGGGCACCGTCGTGGAGGTGGGAGACGGCATAGCCCGAATCCAGGGGCTCCAGGGGGCCCAGTACAACGAGATCCTGGAGTTTCCCAACGGCGTCATGGGCCTGGCCCTGAACCTGGAAGAGGACACGGTGGGCGCGGCCATCATGGGGGACCCCAACGCCGTCAAGGAGGGGGACACGGTACGCTCCACGGGCCGCATCATCGAGGTGCCCGTGGGCAATGCCCTGGTGGGCAGGGTGGTGGACCCCCTGGGACGGCCCCTGGACGGCAAGGGTCCCGTCAACGCCGACCGGACCCTGCCGGTGGAGCGCATCGCCCCCAACGTGGTCACCCGGCAGTCGGTGGACACCCCCGTGCAGACCGGTGTGAAGGCCATCGACTCCATGATCCCCATCGGCAGGGGGCAGCGGGAGCTGATCATCGGCGACAGGTCCACCGGCAAAACGGCCATCGCCATCGACGCCATCATCAACCAGAAGGGCCAGGACCTGATCTGCATCTACGTGGCCATCGGCCAGAAGCAGGGGAAGGTGGCCCAGGTGTTGGCCAGCCTGGAGGAGAACGGCGCCATGGACCACACTTTGGTGGTGGCCGCCAACGCCTCGGACCCGGCGCCCCTGCAGTACATCGCCCCCTACGCTGGCTGCGCCATGGCGGAGGCCTTCCTGGCCGAGGGCAAGGACTCGCTGATCATCTACGACGACCTGACCAAGCACGCCTGGGCGTACAGGCAGCTATCCCTGCTGCTCCGCCGGCCGGCGGGCCGGGAGGCCTACCCGGGGGACGTCTTCTACCTGCACAGCCGGCTCCTGGAGCGGGCGGCCAAGCTGGCCCCGGAGTTCGGAGGCGGGTCCATCACCGCCCTTCCCATCATCGAGACCCAGGCCGGAGACGTGTCCGCGTACATCCCCACCAACGTCATCTCCATCACCGACGGGCAGATATACCTGGAGCCAGAGCTCTTCAACTCTGGCATCCGTCCCGCGGTGAACGTGGGCCTCTCGGTGTCCCGGGTAGGCGGCGCGGCCCAGACCAGGGCGATCCGCAAGGTCGCCGGCCGGCTCCGCCTGGACCTGGCCCAGTACCGGGAGTTGGCCACCTTCGCCCAGTTCGGCACCGCCGACCTCGACCGGGCCACCCGGGCCCAGCTCGAACGGGGGCAGCGCAGCACCGAGATCCTCAAGCAGCTCCAGTACCGGCCCATGAGCCTGGAGCAAGAGGTGATAGTCCTCTACGCCGTCAACAACGGGGACCTGGACGACGTCCCCGTCACCAGGTGCCAGGAGTTCGAGGAGGGGCTGCTCAGATACGTGGAGTCGACCAAGCCCGACATCGCCCGGGCCATCTCCGAGAGCAAGGACATAGCCGACGACACCGAGGCGGCGCTCAGGGAGGCCATCCAGGAGTTCAAGTCGACTTTTAACCTGACGGAGTAGAGACGGGCTGACGGAGTAGAGACCGGACCGCCGGGGCGCGGGACCCACGTGGGCCCGTCCCCGAAGCGGGTCCCGACAGGCAGGAAATGGCAAGCATCCGGCAGATAAGGCGCCGTATTCGGAGCATCGAGAACACCGCCAAGGTGACCAAGGCGATGGAGATGATCGCCGCGTCCAAGATGCGCCGCGCCCAGGCCAGCGTGCTGGCCGGGCGGCCCTACTCGGAGAAGATCCAGCAGGTGATCGCCGACCTGGCGGCCCAGCCCAGCGAGGACGGCACCTCCCAGCCGCTCCTGGAGTCCCGGCCCATCCAGCGGGTGGGGCTGGTGCACATCACCCCGGACAGGGGCCTGTGCGGCGGCCTCCACTCCAACCTGAACCGCCGGGTGAGCCAGTTCATCGTCGAGCAGCAGGTCCCGGCCACGATCGTGGCCGTCGGGCGCAAGGGCAGGGACTTCATGGTCCGGTACGGCCAGGACGTGAAGGCCGTGTTCATCAACCTGGGCGACAGGCCGGTCCTGGCCGACACCATAGCCATATCCAGCATGGTGATCGACCAGTACACCAAGGGCGAGGTCGACGAGGTGCACCTGTCCTACGTGGAGTTCGTCTCCACCACCGTCCAGCGTCCCGTGGTCAAGCGGCTGCTCCCCATAGTGCCCGCGGAGCTGACCGCCTACGAGCGGGTGGGATACATATACGAGCCCAGCGACCAGGTGGTGCTTGGCTCCCTGCTGCCAAGGTTCGTGGAGATGGAGATATACCACGCCCTCCTGGAGCTGATAGCCAGCGAGCAGTCGGCCAGGATGGTGGCCATGCGCAACGCCACCGAGAACGCGGGGGAGATGGTGGATGACCTGACTCTCCTGGCGAACAAGGTACGCCAGGAGAGCATCACCAACGAGCTGCTGGATATCCTGGGCGGCTCGGAAGTGCTGGCATAAGGCCAACCCCCTGTCTCCCTCCAGTAAGCGGGGACAGGGAGACAGAAGGAGCTGAGAATGGGTACAGGCAAGGTCGTACAGGTGATCGGTACGGTGGTCGACGTGGAGTTCCCGCCGGACGATCTCCCCACGCTGTTCAACGCCGTGGTGATAGACAACGGCGGCGAGAAGCTCACCCTGGAGGTGGAGCAACACGTGGGGAACAACTGGGTGCGCTGCCTGGCGTTGGGCCCCACCGAGGGCCTGGCCAGGGGCGTCGACGCCGTGGACACGGGCAGCCCGGTGCTCGTGCCGGTCGGGGAGGAGACCCTGGGCAGGCTGTTCAACGTCACCGGCGAGCCCCTGGACAACCTGGGCCCTGTGGAGCCGCCTCAGCACTGGCCCATCCACCGGCCGCCGCCCTCCTTCGAGGAGCAGGAGACCACCACAGAGATACTGGAGACGGGCATCAAGGTGTTCGACCTCATCACCCCGTTCATGAAGGGCGGCAAGGTAGGCGCCTACGGCGGGGCCGGCGTCGGCAAGACGGTCATCATCATGGAGCTCATCCGCAACATCGCCGCCGTCCACAAGGGGGTGTCCGTCTTCTCCGGCGTGGGCGAGCGCTCCCGAGAGGGAAACGACCTGTGGCACGAGATGCAGGACTCGGGGGTGATGGACAGCACGGTGCTGGTGTTCGGGCAGATGAACGAGCCCCCGGGCGTCCGCGCCAGGATAGGCCTCACGGGCCTGACCATGGCCGAGTACTTCCGGGACGAGCAGAACCAGGACGTGCTCCTGTTCATCGACAACATCTACCGCTACATCCTGGCGGGCATGGAGGTGTCGGCGCTTCTGGGCCGGATGCCTTCGGCGGTGGGCTATCAGCCGACCCTGGGGACCGAGATGGGGGCGCTGGAGGAGCGGATAACCTCCACGACCAAGGGCTCCATCACGTCCTTCCAGGCGGTCTACGTGCCAGCCGACGACTACACCGACCCGGGGATCGTCACCACATTCGGCCACCTGGACGCCGTCGTCTCTCTGGAGAGAGCGCTGGCCGCCCAGGGCCTCTACCCGGCGGTGGACCCTCTGGCCTCCTTCTCCCGGATGCTGGAGCCGAGGATCGTGGGCGACGAGCACTACCGGGTGGCGCGGGGCGTCCAGCAGGTCCTCCAGCGCTACCGCGACCTGCAGGACATCATCGCCATCCTGGGCATCGAGGAGCTGTCCGAGGAGGACAAGGTCACAGTGGCCCGGGCCCGGCGGATCCAGCGGTTCCTCACCCAGCCTTTCTACGTGGCCGAGACGTTCACCGGGATGGGCGGCAAGTACGTGCCGGTGCGAGAGACCGTCCGGGGCTTCACCGAGATCCTGGAGGGCCAGCACGACGAGGTGCCCGAGCAGGCCTTCTACATGACCGGCACCATAGACGAGGCGCTGGAGAAGGCCCAGGAGATGGCTGCCGTCTAGGGGGCATTCATGGTAACGATGCGTCTGGAGATAGTGACCGCCGAGCGAGAGGTCTACTCGGACGACGTGGAGGCCGTCAACGCCCCCGGGGTGGAGGGAGACCTGGGGATACTGCCCCATCACGCTCCCCTGATGACAAGCCTCCAGCCGGGGGAGCTGATGATCCGCAAGGAGGGCCGGGACGAGTACCTGGTGGTGAGCGGAGGGTTCCTGGAGGTTATGGGGAACCGGGTGACCATCCTGGCCGACGCGTGCGAGCGGTCCGACGAGATCGACGAGCAACGGGCCCAGGAAGCGATGCGGCGGGCCCAGGAGCGGATGGCCAACCGTACCGCGGACCTGGACCTGGAGCAGGCCGCCAGGGCCGTCAGACGCGCCGAGACCCGCTTGAGGATAGCCCGCCGGCGGCGGACCCGAGCCACACCGCCCCCATCCGCTTAGCCGCCGCTCAGGCCTCGTCCTCCTCCCCCAGCAGGTAGAAGGTCATGGTCTGCAGGGCCAGCACCGGGTCGACGTTTCGCACCCTCACGCCGTCGGGCGCCTGGGCCGCGATGGGCGCGTAGTTGAGAATCGCCTTCACCCCCGCTCCTACCAACCGGTCGATAACCGCTTGGGCGTGGGGGCCGGGCACACCGACGATGCCGATTCCGATGCCGCGCTCCATCACCGTCCGGTCCAGCTCCTCTATCGGCTGCACCTTGAGGCTTCCCACGGTCCTTCCTATGATGCGGCGGTCGGCGTCGAAGGCCGCGACGACGTGGAAACCCTCGGGAGCGAACCCCGGGTAGCTCAACACGGCCCGGCCCAGCCGCCCGACGCCCACCAGGGCCACGTTCCAACGGCGGTCGAGGCCCATGATCTCCTTGAGCTCCACGATCAGGTGTCTGACCCTGTAGCCCCGGCCCTGCTTGCCGAACCGGCCGAAGTAGCTGAGGTCCTTCCTGATCTGCGCGGGTGTCACCTGCAGGATCTCGCCCAGCCGCTGGGAGCTGACGATGTTCACTCCCTGGGCCATCAGAGAGCTCAGCACCCGGATGTACTGGGGGAGGCGCATCACCACGACCTCGGGGACCCCTCCCGGTCCGGCCTGCCGCGCCGCCGACCTCCCTGCCATCATGCCCCCTATATCCCAGACGAATTCAATTGGTGAATTATATCACGGAGCAGATATGCTATAATTGGCCCGTCCCTCATGACACGCCAGCGTACTCCCCTGCCACCGGCAAACATCCCTTCCTCCCTCCACCGGTCCCTGTCACTGGAGGCGGCTGACTTGCTGGCCCCCATATGCGCGGAGGCCTGCGGCGCCGGCCTGTCCCTGTACTTGGCGGGAGGGCCCGTGCGGGACCTGCTGCTGGAGAAGCCCGTCAAGGACCTCGACCTGGTGGTCGAGGGCGACGCCCAAGCCCTGGCGTCCACCATAGCGGCAAGACTGGAGGGACGGCTCGTTTCCCGCTCCCAGTTCGGCACGGCGACGGTGCGGCTGGGCAAGCAGTCGCTGGACCTGGTGACGGCCCGTCGCGAGACGTACCCCAGGCCCGGGGCCCTGCCCCAGGTCACCCCCAGCTCCATCGAGGACGACCTTGCCCGGCGCGACTTCACCATCAACGCCATGGCCCTTCCCCTGACGGGACCGGCGAAGGGCGGCCTGCTGGACCCCCACGGGGGCCGGGCCGACCTGTCGGCGGGCGTCGTCCGCGTCCTGCACGAAGCCAGCTTCGTCGACGACCCGACCCGCATCCTCAGGGCCATCCGCTACGAGCAGAGGCTGGGCTACCGGCTGGACGAGGCTACGGAGCGGCGGCTGGTGGAAGCCCTGGACGCGGGGGCCATGGACACCCTGAGCGGAGACCGTCTCAGGAAGGAGCTGGCGGCGGCGCTCCGGGAGGCGGAGCCCCACCGGGCCCTCCGGCGCTGCGCCGAGCTGGGAGTGCTGACGGCCATCCACCCAGCCATGGGGGACGACTCCGCCGTCGCGGCCCTCGCCCGGTCCGGGGGGTCCTTTTCGCCCCTGGACTACCTGGCCGCCCTGTGCTTTTCGTCGTCGAAGGAGCGGGTGATGTCGTTGGCATACCGGCTTCGCATGCCCTTCACCTGGAAGAGGGTCGTCGAGGACACGGCCGCCGTGATGCTCGACGTGGTCCCTGACATCGCCGGCGGACCCGACTACACGAGGTCCGCCCTGTGCCGGGCGCTGGAGCCCTACGCGCCCGAGGCCCTCCGAATAAACGCCATCATGGCCGGGGACACCGCCGTCGGAAGGTCCCTGAGTTCGTACCTCGACGATATGCGTTATGTAAAGCCGATGCTCAAGGGCGGCGACCTCGTCTCCCTCGGGTTTCCCCAGGGACCCCTGGTTGGGGACGCCCTGCGTGAGCTGAAGTCGGCCCGGCTGGACGGCCTGGTCACGACCCGGGACGACGAGATCAAGACCGCCCGGGGATACCTCGCGGCGAGGAGAGCCGGTTGACCGAACGAGATGAGACCTGCATAGTCTGCTCAGGGCCACTGGACGAGTACCACCAGGCTTCCTGCCAGATGTGCGGGGGCAAGTTCCACCAGCCCTGGAGCGTGGACGTGGATATACCCCAGTGCGGCCGTATCGCCAGCCACGACGAGGCCCTGGCGTTGGTGTTCCTCTGCCATAACTGCTACCAGGCGCTTCAAGAGGGCTCCTAGAGGGGGCGAGGCCCGTAACGGGAGGAGAAGGGATGAAGGCGGTCTTCATACAGGAGCACGGCGGACCCGAGGTCTTGACCTGCGGCGAACTGCCGGACCCCACGGTGGGCGACGGCCGTGTGAAGGTCCGGGTGAGGGCCGGCTCCCTGAACCGGTTGGACCTCTACACCAGGGCCGGGGTCCGGGGAATGCGCCGGGAGTTTCCGCCTCCACTGGTGCTGGGAGGCGACTGCGCAGGGGAGGTCGCTGAGGTCGGAGGAGGCGTGCAGGGACTGGGAGAAGGCGATCGGGTGGTGGTCAACCCCAACATCACCTGCGGCGACTGCGCCCGGTGCCTGGCCGGTGAGGACGACCTGTGCCCATCCATCAGGATGCTGGGCTCAGCCCTGGACGGCAGCTACGCCGAGTACGTCGTGGTCCCGGCCGCCAACGTCCACCGGATCGCCGACCACGTCTCCTACGAGGACGCCGCGGCGGTCCCGACGACCTTCCTGCCCATGTGGAACATGCTGGTGAGGCGGGGAGGGCTGAAACCGTGGGAGACCGTGCTGGTGCTGTCGGCGTCGGCGGGGGTCGGCGCAGCCGCGATACAGGTGGCCAAGAACGTCATCGGAGCCAGGGTCATCGCCACCACCAGCACGGCGGACAAGGCCGCCAGGGCGCGGGAGGCGGGGGCCGACGAGGTGATTAACTACACCGAGGAGGACGTCACCAAGAGGGCCCGCGAGCTCACGGGGGGAGCGGGCGTGGACATGGTCGTAGACCACGTGGGCGCCGAGTTCTTTGCGGCGGCGTACAACTCCCTGAGGCCCGGCGGCAGGTACGGCAACTGCGGCGTCACCACGGGGTACAAGTACGACCTGCACATGGGGGCCATGTTCACCAGGCATCTCAGCGTGTTCGGCGTCTTCATGGGCACCAAGGAAGACATGCGGCAGATCGTCGAGATGGTGAACCGCGGCAAGGTCCGCTCCACCATCCACCAGACCTTCCCCCTGGAGAGCGCCGCCGCCGCCCACCGGGCCATGGAGGAGCGGAACTTCTTCGGCAAGCTGCTGCTGGTGCAGTAGGGTTCGGGAGTCGAGGGCGCCGGGCGCACGCGGCTGCATGATGACCCCGGTCAGGGTGCTGACGATGCCCAATACGACGCGAGGAGGCCGGCAAGATGGCGATAATGATAACGGGGGGCACCGGGTTCCTGGGGTCCTATCTGGCCCGCCACCTTCTGGAGGAGAAGGGGGAGTCGGACCTGGTCCTGTTCGAGAAGTACCCGGACCTCTCGCGGGTGGACGATATACGAGACAGGGTGACCATAGTCCAGGGCGACGTGCTGGAGCCCCTGGAGGTTCTCAGCGCCATCCAGCGCCATGACGTGGACCGGGTGGCGCACCTGGCCTACATCCTCAGCGAACCGGCCGACGGGAAGATGCGGCCCTACGTCGACGTGCAGTGCATGGGCGTGATCAACGTCTTCGAGGCCTGCCGTATGCAGGGCGTAAAGAGGGTCTGCTTCGCCAGCTCCGCCGCCGTGTTCGCCGGCCATCCGGACCGGGACCGGGAGTTCCACGACGACGACCCGCCGATGCCGGACACCATCTACGGGGCGTGCAAGAACTGGGGCGACTACGTAGCCCAGGTGTACCAGCGCAGGTACGGGCTGGACACCATCGGCCTGCGTCCCGCCTCGGTGTTCGGCCTGGGCCGTGGGCAGAGGGGCTCCTGGTCCAGCGGCCTGGCGGGGTTGGCGGATACGCCCCACTTCATGGTGCTGCCCGAGCTGGCCGCCCTGGGCCAGCCCATCGAGATGCCTCCCGACCACCAGGTGATAGACTGGATGTACGCCGCAGACGCGGCCGAGGCGTGGCACCTGATCCTGACCGTCCAGGACCCCAAGCACCGCATGTTCAACATGGTGTCCGAGCGGCGCCGCATGGGCGACGTCACCGCCCACCTGCGCAACATACTTCCGGACTCGGAGATCAGCGTAAGCTCCACCCCCGCCACCATGACGCCCCTCCTGAACAACGACCGGCTCGTCAACGAGCTGGGATTCCGGGCGAAGTACACCATGGAGAGCGGAATGACCCACTACCTGAACATGGTGCGAGAGCGGGCAGGGCTGCCGCCCGTCGCCCCCGCATGAGGCCCGCCGCAGGAAGCCCCCTGGACGCCTAGCCGGGCTTGGGCCTGCCCATGAGCCTCCGCCCATGGAACAGGTACAGCTCCGCGTAGCCGGCCCACCGGCCGAAGTGGTCCCTAGCCCAGGCCGCCATCTCCCCGTCGGGTGGGCTCTTCCGCCCATCGAAGTACCACTCCCTCAGCGCCCTCCGCACCCACACGTCTACGGGGAATGCCTCAAGCTGGTCCAGCGAGTGGAGCAGTATGCAGTCGGCTATCTTGGGCCCGATGCCCGGCAGCTCCATCAGGCGCTGGTGGGCGTCGGGGTAGGCCATTCGCCTGAGGGCCTCCAGGTCCAGGGCTCCCCCGGCCACGGCCTCGGCAGCCGCAGCCACGTACGGCGCCCTGAAGCCCAGGCCCAGGTCCCGCAGGCGCCGCTCGCCGACCTCGGCAAGCTCCGGGGGCCTAGGCAGCGTGGACCGGACGTGCCCGTCCACCTCCAGACGCCGCCCGTAGGCCTCCGCAATGGACTCGACGTTGGCGTGGATGCGGGCCAGGTTGGAGTTCGCAGAGCAGATGAACGAGACCATGCACTCCCAGGGGTCCACCCGGAGAAGGCGCAGCCCGGGATAGAGGCCCACCATCTCGGCCACCCTGGGATCGCGGGAGATGGCGGCGTGGATACCCTCGACGTCGTCGTCCAGGCGAAAGAAGCGCTCTACCTGGGGGACCAGGTCACGCCCTCCGGCGACGGCCGGGCTGAACTCCAGGCAGACGCCCTCCGACGGGCCCAGGCCCGTGGACCTGATCTTGACCAGGTTGTCGTACACGATTCCCCAGTGCCATTCGGCCCCTTGGCCGTCCCTTCGCCACCTGTGGGACTGGCCGCTGTGGACGCTGGCCTCCAGGTCAAAGGATCGGCCGACTACGAGGCGGGCCGTACCCGAAACGGTGGTCGTTCCGTCCAAGCTAGACCGTTACCTCTCGTCGGACCCAGCGGCCTGCGTACTCCGGGATCGCCGACGTCGGCCCCTGCTTCACCGTACACGGAGGCATGGACTCCAGGAAGGCCCTCCCGTAGGCGCGGGATATGATACGGTTGTCCATCACTACGATGGCCCCGCGGTCCTGGCTGCCCCGGATGAGGCGCCCCACACCCTGGCGGAGGCGCAGGATGGCCTGGGGCAGCGCGTACTCGTGGAACCCGTCCTCGTACTCGCCCGACCGGGCCGCGAAGATGGGGTCCGTGGGCACGTGGAAAGGGAGGCGTCCGATGACCACCGCCTTGAGGATCCCGCCGGCCAGGTCCACGCCCTCCCACAGGCTGCTGGTGCCCAGTATGACCGACGAGGGGGACTCGCTGAACTCCTGCACTATCTGCCTGGGCGAGCCGTCAACGCCCTGGGCCAGCACCCTGATGCCCTCCGCCTCCAGCTGGGGCCGGACTCCCCTGGCCGTAGCTCTCAGTGCCGCGTGGGAGGTGAACAGCACAAGGGTATGGCCCTCCAGCTCCCGAACGAGCCCGACCACCAGGCGGTCCGCCGCCGGCTGAAATCCGGGGCTCGTCGGCGTTGGGATGTCCTTGGGTATCAGTATCACCGCCGCCCGCTTGTAGTCGAAGGGTGATCCGACCATCAGCTCCCCGGTCTCCTGCAGCCCGACCCGGTCCCTCATGTAGTCCAGCGTTCCCTGGGAGCCCAGGGTCGCACTGGTGAGGACCACCGAGCGCTTCTTGGAGAAGAGCTGTTCGTTCAGGTCCAGTCCCACGTTCAGGGGCGCTGAGTGAAGGACGATGTTGTACTGGCCCTCGGAGCCGCCCCTGAAGTCGGTTGCCCGCTCCATCCAGTCGATGCGCTGGGAGTCGGCGGGCGCCACCAGGAAGGTCCGAAGCTTCTCCCGCAGCTCCTCCAGTCCGTCCTGCCAGTTGGCCAGCTCCACGGCCATCGACTCCACGTCGGCGGGCCCGTCCGTGGGAAGCGACTCCAGGAAGGACGCCACCCGGTCCACGTGGCGGAGGGCCTCGTCCAGCACCACGTCCAGGTTCTCCCATGCCACCTCCAGCTCCGACCACCCCGGTTGGGCCCTGGTGCTCCGCGTCACCGACAGCTGCTCCTGGCCCTCCTGTTGTTGGGACAGGAAACGGTCGGCCATGCCCCACAGCCTGTCCCAGGAGCCCCTCACCTGACGGGTCCAGTGGGCCTGTAGCCGGTCGGCCGCCTCCTGTCCGCGCCGCGCCTGGCCCTCGGGCAGACCCGAGCCCCGCGCCGCGGCCACTACGCCTGCCACGAGCTTGCCCACGGCGTCGGACTCGTCCCCCAGCCTGCCCTGGGATATCTGAAAGCCGAGCTGCCGGGTCGCCTCCTCCTCCAGGTGATGGGCCTCGTCCACGATCAGGTGGTCGTAGGCGGGCAACACGCCTCCGCCCATCGCCAAGTCCGACAGAAGGAGGGCGTGGTTCACGACGACGACGTGGGCGGCCTCGGCCCGGTCCCGGGCGGAGCGGAGGAAGCAGGGACCCTCGCCGCGCATCCCTGGGCAGCGTCCCTTGTCGGCGGCCGAAACGCGGCCCCACGCGGGGACATCCCTCCCCGACAGGTTGATCTCGCCCCTGTCCCCGGTGCACGTGTCCTGGAGCCATACCAGGGTCTTGGCCAGGAGGCGGGCGTCCTCCGCCGTGGGTTCCTCGCCACGGGCCAGGAGGCCCCACCGGCGCAGGCACAGGTAGTTGGCCCGCCCCTTCAGTGGCGCCACCTGCAGCTGCCCCCGGGGGATGACCCCGTTGTCTTCCAGGGCCTCACGCAGGGCCGGTATGTCCTTGTTCAGGAGCTGCTCCTGGAGGTTGATGGTGTTGGTGGACACGACGACCCTGGACCCGTTGCTCACTGAGTGGGTGAGGGCCGGCAGCAGGTATGCCAGGGACTTGCCCACACCGGTGCCCGCCTCGACCATCAGGTGGCTGCCGGAGTTGAAGGCCCCCGCCACTGCCTTCATCATCTCCGCCTGCTGGGGCCGCCGCTCGAACCCCGGCAGGGTCCTGGAGAGGAGCCCTCCGGGGCCCAGGTGCGCCTCCATCTCCTCCACGTCCACGGGGACCATCGGCTGTGTTGGTCTCAGGGCCGGGCCCGGGCGGGCCAGCCGGGACTCCAGCGCTCCCATGTCCAGACCGTCCGGCCCCACGCCGGAGGCTGGCGGGATTTGCAGCGGGGCGGGCGACGCGAAGAGGCGGGCGACGGGCCACCTGGCCCGGCTCGCCAGGTCCCGTATCGACGCAACGGTTCCCGGGTCCAGCTCCCGCGCCATGGACAGCAGGGCCAGGAACACCAGCCGGGTCGCCTGGGCGTCGTCCAGGGCGCGGTGGGCACGCGCCTGGTCGACGGAGAGCTGCAGCGACAGCTTCGCCAGGGCATAGCTGGTGGTGGAGGGCATCAGGACCGACGCCAGGTCCCAGGTATCGTAGGCGTCGCCGGGGAGGGGCAGCCCGTTCCGCGAAAGGAAGTCCAGGTCGAAGGCGACGTTGTGCCCCACCACCGGGAGGCCGCCGACGAACTCCTGGACCTCCCCGGCCACCGCGGCAAAGGCCGGGGCCCTGTCGACCTCGCGCTGGCCGATGCCGGTGAGCCTCTGGACGAACTCGGGGAGCTTTCGGTAGGGGTTTACGAGGGTCTGATATACGTCCAGGACCCGGTCTTCCTGGAACTTGACGGCCCCCACCTCTATGATGGCGTCCCGTTCCGCGTTGAGGCCGGTGGTCTCCAGGTCCAGCGCTACGTACCTGGCAGCCGAGTCCCCAGGCTCCATCCTACCCCACAGGTCCTCTCTCCCCGTCAACACCTGGCCCTCAGCCTTCGCCGTGGAAGTATCAGCCGCCCTCCAGGGTGAAGGGCTCGGGAACGGGTACCCAGGAGCCGCTGGGGTCCCGGTTGTTCTCGGTGAGCCTGGAGGGGTAGAAGGCCCCGGAGCGGAGTGAGTTCATGAACTCCTCCTCCGTCCGTATCTGGCCCTGGAAGGCGGTGATGCAGCGCCCCAGGCCGTGCCGGGAGTGGGCGTCGCTTCCGCCCGTCACCTTGAGGCCCAGGTGCTGGGCTACCCCCATGGCGAAGCGGTTCTCCGAGTCGGAGGTGCCGCCGTTGGCCACCTCCACGGCGTCCACGAGGCCGAACACCGGGTGCCGCGACGCCTCCTCGACGGTGGCCGGAGGGGACGCCGACCCCTTGTAAAGGAGCTGGCTGTAGGAGGAAACGCGGCTGTGCAGGCCCCGGAAGGGGTGGGCGCTGATCATGAACCCGCCCACCTCGTCGACGGCCTTGCGGAGGCGTCGGGCGTCGGCTATACCGGGAACGTAGCTGCCCAACCCGAAGGCCAGTATATGGCCCATGTCCGTCTCCACTTCCATGGCCCTGATGAGCACCTGGCTGTGCTCCTTGGCGAACTCCTGGAACTCGTGCCGGTCCCAGGGTCCGCTGTGCTCAGTGATGCAGAGTCCGAAGAAGCCGAGACGCTCCGACTCCAGGACCATCTCTTCGGGAGTGAGGTTGCTGTCGCTGCTGCCGCGGGTGGTGTGGACGTGCATGTCGAAGAGCTGTGCCATGGAAGAAGGCTTCGGGCCCGAAGCGAGACCCCCGAAGCGAAACCATTGTAGCCGCGCCGTCGACCACCGTCAATGCCGGGGCGCCGTCCCCACGGGCCGCGGCGAGGGGCGTCGCGATGCCTGCGGGCCCCCGTTTCGGGTTGCGGGCCACGGGGCCCTTTGCTATACTTACCGCTGCATTTGGTCGGCTGTTGCGACCCCTAGTCCAGCCCCAGCCCAGAACGGTCTCCGGTGTTCGTCCAAGTGCGCCGGGGCAGGTGCGCCAAGCCACCGGCGGCCGACGAGGCGTGCGGGCCCACTAAGGAGGCTCCATGGTTCCCTCCGAGGACAAGACGCTGGTGTGCAGGGAGTGCGGTGACTCCTTCATCTTCAGTGTGGGCGAGCAGGAGTTCTACCAGAGCCGGGGGCTGTTGAACGAGCCCGGGCGATGCCCCGAGTGCCGCGCCGCCCGCCGCCGGTCGGGCTACGGCTCGGACCGACCCAGGACCATGTACCCCGCGGTATGCGCCTCCTGCGGGATTGACACGGAAGTCCCCTTCCAGCCGCGCCAGGAGAGGCCCGTCTACTGCAACGACTGCTTCAGGACCGTCCGGGCAGAGCAGTCCTTCTAGCCACGTCCCCGTACCGTAGACCTCCTCCCCTCAGGGTGGGCTTTTCGCAGCCCCGCCAGGAGTGCAACGTGCACATAGGCGTGTGTCGAGTCGTCCTCCGGTTGCCCGGCAACCGCAGCCTCAAGGAGAAGCGCCGCGTCACCCGGTCCGTCATCGACCGCGTCCGCTCCCGCTTCAACGTGGCCATAGCCGAGGTGGAGGACAACGAGCTGTGGCAGCGGCTGACCATCGGGATCTCCTGCGTCAGCAACGACCGCGGCCACGCCAATCAGATGCTGTCCACGGTGGTCCGGTACATCGAAGACACCACCCGTGACGCCGAGCTGCTGGACTACGAGGTGGAGCTGGTTCCCGGGGTGTGACCGTCGCCCATGGACGCCGCCGCCTTTCTCGACCACCTTCGCTCTAGGCCCTTCTACAAAGACCAGATCGTATACGTCCGCCAGATTCCCCCGCGCCAGGCCATCCACGGCCGCCTCCACTCCTCCATCCACCCGGACCTGCGCCACTGCCTGGAGAGGGGCGGGCTGTGGCCCCTGTACATCCACCAAGCAGAAGCCATCGACGCCCTCGCGGAGGGGGAGCACGTCGCCGTCTCCACTCCGGCCGCCAGCGGCAAGAGCCTGTGCTACAACGTGCCTGTCCTGAACGCGCTGCTGGCCGACCGGGGGAGCCGGGCCATGTACGTCTACCCGACCAAGGCCCTGGCCCAGGACCAGCTCAAGGGCCTCCGGGAGGTGGGCGACGGGCTGGCCTTCCGGGCCGACATCTTCGACGGCGACACTCCGGGACACGATCGGCCCGGGATCAAGCGGTCGACCCAGGTACTGCTCACCAACCCGGACATGCTCCACCTGGGAATCCTCCCCAACCACCGCACCTGGACGCGCTTCCTGAGAGGCCTCCGCTACGTCGTCCTGGACGAGTCCCACGTCTACAGGGGAGTGTTCGGATCCCACGTGGCCAACGTGATAAGACGCCTCAGGCGCCTGTGCCGCCTCTACGGCAACTCGCCCCAGTTCATCCTCTGCTCGGCGACCATCGCCAACGCAGGAGAGATGGCGCGTCAGCTCACGGGCCTCCCCTTCACGCCCATAGAGGTAGACGGGGCGCCGTACGGAGGCAAGCGGTTCGTCTTCTGGAACCCCCCTCTGACGGACTCCAACCGGACCTCCAGGCGCAGCACCAACATCGAAGCCTCGACCCTCTTCTCCGAGCTGGTGGGCAGCAACATCAGGACCATCACCTTCGTCCGGACCAGAAAGGTGGCCGAGCTGGTCTACCTGTACGCCAGGGAGCAGCTCAACGAGACCCGGCCGGCCATGGCGGAGAAGATCAGCCCGTACCGCGCCAGCTACCTGCCCGAGGACCGCCGGAGGATCGAGCGGGCCCTGTTCGACGGGGAGCTGATGGGGGTGTCGACCACCAACGCCCTGGAGCTGGGCATTGACGTGGGCACCCTGGACGCCACCGTCATCGCCGGATACCCCGGGAGCATCGCCAGCACCTGGCAGCAGGCGGGGCGCAGCGGCAGGCGGAACGAGGAGTCCCTGTCGGTGCTGGTGGGCCAGGGCAACCCCCTGGACCAGTACCTGATGAACTACCCCCACACCTTCTTCAGCAAGCCCGTGGAGCATGCGCTGATATCACCCGGGAACCCCTACATCCTCCAGCCCCACGTCCTCTGCGCCGCCTACGAGTCGGCCCTTGGCCCGGGGGACGAAGAGCTGTTCGGGCCGGGGCTGCCGGAGGCCCTGGCCCGCCTGGAGGAGGAAGGGCTCCTCAAAAACGAGGGGGACAGGTGGTACGCCTCCACCGCCGTCGGGTACCCGGCGGAGTCGGTGAACATCCGCTCCACCTCGTCCCGGGGATACCTGGTCGTGGACGAGCGGTCGGGGGCTGTCCTGGAGAGGGTGGAGGAGGCCTCGGTGTTTCACCAGCTCCACCCCGGCGCCGTCTACCTGCACCAGGGAGACAGCTACCTGGTCGCGGACCTGGACCTGGAGTCCCGGATAGCCTACGTGGAGCCCAACGACGGCTCCTACCATACCCAGGTGCGCGACATGACCGACATCGAGATCCGTGAGGTGCGGGCATCGAGGAAGGCCGGAGGCGTCAACGTGTCCGTGGGGGAGGTGGAGGTGACCAACCGGGTATTGGGGTACCGGCTGCGCAGGCCCATGACCGAGGAGCTGCTGGGAGAGGAGTTCCTGGACCTGCCCGAACGCCGGTTCAACACCGTGGCCCTATGGTTCGACGTTCCCCTGGACGTGCTGGACACCGTGCGCGAGCAGCGCATGGACCTGGCCGGCGGGCTGCACGCCGTAGAGCACGCGGCCATCGGAGTCCTGCCCCTGTTCGCCCTGTGCGATCGCAATGACATAGGCGGCGTCTCCACCCCCCTGCACCCGGACACGGAAAAGCCCCAGGTCTTCATCTACGACGGGCATCCCGGCGGGATCGGCATCTCCGAGCGGGGATACGAGGCGATACGCGAGCTGTGGGAAGCGACACTCCGGGCGGTGGCGCAGTGCCCGTGCGATGACGGATGCCCAAGCTGCATCCAGTCTCCCAAGTGCGGGAACAACAACAGCCCGCTGGACAAGGGCGTCGCCGTGCTCATGCTGCGTTCCCTGTGCGGGTGGTAGGCCGCGGCGGCGTTTCTGGAAGGGGAGACCGGCGCCGGTCTAGGCCTTGGCCGTTGTCCCCACCCGCTCGTTGATGGCCCGCAGCAGGTCCTGCAGGTCGGGGAAGATGTGGGCGTCGGGCTCGTGACGATGCTCGGCCACCAGCTCGCCGTCTATCCGCACGTCGAACTTGCCGTGGGGTCCGGGCACCAGCTTGAAGTTGTCGATGTGGTCTCCCACGCGGGTAAGGGCTTCACCTGCCATCCAGGCAGCTCTCAGCGCGTGGCGTCAATCGTGGCAGTAGAGTATCTCGATCGCCAGCTTTCGGCCCTCGGCCATGGAACACCCCCTCATGCGCTTATGCGTTCTTCCGTCTTTGCGGGGCCCGTCTTTGTGGGGCCCGTCTTTGTGGGGCCCGTCTTTGCGGGGCCCGTCTTTGCGGGGCCCGTCTTTGCGGGGCCCGTCTTTGTGGGGCCCGTCTTTGTGGGGAATGATAGGCTCCCGGCAGCCCTCCGTCAACGGTGGACGGAGTCCAGGGACGACAGGAACTCCTCCAGGACGCGGAAGTAGGGCTCTCCCCCGACCTGGTACGTGTCGTCGTGGGCCGCGCCCGGGATCATGTGGAACCCTTTGGGCTCCCCGGCGGCGTCGAACAGCTTGCGCGCCTGTTCCAGGGGCACCAGCGGGTCGTGCTGGCCGTGGACTATCAGCACGGGGCAGGACACGTCCCCGATGCGGGACAGGGTGTCGTACTTGTTCCGGACCAGGTGGTGCAGGGGCAGACGCGGACACGCCTTACGCGCCATGTCCTGGACGGATGAGAAGGGGGACTCCAGTATGAGGCCCCGGGGCGGGTGGCGGGTGGCCAGCCACACCGCCACTGCGGTACCCAGGGACCTACCGAAGTAGACGACGCGGTCCGCGTCCACGTCGGGCCGCGACCTGAGGTAGTCCAACGCCCCCTGGGAGTCCCGGTAGGTGCCCACCTCCGTGGGGCGACCCTGGCTCTTGCCGTATCCCCGGTAGTCGAATATGAAGATGCCCGCCCCCAGGCGCCGGTGCATGAGCATCAGGTTCTCCAGGCGGTGGCTGATGTTGCCGCCGTTGCCGTGAAGCCATAGGACGGTGTTCTCGGTGGGGCCGGGCAGATACCAGCCGTGCAGCCCGACGCCGTCGGCGGCGGGGAAGCTCACGTCCTCGTAGGAGAGGCCCCAGTTGGACGGAGTGCCCTCCATCTCCCTGACGGGGAAGAAGAAGTACCTTCTCTCGATGAGACCGCTCAGCATGGGACTCTACGCGAGGCGAATGCCGTCCTCATCGGCCCTTCCAGCGGGGCTTGCGCTTTTCGGCGAAGGCCAGGGGTCCCTCCTTGGAGTCCTCGGTGAGGAGCATGCGGTCGTACATGTGGTACGTAAGAGAGGAGGCGCCGGCCACTCCCAAATCCAGGCTGCGGTAGGCCATCTCCTTGAAGTACCGGAGGGAGAGGGGGGCGTTCCTGGCGACGGTGGCAGCCATCTCCATCGCCTCCTCCATCAGCCGCTCCCCCGGGACGACCTTGTTCAGGAAGCCCATGTCCAGGGCCCGTTGGGCGGTGACAGGCTCGGCGGTGAGCACCAGCTCCATGACCGCGGCCATGGGCAGCAGCTTGGGGAGAAGGACGGCGAATGGGGGCAACAGCCCCACCCGGGGCTCGGTTATGCCGAGCCGGGCGTCCTCGGACGCCAGGCGGATGTCGCACATCTGGGCCACGGACCACCCTCCGGCCAGGGCGTACCCGTTGATGGCTGCTATCAGGGGCTTCCAGGTCTGGGGCCACATGTACGGCCGCTCCGGGCTCATGCTGTCCCCGGCTCTGGCCTGGACTCCCTCGGCGTTGTCCTGGGCCCGCTCCTTCAGGTCCCGTCCCGCGCAGAAGGCCCGGCCGGCGCCGGTTATGATGGCCACCTGGCTGTCATCGTCGGCGTCGAAGCGGAGAATGGCCCCTCCCAACTCCCGCCGCAGCTGGCGGTTGAGGGAGTTGAGGGCCTCGGGACGGTTCAACGTTATGACAACCACGTCGTCCCGCTTCTCGTACAGCACCGTCTCTCCGGGCTCGGAATACTCGTGTGTGGACATCGGTCCTCCTAAGATTGGGCATAGAGGCGCATGGTCGGGCCTATCATGCGCGCCGCGTCTAGGCGGTCACCCGTTCAGGCGTAGGGCCCCAGGTAGACGCCGCCGATGACGTGGACGTGGCCGTGCTCCTGGCTCTGGAGGCCGTCGCGGCCGAAGTTGGACAGGAGGCGGTAGCCGCCGGGGCAGAAACGCTCTCCCAGCTCGACGGCCTTCCTGCCCACCCTGGCCACCAGGCCGTCGCTCCACAGGTCCTTCTGGGACAGGTGGCGCTTGGGCATCACCAGGACCATCACCGGCACCCAGTCGAGCACGTTGTCGATGGCGATGATCTCCTCGTCCTCGTAGTGTACCTTGGCCGGCTCCCGGCCGGCCGCAATGGCACAGAACACGCAGCCCTCTCTTGCATCCATGCCCGCGGCGCCTAGCTCCTCGCTTGCCGGGGCCTGCCGCGGCTCTTGTCCGGAGGCCGCTGGTCCCGGTAGTCCGGCGCCAGTATGGGGGCCCACTCCACGAGGCTGTCGCCGAGGCGGGAGCGTATCCGCGGCTTGGTCTCCTCGAGCTCGTCCAAGGACACGTAGAGGCTGGTAATGACAGTGGGGAGGCCCGAGTCCTGCCTGTGGACTATAAGCTGGTACAGCTTCTCCTCGGCCCACGGGGTGCTGCGCTCGGACCCCAGGTCGTCCAGGACCAGCAGGGGCACCGTCTTGACGTGCTCGAAGAGCTCGTCGTACCCGGTGAGGCTGTCGGGGCGGAAGGCGGCCCTCAGGTGGTCCAGCAGGGTTGGCACCGAGGCGAACAGGGCGGGCCGGCCCAGCCGCCGTCTCACGTTGACGATGGACACCGCCAGGTGGGTCTTGCCGCAGCCGTTCAGGCCGGTGAGCAGCAGCCATCCCTTGGGCGACTCGGCGAAGCTGCGAGCCGTTTCGTAGGCAAATGCCAGCGTCTCCCGCTCCTCCCGGGTGCCCCGGACCTCCCGGCCGGTCTTGAAGCTCTCGAAAGTCATGCGCTCCAGCATGTCCTCGGACAGTCCGAGCTTCCCCTGGAACAGGTCGGTGTTGGGATGGCCCACCGGCTGAATGACGGCGATGTCCATGGACTCCACCCTGGTCCTGATCCCCTCGTCCAGGCGCTCCAGGGGACCGCGGACGGTGAAGACGGTGGGCAGCATGGAGTTGAACCGGTGATTGATAACCTGGAACAGCTTCTCCTGGGCCCAGGGGCTGCTGCTGTGGGACCCCAGGTCGTCCAGCACCAGGACCGGCGCGTTGCGCACCTGCTGGGACAGGTCGTCGTAGGACACGGAGCTCTGGGGCCCGTAGGTGCCCCGGAGGTGGTCCAGCAGGTCTGGGACGAACACGAACAGCACCGTCCGCCCCCGCTCGATGCACCGGTTGGCGATGGCCGCCGCCAGGTGGGTCTTGCCACAGCCGCTGGGGCCGGTGAGCGCCAGCCAGCCCTGGGGCTCCTCGGCGAACATCCCCGCGACCCTGAGGGCCTCGGTAAAGAGCGCCCTGCTCTGGGAGTCGGCCAGCTTCCCCTGGGCGTCGGTGTCATCGAAGCTGATGCGTCCCAGGGGCCCCAGGTTGCTGTAGCGCAGCAGGTTGGACTGACGGGCCGTCTCCGCGACGCCCTCCTGGCACCGGCACGGGAAGACCTCCCCGAAGTCGGGATGCCCCATGGGCACGCGTCGGCCGACCCAGCCCGAGCCGTTGCAGACGGGACAGGGAGGCTCCTCCACCTCAGGAGGTGGGTAGGCGTCCCCGTTTACGGAGGTACTCCCTAAGTCCCTCCGGGCTGGGAGTCTTCGCAGTATGTCGCCCAGGTTCTCCATCGTCCCTGCCCTCGCTCGCCCACCGCCTCAGGACCGCCTGGATGTAGCGCCAGCTCCTGGCGTTCCGGGCGACCGCCAGCTTGAAAGCGTCCTCTATCCACTCTCCCGGGAACTCCCCCTCCGCCTCCTTCAGATCGTCGGCCAGCAGGGGGGTGATCATTCCGATGTTCTCCTCGTACAGCCGGAAGATGTTGGGTCTGGGGCCCGGGGGCGCCGGCCCATCGTCGGGGGCGTCCTCCGGCCGGCCGCCCTGGACCCGCAGCCGCTCCACCGCCCTGCGCCCTGCCTCATCGTTAAGGAACAGGAGCCGCCGCGACCCGTCGTCCTCATCCTTACCCACCGCGGGGCCCACCGCCGGGCCCACGACCAAGAAGGTCCCCCTCGCCACAGCCAGCCCCAGGCCTCGGCGGATGGCTTCCCGCGTGGAAGGGGCCGGGCCGCCGAGACCGGCCACCAGCACCGGGTCCGCCAGGACCTCCCCCTCGGGGATGCACCGGGAGGCGCCCCGGCGCTGGTGCAGCAGGTACGCGACCCTCATGGTGCACTTCAGCTCGGCCAGGTCCTGGACCTCCTCCAAGAGCGGTCCCAGCAGAGGGTCGGGCACGGGTGTGTAGAGGGTGCCGGCCGGGAAGCCCCCTCCCTTTCCCTCGGGACGAGGCACTCCTAGAAGCCCTCCAACTCCAGGGCCGCCGACTCGAACTTGACCAGGTTCTCCCTGAACAGGAGCTTTACGCTGCCCACGGGACCGTGGCGGTGCTTGGACACGACGATCTCGGCCACGTGGCGCGGGTACGGCCTCTCGTCGCCGTATCTCTGGAACCACTCCTCCTCGCTGTAGTTGATCTCGTCCCGGTTGATGAACATCACCACGTCGGCATCCTGCTCGATGCTGCCGCTCTCCCTCAGGTCCGAGAGCTGGGGCCGGTGGCTGGTGCGGCCCTCCACGGCCCGGTTCATCTGGGACACGGCCAGGACGGGGACGTTCAGGTCCCGGGCCAGCCCCTTGATGGACCGGGTAATCTCGCTCATCTCCTGGACCCGGTTGTCGCCCCGGGAGTTGGGCTTCTGGATGATCTGTATGTAGTCCACCACCAGGAAGTCCAGTCCCCGCTCGGCGTGGAGGTGGTGGGCCTTGCTGCGCATCTCGACGATCCACTGGAGGGGGGTGTCGTCGATGTAGATGGGAAGCTCCGATAGGCCGCCTATGGCGCCGATGATGCGCCGCTCCTCCGCCTCGGTGTACAGGCCCAGCCGGAGACGCTGGGAGTCAACCGCGGCCTCCCCGGCCAGGAGGCGTAGGGCGAGCTGCTCCCGGCTCATCTCCAGGCTGAACACGCCCACCGATGCGCCGTTGCGGGCGGCGTTGAGCGCCATGTTCATGGCGAGGGTGCTCTTGCCCAGGCTGGGCCGGGCCGCCAGCACCACCATGTCCGAGGGGTGTAGCCCGCCCAGGAGCTCGTCCAGGCGGTCGAACCCGGTCATGATCGGGGCCCCGATGCCCCCCAGCGGCTCGTCGATGGCGGACGCCTGCTCCTGCAGGTACTGGTCCAGCACATCCCGGATGGGCACGAAGTCCCGGCGCACCTGCCCCGTCCTGACGTTGTACAGGATATCCTCGGCCCTGCTGAGGGCGCCCTCCACGTCGTCGGTGCCCTCGTAGCCTATGTCGGATATCCTGGCCGCCGAGTCGATGAGGCTTCGCATCACCGAGGTCTTGGTGACTATGCGGGCGTAGTGGTCGATGTGCACCGGGGTGGGCACGTTGGCCACCAGGTGGCTCAGGTACGCCATGCCCCCTACCTGCTCGGTCCGCTCGTCTATGGAGAGCTGGTGGGCCAGGGTGACCTGGTTTATCGCCTCGCCCCGGCGGAAGAGGGCGTGACACGCCTCGTAGCAGATGCGGTTCCGCTCCCGATAGAAGTCGCCGGCCTTCAGGAAGTGCGCGACCTTGGTGATCGACTCCCCGTCGATGAGCAGCGAGCCCAGGACCGCCTCCTCGGCCTCCACGTCGTGGGGTAGGAGCTTCTCCTGGTACATCTCCCTACTCTTCCGCCTCCGCGGTAACGAGTATGGTGGCCTGGATGTTGGCCGCCAGATGGAGAACCA
Organism: Dehalococcoidia bacterium; assembly: GCA_034423015.1. Classification (GTDB taxonomy): domain Bacteria; phylum Chloroflexota; class Dehalococcoidia; order Lucifugimonadales; family JAGWBF01; genus JAGWBJ01. The sequence continues at coordinate 26,822 of DAOUJG010000013.1, read as the reverse complement.
CCTCGTACTCCCCCGGGGCGCGGATGGGCTCCACCGCGTCCACCAGCTTCCGGTCCACCTCCCGGCCGATGACGTCGCCCAGCTCCTGGGCGATCTGGCCCGGGGTGATGGCGCCGTAGAACACGCCCGCCGGAGTCAGCCGCGCCTTGACGGTGACGGCGGTCCCCTCCAGCTGGCCGGCCAGGACCTCCCACTGCTGGGTCTCCCTTATCCGGCGTTCGTCTCCGGCCCTCTTGATGCGCTCTATGCGCTTCATCTCCTCGGGGGTAGCCACCATGGCCAGCTTCTTGGGCACCAGGTAGTTGCGGGCGTAGCCGTCGGCAACGTCCTTCACGTCGCCGGCGTTGGCCTGTTGGGGAACGTCTTCGAGAAAGATAACCCTCACTGTGAATCTCCTTTAAGGGGTCCCTGGGTAAGGGGTCCCTGGACTCCGTGGCTTCCTGAGATTATATCCGATGTTGGGGGAGGCCGGAAAGGACGCGGAGGCAGCCGCCGCCCATCCTCTAAGGACCGCTCAAGGCGCCGCGCCAGGCCCCGGCCAGGTCTCCCACGCCGACGTCGAGCAGCCCGTCTATGGAGAACCGGCCTCCCGACGAGACCCTCCCCAACTCCGCCAGCGGGACCTCGGCTTCCTCTGCCATACGCGCCAGGACGTCAGCCCGGTCGGAGGGCGTGGAAACGACGATGCGCGACTGGGACTCCCCGAACAGTGCGGCGTCCCATCGGCCGGAGACAGGAAACACCCCGTCGAACCCCAGGCCCGATGCGATGCAGCTCTCGGCCAGGGCCACGGCGAGCCCGCCGTCGGAGCAGTCGTGGGCCGAGGTGACCACGCCCTCGGCCACCGCGCGGCGGCATAGCTGCTGGACCCGGCGCTCCATCGCGAGGCTTATCTCCGGCTTTCCCGCCACGAGTCCGTGGACCGTCTCCAGGTACTGGCTGCCGGCCAGGTCCGCGGCGCGTCCCCGCACCTCGGCGCGGCCCAGCAGGAACACGGTCTCTCCCGGCGTCCTGAAGCCGGAGGTCGCGTGCCGCGTCACGTCTTCCAGGAGACCGAGGGCGCCCACGATGGGAGTGGGGTATATGGGCTGGCCCTGGGTCTCGTTGTAGAGGCTGACGTTGCCGCTGACCACCGGGACGTCCAGCGCCTCGCATGCGGCGGCCATCCCCCTTATGCACCACTCGAGCTGGTAGTAGTTCTCGGGCACCTCGGGGCTGCCGAAGTTGAGGCAGTCGGTCAGGGCGATGGGCTCCGCGCCGGAGCACGAGATGTTGCGGCATGCCTCGGCCACGGCGATGGCCCCCCCGGCGTAGGGGTCCAGGTAGCAGTAGCGGCCGTTGCCGTCGGTGCACAGGGCGATGCCCCTACGGGTGCCCTTGATCCGCAGCACGGCGGCATCGGACCCGGGGGCCGTGACGGTGTTGGTCTGCACCTGGTGGTCGTACTGCCGGTACACGCCCTCCTTGCTCCCGATATTGGCCGTCCCCAGCAGCTCGAGCAGCACCTCCCCGGGGCCGGCCTCTGGAAGGGGGACCTGGCCCAACGGATAGGCGGCCAGACGGTCCTGCTCCCTGGGCCTGGCGCCCCTGGGCCGGTAGGCGGGGGCCTCGGTGAGTACCTCCACTGGCAGGTGCGCGACGGCTTCATCCCGGTCCTCCACAGTGGCGTAGCCCGTCGCGTCCGCCGACCCTATCTCCACGCACGACACCTCCCACCGGCGGAACACCTCCTCCAGGGAGGCCTTCTTGCCGGGGGTGGTCACCAGGAGCATCCTCTCCTGGGACTCGGAGAGCATCACCTCGTAGGGATCCATGTCCGACTCCCGGCGGGGCACCCGGGAGACGTCCAGCCGCAGCCCGGTCCCGGCCCGGGCCGCGGACTCCATGGCGGCGCTGGTCAGCCCCGCGGCACCCAGGTCCTGCATCCCCTCCAGGCAGCCGCTGTGCCCGGCCTCCAGGCAGGCCTCTATGAGGACCTTCTCCAGAAAGGGGTTTCCGACCTGCACCGTGGAGCGCAGCTCCCGGTCCTCCTCGAAGGTCCGCGACGCCAGGCCCGAGGCGCCGTGGATGCCGTCCCGCCCCGTCTCCGCGCCCACCAGCAGGAGGACGTTCCCCGGAGCCCCCAACGAGGCGCTTATGAGCTGGTCCTTCCGCATCAGCCCGACGCACATGGCGTTGACCAGCGGGTTCCGCGAGTAGCAGTCGGCGAAGACCACCTCGCCTCCCACGTCGGGCACGCCGATGCAGTTTCCGTACCAGGAGATGCCGGCAACCACGCCCTCGAACAGGTGCCGGTTGGCGGGGTCGTCCAGGGGGCCGAAGCGAAGGGAGTTGAGCAGGGCGATGGGCCGCGCCCCCATGGCCAGGATGTCCCGGACGATCCCGCCGACCCCCGTGGCGGCCCCCTGGAAGGGCTCCACGGCCGAGGGGTGGTTGTGGGACTCTATCTTGAACACCACGGCCAGCCCGTCGCCGATGTCCACGACTCCCGCGTTCTCCCGCCCGGGCGGCAGGAGCACCCTCCGGCCCTCCGACGGCAGCAGCCCCAGCAGCGGCCTGGAATGCTTGTACCCGCAGTGCTCGCTCCAGAGGGCCCCGAACATGCCGAGCTCCACGGGTCGCGGCTCCCGGTCGAGGCGGTCGACTATCAGCCGGTACTCGTCTTCGCTGAGGGCGATCTCGTCAAGGACCTTCTTGTCCACACCACCCACCAATGCCTTAGTTCACCGGGCCCCCGTGGTCAGACGCCGCGCCAAGTGGTCAGCCGCTCTTCTCGGCGGCCCAGCCAACGGCCGACTCGAAGATGAGCCTGCCGTCGCACCCGCCCATGATCTCCTCGCAGCACCGCTCGGGATGGGGCATCATCCCCACCACGTTGCCCGCCGGGTTGGAGATGCCCGCGATGTTGTGGACCGAGCCGTTGGGGTTCTCCTCGGGGGCCGGGTCCCCGTCGGGAGACGTGTAGCGGAACACGACCCGGCCCTCGCCCTCCAGGCGGGCCAGCGTGTCCTCGTCGGCGAAGTAGTTGCCCTCCCCGTGGGAGATGGGCACCTTCAGCACCTGGCCCGGGGTGCATGTCCGGGTGAAGGCCGTGTCGGTGCGCTCGACCCTGAGGTTGGTCCACTGGCAGCGGTACTGGAGATGGCTGTTGCGCATGAGCACGCCGGGCAGCAACCCGGCCTCGCAGAGGACCTGGAAGCCGTTGCAGATGCCGATTACGGGACGGCCCAAGGCCGCAAAGTCCGCCACGGAGCCCATTATCGGGGAGAAACGCGCGATGGCCCCGGCCCTCAGATAGTCGCCGTAGGAGAAGCCGCCGGGGAGGACGATACAGTCATACTCCACGGTGAGATCGGGGCGGTCCCGGTACCACAGGTAGTCCGCGGTGTGGCCCAGAAGGGTGTCGATAACGTGATGACAGTCGCCGTCGCTCCACGTGCCGGGGAACACCACGATGCCGAAGCGCATTCACCTCTTCTCCCGGCAATCGGAGGGGGCCATGGGGCCCCACCAACGGTGTGGCGTAGTACGGTTAGCTGTTGCGCCTGCTCTTGCGGCGTTTGGCCGCGGCCTTCTTCTTGCGCCTGATGCTGGGCGATTCGAAGTGGGCCCGGCGCCTGATCTCCGAAAGGATGCCGTCTTGCTGCACCCTCTTGTTGAACCTTCTCAGAAGGCTCTCAAAGGTCTCGCCTTCTGCGAGCCGTACATCGGACAAGCGGGTCTCTCCTCTCCCTATCGGCGGGCCGTCTGTCGCTCTCCTGACGACCAAGGGTATTATATGTCGACCCCCTGGGGGTGTCAACCGGAGCCGGCGGCGGCCGGCCGTGCCCATGCGCCTACTGGGCCTCTCCCGGGATTGACTGGCCACATGCCCTGCGATATGATGGCTGGTGCGTCGGCGGGCCCTCCTAGCCACGCCCGCAAGGTGGCCCCGGTACCGGCGTTTCGCCGCATTCTATGGAGGAATGAGAGCATGAGCACGCGCACTCTACCTGGGAATCCCGCCGAGGTCAGGAACATGATCGAGACCGGGGAGTGGAGGGGCGTCACCGCCGGCGTCGCCCCCGGATTCGTACAGGCCAACCTGGCGATCCTGCCCAAGGAGCAGGCCTTCGACTTCCTTCTCTTCTGCCAGCGCAACCCCAAGCCGTGCCCCGTCCTCGAGGTCATAGAGCCCGGCAAGGTGGAGCCCAAGATCATGGCCCCGGGAGCGGACATCCGCACGACCATCCCCAAGTACCGGGTCTACAACAACGGCGAGGCCGCCGGGGACGAGGACGACGTCCGGTCCGTCTGGCGGGACGACCTGGTGTCCTTCCTACTTGGGTGCAGCTTCTCCTTCGAGAACGCGATGGTGAACGCCGGGATCCCCCTCCGCCACATCGAGCGCCAGCACAACGTGTCCATGTTCAGGACCAACATCGAGACCACCCCGGCCGGCCCCTTCTCGGGCCCCATGGTCGTCAGCATGCGCCCGGTCCACCACAGCCAGGTGGTCCGCGCCGTGCAGGTGACCTCCCGGTTCCCGGCAACCCACGGGGCCCCCGTGCACGTGGGAGACCCCGAGGCGATAGGCATAGAGGACATCACCAAGCCCGACTACGGCGACCCCACGGAGATCAGGGAGGACGAGGTGCCCATGTTCTGGGCGTGCGGCGTCACCCCCCAGGCGGTGGCGGCCAAGAGCAAGCCCCCCTTCATGATCACCCACTCCCCGGGCTACATGTTCATCACCGACTGGCGGGACGAGGACATGGCCGTCCTGTAGCCCCCGAGGAGGCGCTATGACGACCATCGAGGACATCGTCCTGGGAAACGACCTGCGGGGCGTCTCCCACCTGAGACAGCACCTGCCGCCGGACTTCTGCCGCCAGGCTGCGGAGTTGGTGCTGGCCAACCCCGGGACCGTCTTCATCGCCACCGGGTTCTACATCCGCGCGGCCGACGCCCCCGAGTCCGACGGCCCTCCCGGCGCCATCGCCATAGGCAGGGCCCTGGCCTCCCTGGGCTGGAGGGTCGTCCACGTTACCGACAGGTACACGGTGCCCATAATCAAGCCCTTCGTCACCTCCGACACGGAGGTGATCGACTTCCCGATAACCGACGACGAGAGCAGCCGGCGCTTCGCGTCCGGGCTGCTGACCGAGCACGACCCCTCGGTGCTGATCGCCATCGAACGGTGCGGGCTCAACGAGAACGGCATGTACCTGAACATGCGGGGCTTGGACATCAGCCCCCAAACGGCCCGGACGGACCACCTCTTCCTCCAGCATTCCCGGACGGTGGGGATAGGCGACGGGGGCAACGAGATCGGAATGGGCAACGTGGCCGAGTTCGTCCCCCAGGTGGGGACCCTCGTGGACTATCCCGCCCTCACCAAGACCACCAGGCTGGTGATAGCCAGCACTTCCAACTGGGGAGGCTACGGCCTCGTGGCGGCCATCTCACGGGAGGTGGGCCGCAACCTCCTGCCGGACCCCGACGAGGAGACGGAGCTGATAACCCGCATGGTGGACCTGGGCGCCGTGGACGGTGTGGTCGGGAAGAGCCAGTACGCCGTGGACGCCATGGACCTGGACACCCACGGGCAAGCCCTGGTGGGCCTTCGCGCCTTGCTGGCCTCCGAGGGCGTGAGCTAGCCTCCCCCAAAGGGTAACGGCCAGCCGGGTCCGGCCCAGGGGATCAGGGGGCCTGGGCACCCTCCAGTGGCAGCACCAGCGAGGAGACGTCCAACTCCCCCAACCCGTCGGACATGGCCCGCTCCACCACTTGCAGCGTCCGCTCGCCCAGGGGGCTGCTGGCATTCAGGGCCTTGGCGTACTCCTGGGCCAGACCCAGGTCCTTCACGAACAGCCTGAGGGGCGCGCGGGCATCCTCGAAGTCCCGCCTGGCTATGACCGGGCCGTTGCGGGAGAGCATGAAGCTGGCGCCCCAGCTAGTGGCCAGCACCTCCTGCAAGGCGTCCAGGTCCACGCCGGCCCGGCCGCCCAGCAGCATCGCCTCCGCCGCAGCCAGGGAGTGCACGCTGACCAGAAGCTGGTTGATGAGCTTGAAGACGCTGCCCGCGCCAGCGCCGCCGACACGTCGGACGTTTCCCCCATAGGCGCGGAACACGGGGAGGGCCGTATCGAAGGCGTCGGGGGTCCCTCCCGCCATTATGGTAAGGGTCCCTTCGGCGGCCCGCTCGACACCCCCGCTGATGGGCGCGTCCAGGAAGGACGCCCCCTTCGCCTCCGCCGCCTCGGCGATCGCCCTGGATGTCGACGGACCCACCGTGCTGTGGTCTACCAGCACCTGACCCGGTCGCGCGACGGAGGCTATGCCGTCCTTGCCCAGGAACACCTCCTCCACGGTGGGCACGTCGGGGAGGCAGGTCAGGACGACGGTCGAGGTGCGGGCCACCTCCGCCGCCGAGGAGGCCCCAACCGCCCCCTCGTCGGCTAGCTCGTCGACCTTTGGGCGGCTGCGGTTATGGACCGTGAGATGGAAGCCGGCTTCCAGCAGGCGGCGGGACATGGGCATTCCCATCCGCCCCAGCCCTATGAAGCCGACCTTCATCGTTTCATTCCTAAACCAGTCAGCCGGCGTCCTACCCCAGGTAGGCCCCAGGCTGGGCCATGAACTTGCTGCGGCACTCCAGGCTGCAGAAGTAGTACCACTTGCCGTCGTGGAACTGACGGGTCCCCCGCTGGGGGTCCACCTCCGTCGCCCCGTATCTCGTTTGCCCGGTCTCCACCCTGGCGGCCGCCTCGTCCATCTCTATGCCGCAAACGGGGTCCATCGCCATCGTTCATCCCTCGGTCTTGGAGCTACCGGCATCCCGGTTGCCCGCGACTAGCTACCCAGGCGCACCTTGCCCGGCGCGTCCAGCAACGCCCGGGCCACCCGGGCCCGGTGCTCGAAGCTGGTGCCCATCCTCATGGTCCAGGCGGAGACTCTGCGGAACCACAGGTGCAAATCGAACTCCATCATGAAGCCGATCCCGCCGTGGATCACCTGGGAGGACCGCACCGCCGCCTCGCACCTGTCGTTGCAGAAGGCCTTGGCCTGGGACACCTCGACGCCCGCCGGCAGGCCCTGGTCCATTCGCCAGAGGGCCTCGTAGGTCAGGAGTTGCCCACCGTCCACCCACACCACCATGTCGGCGCACAGGTGCTGGATGGACTGAAAGGCGCCTATCGGCCTGCCGAAGGCGACCCGCTGCTTGGCGTACTCCACGGCCATCTCCACGTCCTTCCTGGCGGCGCCCACCATCTGGGCGCACAGGAGGGCCGTCCCCCGGTCGAGCATCCTCTCGGCAACGGCCCAGCCCTGGCCGAGCTCCCCCACCATGCTGGACCGGGGCACCCGCACGCGGTCGAAGGTCACCTTGCTCTGGCGGTCCTTGGCAAGGGTCACCAGGGGCACGTGGGACACCCCCGGGCTGTCGGTGTCCACCAGGAACAGGGTGATGCCCTCGCCGCCATCGGACGGCGGAGCCGTGCGGCAGGCCACCAGGCACTTCTCGGACGCCCCGAAGGAGTCCACGAAGGTCTTGGTCCCGCTCAGGAGGAAGTAGTCGCCCTCCTCCACCGCCTCCATCCGGACCGACTCGGGGCGGTAGCGTGCGTCGCGCTCCGTGAAGGCCCAGCTCATCACCAGGTCGCCGCTGCATACCCTGGGCAGCACCTCCCGGCGCTGCTCCTCGGTGCCATCGGAGGCCACGGTGAGGGCCGGGACCATGGTGCTGTGGAAGGGCACGGGGGAGATGGCGCGGCCCACCTCCTCCAGGACTATCCCCAGGTAGGTCAGGGTGGCGCCCTGCCCTCCGTACTCCTCGGGGATGGCCAGGCCCAGCCAGCCCAGGTCTCCCATCTGCTTCCACAGGGCGGGCGGGTAGCCCAGCTCGTCCCGCTCCATCTCCCGCGCCAGGCCCGGAGGCGACTCGGCCTCCAGGAACTCCCTGGCGCTGTTCTTGAGCATCTGCTCTTCTTCGTTCGGCAGTACGTCCATGTCTTCGCCGTGGCCGCCCGCGGGCGCCGGCCGCTACCCCCTGGGCAGCCCCAGGCCCCGGCGGGCCATCTGGTCCCGCATCACCTGGACGCTGCCGTGGTTGATCCCCGATTGAAAGGAGCCCATCACGTTGTGGGCGAACAGCCCCTCCTCTACCGCGTCCTCGGACCCCTGCAGGAGCTGGGCGTAGGGGCCCAGTATCTGGGTGATGGTCTCGGTGGTGCGAACCCCGTGCTCGGGGGCCCACACCTTCTCCGCCGAGCCCTCGTAGGTGAACTCTCCCCCGCGTTCGACGATGGACATGCTGCGCATGGTCATGAGGCGGCACACCTGGGCCTCGATCCACAGCTCGGCCAGACGGTCCCTCACCGAGTCCTCCTCGGCGGGGGAGTAGTCCTCGAAACGGTTCTCCTTCACCCAGTTGATGATGTCCTCGTCCCGCCGGACGGATATCAGGTACCGGCTGGCGCCGACCCTGTCCAGGTTCAGCGCCATGGCGCCCACGTACCACCCCATGTTCTCCTCGCCCAGCAGGGCGTCGGCGGGGACCTGGACGTCCTCCAGGAACACCTCGTTGGTCCGGGCGGTGCCGTAGGTGGTGCCCGTGGGCGCCGGCGGGTCGTTCTGGATGGTCCACAGGGGACGGACGGTTATGCCCGGGAGGTCCATGGGCACCAGGAAGATGGAGATGCCCCGATGCCTGGGCGCTTCGGGGTCTGTCCGGGCCATGAGATAGATGTGGGTCGCGTAGTGGGCGGCCGAGGTGAACATCTTCTGGCCGTTGATGACGTAGTGGTCGCCGTCCCTGACGGCCCGGCACTGGAGCCCGGCCAGGTCCGCCCCCGCCTGGGGCTCGGTGAACCCCAGGGCGAAGATGATGTCCCCGTTGATGAGCCCCGGGAGGAAGTGCCTCTTCTGCTCCTCCGTCCCCGCCGCCAGGATGGCCGGAGCGCCGCTGCCGGCGCCGCCCACGGATATCCCCACCCTTGCGAACTCCTCCTCGACGATGTACTGGTCGATGCGGCTCCCGCCCTGGCCGCCGTACTCCCTGGGCCAGCTTATGCCGATCCACCCGCGGGAGGCGACCTCCTTGTACAGCTGCCTCGACAGCGGGCCCCGGGTGTTCTCGCCGAAGTCCTCGACCTCCGCGATGAGCTCGGGGGTCACGTGCTCGGCGATGAACCCCTGCACCTCTTCCCGCAGGGCTTCCTGTTCCGGGGTGTAGCCGAAGTCCATGGTCCACCTCGTGGCCCGCTCCGCCGGACGCCTTCCGTCCCGCCTTTGCAGGGGGTATCTGGGCCCCTTAATTCTGCCCTTGTGGTGCGGGACTGTCAAGGCGGCGCGCCGAGACCTCATGGGGCGTGGCAGGGCCCGGCGCCGGCGGGCCGGCGCACGCGGACCAGGTAGATGAGCGCCAGCTGCAGCGGGAATGGCAACAGGAAAAGGATGGTAGTCAGCAGAAACACTGACAGAAGAGGCAGGTATGCCAGCCCTCCCAGCACCACTACCACAATGGCGGCGGACCTGCGGAACCAGAAGCCGCGCGCTTCGAAGTTGGCCAGCAGCCAAGCTGCAAGGATACCCTCGGCCAGCTCCCAGAGCCATTGGAAGTAGAAGAGCAGCACTTCCGGAGGGCCGGGCAGCGTCAGTCCTCCGACGATGAACACGAGGAAGAAGGCATGCGCAAGGCTGGCTCTGGACGCCCGGCGGGCGAACCAGAGCAGCGGCAGGAACGATAGCAGGGCGCCCAGCATGTACACCAGGACTACTTGCGAGAGGGAGTCTCCATAGCCCGCGAAGATGGCGCCGAAGTACACCAGCGCCCCCATACCCTGGAGCACGAGGGTGTAGCTCCAGGCGAGGCGCAGGATGGACCGTTCCGTGTTCCGCAGGAGCGGGTAGAGGACGCCCAGCACCACGGCCGACGTGAGGCTGCCTGCTCCCGAGAACCAGAGAGACGCATATGGGCCCGAGCTGCCGGAGGCGGACATGTCGTAGACGTATGTAGTTACATGGGAGCCTATGTCCGCGACGAACGGGACGCCCACGAACAGCACCAGGGGCCAACCGTACTTCCGCAAGTGGCCACACCTCCGGGTTAGGCTGGACGGCTGCGCCCTGACCCGTCGCCGCTGGCGCCAGCCTCACTCTGACGCGCAGTAGGGCAGCCCCAGCCCCTTCGCCGGGCGCGATGGTCACGCTACGCCTCACCGCGAATCGGAATATAGACCTCCCTGAACTCCCCAGGCTGTACCTCAGCGACAGCGGATCGAATGTCTTCGATCCTCGACTCAGTGTAAGGCCAAGCCCCGGAGCGCAGTACGATGACGCCAAGCCGCCTGCCCGCAATGTTCTGCTGGTGCCTCATGCTTTGGTCGGTAGTAATCAGAATCTCGTAGCCATCCTGTTCGGCTCTGTCGATAAGGTCCCCATTGGCCAATTGGTCCCACCTCTTGTCTGCCGCCGTGTCGACCGAGTGTCCGAGGAGCTCCCGCCCGAGGGGCCTGGGCGTGCCGTGATCAAGCAGTATCTTCAAGGCTGCTCACCGGCACGGGCGCCTTCAGGGAGTCGGCCACGTGTTGCAGGACGGCCCTCACTTTCCATTCGTCCACGGGTGCGAACCACTCCATGAACTCCTCAACGGTGGCCCCAGCCTCCAGGTTCTCGAACAGGGCCGATACGGGCAGTCTGCTATCGGTGAAAAGCCATGCGCCACTGACCTTGCCCGGAATTTGCTCTACCCCAGGACACTTCGACCAATCAATCATATTCTCACCTCCTCTGGGATGCCGGTTCTGCAACAGAGGGTCGAACTCGGTCTTGTATTTCACAGGGCTAGCTCTCCCATTCACCCATCCCGCGAGTGAGTATAGGGGAACACTGGATCGAGTTCATGGCCAATCCTCGTAAGGGGCGCCAGTTTCCGGCGCTTCCCGGACAGTGCCGGGACGCGTGGCTCCCTCAGGGGGCATCCACGCCGGCCAGCAGGGGGGCCAGCGCGTCGGCCAGGGGAGGCAGGTGGGTCTCCCAATCGCCCACGATGGAGAAGTCCGCTCCCTGCAGGATGGGACTGCGGCGGTGGTTGGGGTTGTTGTTGATGGCGAGTATGGTCCCCGCCCTCTGGATGCCCACCATGTGGTTGAAATCGCCGCGTATGCCCACCGCTATGTACACCTGGGGAGCGATGGCCTTCCCAGTCAGGCCCACCTGGAGCTGCCTGGGTAGCCAGCCCGCGTCGGCCACGTTGCGGGTGGCCGCCACCTCCGCCCCCAGACGCCGGGCGGCGGCGTGGATGGCCGGGAGATTCTCTGGGCCGCCCACTCCCATGCCCACGCCCACCACCACCCGGGCCCGCTCCAGGGCCAGGCCCCCGGCGTCCGACTCCCGGTGGACCTCCAGCAGCCGCATGTCCGGGGCCGGGGACTCGTCGACGTCGACCACCTCCACCGGGGCGTCCAGGCCCCGGTCGGGCGCGACGGGACTCAGGAGGCCGGGGCGCAGGGTGGCCATGTACGGGCGGGTGCTCGAGAGTATGGGGGCCACCACGTTGCCGCCCAGGGCGGGCTTTAGCTGGACCAGGGCGCCGGACCCGTCAATCTCCAGGTCGACGCAGTCCCCGGTCAGCCCCAGGGACAGGGCCGCCGCCACCCGGGACGCCACGTCCCGGCCGTTGGCGGTGGAGGGGAACAGCACGGCATAGGGGCTGTGCTCCCGCACGGCGCCGGCCAGGGCCGAAACGCACGCCAGCCCCGCCGGGTGCATGGACTCCCCCGCCGCCAGGACCATCACGCGGTCCGCCCCGTGGGCCGCAAGCTCACGGACCTCTCCGGCCGGCCCGGAGCCCGTCACCACCGCGACCACCTCGCCGCGGGTCACGTCCGCCAGGTCCCGGGCCTTGCCCAGTATCTCGAGGGTCGTGGCCCGCAGTCCCGGGGCGACGCGTTCGCCCACCACCCACAGGGCCGCGCCGGGGCCGCCCTCGTACCTCTCCCAGCCGGCGCGCGGGGCCACCGCGGGGGCCGGGGGCCTCTCGCTGAAGGCCTCCACCAGCTTCCTGGCCGCCTCCCGGGGGTCCTCCTCCTCGATGACCACCCCGGCGCGCTGGGAGGCCACGAACCGTATCTCCGAAACGGAGGTGGGGGAGCCAGCGGCGCCGAACAGGGACCCGTCCTCGGACAGGTCGCGGGCTCCCAGGTCCTGGATGGCCGGGTCCTCCCTGGCCGCCAGCATGTCCTGACGGGACGGGAACCGCTCGGGCATCACCCCTTCGGTCACGCTCACCACGGCGGGGAGGGGGCACTCGATGACCTCGTACCCCTCGTCGGTCTCTCGCTCAACCCGTATGGGACCCGCCTCGGAGTGGCAGTCCAGCCTGCGGACGTTGCCCACGTAGGGTAGGCCAAGAAGCTGGGCAAGCTCGGGCCCCACCTGGCCCGTCTCGGCGTCGGTGCTGTGCCGGCCGCACAGCACCAGGTCGTGGGCCTCCCGCTCCAGCGCCAGCGACAGGCTCCGGGCGGTGGCCAGGGTGTCCGACCCGGCCATGACCCGGTCCGTCAGGTGCACGGCCCGGTCCGCGCCCATGGCCAGGCACTGGACCAAGGCGTCCCGCGCCTGGGGCGGACCCATCGTATACACGACTACCTCTCCCCCGACCTGCTCCGCGAGCTGGACGGCCCTGTCCACCGCCAGCAGGTCGAAGGAGTTGACCTCCAGGGGGACGCCCTCCCGGACAATGGTCTTGGACTCGTAGTCGAAGGTGATCCGGGAGAGGACGGGCACCTGCTTGACACACACCGCTATTCGCATGGACCCTCCTTGGAAACGGGAGCCGTCGTGGCTCCCCCGGCCGCCGAACCCGCCCCGAGGGCCGCCTCCATGCCCGTCCTCAGCCCATCCAGCCGGGGGCTCAGGCGGACCGGGTACGCGGCGGGGTCTGTAAGGGCCTTGACGCCGTCGTCCAGGGCTGCCAGGTCCCGGCGAAGGAGCTCGCGGGCCTCGTCCAGCCCGGGGGCTTCCCCCAGCGCCCTGCCTCCCCGCATCACCTGTCGCAGCAAGGGCTCGGCGGAGAGTCCCTCCCCACCGGATTGGGGCTGGTCCTCGTCACGCAGGGCGATGACGTCCCCCGCCATACGCCCGGCCGTGTCGCGCTGCCTGAACACCTGCTTCTCTCCCGGGATGGATGCCTTGCCCGTGCTCAGCTTGAGCACGGGGCGGCAGCCGTACTGGACCAGCTTGTAGGCCATGTCCGTCCAGGGGGCGTCGGCGGAAACGCCCATCTTCGTGCCCACGCCGAAGGCGTCGATGGGAGCGCCCGCGCCGGCCAGCCTGTCCACGTCGAGCTCGTCCAGGCCGCCGCTGGCAACTATCCTCACGCCTGGAAGCTCGGCGTCATCCAGCACGGTGCGGACCTCCCGGCTCAGGGAGTCCAGGTCCCCGCTGTCCAGCCTCACGCCGTCCAGGGCCCGGCCCCGGGCCTTCATCTCGTTCCCCACCAGGGCGGCGTTGCGGGCCCCGGCCACGGTGTCGTAGGTGTCTATGAGCAGGATGGCCCTGTCCGGGAAGCTCTCGGCGTAGGCGCGGAAGGCGTCCACCTCGCGCTCGTAGCTGGATACGAAGGAGTGGGCCATGGTGCCGGCCAGCGGCATCCCATAGGCCTTCCCCGCCATGACGTTGCTGGTTGCCTGAAAGCCGGCGATGTAGCTGCAGCGGGCCACCTTCATGGCCGCGTCGACGCCCTGGGTACGGCGCAGGGAGAAGTCGACCAGCGGCCTGCCCCGCCCCGCCTGGACGCACCGGGAAGCCTTGGTTGCCATCATCGTCTGCAGGTTCACCTGGTTTATGACGTAGCTCTCCACCGCCTGGGCCTCCACCACGGGACCGGACACCTCCAGGACCGGCTCACCGGCGAAGAAGACCCGCCCCTCGGGCATGGCCCAGACGTCGCCCGTAAACCTCACCCCAGACAGGTACTCCAGGAAGTCGCCGTGGAACATCCTGGTGGAGACCAGGTAGTCAATGGACTCCTGGGGGAAGCGCCACTCCTCCACGTATCTCAGCACGTCCTCCAGCCCGGCCGCCACGAAGTAGCCCCGGTTTGGCGGGTAGCTCCTGATGAACAGGCTGAAGGTGGCCCAGGACGACATCCCGTGCTGGAAATAGGTCTGGGCCATGGTCAACTCGTACAGGTCGGCCACGAGACCGGGCTCCGAGAGGCCCGAAAACGGCACTTTCCGGTTGTCGGTAGGCGGCATGTCGGTACTATTATGTCGAGATGGGGTCTCCGCTGCGTACGCGGCCGTTGGCGCTCCCGAGTACGTGGATCCGCACCCGCTCGATCTTGACCCGCTTCATCTCGGTCACCTGCATCCGCAGGTCCCGGTAGTACAGGTGCTCGCCCTCCTGGGGAATGTGCCCCAGCTGCTCCAGGATGAACCCGGCCAGGGTCTGATAGTTCCCCTCGGGGAGGTCCAGGCCCAGCTCCTCGTTGGCCTCCAGCACTCCCATCCCGGCATCGGCGTCGTAGACGTTCTCCCCAACGGCCTCGAACTCGTCCCTGCCATCCTCCCCCTCCTCCCTGACGGGGCCCACGATGACCTCCAGCAGGCTCTTGAGGGTCACCAGGCCCGCCACACCGCCGTACTGGTCGATGATGATGGCCATCTGCTGCCTGCTCTGCCGCATCTCCTCGAAGAGCCGGCTCACCGGCTTGGTCTCCGGCACGAAGTACACGCTGCGCATGACCTCGGTTACGCTGGCGTCGGGACCGATGCCCCCTTCGGCCATGGTCTGCACCAGGTCCTTCACCGACAGCAGCCCCACCACGTTCTCGGTATCGCCCTCGTAGACCGGGAAGCGGGTATGGGTCTGCCGGGCGTATACCTTGAGGAACTCGTCCAGCCGGGTGCCCTTCTCGACCCATAGGATCTCTGTCCTGGGAGTCATCACCTCGTGCACCTGGCGGTCGCCGAAGTGGAACACCTTCTCCAGCATCTCCGCCTCGGTGGGCTCCACCGTGCCCGTCCGGGCCCCCACGGAGATCATTGTGCGTATCTCGTCCTCGGTCACCTGGGCCTTGGCGGTGTCGACCCCCACGACTTTGCTGGCAAGAAGGCTGATCCCCTGGAGCACCGTCACGGCGGGGGCAAGGGCCAACCCCGCCATCGTCAAGGGCCTGGCAACGATGAAGGCGGCCTCCTCGGACCTGCTCCACGCCAGGGTCTTCGGCAGGGTCTCGCAGAATATCAGGACCACCAGGGTGACGCCCACGGTGGCCGCCAGGACGGCTATGTCGGGGTTGTCGACGATGCTGATGGCGACGGCGGTGGCCAGCGCGGCCGCGGCGGTGTTGACCAGGTTGTTCCCCAGCAGCACCGTGGCGAGAATCCGCTGGGGGCGCTCCATCAGGCGGGCCACCCGCTGGGCGCCCGGCCGGCCACCGTCCTCGAGCTGGAGGAGACGAACCCGGGAGAGGGCTATGAACGCCGTCTCGGAGGCGGAGAAGAAAGCGGACAGGAGCAGACAGAGAGCGAGGAGCGCCAGCTTCCAAAGGTCACCGGTTTCCATGGTTTGCCACCCCTGTGGCCCATCCTCCTGAGTACCGAGTCAGGCCCCGTCAAAAAACAACTGGCCCCGCACTCCGCCTTCGGAGCTCGAGGCCAGACACCGGTCTCTAGACTATCGTATTGCTACACACGAGAGAGTGCGAAGGGGATTGGCACACCCCTTACCGGATAGCATAGCACGACGGCCAGCGCCGATTCAACCGGCGGCCCGTGGGTCCCCGTTACACCGCGGCCGTCCCCTGGCGGGGGGCCGGGGGAGGGATGTTGAGGTTCTGCCGGAAGAAGTTGGTGGGGTCGTACTTCCCTTTCAAGGCGAGCAGGCGGTCATAGCTGGCCCCGTAGGCCGCCCGCGCCTGGTCGACGGGGCCGCCGGACTCGGGGCTGTGACCGTTGACGTATATGCCCCCCGTGGACAGGGGCTGCACGGCCCGGGCCAGGTCCCGAGCCCACTTGACGTGAACCTCACCGTCCCCGGGGCCCTCCCAGGCCGCGCTGACGATCAGGTCGTACTCCGCCGCCCGGTGGGTAAACGCCCCCGCGTCGGGGCCGCCCTCCCGCATGGCGCCGCCCATCTGCTGGAAAAACACCCCCGACCTGGGAGAGGTGACCCGGGCGAAGTGGTCCAGGATGACGTCGATGAGCTCGTCGCTGATGGTCTCCAGGAAGCAGGACTTCTGGTAGTAGTGGACCCCGGGAGGGGTGGCGTAGTCGATCATGGACTGGATGTCGCCGTACTCCCTGGGGCGGATGGCGTCCTCCTTGGGGCCGGGGGGGCCGAACTCCCGCAGGGGCGCCACGGCGCGCTCCGCCGCCTCCAGCGGCCCGTTGTAGCAGACGCCGACGGTGATGTCGGGCAGGCCGTCTGGCCCCGTGCGGACCCCGCCTATGGTGTTCATCTCCCGGGGAATCTCCATGGAGAAGTCCCGGTAGAACCGGAGCGTCTCCCTGGCATCGTCGAAGGGATAGAAGGCCCGTCCTCCCGTGAACGGCCCGACGGGGTGCACGCGGTACTGGAACGATGTCACTATGCCGAAGTTGCCGCCGCCCCCCCTGAGCCCCCAGAAGAGGTCCTCGTTCTCGGTGCGGCTGGCCGTGACGAACCGGCCGTCGGCGGTTACCAGGTCCGCGGACAGCAGGTTGTCGCAGGTGAGGCCGTGCTTGCGCCCCAGCCAGCCGATGCCGCCGCCCAGGGTCAGACCCGCGATGCCCGTGTCGGAAACGGTGCCGCCGGTGGTGGCCATGCCGAAGGCCTGGGCCTCCCGGTCCAGCTCCGCCCAGGTCAGCCCCGGCTGGGCTAAGGCCGTGCCCGCGGAGGGGTCGACCCGGGAGCCCTTCATCAGGGAGAGGTCGATCATCAGCCCGCCGTCGCACACCGCCGCGCCGGACACGTTGTGCCCACCTCCGCGGACGGACACCAGCATCTCCTGCTCTCTGGCGAAACGGACGGCGTCGATGACGTCGGAAACGCCCGCGCACCTGGCGATGAGGCCGGGGCGCTTGTCTATCATGCCGTTCCAGACCTTGCGGGCGTCGTCGTAGCCGGGGTCCCCGTCGCGCAGCATCCGGCCGCCCAGGCGCGCCTCGAAACGGCGCACTGCCGGCTCGGACACCCGGCGGCCGGATGTGTCGAGGACCTCCCGCTGCGCCGTCATCTGATCTCTTCGCCCTGCCTTCTCCGCCCTGCTTCGCCCTACAGGGAGCTCAGGAGCCGGTTTACCGACGCCACGATGCGCGGCGTGTCGGGTATGTAGGACGACTCCAGGGGCTTGCTCTTGGGCACCGGAGTGTGGGGTGCCGTCACCTTGATGGGCGGGCCGTCCAGATAGTCGAAGGCCTCCTCCGCCACCGCCGCGCAGATGTCCGTGGCGATGCTGCAGCGGGGCGTGTCCTCGTCCACGACCACGACCCTGTGGGTCTTCCGCACCGACTCCAGGACCAGGTCGTAGTCGATGGGGGATATGCTCATCAGGTCCACCACCTCGGCGTCGACGCCGTCGGCCGCCAGGGTCTCCGCAGCCTCCAGGCATAGCCTGGTCATGCGCGAGACGCCCACCAGGGTGACACTGCTTCCCTGCCGGACGACACGGGCCTTGCCCAGTGGTATGGCGTAGGGCTCCTCGGGCACGGGCCCGGTCTCCGGGTACAGCAGCTTGTGCTCGAAGAAGACCACAGGGTCGTCGTCCCGGATGGCCGATATGAGCAGGCCCTTGGCCGAGTAGGGGTCGCTGGGGACGACCCCCTTGATGCCGGGGATATGGCTGAACATGGAGTAGAAGGACTGGGAGTGCTGGGCCGCCGAGCCGGTGCCCGCCCCGATGCGGGTCACCAGGGTGAAGGGCACCTTCACCTGCCCACCGTACATGTAGCGCATCTTCGCGGCGTTGTTCAGGATCTGGTCCAGGCACACGCCCACGAAGTCCACGAACATCAGGTCGGCAACGGGCCGGAGACCCGTGGAGGCGGCGCCGATGGCCGTGCCGATGAACCCGGCCTCCGACAGGGGCGTGTCCATCACTCGCCTGGAGCCGAACTTGGTTATCAGGCCCTTGGTGGTCCGGAAGGAGCCCCCCCAGGAGTCTATGAACCCCTGCTCCTCCCTGCCCGCGCCGCCTGCCACGTCCTCGCCCATGTAGATGACGGTGGAGTCCCGTTCCATCTCCTGGACCAACGCCTCGTTGATGGCCTGCCTGTAGGGGATCTCCCGGGTCGCGGTGGTGGTCATCGGTCTCCTCTCGCTGCGGGCCCTTCCCTCCGGTCCGCCCCCGGCTCAGACCGTCATGTTGGTCCCGCGCCGCAGGGCCTCCAGGGGGTAGTCCACGTACACGTCGGTGTACAGCTCGTCGAGGGAGGGGAAGGGGCTGTCGTCGGCGAATTTAATGCCGTCCTGGATCTGCTGCTCGACGGACGAGTCGATCCCGTCCAGCTCCTCTTTGTTGAAAGTTTCGTCTGCAATTACCCTGTTCCGGAAGAGGACCAGGGGGTCCCGGTCCCGCCACAGCTTCTCCTCCTCCAGGGTGCGGTAGCTGTAGCGGTCGTCCCCGCCATGGTGTCCGTAGAATCGGTAGGTCTTGCACTCCAGCAGGCTGGGCCCCTGGCCGGCCCGGGCCCGGGCCACCGCCTCCCCGGCGGCGTCATACACGGCGAAGACGTCCATGCCGTCCACGACGACGCCCGGCATGTTGTATGCGGCGCCCCGGTCGGCCACGTTGGGGATGGCCGTGGCGTACTCCACGGGCGTGGACTCGGCGTACTGATTGTTCTCGCAAACGAATATCACGGGGAGCTTCCATACCGAGGCCAGGTTCATGCTCTCGTGGAGCACCCCCTGGTTGGCGCCGCCGTCGCCGAAGAAGGCGACGGCCACGTTATCGGTCCCGTTCACGCGGCTGGTGAGGGCCGCGCCCACGGCCAGGGGGACGCTGGCGGCCACGACGCCGTTGGTGCCCAGCATGCCCTTGCTCATGTCGGCGATGTGCATCGACCCGCCCTTGCCCTTGTTGCACCCGGTGGCCTTGCCGAACAGCTCGGCCACCATCAGCTTGGGGTCCACGCCCTTGGCGATGCAGTGCCCGTGCCCCCTGTGGGTGCTGGCGATGTAGTCGTTGTCCCGCAGGTGGGCGCATATCCCCGTGGGCACCGCCTCCTGGCCCGCCGACTGGTGCATGGACCCGGAGATCTGCCGCTGGGCCACCGCGTTGGAGGCCAGCTCCTCGAAATGCCGGATGGTAACCATCGTGACGTACAGCGTCCGAAGGGTATCTTTGCTAAGCTCCATGGCACCCCCAAGCACGTAGCGTGTCCAAGCTCCGACGCCCCAATCTTAGCACGGCCAGGGGTCGTGTCAATGGCCGCCACCCTGCGGCGACAGGGGCCGCCCCTCCTTCTATCCGGGACCGGAGGAGACGACGGCTTCCACCCTCACCGCATGCCCAACCCGGGCGCCAAGGACCTCCGACGCGCTCCCGTTCCTCACCGCCACCTCCAGGGTGGCGGTGCTTCCCACGATGGCCAGCAGCGACTCGGCCTCGGCATAGGAGCGGCTCAGCCCACGGATGCGCCATCCCCCCACCTGGACCACCAGGTCCCCGGCACCGCGCAGCAGACTCCCGGGAATGTCGGTGACCAGGTTCCCGTACCGGTCTACGTGGACCACGCTGCCCTCCAGCACCGGGCCGTCCCAGGCGGGCGTCGCCCGGGGCAGCAGGGTCAGCCCTGACAGCCGCGGCCCGACTTCGCTGTGCGGGACGCCCAGCGAGAGATGGGCCGCCACGGGCGCGAACACGTCCCGGCCGTGGAAGGTGTCGCTGGGAGGGCCCAGCCACAGCTCGCGGTTGGACAGCTCGTAGGCCTCGTATCCCGGAGCCAGCCCCTCGCCGTCGACGTAACCCGGCCCTGCCGCGTGGGTGAGGACCCCGTTGTCGGGTCCAAGGAAGCGCGCCGTGGGAGTCACAAGCAGGACCGCTTTCCGCGACGTCCCCACACCCGGGTCTACGACGACCACGTGGATGGTCCCGCCGGGAAAGAAGCGGTGGCTGCTGCCGATGATGAAGGCCCCCTGGGCGATGGCCTGGGGTTCCACCTCGTGGCTCAAGTCCACGATGACCGCCCGGGGGTTGATCCCCAGGATGACGCCCTTCATCGTGCCGACGTAGGCATCTCGGACGCCGAAGTCGGTGGTCAGGGTGATGATGGGAGGGGGAGCCGCCATCTATCTACCAGGGAGGGCGAAGCCGGCAACCGTGCTAGAAGAACCGTACGCTGAGTATCGACACCAGCAGGAACACGGCGGCCAGGACGATGGTGAACTGGAACAGGGTCTTCTCCAGGCCCCGGCGGGTGCGGTAGCTGGCCTGGGCGCTGCCGAACAGCCCGGAGCCCGACTCCCTCACCTGCATGAGGATCACCATTATGAGGACGCCGGAGATCAGTATCTGCAGAATGTTAAGAGCCATTGGCCACCCTCACCCTCTCGAGCTTCCTCTTCACCAGGTCGTTGACCAGGGCCGGCTTGGCCCTGCCCCCCGTGAGCTTCATCACCTGCCCCACTATGAACCTGGCGGCCGTCTCCTTGCCCCTGACGTAGTCGGCCACCGCCTGGGGATTGGCGCCCACGGCCTTCTCCACCGCCGACTCCACTGCGGTGGAGTCGCTGATCTGGACGTATCCCCGGTCCCGGACGACCACTGACGGGAGCTCACCGGTCTCGAAGGACTCTTCCAGGACCCTCTTGGCCAGGGTGCCGCTGATGGCGTCCGACTCCACCAGCCGGGCCAGGTCCACCACGTGGGCCGGCTTGACCCTGCTCTCCCGGATGCCGGCGCCTTCCCGGCCCAGCAGGTGCCCCAGCTCCACCAGGACCCAGTTGGCGATGGTCTTGGCCCTTGCCGGCCCGGCCTCGGCCCCGGCAAGGGACATGCACTCCTCGAAGTAGTCCGCCGTTGCCCTGGCGCCGGTCAACAGGCCAGCGTCGTAGGCCGGCAGCCCGTACTGCTCCATGAACCGGCTGCGGCGCTTCTCGGGCATCTCCGGCAGCGACCGGCGCAGCTCCTCGACCCAGGCGGGCGCGATGGACAGGGGCGGGATGTCCGGCTCAGGGAAGTAGCGGTAGTCATGGGCGTACTCCTTGCTCCTCTGGGAAACGGTGACGCGCCGCTCCTCGACCCATCCCCGGGTCTCCTGCGCCACCGTGCCGCCCTCCTCGACCACCCGGGCCTGGCGCCCGATCTCGTACTCCAGAGCGTCGTGGACGGCCTTGAAGCTGTTCATGTTCTTGACTTCCACCCGGGACATGTACTCACGGCTCTCCCGGGGCCTGACGCTCACGTTGGCGTCGCAGCGAAAGCTCCCGTCCTCCATGTTGCCGGTGGACACCTCCAGGTACCGGAGGATGGACCGGAGGCCCGTGAGGTAAAGACGGGCCTCCTCGGGGGACCGCAGATCCGGCTCGCTGACGATCTCCATGAGGGGCACGCCCCCGCGGTTTACGTCCACCAGGCTGTACTGCCCGCCCCGGTCCTCGGCGTCCCGGAAGTGCTGCAGCTTGGCAACGTCCTCTTCCAGGTGCACCCGGGTGACGCCCACGCTCCTGGTATACGCCCCGTCGCCGCTTCCCACGTCCACTTGCAGGCGTCCGCCGATGGCCACCGGCGCATCGTACTGGGAGATCTGGTATCCCTTCATCAGGTCCGGATACAGGTAGTTCTTCCGGTCGAACTTGGTGTACGCGGCGATGCGGCAATCAAGGGCCAGCCCCGTCACTATGGCGTGACGCACCGCCCTGCGGTTGACCACGGGCAGGGTGCCGGGCATGCCCAGGCATACGGGACAGACGAGGCTGTTGGGGTCCGCAGACTGGTACTCCGCGCGGCAGGAGCAGAACATCTTGCTGCGTGTGAGTAGCTGAACGTGGACCTCCAGTCCAATTACAGGCTCGTATTCCATTGCTCTTCCGACCGCCGGCGCATCCGGATGCGCCGCGCGGCTAACAGTATATCAGGGCCACCGAAGTGAATACAACGAAAAGGGCCGGCCCCGTCCTCACTCCTCGGGCCATGCGTCCGGGCCGATGAGGGGCACGAACCGGCAGGGGCCCAGCAGGGAGACGCTGGGCCCCTCGTCGGTCCTGAGCACCCTCACCAGCTCCTGCTGCAGGCGGGTCCCCACCGGTATCACCATGCGGCCTCCCGTCGCCATCTGGTCCATGAGGGCACGGGGAAGGGCCGGGGCGGCGGCGGTTACGATGACGGCGTCGAAGGGACCTCTGTCGGGGCAGCCGAGGACCCGCCTCTCCACGCGCACCTCGACGTTGTCGCGTCCCAAGCGCAGCAGCTCGACGCGGGCCCGCTCGGCCAGCGAGGGAATGCGCTCCACCGTCAGGACGCGTCCATCGGGCACCAGGTGCGAGAGGACCGCAGCCTGGTACCCGCTGCCGGTGCCCACCTCCAACACACGCTCGGTGCCCCGCAGGCCCAGGCAGCTCGTCATGAGGGCCACGATGTACGGCTGGGAGATGGTCTGCTCCCGGCCGATGGAGAGGGCTATGTCCTTGTAGGCCAGGTGACGGCTCTCCGGGGGCACGAAGTCCTCCCGGGGCACGCGCTCCATCCCGGCGATTACCTTTTCATCGCCTATCGTCCGTCTGAGGCTCCGGAAAAGGTCACGCCGGTCCCGCTCTATACTCCCCTTCGGCGCCACGGTCCCCCCACCGCTCTTACTATATCACGGAGTACGGGACGTAACAACTTGGGGCATCAAACGGAGGCGCGGGTATGGCTCGAAGGCCGATGCCGGGTCGGGGGTCCGGAGGGCTATCCGGCGTTCCGGGCCAGGACAGTGCGGAAGGCCTCCACGAAGGCGTCCACCTCCCCCTGGCCCATGGGGTTGGACACGGCCCCCACCAGGTTCGCGGTGGACAGGATTCCCTCGTTCATGAGCCCCCAGAAGACTTTCTGGCGCAGGTCCTTGTCGCTGGAGTGTACGTCGCGGTAGGTCCGCACCGGACGGTCCAGAAAGTGGATGCCGAACAGGGACCCCAGGCCCGTCACGCGCACGGGGACGTCCAGCTCGGCGCACGCGTCCCGGACGCCCTGGCGCAGGCCCTCGGTAAGAGGCTCCAGCCGGTCGTAGACGTCGGGGGTCAGGTCTTCCAACGTCACGGCGCCCGCGACCATGGTCATGGGGTTCCCGTTGAAGGTGCCGGCATGGCCCACGACGGGACCCGTCGTGGGATCGTACAGGTCCATCAGGTCCCTTCGGCCCCCGAAGGCGCCCACGGCAAATCCACCGCCTATGATCTTGCCGAAAGTGGTCATGTCGGGCCGGATGCCGTAGTGCTCCTGGGCCCCGCCATGGGACGCCCGGAAGCTGATCACCTCGTCGAATATCAGGACGCTGCCGTCCACCTCGGTGAACTCCCTCAGCGCGTCCAGGTACTCCTGGTCCGCGGGGACCATCCCCGATCCGCCCAGCACTGGCTCGACTATGACTGCGGCGAGCTCCCCCGCGTTGTCCTCCAGGATGGCCCGGGCCGCCGCCGTGTCGTTGAACGGCATCACCACCACCTCTTCGACCACCGACGGGGGGAGGCCAGCCACGCTGGGGACCGCCGTGGGACGGTCTGGGCTTCCTCCCATGGCCGGGTCAGTCCGTACGCTGACGGACACCGCGTCGTGGGTGCCGTGATAGCCGCCCTCGCACTTGGCGATCTTGGTCCTGCCCGTGAAGGCCCGGGCGGCCCTCACGGCGTTGAGGGTCGCCTCGGTGCCCGAGTTGGTGAACCGGACCAGCTCCACCGAGGGTACCCGGCGGCACAGCAGCCGGGCCAGACGCACCTGGTGCTCGTTGGGGGCGTTGTAGACCAACCCCCGGGCCGCTTGCTCCTGCACCGCCTTGACGACGGGCGGGTAGGCGTTGCCCAGGGGCAGGCTGGTCATGTTGCCGATGAAGTCCAGCCTGTCGGTGCCATCCAGGTCCACGGCGTGGCAGCCGCTCCCGTCCTGGATATAGACGGGATAGGGCGCCCAGAAGATGCTGTTGCGCGTGTCGCCGCCCGGGAGGTACCGCTTGGCCTCCTCCCACGTCTCCCTGGACCTGGGGGTGGTCTCCAGGTACCGGTCCAGCTCGCTGTAGACCGTATCTTCGGCCATCTATCGTCCCTCCGTCTTGCTCGCGCCGGGCCTGCTCACGCCTGGTCCAGCTTTCCCGCGGCCGGTCCGGCCCTAGTCCCGCCCCTTCCGGAGCACCCGGCCCGCGGTGTCGCCGGTGAACCGCCCGCCGTCTACGGAGACCCGTCCGTTGACCAGGACGTACTCGATGCCCTCGGGGTACTGCCTGGCCTCCTCGAAGGTGGCCCTGTCTATCACCGTATCCGGGTCGAAGACGACCACGTCGGCGTCGGCGCCGGGCCGCAGCATCCCCTTGCTCTCCAGCCCCAGCTTTCGGGCCGGGAAGGAGGTCATGCGGCGCACCGCGTCCTCCAGGGTGAGCAGGCCCTCCTCGCGGACGTAGCGGCCCAGAATCCGGGGGTAGGTGCCGTACACGCGGGGGTGGGGGTTGCCCGGAGTGTACAGGCCGTCGGTGCCCACCATCATGGTGGAGTGGACCATCACCGTGCGAACGTCCTCCTCGGACATGGAGAAGGACACCATCGCCACGGCGCACCGCTCCTCCAGCAGCAGGTCGAAGATGGCGTCCACCGGGTCCTGGCCGCGCATCTCCGCGATCTCCCGGACGTTGCGGCCGATGAAGCGCTGGTTGGCGTCGCCGGGTAGGGAGGAGATGGTCACGTTGTCCAGCGTCGCGCCCATGCGCGTCTCACCCTCTGCGTTCAGCACCTCGCCCCTGATGCGCTCCCGGGCATCGGCGTCCTCCAGGCGGGCCATCACCTGGTCCACGCCGCCCTCCTGGGCCCAGGGAGGCAGCACCGCCTGGAGGGTGGTGCTGCTGGCCTGATAGGGGTACTGGTCTATGGTTATGTCAAGTCCCTCGGCCCTGGTCCGCTCGATGAGGGCCAGGGAGTCGCGCACCTTGCCGTGGTGGGCCCTGCCAACGGCCTTGTGGTGGGAGACCTGGACGGGCAGCCCGGCCCTGAGTCCGATCTCGATCGTCTCCGCCACCGACCGCACCAGGTCCTGCCCCTCGTTGCGCATGTGGGTGGCGTAGATCCCCCCGTACTCCCCCGCAACCTTGGCCAGCTCCACGATCTCCCCCGTCTCGGCGTAGGTGCCGGGCACGTACACCAGGCCCGTGGAGAGGCCGAAGGCCCCCGAGCCCATCGCCTCGTCGACCAGCGCCGTCATGCGCTCCAGCTCAGCGGCCGAGGGCGCCCGCTGGTCGAACCCGGTCACCGCGATCCGCACCGTGCCGTGGCCCACCAGCGGGGCGATGTTGGTGGAGGGCGACGAGGCGTCCACCGCGTCCAGGTACTCGCCGAAGCTGCGCCAGTCCCACGAGACCCCGGCGGGAGGAGTGATGAAGGCCATGTACCGCTTGAGCATCTCCTCGGTGTCCGGGTTGAGGGGCGCCGCCGTGAACCCGCAGTTGCCCGCGACCTCCGTCGTGATCCCCTGCCTGAGCTTGTAGTCCTGGACCTCCTTGTAGAACACCGTCAGGTCCGCGTGGGCGTGCATGTCTATGAACCCTGGGCACACGCACATGTCCCGGGCGTCGATCACCCTGGCGGCCTCCTGGGAGCGGGCCTTGCCCACGTACTCGATGCGACCGCCCGCGATGGCGACGTCTCCCCGAAACCAGGGGTTCCCGGTGCCGTCGATGACCCTGCCGCCGCGTATCAGGATATCGGTCATGACTCCTCCCTGGCCGGGGGCCCGCCGAGGGTCCTGGCGAAGAACTCGACGGCGTGCCCCGTCGCTTCGGCTTCCCTGTCCCACCAGAAGTGGTCCACCCCCTCGGCTATCCGCCACTCCACCGGACCTCCCATGGACTCCAGCCGTTCCTTCAGGGGCTCCACGGGCACCGACTCGTCCCTGTCGCCGCACACGAACAGCTTGGGCCTCGGGTCGGCGTCGATTTCAGGGTGCTCCAGGAACCGGACCGGCGGCGAGAACAGGACGATGGACCTGGCCGAAGCGTAGCCGGACAGGTTCCGGAGAATGACGCCGGTCCCGAAGGAGTAGCCGGCGATGCCCAGGCGGGCCGCGTCCACGCCCTCGGCGTCCCCCAGGGTCAGAAGCGCCGCCTCGGCGTCCTTTACCTCCCGCTCTCCCTCGGTGTGAGTCCCCTGACTGTTGCCCACGCCGCGGAAGTTGAACCTGAGGGCGGCGAACCCAGCCTCCACCAGGCCGTGGTAGACGGAGAGCACCAGGTTGTTGTTCATGTTCCCGCCCCGCAGGGGATGGGGATGGCACAGCACGACGCCGGGGAACGGGCCCGGCCCCTGGTCGGGAAGCCCCAGGACCCCCTCCAGCTTCACGTCTTCCGCATGGAATGACAAGGCCGTCTGACGCATGCTTCAACCCCGAGCGAGAATAGCCCCCATATTAAGTTCCGGGGGTGCTTTTGACAAGGCTGGGGAGTCCAGACCCGTTCCCCTGTCACTTTCAGCGGCAGCGAGGGGTCTCAACTCATTGCTCTAAGTGTCGTCTTGCCGCCTCTATAGGTCGGCACGGGGTGGAACCACCCATCCCGTCGTCCCGGTGAAGGCCGGGACCCAGCAACTGTCTTGAAGGTCAAGCGTTGAGGGCGTGGGTGGCGTCCCATGGGGCGCCCCGCTTGAGCATCGAGTTCAGGATGGTCAAGAGCTTGCGCATG
>DAOUJG010000012.1:0-70329 GCA_034423015.1 Dehalococcoidia bacterium | reverse complement strand
TACCCTACACGCTCACACAAGACATCAATCGCGTCGGGGTACTGAACCCTTAGACGCTCCACCGCGACGCGGGTGGTATCGGCAACGGCCCAGCCTCCGGTCTCCACGTCAATGGCGACGTACTCTCCAAAGTGCTCGGCCTCGACCTGGGGAAGTATGTCCCGCTCGTATATCTCTTTGCCCAGGCGGACCGCCTCTTTACGAGGCCGGCGTTGGCGTGCCGGTGTCTGTGAGTATGCCATTCGCGTTCCTTCTCAAGGCGTTCTTCTACACGGAGCATTTTACGACAACCGACGATTTCAGGACAATAGCGAAGGCCCCGCACGCGGGGCCTCGAACAGGGGGAATACTGAGAGGACCGCAGGCCGGGGATTCCCGGTGGTGCGCCGGCTAGACCGGCTCCTCGGCTTGCGCTCCTCCGCCCTGTTGAGGGATACTACGTGCGACCGAGGGCCTGCTAGGCTGCCAGCTTCCCCAGCCACATCTCGAAGACGGTGCTATCTACCGTCCCCTCAGGCCCACTTCAACGGGGGTCGGTTCCTTGGAGCCTATGTTGACAAATGGCTAGTCCAGAGCATTACAACCTTACCGTCCCCAACTCTGCCCAAATCCTGAGGGAGGCTGAGGCTCTATCCGGCGAAATCATCAAGGACATTGAGTTGGCACAGGCACCCCTGTCCTCCATAGGACTGAAAGCTGTACGCCTGGCTCGTATCCTAAGCGACTCTGAAGTTCAGCAGACCTTCATGCTGAAGAATGCTGGCGGCACTGCGACGAAATCTACCGAAGAACTGGAGAACGCAATTGCCAAGGGAAGAGCTGTGCTCCAGTCCACGCTTCAGTTGCCCTGGCGCTACGATGGGAAGTGGGCTCTACGAGACATGGACAACGCCACTGAGGAACTGGCCTCCCGACGCGCTCTCATCTACGAGTATGCCATCCGCAAGCACTATGAGATTAGATTCTCTG
Organism: Dehalococcoidia bacterium; assembly: GCA_034423015.1. Lineage (GTDB taxonomy): Bacteria > Chloroflexota > Dehalococcoidia > Lucifugimonadales > JAGWBF01 > JAGWBJ01. The sequence goes on along the minus strand of DAOUJG010000012.1, from coordinate 69,360 downwards.
GCCTCGCCGATGACGTGTTCGGACGAATTCGCTCACGCATAGATTCTTCTATCGGGAGCGCAGTGCCCGATGCCGTTAGGAAGCTAACGTCAGTCCACGACAACCTTGTATCGGACAACCCTGAAGACTGGTCTAACGCGGCGCATAGCTGCCGAAGAGTCCTCCAAGATCTTGCTGACTACGTCTTCCCTCCCCAAAGAGAGACACGAAGCCGGTTGGTAGACGGTAGGCAGAAAGAGATAGGGCTTGGAGCCGATCAATACATCAATAGGCTAATCGCATACATAGAGGATTCATCGGGCTCCAGTCGCTTCAGAGAATTAGTGGGGTCTCATTTGGGCTACATGGGTGCCAGACTTGACGCCCTTTTCAACGCAGCGCAGAAGGGGTCTCACTCGACAGTGACTAAGGAAGAGGCAGACCGATGCGTCGTCTACACCTATCTTCTTGTAGGAGATGTACTCTCGCTAACGTCAGAGAGAGACTCCTCCAACGAAGCTAAAGTAGCTCATGAGACCGGCTCCTGAACTAGAGGCAAACAAGTGGAGCAAAACATCCGCCAAGACTAGGAGCAGGGGAGCACAGAGCGCTGCGCCACATCTCAGAGACGATTCTGTCTAACCGTCCACTTCGGCCCACCAGAGACTTGAAGGGAGGGTCCCTCAACTAGGTACCTGGCCCGGTAGCCACCCAGGCACCGGGCCAGGTACAATATAGGGAGCCCCGGTGGATTCTCTCCACTCCATAGGGGTTTGGGTTCTTTGGTTCGGTGCCACAGTTTGCGAGGCTTGTCACTTCACCAAGGGGTCCGCCGGGGAACCCTGGACTCAATTGCGGGCGGCCTCTCGACTACGGAGGGCCGCCCGCATCACGTTTATCTGGCTAGCCCCTGCGGCGGCTAAGGACTAGCTTCTAGTTGCCGCTCTCCCAAGCCACACATCGCTGCCAGGTCTACTGCTTGGGAAAACTGATCCGACCCTAAGTTGCCCACGTTAGCTTAATTGGGTAGGCCCCTTATAGATTGGGCATCTACAAGATTCCTCCTATGTGCTAGACTCGCCAAGGTTGTCAAGTACCAGATCAACCTAACTCGCTCTTGCGGGTCCTCTAAACTAGGAGCATTCGGCACCCATATGCCAAGTCTAAATAATTGGCCACATAGCAGAAACAAATCTACCCTTAGCCGCGACACACGCTCGACAATTTCCCCTTGGTGGAACATAAACCTAGGGGTGTCATGGAAAGCTACTAGCGCCGCCCTACACTGTGCCAAAGAGGGTCCTAGGCTCTGAAATGTCTGCGCATCCCCGTAAACGAGTGCTACGTACCCTTTCCTGGCAACGACACACACATACCTGACAATCGCAACCCCACTGGCGGCTCCAAGCATAATTGCCACAAACGGCACCAGCGCAGCAAGGACCGGCGCCAAGCTGGTCGCGGCCTCATCCAGATTGGATGCAAACCCGCGGAAGTTAGTGAAATACGCCAAGCACGCCGGCAGCCCCGTGAATGTAAACCAATTAGCGATCGTCCACAGTCTACGCATTCACCCATGCTACAACTTTTAACTTGAATGCGTCCAATAGTGTCGGGTGACTCCGCTTCGGGTGTCAACGGGCATGTCTCAAATCAAGCGACGTGGGCCAGTTCCGTCAAGTTACTTATGCACCTCTCTTATAAGCACCCCACAGCACGACGGATTGAGATAGAGATGATATAGTGATCAGCTACTCGTCTTTCATGGGTCCGGCGAATCCACTTACTCCGAATGGATATGGCCGTCTAGCGTTCTTGATGGTGCGACGAGCAAGAAGTCAGTCAGCCAGTGGGCGGTTCGTAGCGGCAAGTCAACGAGCCGGAAGGGGCCGGAAGTACAAGGCCACCGGAAGCGAATTCCAAAGAGACACGGGTTTTGAGCCCGTGGAGTGTGATGGCTATTCTCGGGCACACGAACATTAGGAGTCGTCTACAATGAAGGCTTTTTTCAGTCACTCCTCCGCTGATAAGGGTCTCGTCCTTGAGGTCTATAACGCTCTGGAACCAGATAGTCTATGGCTAGACCGTGCCGAAATAGAATGGGGCCACTCGTTTCTCGAGAAGATCGCAGAAGGGATTAAGGTTGCTTCCGATTTTGTCCTTTTCTGGAGCGGGGCGTCCGCAGCTTCGGAATGGGTTAAGCTGGAGGTCAACATGGCCTTCATGGAGTTGATTAATCGACGTGCTATCCGATTGAGAATTGTTCGGCTAGACGAGACGGAATTGCCACTCTATCTGCAGCCATTCCATTACGTTTCGGTTGGCTCATCGCCAACTCCAGTTAAAGACATAGTATCGGCATTGCGAAGAGCCCTTAACCAGCCTACTCAGGGGGTTCGCCATAGGTTTCTGAATCGGAACTCCGAACTGGGGCGCATAGAGGACATGATCAACGATTCGGAGACTAGGATCATCCTGTTGAGAGGGTTTCAGGGCATAGGCAAGGGGTCGTTGGCGAACGAGGCATTCCGTCGGTTTTTTGAAGGTGCTTCGGTAGTGGACATCCCTGTCAGCCCGGGAGTTGGGCCAGTAGAGCTCGCCCTTCGTTTGCACCACGAGGCATTTGGAACCATTCTTTCCGGAAGTCTCTGGCATTGAAGCTCTCGCAGCGATTGAAGCGGCAATGAAGACGATTATTCAGCAAGGTCGATTCATCATCTTTCGCGACGGACATCATTGGTTAGATGGTGAGCGTGACTTGGAGGAGCCGCTGCGGACAGTAATTCGGCAGGCCGCTCTGGCGACCGAAACCTCTCGTCATCCGGTGGTTATCACTTCGACAAGGTTTCCACGCATTCCTTCCGATTTGTCAAGGTACGTTACCATACTCACGGTAGATGGGCTTCGCCAAGACCACATGGCGTCCCTAGTGTCATTGTGGTTTGAGTTATCGACAGGGTCGCCGATAGATGGTGACAAGGCCTCTGACGTCGCCGCCCAACTTCACGGTCATCCAGTTGCGGCGAAGATTGCCAGCAACCTAGTGGCACAATTTGGCGCAGAACACTTGCTTGCGTATCCAAGGGAGCTAGTATCCCTTCGACGCGACTTGGCGAAGACCCTGATACGGGACCTTGGTCTATCAGAGGTAGCCCGCAATCTGATGGAAGTCCTTGCCATCGTAGGTGTACCGGTGCCATCAAGAGTTCTCGTGGAGGCTCTGGATGCTGATGAAGAATCGTTCCAACGTGCGGTCGCAGGTGCAACTGGTGCAGGCATTGCCGAGACGACTGAGTCTGGCTACATGAAGATCCACCCGCTTGTTGGTGATTATTTTTGGCGGAGTCACTTAGACCACTGAGACTATAGGGAGAGAGCAGAGCAGGCAGCCATCGCGGTCAACAGGCACTTTAGTGCCACACCGTCGGAGGCACCATCCTTTGTTCCATTACTGCAGGCCGTGTTTCGCCTTTATGCGATATCGAACAATTTACAGGAGGCCCGTAGAATCAGAGGAGACTTGATGGGAGAGTTATCGCAGGCTGCAATCACCCATTACAACCGCCGCCAGTTTCAGATGGCTGAGGCTTGCATCCAAGAAGTCCTGGATTCTGATCCCTCGAATTGGAGAATGCGCCAATACCTCGCTAGGATTCGGATTCGTCAGCGTCAGTGGAATGAAGCTGATGATTTGATTGATACGCTACTGGCTGAACGTCCTACAGATGTCGGCATCAGGCATGTCAGAGGTTGGAGACTACTTCGAGAGCAGCGCTACGAGGATGCCCTAAGTGTCTTCACCGAAGTACTGGCCCAAAGGGAGCATGTGGCCTCGCTAAGGGATGCGGCCGAATGCTTGTATCGCCTCAAGAGAGTCTCGGAAGCCTTGGTCTTCTTGGATAAAGCGAAACAGATAGAGTCAGACAACCCATATACTCTAGACTTAGAGGCCCGTATCTACGAGGAATCAGGGGAATACGAGCAGGCCCTGAGAGCTGCGAATCTGGCGGTGGTTCGTAATCCAGGTTCATGGGGTCTTCATCACAGACGGGCCAGGATCCTCAATGCTCTAGGGTGTGATGCAGCCGCTGTTGTGGAAGCGACAGAAGCCGTTTGCCTCGATCCGGAGCAGTTTGTAGCGCGCGGAACCTTGGTGTCGTTCCTGTTAGATTCTGGACAACCAAGTGAAGCGGAGACGCATATAGAGGCACTGGATAGATTGGCTGCAAACGAGAGTCAGCGACAGATAGCTACTCACCTGTCAGCGCGCGCGCTATATCTGTCTGGCGACCTTCCAGGGTCTCTTGAAATCGTCGAAAGACAGATTCGTCGCAAGGTTAATCTAGCACCCAGCTACGGTCTACTGGTGCAAATAAGGCTGGCTGAATATGCGCGTGTCCCTGATCGGTCTATGGCTTCGGCACAGGTACTATTGGGGCAGGCCAGGGCTGCACTGGCATCCTGTGAAGCCCAAAGTGACCATGACCCAGCCATCATCGGCGAGTTGAGAAATAGACTGGATAGTCTTGAAGCTCAGCCCTGAAGCCCATTCGTGCCTCGGCGCGGTAGTCCTGCCCCATTCGTCGCACTAGGCGGTCTGTTAGCCTCGAGGATTATTAGACCCCCTGCCGAGGCCACCAAAGCAAAGGCCTCCGTAGCCAGCCCAACAACTTGGGCCGCCCTAGGTTGTGTGGTGGGTTTGGGGAGGCCCTATGTTAGCGTGGATCATCCGCTGAGTCATTCCAGATTACCCAGGTCCTATTTGGTGCCCATGGGCGGTTAGCTCAGCTTGGTTAGAGCGCCTGCTTTGCACGCAGGGGGTCAGGGGGTTCGAATCCCCTCAGCTCCACAACCACCGCGTCGATGTCCGGGTCGGCGTTCACGGGGTTTCGGACCGTTCGTCCAGCCGAACGTCGTAACGCTACGGGTCCGATTTGAGCAGGGCCGGCCGGACTCGGGTGTTCCAGTAGTCGTTGTCCCCCGCCTGCCGCAGCTCCTCCACCAGTTGTGCCGTCTCCGCTCCCACGGCGTCACGCAGCTCGGAGGCCGTGCGGTCCCCGGCCAGCTCTGTCACCGCCGTCCGCAGCTTCATCACGTACTCGGCGACCTCATAGGCGGCCTGGTCCGAGGCAGACCGGGCCTGCAGGGCCTCCAGCTTCTCCAGCCATTCCAGGCCCCTGTCCGCATCTTCGAACTTGTCATCCAGCGCGTTGGTCGTATTCATCCGGCATCCTCCACTCTCGTCACCCGATGTGCCGAGTTCCAGGGAACAAGAAGCCCAGTCTCGCGACGAATCTGCCAGGTGGGCTAGCTCGTATATAGTATATGTAGCAGGCCGCACCTGGCTTGTAGCATATATCATACCCTGCAATAGGAGGACCGGGAAAGGCAAGGGGGCATTCGTTCCAGCTGTACTTGTGCACGCCGGAGCGGGCGCCGTTGGCGGTTGAAACTGGCCCCAAACTCGGAGTAAGCTGTAGGATGCCGGTTGTCGAGGAAATCCCGCCGGTGCCGGGCGACGCCACCTCGTTGGGGCATACACCTTTGACCTCGAAATAGCGTGGAGAGAAGCAGCAACATCACCAAGCTCCTGAGGGCCTGCTTGCTCGTTTCGGCCTGCCTGCTGGGTGTGCTTCTGGCAGCTTGCGGCGACGGCGGACGCACCGAGCAGGCCGGTCCCACCGCTTCGGGTCCGGCAGCCACCTCCCCACCCGCGGACACTCCCGTGCCATCCTCTGCCGGGAGCGCCGCTACAGACGGCTCCGACCAGCCGGCGCTGACGCTGGCGGTGGAAGACGCGGTCAAGTCGGCGGTCGACACGTCCACTCCCACGCCGTCCGCTCCCGCGCCCACGGCGACACCGAGGCCCGAAGGTCCAACCGACGCAGCAGTCGACACGCCTACCACCGAGCCGGCCACTCCAGCGCCCGCGGCGACACCGGTGACGGAAGACTCCGGCAGGGCTCCGGCCGGCACCCCGACGCCCGCGGCTCCCGCTCCAGCGCCCACGGCGCCGTCGGCGCCGCAACCGACTCCCACTCCGGCGCCGCAGCCGACTCCCACCCCGTTGCCCACTCCGGCGCCCACGGCAACGCCGGCGCCGCAACCGACTCCTGCCCCGGCGCTGAAGGTGGGGCCGGAGGTCGGCCAGGCGGCCCCGGACTTCTCGGTCACCACGGTGGATGGGGAGGTGCTGGCCCTGTCCGACTTCCTGGGCAACAGGCCCTTCATTCTCTATTTCTTTGCCACCTGGTGACCCCACTGCCGCGCCGAGTTACGGACGCTGCACGAGTTGACGGACCAGTTCGGTGACGTGGTAGTCGTGGCCGTGGGCACCGACCCCGGCGAGGGGTCGGACGAGGTCAGGTCCTACAGGGACTCCCGTGGGTACACCTTCCCCATGGCCGCAACCGACTCGGATACCGTCCGCGCCTACAGGGTGACGGTCCAGTCGACCAAGGTCGGCGTGGACAGAAACGGAGTCGTACAGGTGCGGTCCGGCAAGGGCACCCAGAACAAGGGGTGGTGGCAGGACGTCCTCGCCCAGCTGAACCAGGACCCCGGCTAGGTCCTCCAACCCCGAGTCTCAGAGCCCTCCGACCGTCCCTTCTTTGCTACTGGGCTTCTTTCTTCTCCTGGAGCAGAGGGCGAATTATCTGCTTCGCCTCCTCCATGTCCGCCACCACGTGCTCCCGCGGCACCCGGTCCAGCACTCCAAGGGAGTACAGGGTGTCCGCCACGTCGTCGGTCAGCCCGGAGATTATGAAGGCGCGCCCCCGCAGGGACGTGGCTATCCGGATCAGGTCGCCGATGATCATGGCGGCGGAGTCGTCCACGTACTCCGTCCTGGACATGTCGAAGACCATGACCTGCTGTCGCCGGATGTCGGGGCGGACTATGCGGCCCACCTCCCGGGCCGACGCCACGGTGACCCGGTCGGGGAATACCACCAGACCGGTGCGGGCCTGGAAGGGGTCGGCGTCATCCTCCATGTCGGCTTCCTCGAGGACAGCCCGGTCCAGCAGGGGCACTGAGACCAGGGACTTCACCTCCAGAGTCTCCTGGCGTCGGGCGCCGGCCAAGCCGGCGACGACCAGACCGATCACTATGGCGGCGTTGATGTCTACGAACAGGATGAGGCAGAAGGTGACCAGCATCACCAGGGCGAAGCTGCGCGGGATGCGGTGAATGCGGGTGATCGAACGCCAGTCGATGTAGCTCCAGCCGTTTATGATCAGGATGCCGGCCAGGACGGCGAGGGGGACTCGCTCGGCCACCGGCGCCAGGACGAGGATGACTATCAGAAACAGCGCCGTCACCGTCACGCTGGCCACCGGGGTCCGTCCGCCGCTGTAGGCGTTGACGAGAGTGCCCGGGCTGATACCCCCCGGTAGTCCTCCAACCAGGCCCGCCGCGACGTTTCCGATTCCCTGGGCCATGGTCTCCCGGTTGGGCCGGTGTTGGGTCCCCGTGATCGTATCCACGTGCAGGGCCACCATCAGCGTGGAGACCGAGCTGAGCAGGGCCATCGCGAAGGCCGGCTGCACGGCCCGCAGCAAGAACTCCAGGGATATGGCCGGCAGCTCGGGGACCGGGAGGCTCTGGGGAATGTTGCCGATGGCGGGAGCGTCCCGAAACCACAACACCCCCAGCACTGTCCCGGCAACCAGGACCACGAAGGGAGCCGGAGCCAACCGTGCAAGCCTTCCCCGCCACGCCAGCCCCAACGCCACGCAGATGACGGCCAGGGCGAGGGCGTAATGGTTTGCGTCGGCCATTGCCGACGGCAAGGCCTTCAGGTTGTCCACGGCGCTCCCCGCCGGCGAAGAGCCCAACGCCAGGAGCCCCTGCTTTATCAGGAGCAAGACTCCGAAGCCGCTGAAGAACCCGGAAGTCAACGAGGAGGGAAGATACAGCGCATAGCGGCCCAGGCCCAGCAGACCAAAGGCCATCTGTATCAGGCCCGCCAATATGGCTACGGTCACCGCCTCCTCGATGGTGGCGGCGTACTCCGCCACCACCGCCGCCATGACGAGGGTGACTAGTATGTTGGGACCGGAGATGAGTCCCCTGGTCCCCCCAAAGACACCGGCGAAAAAGCTGACCGCCACGGCGCCGTACAGGCCGGCCGTCGGGCCCAGACCGGATATCACCCCGTATCCGATGGCGGCAGGCAAGGCTATGCTGCCCGCCGTTATGCCCCCGAAAACGTCGCCGCGGAGGTCGGCCAGCCCGTAGCTGAGCTGCCTGGGAAAGAAGAACGGCCACCGTCTCACGTTCACAGCAGTCCGGACTCCCCTTTCCCTGGATCGGTCTGCCCCGCCCTTGTGGAACAATTGACAGGTTAACAGCAATGTCGCATTGGCGGAAGTGGGAGTGGAGCGGGTAGAATAATGGCAGACGAAAGAGGAGGTGGGGATGTCGATAAGGAGTCTGGCGCAGGACGGTCGGCTGTTCGTAAAGCAGAGAGTCGAGGGGTTTGAGGCCGTCACGGGCATCGAAACGAGAAACCGCTACGAGGTGATGACGCCGGAGGGCCAGGCCGTCATGTGGGCCTATGAGGAGTCGGGGACGTTGGGCAGGCTGTTCCTCAAGCGCAACCGGCCCCTGACCCTCCACATTACCGACCTGGGCGGCCGGGACGTCCTGGTCGCGAGCCGCGCCTTCTTCTGGTTCTTCATGAACCTGCAGGTCCATGGCGCCGACGGGCGGCCTCTGGGCGCCATACGCCGCAAGTTCGGCATCCTGAAACGACGGCTGGTCATCGAGGATGCCCAAGGGAACGTTGTCGCTGAGGTGAACGGCTCCGTGTTCCGGCGCTACACCTTCATCATCTACCGGCTCGGCCAGGAGATTGGCAGGGTCACCAAGCGGTGGAGCGGAATAGGCCGGGAGATGTTCACCGACGCCGACTCCTTCCTGGTGGAGCTCCCGGTGGAACACGGCGACGATGACCTCCAGTACCTCGTCCTCGCCACTGCCTTCGCCGTCGACCTGGGCTTCTTCGAGGACAGCTAAGCCGGCCTCACGCCCCGTGGGCTCATGGCAGCTTCCAGTCGAGCCACCGGCAGAGGGCCCGCCCCATGATCAGCTCTTTGTCGCTCTCCGACAGCCACGGCAGCTCCTCGGTAAAGAGGGTGACGCACTGCCGCCAGGAGCAGGGCATGCGGGTGATGTCGGTGCCCCAGAAGATCCGCTCGGGGCCGAACGCCTCGTAGATCTGCCGCAGGTACTTGTGGATGTTGCCGAAGGGGTATGGCTCGCTGGAGTAGCTGGGCGCCCCTGTAGCCTGGACCGCCACGTTGGGGTGCCTGGCCAGGGCCAGCAGGTCCGGGAGGGTCGCGAAAGCGGCCTCGTCCTTGGAGCCCGAGGGTCTTCCCATGTGTACCACGCTCAGCCGCAGCCCTGGATGCCGCTCGGCGATCCGGCCGACCTCCGGAAGGAAGCCGGCCCGGTCCCGCATGATCACGAAGGAGAGGGCGATGGGCACCCCGGCCCTCTCGGCGGCGGGCCACAGCCAGTCCATGGTGCCGTCCGTCAGCCAGGTCTCCTGGCGGGGCTCCATGAACGAGAAGCGCAGCCCCATCATTCCCGGCCGTTGCCTCCATCCGTCCACCAGCGACCGGCTCTCCGGGGCGTCCAGCGGGAAGTTCCCCAGCACCGACAGACGGCTGGGGTGCTCGCTTGCCGCCTCCATGGCCAGCTCACTGGAGGTACGGTCCCATTCCGGCGGATGTATCACGGCCGCGTCGACCCCTGCCTCGTCCATCTCCTTCAGCAGCTCGGCCGCCGAGAAGGAGAGCACCTGCCGGTGTGCCGGGTTCGGCCTGGGCGGCCCGGAGCGCCAGATATGGACCTGCGCGTCGACGATCAGCATGGTATGCTCCCTTCGTGGGTCCGCGTCCCCTGGCCGTGGCTTCTGTAGCAGGCCGATTATACCACCGCGGGTCCGCGTCCTTATTCGGGATACCGGCCTCTATGGCGTGGGTGGGTCCTTGTAGCATGGCGGCCCGCAGGCCACGATTGTCCTGCGGGACTTGGAGGTTGGAAGAATGAGATTTGACGTCTTCACGACGGTCGCGGCCTCGGCCGGGGAGGCCACCGGCTCCGACGGGTTGCTGGACAACCTCAGGCAGCAGACCATCCTGGCCGAGGAGCTGGGCTTCGAGGCCATTTGGCTGGGCGAGCACCACTTTGGGCCCTACGGGGTGGGCGACATCCCGAACCCGGTCCTGCTGGGTGCTGACCTGGCCGCCAGGACCTCCAGGATTCGCATCGGACAGATGGCCAACATCGCCCCGTGGTGGCATCCGATACGCCTCGCCGAGGACCTCGCGACCCTGGACAACATGACCAGGGGCCGGGTGGAGGTCGGCTTCGGCAGGGGAATATGGCCGTACGAGGGTCCTCAGTTCCATCCCCACGCGGACCCGAGGATGGACAGGGAGAACCGGGAGCTGTTCAGAGAGACGGTTGAGATCGTGCGGACTATCTGGTCCGACGAGTATTTCTCGTATGATGGGACCAACTACCGGTTCCCCGCCGAAAACACCGTCTTCTCCCATCCCCTCTACCCGCCGAATCCCGCCTGGCAGGACGGGGAGAGAGTCACGAAGCTACGGGTGACGCCCAGGCCCTACCAGAGGCCGCATCCTCCCCTGTGGATGACCGTCTCCACCGACCGGTCGGTAACGACGGCGGCAGAGCTGGGGCTGAAGGCGTGCTACTGGCAGCCTCCGGCCCTGAGGATCAGGCAGCGGATGGAGCTCTACGCCCGGGTCAGGACCGAGCGGGAGGAGAGGCCCTTCGCTTTGGGAGAAGACCAGGCGGTTATGCGCTCCACTTACGTGGCCTCTTCGATGGAGGAGGCGCGCCGGGACGCCGAGGAGGGCATCATGTCCTCCTTTGTGTTCAACGACCCGTTTCGAGGCAGGCAGGTGTTCACGAACCCGGACGAGGTCCTGGACCCCGGCGTGGCTCTCGACTGGGACTTCCTGGAGCCGCGTACCCTGCTCGTGGGGTCCCCGGAGAACGTGGTCGAGAAGGTCCAGGAGCTGCGCGAGGTGTGCCGGCTGGACCATCTGCTGGTGGAGTTCTCCCACATGGGGATTCCCCTCCTCAAGTCGCTGAAGAACCTGGAGAACTTCGCCACGAAGGTGATGCCCCGATTCGCCGGCGCCGACTGACCGAGCAGGTCCGCCACCCATCCATTTTCCGGCGGAGGCCGTAGCATTTCCAAAGGGGTTCTGCCCGCCGGCCATTGCAGATGCAGGGAACATTTATTACAGTGACCGGTGGACCGGGCGGGCTGGGTCTTCGGACCTCACTGGGTATGGACTCGAAAGCAATAGAGCATCGGGGGTGTAATGTCGACTATCGGTGATGTTGAACGGGCGCTGGCCGACCTGTACGAGTACCGTTGGGCCATCGGGGCCGCGACCCTGGTGCTCATAGCCGCGGCCCTCGCCTTCGCCTACTGGCGCGGTTGGCACCTGATCGTCCTGCGCCATCGCGTGGCCTTCGGCATAGCCGCGGTCCCCGTGCTGGCCGTCACCCTCTGGATCGGCTGGTCGCTGGGGTCTCCCCTCTTCACCAACGTCACCGTGGAGGAGGAGTTCCCCTTCGCCCTCAACGCCGCGGTGCCCGAGGGAATGGAACGGACCAACGTAGAGGAGGTCCTGGCCGGGATGGCGATGGTCGACGACCCGGTGATGAGGGAGGAGATGCCCCCGGCGTCGGTCATAGACGCCGGCGCGATGATGGAGGCCGGCGAGCCCATCACCGCAATGAGCGACGACGACTATGCCGACCTCATGGAGGGCTTCACCATGGTCCGCGACGTTGCTGACATGGAGATGTCGGAACAGAGCGCCGGCGTGGATCCCGATGTGGAGATGGCGGAACTGAGCGCCGGCATGGAGATGGTGGAACAGGGCGCCGGCATGATGGAGCCGGTCATCATGGCGATGGCCCCTGGCGAAGCCCAGGTACGGGAGATAAAGCGGGGCGACTTCAGGGACGCCGACAGCTTTCACCGGGGGAGCGGCCAGGCGACCATCTTTACCACTCCCGACGGCGGCCACCTGCTGCGGTTGGAAAACCTCGACGTGACCAACGGGCCGGCCCTCCACGTGTTCCTGTCTCCCCACCAGGACCCGACCAGTCCCGAGGATGTCAAGCTGGAGGGGTACGTGGACCTGGGAGGCCTGAAGGGCAACCGGGGGAACCAGAACTACCCGATTCCCGCGGGCCTGGACGTGTCGGTGTTCAACAGCGTGGTCATCTACTGCAAGCCCTTCTCCGTCGTCTTCAGCGTGGCGCCCCTCGGGTCTACGTAAACCCGGTCAGCGGCTACTCCCATGCAGAATAAGTACGTCGGCGACGTTGGGGACTTTGGCAAGTATGGGCTGTTGCGTTTTCTTTCTGGGCTGAAGGAAGACTCAACCTCCGATCCGGGGTTACGCCTAGGTGTCGTTTGGTACCTCAACCCTCACGACCCTCATGGCACGGACGGCAGGCTCACACGCTACCTTGCAGACAGCCCAATCAACCGCTCCAGATTTCGCGATTGCGACCCTCCGCTTTACGAGGCACTTCGTCAGATGGTGGCCGGAGGCGACCGCAATATCACCGCGGTCCAGCGCAGGGGCGTTCTTCCACCCGACACAACGTTCTACGAGAGCCCCCTGCCCTACACGCCTGGAACGTCGCGGCCTTCAAGACAGGCGAACCGCGAGAACTGGCTCGCGGGCGCGCTGGAAGCCACCATCGGATCGGAGCTTGTATTCTTCGATCCGGACAATGGAGTCTCCGAAAAGGCGGACCGTTTCGGCAAGGCCGGCCTCAAGCACGTATTTGTCGAGGAGGTCCGCCCTTTCTTAGAGCGAAGTCAGAGCCTCGTCATTTACCATCACCTGGGCCGCCTCGGTAACGCCCATCAGCAGATTGAACAGCTGCGGGTAAGCCTGCGGTCGAGCCTCGACATGCTCCGTAGACCGTTGGCATTGTGGTACCGCCGTGGCACGGCACGGGTCTACTTCATTGCTGCTCAAGAGCGGCACGAGTCCATTATCGAGGCCCGGCTGAAAGGCTTCTTCGGGGGTCTGTGGCGAACGCATTTCCAGTTGGTCGAGTGACGGGTGCGCTCGGGCGATTGCCGCTGTCCACTTAGAACGGCCCGTCCTGAGCGGATGCGATCTCGTCCCTGTCCAACTCGTAGAAGTTGCAGAATCGGCAGACCGTGGTGTCCGACCGCAGCGAGAATCCTGCCTTGTCGACCGGCGCGTTCAGGCCGGGGTCCCTGAGGTAAGTCTTCATCGCCGAGATACTGTCGCCAATGTCTTGGACGCAGCCGTCCAGGTCATCCTGAGTGAAGGAGTGGTCTTTGGAGGCGCCGTGGAGGAGCTGCTCGATTCGCACTACGATGTTCGGCGCTTCCGCGCCGTGGCGTTGGCGTACGTACAGGGCGTACACGGAAGCTTGCCCGGCATTGTCGTCTTGTGTGTGGCCTGATTTCCAATCGACGACCATCCAAGCGCCGTCGCCCCTTCGATATACCAAGTCAGGCACGGCGTGGATGCCCGTGCCGTCGATGTCGAAAGTGACGAACTCCTCGACGTTCTTGATCTCGCAGTGGGGGGACGCTATTGCCTCTCGAAAGCTCACTGAGACCAGCAAGTTCTCGAGGCACTTCATGATCCGGTCCTTTGCATCGGCTACCTTGTTCTCGCCTATGCCGGTGTCGTAGTAGAACTCGTGGAACATCCGCCGCCACTTGGGTGACCGCTCCCACTCCGGCCTATTCTGGGACTCCTTCCATGCCTTGTTCAGACGATTCCGGGCGGTGGAATACAGCATCTCAGCCGTCGGTGCGTTGTCGCCGGAACGCACCGCATGTATGGCGGTGGAAGTGGCCTCATGGATGGCGGCGCCTATCTCCAAAGGCAGACTCGTCAGATTTTTGAGCCGGTAGACGAGGCGGGCGCCCTCTGGGGCCGTAGCCTCCCAGCCGTTGTGGGAGGCGTAGTAATGGTAGTAGTACTTGCGTGGACATTCCTGGAAGGTGGTGCGTCGGCTGTGCGACCACGAGAACATTGGGTACTCCCTGAACTCATAGGGCATTGCTGCTCCTCGCAACCGAGCTGTTCATCCGTTAGTCTACTCTACCACACGACACTGCCTCGCCCTTGACAGGGGGCAGCCTTGGCCCTATCTTTCTAGGGACACCCAAGGGAGAGGCGTGATGGTCGGGTATTGCTTCAAGTGCAAGGCAAAGCGGTCTCTCAAGGACGCCGTGCAGGTGAAGATGCGAAACGGCCGCGTGAGGACCCAGGGGTTTTGCCAGGTGTGCAACACCCGGATATCCACACTGGGCAAGGCCTGACCTCCCGGCCGGCCCCGGCGGCTAACCCGAACCGTCCCTGAACAGGTCCCGCTCTTCAGAGTCCGGGGGACCGTCAACCGGCGGCTCCGCTCGGACGAAGTGCTCCCTCGCCAGTAGATTCTCCCGGACCGCCTCCGGAAGCCATTCGAAGGGGTCGCCGCCCTCGATCTGAGTCCTGTGGCAGCGGGCTGCCTGGCGCTTCCGGTCCACGTACCTGTCCACGTCCAACACCGTGGTGATCTCCTCGTCGGGGACTCCCATGGAGTCCGGGTCAAGCTCCAGGAAATCGGAGACCGCCCCACTCTCCCTCATGGCGGCATGGATGGACTTCACCGCGCTGCGGGGGAAGACGGAGTAGTACAGCCTCTCGGGCCGGTGGGGCTGGAGCCCCCGGATGATCTGCTCCGGGTAGCGGTTGGGGTTGGCCGCGGCGGAAAAGGCTTCCACCGCCGCGGTGTGGACGGTGATGTGGTCCGGGTGGCCGTAGCCGCCGTTGGGGTCGAAGGTCAGGAGCACCTGGGGCCGCGTGCGGCGCACTATCCTCACCACGTGCCCCACGATCTCATCCATGTCGGCGCGCCTGAAGGCCTGCGGGTGGTCGTTGCCCTCGGCGCCCTCCATCCCGGAGTCCCGGTACCCCAGGATGGTGATGTCCCGGATTCCCAGCGCGCGGCAGGCCGCCCTCAGCTCCCCTTCCCGCACCTCCCCCAGGTTCTCGGGCCGCGCCAAGCTCGGGTCGCTGATCTCCCCCGCCTCCCCGCGGGTCGCGCATATCAGCGAGACGCGGCTGCCCTCGGAGGCGTAGCGGGCCAGGGTGCCGCCGCAGAGAAAGGTCTCGTCGTCGGGGTGGGCAAGCACCGCCAGCAGCCGGCGCTCGGTGGAGTCGGCCATCTTATATGTGCTACCCGACCCTCGCAGGTCGGCTTCCCCTTCCGGGCCGCGCGCAAAACACAGTACATTATCTCACCGCCCGAATGGGCCAGTCAAAGACAAAACAGCGGCGTACGTCCGGGCGTGGCCCGATATCAGGACTGTAAACATGCCCTCGACGGGTTATAATGGCCGAAACTCAATGCCAAGACTCAATGCGGGGTGCACATGCCTATCGCACGACTGAACGGGGTGGAGCTGTTCCACGAGGTCACGGGGGAAGGGTTCCCGTTGGTGTTCTCCCACGAGTTCGCCGGGGCCTCGGAGAGCTGGGAGTCCCAGGTCAGGTTCTTCTCCCGCCGCTACCGGGTGATCACCTACAACGCCAGGGGGTACCCGCCCTCCGGGGTGCCCGACAGCCTGGACTGCTACTCCCAGGAGCACGCCGTCGAGGATCTCTTCGCCCTCCTCCGCCACCTGGGCATCGCCCAGGCCCACGTCGTCGGGCTGTCGATGGGAGGCAACGTGGCACTCAACTTCGGCCTGGCCTATCCCGATATGGCCCGGTCCGTGGTGATCGCGGCGACCGGCTCCGGCACCACGGACCGGGAGCGCTTCCGCAGCCAGGGGGAGGAGGTGGCCCGGCGCATCGAGGCCGAGGGGATGGAGGTCATGGCCCGGGAGTACGCCAGCGGCCCGACCAGGGTCCAGCTCCGGCGCAAGGACCCCAGGGGCTGGGAGGAGTTCGAGGCCCAGCTGGCCCGCCATTCGGCCAGAGGGATGGCCCACACCTTCCGGGGAGTGATACTGCGCCGCCCCACCATCTTCGCCCTGGAGGACAAGCTCCGCACCCTGGAGGTCCCTGCGTTGATAATGACGGGAGACGAGGACGAGCCCTGCATAGAGCCGGCGGTCTTCATGAAACGGCACATTCCGGCCTCGGGCCTAGTCTTCTTCCCTCAGAGCGGACACACCATCAACCTGGAGGAGCCCGACCTGTTCAACCGCACGGTCCTGGACTTCCTGACCGCCGTCGAGGCGGCCCGGTGGCCTCGTCGGGACCACGTGGCAGACGCGGGCACGCTGCTGCCCAGGTAACGGGATGGTCCACCTCCCGGCTGCATGACTTGCAATACGGCACCGGGGGTACCTATAATTGAATGGGCCCCTGGCCAAATGGGCGGTTAGCTCAGTGGTTAGAGCGCCTCGTTCACACCGAGGAGGTCAGAGGTTCAAATCCTCTATCGCCCACCATCGTAAATTGGGCCATCGTCGCGGGGAGCGGCCCCGAAGCCCACGTGGCTGAGGGTTGCCCCCGATGGTGGAATGGGGCCGAGGTGGCGGAACGGCAGACGCGCTACGTTCAGGGCGTAGTGCCCTTACGGGCGTGTGGGTTCAAATCCCACCCTCGGCACCACATCCCCCTACCGGCGGTGACTCGAGAATGCGCAAGCGCTTGTAGCTCAGCTGGATAGAGCGCAGCCCTGCGGAGGCTGAGGCCGTGGGTTCGAGTCCCGCCAAGCGCGCCACAAACCTACCCCGTCTCTCCGGGCGGCCCAGGACTACCAGACCCTTCTGGGGCGGTTAGCAGTGGACCAAGCTGTCCTTGACCCGGGGCGGCATCCTCGCATTCCACAGATGTGTCCACAGTGCCGTCAGTCTCGCCAACAAGATGGTACATAGCAGGGCATCCGAACTACCGAAGTGGTGCCGTATGTGCTCAGGCTATCTTCAATGTAGTTGGGTTGATTTCGCTCATTTCGGATAAGCGCGACCGGGACGAACCGCGTTCGTGCTAGGCAGCAATACCGCCGACGTTGCGTGGAACCTGGTAGTAGTGTGAATCGAGGCACCGTGTCGCATAATTCGAATCCCAGGGTCGGATAGAATACGGGAGCAAGCTCTATGCTGAAGCGAATTCACATTAAAGGCTACAAATCTCTCTCCGACGTCAATGTTGAGCTTACACCACTCACCTTGCTGTTTGGTCCGAACGCGGCCGGCAAGAGCAATTTCCTTGATGCTCTTCAGCTGCTCTCCAAGCTAGCAACAAGTCGCACATTGAAGGAAGCCTTTGATCCGCCTTATCGTGGTAAACCTCTAGAATCGTTCGCCATGGGAGAAAAGGGAATCAAAGGCCTTGTGGAACAGGAGCGGTTGGTCTTTTCCATAGAGGCTGATTTGGTGTTGTCGGAGGCGGTCGTAGCGACCGTCAATCGGCAAATACGAGAAATGCGCCGGCCCAGCGGTGAAGGGCGACCAGAAGAAACAGGGAACACGCCGGCCCGTGTCCGGGAACGCTATCTACGGTACAGGGTTGAGATTGAGATGCTGCCCCGGTCCGGTGTCCTGCGTATGACCGACGAATACTTGGCGGCGCTGAACAGCAAAGGAGAACCCACTGGGAATAGGCGCCCCTTCTTTGAGCGCACCGGAGAGAAAATCCGTTTGCGCTTGGAAGGGCAGTCTCATCCTACGGACTACGATCGATATCTGGATCACACCATCCTCTCAATGCCCCATTATCCGCCCCACTACCCACATATGACAGCAACACGACGGGAATTGGAGAGTTGGCTGTTCTTCTATTTCGAACCGAGAGAGCGTATGCGGGCGGCTGGTCCCGTCAAGGAAGTTCGCAATATCGGGCTGATGGGTGAAGAACTTGCAGCATACTTTAATACACTCAAGACCTTTAATCCCAAACAATTCTACGCAGTTGAAAAGGCTCTCCATATCGTAATGCCAAATGTGGATGGCATAGACGTGGATGTGAGTAGCTTGGGTGAAGTTGAACTGTTCCTCAGGGAAAGCAACGTACCGATTCCGGCCAGGGTGCTGTCTGAGGGCACGCTCCGCATGTTGGGGCTATTGGCGTTAACTGGCACGGACGAGCCTCCGTCCCTAGTTGGTTTTGAGGAACCGGAAAACGGGGTTCACCCAGGACGGATCGAGTTGATTGCGGAACTGCTGAAAACGCGTGCCAGTTCTGGCTCCACTCAATACATCGTTACGACCCACTCTCCCATTCTACCCGATCTATTTCCCGACGATTCGGTATTCCCGGTACGGCGAGCTGGTCGAGAGACGGCTATTGAGGCGTTTTCCACCTGGGGGCCGCTAGCGCGGAGGACCGATATCAACGAAGCATTGGAAGATGTGCAGACTTCCCTTCCAATCTCAGGTCGGATACTCAGGGGCGATTTTGATGCGTAGGATCGCTCTGTTCGGTGAAGACTACGCACATCGACAGGTTATTGACGCGTTGGTACGACGGCTTGCTTGTGAATTCGATATCCCGGTCAATCTCGACTGGCGACGCGCATCAGGAGGCCATGGACGAGTCGTTGACGAGTTGGATTGCTACCTGAGAGATTTGACAAATCAACGCAGTCCTTATCCCGACCTGATAGTCGTTTGCACGGATGCCAATTGTAGAGGTTTAAGCGAGCGGCTCCGGGAGTTGCAGACTGATGTAGCCCCGGCACCCTTGGCATTTGCGATTCCCGACCCTCACATCGAACGGTGGCTGCTACTCGACGGTGCTGCATTCAGGGTGGTCTTTGGCCGCGGTTGCGATGCCCCGGATCAGAAATGCGACCGGGATCGATATAAACAACTGCTCGCACAGGCTATTCGCGATGCCGGTATTGTGCCGGCCATCGGCGGTGTGGAATTTGCCGAAGACTTAGTGAAACAAATGGACATCGAGCGAGCCATGGGGACAGATAGTTCCCTCAGGCGCTTTGTGGAAGACGTGCGCAGTTCATTTCGACAGTGGAGTAGTGAATAGCGCCCTAAGTTGGTTTGGGGAGGCCTTATACTAGCAGTACAGATGGGGGGGACAGGTCACCAGCACCCTTCAACTACGAGGGGGCCTCAGGTCCTAGGCTTTATGGAGGCTCCGGGCTCTCGATGAAACTGGTGCTTGATTTGTAGCGAGACCGCACGCTGGCAGCCGTGTCCAGAAGCTGCTTGGCCTCGACTTCTGCAGCCGGAAGAATGCGCTGGGGGAACCTAGATGTCGGCGCCGTGTATTCGGAGGATCTGCGGAGGCCGGCCACGGCGTCTTGGCACCATTCGCGGGAGGCAGTCAGGACGGCCGATGCCCATGCCCAGCGAGCGTCTGGAGATCCCGGTGCTGGCCCGGCCCTCCGGCGGATTGCGATGAGGGTTATTCTTGATGGATTCTCCCTGCCTACTCCTCCTCCACCGGGTACAGCACGACCCGCACGTACATGTCTGGCGTGAAGTAGCGTTGGGCGGTGGCGGCCACATCTTCCAGCGTCAGCGCCTCCAGGACCTCATCGAATCCGAGAGTCTCCGTAAAGGCCTCGCCCCGCTGCGTTGCGGCGGATATCTGCCCCACCCAGAACCCGTTCTCCCTGAGGTCCTCCTGCCGGGTGGTCCGGAGCTGCTCCTTGACCGTGTCCAGGTAGCTCTGCTCTCCCCCTTCCCGGATCCACTCCACCTCGACCAACACCTCCTCGAACAGCTCCTCGACGCGTGTCGGGTCGCTCCCGAAGATGACGGAGGCCAGATACTCTGTGTCCGGAAGGGTTGAGCTGCCCGCGTTCACCCCGATGAAGTACGTGCCGCCCAGCTGCTCGCGCACACGCTCTCTCAACCGGATGCCCAGCATCTCGCCCGCCACGTTGAGGGCCAGCGCCTCCTGACGGCTCCAGTCCATGTCCCCGGCAAACGCGAGCACCGTGTTGCTGCGAGGCTCGATGCCGCTGTGGACAACATGGTCCTCGATGCCGGACGGGGGGTCGATGTCGTGGTCAACCCAGTCTTCACCTCGTCCCGTTGTGGGCAGGCTTGCCAGGTACGTGGTGGAGAGCGACCGCAGGTCATCCCAGTCGAAGGCCCCAACGAAGACGAAGGTTGCGTCCCCGAGGTCCGAGAAACGGTCGGCGTAGACCGCTTCCGCCCGATCCCTGCTCAGCTCCTCCAGCAGTCCCACTGTGAGAGGCCGGCGGCGGAAGTGCTCCTGGGCCAGCACGGTCCTGGCGGTGTCGAACAGGACCGAGTCCGGCTGGGCGGCGTTGATCTCTGCGATGCTCTGCTGCCTCGCCAGGTATCTGTCGAAGATGGCCTGGTCCAGCCTGGGCTGGGTCGCATAGAGTGTAATGAGCTGGAACAGCGTCTCCATGTCCTCCGGGGAGGCGCTGCCTGAGAACCCCTCGAAGAGCTCTCCGATGAACGGGGACACCGAGACCCTCTTGCCGGCCAGCAGCTTGTCCAGGGCCACGTTGTCGTGGGGGCCAACGCCGCTGCCGGCAACAAGCTGTGCGGCGTGGAGGGCGGACACGTGGTCCTCGTCCGCTGCCAGGGAGTGCCCGCCGGGGCTGAAGGCCCTGAACTCCACTTCATCGTCGCGGAAGTCGGTCTGCTTGGCAAGAACCGTTATCCCGTTGGACAGAGTCCATTTCTGAGCGTCAATGGACTCGATATGCTCTTCGGCGGTAATGCTGCCGGGGGTGGGAATCGCCTCCAGCAGCGGGACGTCCTCAAGGGTGTCTGCGTAGGGGGCCACCTCCAGGGTGGGCGCGGCTTCCAGCAGCGCCAGAGTCGCGGCGTTCAGGTCGCTGTCCGAGGAGGCCTCGGTCTCCTCCGGCCGGACGACCAACAGGGCCGTGTCCCGGGACCTGGTCCAGGACTCTGCCACCTCGGCGAACTCATCCAGGGTGATCTGTGGCAGCACCTCCTGGTACAGCTCCCACTCGGCCTCGATGCCGGGAGCCGGCGTCCCGGACAGGAAGTGGTCCACGTACTCGTTGACGAAGCTCTGCGAGGGCACCTGGTCCCGCTGCTTGTATACATTCTCCACTGATCTCAGCAGGTTGCTCTTCTCGCGCTTTAGCTCGCCCTCGGTAAAGCCGTGCAGCCTGACGCGCTGCAGCTCCTCCAGCACCACCTCCAACCCCCGCTCGATTCCGCCCGGCGCCACCCACGCCGCGAACTGCAGAATGTCCAACGACTCCACGTATGGCGAACGGAGGGCCTGGGCCCCCAGATATGGCGGGTCCTCGACCTGGCCCCGCTCGAAGAGCCTCGCATTCATCATCATGAAGGCGAGTCCCTCGACTACGAACCGACGGAACGCCGCCTGGTCCCGGCCCGTGCCCGGGGCCAGCTTCCGGACCAGCACGAACTGGCTGCCCGGGGACTCGACGTCAGTGAACACATTGATCCAGGGTGTTTCGTGGCCGGGTACCTCGACCCTAGGCCGGTCGGTCTGAGGGCCGGCTGCCGCGCTCGCCTGGCTTGCCTCACCCTCGGGCGGCGGCGCAAAGTGCTGCCTTACCTTGGCCTCCATCTCTTCGACGTCGAAGTCGCCCACGGCCACCACGGCCATCAGGTCGGGTCGGTACCAGCGCTCGTAGTACTCCCTCAGGAGCTCCGCCGTCGCGCCCTCGACGACTTCCGGGAGGCCGATGGGAGCCCGGTTGGCGTAGAGGGAGGACCCGAACAGGAGCTCGAGCAGGCTGTCCTGGAGCCTGGAGCTGAATCCCTGGGAAAGGCGCCACTCCTCCAGGATCACGCCGCGCTCGAGATCGACCTCTTCGGGATCGAAAGAGATCCCGTAGGCCCAGTCGCTGAGAATACGGAAAGCCGTCTCGGCAATCTCGGGGTCGTCCGTCGGGATCTCCAGCCAGTACCTGGTGTCGTCGAATCCGGTCTGGGCGTTCACGTCGGGGCCGAATATGTTTCCTATGGACTCCAGGTACTCCACTATCTCCTGCTTGGCGAAGCGGTCGGTGCCATTGAACGCCATGTGCTCCACGAAATGGGCAAGGCCCTGCTGGTGCTCTTCTTCGTGGACGGAGCCGGCCCTGACCGCCAGCGCAATTTGCGCCCGGTCCCTGGGCTCCTCGTTGTGCCTGATGTAGTAGCTCAGCCCGTTGGAGAGGGTGCCGCGGACCACCTTGGGGTCGAAGGGCAGAGGAGCATCGTCATCAGGTTCCGGTGTTGGCGTGGCCGTTGGCTGCGGCGTTGGAGTGGGCGCCGGAGTCGGTGTTGCGGTGGGAGCCGGCGTTGGAGTGGCCGCCGGCTGCGGTGTTGGAGTTGGAGCCGGAATTGGCGTGCTTACCGGCGTGGCCGTCGGTTGCGGCGTTGGAGTGGGAGCCGGGGTCGGCGTGCTTACCGGCGTGGCCGTTGGCTGCGGAGTTGTGGTGGGTGCCGGGGTCGGCGTGCTTGCTGGCGGCGTGGCTGTGGCCTGGGGAGTGGCGCTCGGCGTAGGCTCCGCTGTGACGGTGGCCTCCGGGGTTGGCGTGGGTGTGCGTTCCGGGTCGCATGCCGCCAACACAGCCGTCATCAGGGCAAGCAATGCGACAGCCACCGCCACCGCGGTCTTGAGTCTTCCGCTCATCTATCTCCTCGCCTTCCGGTTGCCGTTCTGGCGCTTCCGACCCCGTGGATCTTGGGGAGTTGTTTCTCCTTGTGGCCAGCATAAATATTGCCTGTCCATGCCTCTGCTGTGCAGATTGGACAGGCCATTCTGCCATCCACACGTTGGTCTGGCAAGTGCGATGGCCGCCTTGGAGCCATGGGTGCATTGACGGAGAGGCAGCGGGCCCCCCGCCCCTGCCATCCCCGCCTGAGCCCTAAACGAGAGGATGTATCAGATAGATAGCCGGCGGATGGTCCAGGGCGGCCTGGCTTCCGGGCGAAGCAGAGGCGCCCAACTGCGGCCGCACGCCAGGTTCTCACTCGCTACGTCAACTCGCTTGGTTGACGACTACGGCCCCGGCAGTTTACAATAGCCAGTCTTCGAAGCGATACTTCATATCAATAAAGGTTCAAGGAGGATTCCATTATGAACACCCAGCGCAGAGTACCAGTTACCATCCTCACCGGCTTTCTCGGCTCCGGCAAGACGACACTGCTCAACCGGATCTTGACTGAGGAGCACGGCAAGCGCATTGCCGTGATCGAGAACGAGTACGGGGAGGTCGGCATCGATCAGGCGCTCGTCATCAACGCTGACGAGGAGGTCTTCGAGATGTCGAACGGTTGCATCTGCTGCACGGTGCGCGGAGACCTGATTCGAGTGCTGAACAATCTCAACAAGCGCCGTGACAAGTTCGACTACGTGCTGGTGGAAACCACGGGGCTCGCCGACCCCGGTCCGGTCGCTCAGACGTTCTTCATGGACGACGAGCTTCGTGCGGAATATGCCCTTGACGGGATCGTCACGCTCGTAGATGCAGCCCACATCGACCAGCAGCTCGGCCGAAGTGACGAAAGCACGGAGCAAATCGCGTTCGCAGACGTTCTCGTCCTCAACAAGACGGACCTCGTCAACGGCGAGGCCCTCGACAGCCTGGAATCTCGGCTCCGAGGCATGAACCGAATGGCGCGAGTCGTGCGCAGCGAGCGAGCGAACGTACCCGTCGACACGGTGCTCGACCTCGGCGCCTTCGACCTGGACCAGGTGCTCGAGCGCCGCCCCACCTTCCTCGAGCCGGAGTATCCCTTCGAATGGACCGGAGTCTATTCGCTCGATATTGGCCGCTACGAACTCAGCCTCGCCGATGGACCTGATCCGGCGATGTCCCTCGTCGTCGTGTCGGACCAGGGCACGGGCGACGTTGCCCTCCGGGAGAGCGCGGAGTGGTGTGTACGGCAGTACGCCGAACCTGCGGAGACCATTCATCCAGGAGAAGAGATTCGTGTCGGAAAGCACGTGAACCTCCGGCTCGATTCCCCAGGGCGCAAGTCGTTCTTCTTTGATGTCGCTGCGCCGGATCGGGTTGGCCTCTTCACCCAGCACCTCCCGGAGGAGTTCGATCTCCAACTGAGGAACGCGGATGGAGAGGCTTTCAAACTGGCGGGCAACTTTTGCTCCGAGCCTGCCTGCACAGATACAGAGACAGATACACACCGCATCAAGGGAGCGACGGTTCCCACCGAAGCCGAGCGAACCTGGGTCGCCCAGCACGAGCATGACGGCGAGGTGGGATCGATCTCTATCGAGATAGACGGCGACGCCGATCCCGAAAAGCTCAACGCCTGGCTTGGTCAACTGCTCCGGGAGCGGGGAGTGGACATCTTCCGAATGAAGGGCTTCATCAGCGTGGCGGGGGAGTCGCGTCGCTTCGTCTTCCAGGGAGTCCACATGCTCTTTGACGGCCAGCCGGACCGCGAATGGGGGGACGCGCCCCGCCGCAATCAACTCGTTTTCATCGGCCGCAACCTCGATGGACAGAGTATGAGGGAGGGGTTCGAAGCATGTCTGATCTAGATGCCGGCAGCCCGGCGGGCGTTTTCAGCCGGGGCTGGTCTGCGGTGGTCGGCGACTACGCTATCGCCGGGGGTTGGATCCTGCGCGGCGAGGCGCTGGTGGCCGGCGATACCGAAGGTGGCGTGTACGCATTCGATGGCAACTCTGGCGCGACCGCGTGGAAGCGGCGCGGGGTTCATGACGGTGGTGTGCTCTCGATGGCAATCAACCCAAGCGGAAGCGCCTTCGCTACGGCCGGCCAGGACGGACGGGTCCTAATCTGGAACGCCGCCGAAGGTCAGGTAAGCCGGGCTATCGACATAGGTAGCGATTGGGTGGAAAACGCGGCGTGGTCGCCGGACGGCCAACGATTGGCGGTCTCCTGCTCCCGGCAGGTTTACGTGTATGACGCGGATGGCGCGGAGCTCTGGCGGTCTGATGGTCATCCCAGCACCGTCAGCGCGGTCGCATGGTCAGGCGTAGGGGAGCTGGCAACGGCCTGTTATGGTCGGGTGACGTTCTTGGACGCAGCCACCGGCCAGGTTCGCCAGAAGCTGGAATGGCAGGGATCTTTGGTGTCGATGGTCCTGAGCTCGGACGGGGGTATCGTAGCCTGCGGCAGCCAGGACAACTCGGTGCATTTCTGGCGCCGCTCCACGGGGCAGGACTCCGAGATGTTCGGATATCCTGGCAAGCCCTCGGCCCTGGCTTTTGATGATACTGGCACCCTTCTGGCCACCGGCGGCGGTGATGCGGTGACGGTCTGGAGCTTCCGGAAAAAGGGTCCAGAAGGTACGCGTCCCGGCGTCCTGGAGTTTCATGTTCAACCCGTCACGACGCTTGCCTTTGCGCCTGGCTCGATGCTCATGGCATCGGGGGGGCGTGATGGCGCAGTGGTTGTGTGGTCTCTGCAGAGAAATGGAAAAGGCCGCGCAGTAGGGGCTCAGGATGTTGAGGACCCAGTAGCCGAACTATATTGGCGGCCTGACGGGGGTGGGCTTGCCGCCCTGGACGCGCAGGGCGGCGTGACCGTTTGGGGGATAGAGCGAACAAAGGGTCGAATTAGCCGCGCCCGTGCAGGGCAGCGCCACAGTTCGGGCAGCGGCTGATCCTGCTGGCGGGTCGGACGTCACCGTGAGAGGTGTCGGAATCGTCCGCGTCTTCATGTCTCGAGACCCTTTAGCCTCTAACTCTCGTCCCGCCCCTCCATTGGGGTACCGGGTGATGCGCCTTGGGCGCTGGTAGCGCCTAACTGTCCGGCTTCGGGGGCCGCGGGCCTGGTGGTCCTGGCCCCGGGGCGATGGCGTGGTCGTCCCGCCATCGCCGTCATCCAGCCGCCTGACCTCCAACAGGCTCTTGGGAGTAGGTATCAGGATGGCCTCGGCGTGCTGACCAAGCTGACCCCAAGATCTCATAAAGGCGGCGGCCGATAACGATGTCTTCATCAACCCGCTTCCCTGTGCGCAGAATTCTGCGCTGCCTGCTATTTCACCAGACACACTACGTATGAGGTAGGTACAAAGTGTCCAAGTTTCCCTCTTGATGGGGGTTGGGGAGAAGGGCCCCGAAGGTTGTATCCCGGTTCGGGGAAAGTCTATACTGGGTAGGTGGAGGAATCCGCTGGGTTCACTTCTAAATGGGCGTTCTCGGGCGGTTAGCTCAGACGGTTAGAGCACCTGCTTTACACGCAGGGGGTCAGAGGTTCGAGTCCTCTACTGCCCACTCAGGTCGATCCCCCAGGCATGGCCCGTGACACCAGCCAAGATGCCTCGACAGGAGAGTTGAACGTGAACGAATCGCGCATCAGGACTATCGCGGCGGGTGACACGGCCCCGGACTTCGAGCTTCCCTCCCTGTCGGGCGGCTCGGCGAGGCTCTCCAACTACCTGGGCAGGAAGGTCGTCCTGTTCATGTGGGCGTCCTGGTGAGGGTGCAGGGAGCAGTTGCCAGGTTGGCAGCGATTCAGCGATAAGAACCGGGGACGCGGCGTCGAGGTCGTGTCGGTCGCGATCGACGCCCAAGGGCAGGACAGGCCGCGGAGGTACGTCGAAAGGGCCGGTGCGACGTTCACCACGCTGGTCGACCAGAGGAATATCCTTAGCGACCTCTACGGCTTCAAGGCCGTCCCGAACGGATTCCTCATCGACGAGCAGGGGACCGTGCGTTTCAGGCAGCTTGGCGGCTTCGACATCCGGAGGCCCGAGACGGCCGAGATGCTCGAACGGTGGGTGTCAGGACAAGGCGAGTCGCTGGTGGAAGACGGGCCGGCGGGCGTCCTGGACGCTAGGCACTCGGAGTCCAACGCCCTCTTCCGCGAAGGGCTGGAGCTCTACGAGTCAGGCAGGACAGCGGAGGCGCTCGCCAACTGGCGCCGGGGGCTGGAACTGGACCCGGACAACTACCTGGTCCGCAAGCAGATCTGGGCAGTGGAAAACCCGGAGCGCTTTTATGAAGGCGACGTTGACTACAACTGGCAACGGGAGCAGTTCGCCAGGGGCCTGTAGGCCTGAGTGGGCTATCGGCTCAGTTGGTCAGGCGGTCTGTCTCACGCCTAGAGGGTCGGCGGTTTGAGCCCGTCATCGCCCACTCGCATCACAAGACCGAAACCCTTTGCCTTCAGGCTTAACCCGGCCTTCTGGCGAGACCCTATGCCGCCCCACTGGGAGAGCGCCCAAGATGCTTCGCCAAGATTGATAGCTATTGCAAAGTGCATGCCCTGATGGCATAATGCGGTCATGCCGGTACAGATTACGATAAGAGGTGTCCCCGAGGCAGTCCGCGACGAGCTGGCCGCGCGTGCAGCGCTTCAACGCCAGTCCATGCAGGAGTTCTTACGTGGAGAGTTGGAGCGCATCGCGTCTCGACCCTCCATGGCCGCATGGCTGCGAGGAGTCCGGGACCGCAAGGCAGTGGCGGAAACCCGCGTCCGGCCATCTAGTATCCTTCGCGCCCGTGACGCCGACCGGACGTGACGTCTGTCGTCGACGCATCAGTGCTGGTAGCGGCGCTGGTCGACTCCGGGCACGAGGGCAAGTGGGCGGAGTCGCTACTTGTCGAAGGCGGTTTGGCTGGGCCGGAGCTGGCTCTAGCCGAAGCCAGTAACATACTACGCCGGTTGGAACGGTCGGAGCAGATATCGCGCATCGAGGCCACTACCGCCCATGGCGACCTTTTGAAGCTTGACATGGAGTTGTTTCCTTTCGCCCCCTTTGCCGAACGGGTGTGGGCCTTGCGAGGGAACCTGACCAGCTACGATGCCTGGTACGTTGCTCTAGCAGAGACGCTGGATTGTCCGCTGGTTACGCTCGACCGAAGACTCAGCCGCGCCAGCGGCCCCAACTGCGAAATCATCGCTCCGGCCAGATCCTAGACGCCGGAGCCGACGCCAAGGCCGGCGGCCACCCCGCCGCCGTCCATGCCAAAGCCGGGACACACGCCAGCCCCGGAGCCCACGCAGCGCCGCCGGCGGAGGGGGAGGCGGCTTCGACTCGTGGCTGCGCCCGTCATCGCCGGAGTGGCTCCGTTTCCCTGCAACGGCGTGCTCATAGGCCGGCACGACCAGTCTGGTCCCGTCTTGGATTCGATGGAGATGGACGGCAGATGCCAGCAGGTCCATACTCTCGTTGGGCCGCAAGGGCAGGAGCCTCAAGCGGAGAGACAAAGCCGCGGTGTTGTCGGGAGAGCCCGGTTGGTGCGATCACCATTCAGGCGCAGGAAGCGCGGATGGAGTGAACCCATGGCTGGCAACACGCCCAGGAAGTCGACGAAGGGCGCCGAGGAGGCCGGGTCGAAGCCGGTGCTCCTCTCGGGCGGCAACCCCCAGATTGCCAAGGGGGACGGCGACGCCCCCGTGCAGGCCTACATCGCGGCCATGCCCGGCTGGAAGAGTGACGTCGGGCGCCGGCTGGACGACCTCATCGTGCGCACCGTGCCCAATGTGCGCAAGGCCGTCAGGTGGAACTCGCCCTGGTACGGCGTCGAGGGCCGGGGTTGGTTCGTCAGTTGCCACGTCTTCACCCGCTACGTGAAGGTGACCTTCCTCAACGGGGCGTCGCTGCGGCCCCTCCCGCCCGGCTCGGGCAAGGACAAGGACTCGCGTTGGGTCGACGTCTACGAGGGCAAGCTCGACGAGGAGCAGATGGCCGAGTGGGTCCGGCAGGCGTCCGAAATGCCCGGCTGGGACGGGTTTTGACATAACGTCACCACCCAGAGACACCAATGGCCCTACATCCTGAGCTCCAGCCGAGGCCGGAGCAGCCGCTCCGGGACTCCGGTCTCACGCATGAACCGGACCAGCGTCCGGTGAAGCTCCAACGCCACCTCCGTCCGCGTCTCTATGACGTTGTCAAGCTGGTTCGGGTCGTCATGCAGGTTGTACAGCTGCGACACTCCCGGCACGGGGCTGTAGAGTAGGCTCCACAAATACAGCTCGGTATAGTAAGGTGGGGCGTCCCACGGCTCGTGCGGGTCCCAGGTGTCGACGTATAGGAAGAAGTCCTCCTTGTAGTGCCTTTCCAGCCACCGCATAGCGGCCATGAATGTCTTGGGTGCGTTCCTGTCCGCCTCGTTGCGCCACGCGGCCCTCACGTCCAGGGACTCATGGTGATAGCCGGGTTCGGGAATCAGCGACCAAAGGGTATCCTGTCCCGCGTTCATGAAGAAAGATTGAAAGCCCCGGTCGTAGTTCATCCCATCTCTGAGGTAGTACGGCGTGTCGACGGATGCCGCCGTGTGAAAGCCGTGCCTCGCCAGGATCTCCGCCAGCGTGCTGACTCCCGATGGAAGCGGCTCCCATCCCATGAAGGACATTGTTTACCGTCCCGTCTGATGGTCCGCCCGGGTTGGCATGGTTGGGAAAGCGGCGGAGTAGTGCGCGTCGAAGCGGACCGCCTTGGCGGCCAGTGCATCCAACGAAGGCGTCTTGATGCCGGGATTTCCGTAGGCGCCGATGTGGTCCCGGCGAAAGGTGTCCGCGACAATCCAGATGACATTCACTGTGTCCGCTCCCAAGGCGACAGGTGATGACTGTGTTTATCACAAACCGGCGTATCAAGAAAAGGGCGGCCGCGGCCGGATTGACGGTACGGAACAAGCTCTCTGTTGCAAGACGGTGGGACTCCGGCGTGCTGGGGCTTTGACGACCCGGCGCAATAGCGGGCATAATCGGGCGGGAAGCTATCCCGACGGCATTAGAGGCAGCGGTAAAGCGGTATGAAACAACCGGCCCTGACACGACTGGTACAGGCCACCGGGCGGCTGGTCAACTCACGCAGCTTCGAGTACCTCATCATCGCGGTCATTCTGGCCAACGCCGCGCTGCTGGGCTTGGGCACCTCCTCCCTGGTCGAGGGGCGCTACGGCGACTGGCTGGAGCTGGGATATGACGTGGCGCTGGGTGTATTCATCGTCGAGGCGCTGCTCAAGATGCTGGCCCTGTCTCCCCGCCCTCTCCGGTATTTCCAGGACGGGTGGAACGTATTCGACTTCCTGGTGATAGTGTTCTCTCTGGTGCCGGCCACCGGCCAGCTTGCCATGATTACCCGCCTGGCCAGGCTCCTGCGGGTGCTTCGGCTCATCTCGACGGTCAAGGACCTGCGCCTCATCGTCGCCGCGCTGGTCCGGTCGATCCCCAGCGTCGGCCACGTCATGATGCTGATGAGCATTCTGGTCTACATATACGCCATCATGGGCTACCAGCTATTCCACGACCACGACCCCGAGCACTGGCGCAACCTGGGCATATCGGTGCTCACCCTGTTCAACATCATAACCCTGGAGGGCTGGACCGAGATAATGTATACCGCCATGGAGCTGCACTCCATGGCCTGGATGTACTTCGTCAGCTTCGTGGTCCTCGGGACCTTCGTGGTCATAAACCTCTTCATCGCCATCATCATAAACAACCTGGACGAGGCCAAGGTCGAGCGCCTGCGTGAGCTGGACGGCCCGGTGTCCAGGGACGAGCTCCTGAGGGAGATCAGGGCTACCCAGGCCGCCCTACAGCGCCTGGAACGGCGTCTGGACGACGACGACAGGCCGTGACGGGTCCGCCCTACACCCTCAGCGTGCGCAGCGTCGGTCTGAGGATGCCCAGCCAGACCACGAAGGCCATCATTATCAGCGCGGCGCCCCCCAGTGACGTGGGCCACCCCCAGTATTCGCCGACCGCCCCCAGGGGCAACGCGCCCATGTAGTGCATGGCCGCCCCTATGAGCCACAGGCTCATCATGCGCCCGCGAAGCTGGGGAGGAGTGCTGAGCTGCAGCACCGTCGTGCCCATTGAAAAGAAGCCGGTGAAACCCACTCCCGTGAAGAACAGCAGCACGAGGGAGACCACGTAGACCGGCGATACGGCGAACAGGAACAGCGTCACCCCGAAGAGGCTGATCATGCCCAGCGCCAGCCGGCTCTTGTGCCGGGGGTCTCCCAGGGACGCCAGGAACAGGCTGCCGGCCAGAGACCCCACGCCGGCTATCGTGAGCAGAAAGCCTGCCCCGTCGGCGCTCATCTCCAGCACTTCCTTGGCAAAGGCCGGCAGCACCTGCAGGTACGATGACCCGAAGAACCCGAAGGCGAAGCCCAGCCCCACCATCGTAAGGGTCACGGGCGTCGACCCCACGAAGCGAAGGCCCTCCGCCAGCCCCTCGAGGACGTTCCCGTCGGCGGCCTGACCGCCGGACCTGAACCCGGTCAGCAGGGCCAGGAACGTGGCGCTGACCGCGTAACAGAGAGCGTTGAGATACAGGGCGTATCCAATGCCCGCGTACTCGATGATCACCCCGGCCAGGGCCGGCCCAAGTATGCGGCCCCCGTTGTACACGGCCATGTTCAGCGACGTGGCGCTCAGGATGTCCTCTTCGTCCACCATGTCCGGCACTATGGCCATCTGCGCCGGGAGGCTCAGCCCCTGTATCGTGCCCAGAACGAAAGAGATGGCGTACACGTGCCAGGTGGAGACAAGCTCGTAGATTGCGAGGGTCGCCGTCACGACGATCAGCCCCATGACGATGGTGCGGCTGCAGAACAGCAGCCAGCGCCGGTCGAACCTGTCCGCGAACAGGCCTCCAAAGGCCAGCATGGCCACGTTGGGAAGCCCGTAGAGGGCGATCACGATCCCAAGCTGTGCCGGGGAGTCTGTGAGCTCCAGCGTCAGCCAGCCCAGGATGAGGAACTGCATCCCCATTGCCGCCGACAGCCCCATGCCCGAGATCCAGTAGAGCCTGAAATGGCGGTGCTTGAGGGCGCCGGCAGCCTGCGGGCCGGCTATGGCGCGTACGAAGCGGATTGGGCGAATGACTGACCTCGTGTCAACCCGGCTTGCCCTTCCCCTCCGGGGGGACCGGATCGCGTATCGGTAGTACGGCTACCGTCGGGGGAACGCCTTCGCCCGCTCCGGCCCGTACCGCCCCCTACAGGAAGAGGGGTCGCGGCAACTCCGGAGCACCCCACCTGAGGGGAGTCGGGCGAGCTACTCCCGCCCGCCGTCGTGGCATGGACCGGGTCCCGGGTACAGGCTACAGCGTTGCCGACCTGGTGTGGATCCCCGACGCGCCATCGGGTCTGGGCGGGCCGTCTTCCTCGGTCTGCGGGGTGCCGTCCGCCTCCACGCAGCGTACGTGGAACTCATGGCGCCCTTCCTGGAACGGCCAATCGTAGCGCCAGATCACCCACGTGACCTCCGACAGCGGGGCGCGCAGCTCCGCCTCCCGCCATTCGGGCTCGTCGTCCAGACGCACCTCCACCTTGGAGATGCCCCGGGCGCCGGCGTAGGAGATTCCGCCGATGGGGACCAGCCTTCGGTCGCCGTCCTGGACCACCGAGTCCACCGCCACCGTATCTATCACCGAGGTGGCCTTGACTATCGCATCCTCGGACCAGCCCCGTTCGACCCAGTAGCCCTCCTTGTACTCGCCGACCACCTCCATGCCAGTGATCCACTTGGGCTGCTTCATCCCGTACCGGTCGGGCAGCCAGATACGCAGCGGGAACCCGTGGTCGAAGGGTATCGGTCCGCCGTCCCAGTTGTACGCCAGCATGATCCGTTCGTCCGAGTCGATCAGCTCCAGGTCCACCGTCTCGTAGAACCCGTCGCCGCTGGTTATGTACAGGTACCGGGCGTCGCTCTGGGGCTTCACGTCGGCAAGGATGTCCTTCAGGCTGGCGCCCGTCCAGTAGGTCGTGCCTATCAGCGACCCGCCCACCCGGTTGGAGATGCAGCTCAGGGTGACGAACTCGTTGCGGGCTTCGTACCTGGCCCGCAGGTCCTCCAGCGTCAGCTCCATCGGGTTGTCCACCAGGCCCGTGATGGGAAGGGTCCACGTCGCGCCGTCGATCACCGTCGGCTCCGAGCGGATGAAGACCTTGTAGTGGTCCCGGACGGCCGTGTACTCCGGCCGCGTCCCCAGGGCCGGCGTGACGGGGTCGTCTTCGTTGGGCAGGCTGGTGATCGGCCCCGCCTTGGGCATGTTGGTCTTCATCGCCTCCAGCTCGGCTTCCAGGCGGTCGCGCTCGTCCATTTCGAGGACGCGTCCAAGGCCGGCGCCAACGACGGTGATGGAAGCCGTGGCCACGCCTATCTGGATCAGGAACTGCCGCCTGCCCACGACCTCCACGGACCGCGTCTCCCCCTGCTCCGCCGACGCCACGGCCGTCGTGGAGACCTGGGGCAGCAGCCTGCGGGCCGCGACGGCCGCGGCGACGCCCCAGATGCAGAACAAGCCCAGGACCCATAGAAAGATGAAGGGCAGAGGGGTCGAGGACGGGGACATGGTTGCCGATATGGTCGCCACCGGCAGGCCCACGATAGCGCCCACCAGGAGACCCAGACCGGGTGCGCTGCCGGCCCGCAGCCGTCTCACCATTCCGAATACGACCATGGTTGCAACGACTCCGGCGACGCCGAACACCAGCACCGCCTGGATGTGTTCGGCCGTCTTGGCCGTCGCCGCCACGTCGAGGCCTAGCATTCCCAGGGTATCGATCATCAGGTCGATGCCGAAGGTCACCACCGGCCCGGGGAGAATTCGGGCGATCCAGTCGAAAACGTCATACGGTGCGAACGAGAGGTCCAGGAGCTGGTCTGCCAGGTACATCAGCGCAACCATGGGCACGGTGAGCAAGACACCGGCCAGGGCGCCGAACCCGATGGTCTGAGCCTTCATTGGATGCCCCCCCTTCACGAGGCCCCGGCCGCCCCGGCAATCCACCCGCTGACGATGGCACGGGTCCCGGCTCGCCAATGCGGATTGCCGCGAGGCCTGGATTGGTGGTGTCGGTGCAGCCGTCTCCTACGTGTCTTACGCTGGTCCCACGGATACGGATGTAGGGACAGCATAGTCGGGCCCAGGTAGCCGGTCAAGCTGGATTGCCATGAAGATGCCGTGCAGCATCCTCTTGGCGAATCGCCCAACTCGTCGTCCCGGCCAAGGCCCTGCCCTCGTGCCCCGACATGGGGGCCGGGACCTAGGGAGCCGGGGCCACCGCCCCAGAGACCTCCACCAGCCCACTAGCCCCTCGCCCCGATCCGACCACCATGCTGTCACTGCCATGAAGACAGGCCTGCAGCCCTCCCTCCGCCACTCCCGCTTTCGCGGGAGTCCAGGGTCCCCCCACCCCTGGATTCCGGCCTGCGCCGGAATGACGGTAAGCAGGGCGCCGCGTTTTCATCCCCATGCGTGACCTTCACAAGGCCATTAGCAATTCCGAGCCGCCCCCGCCGCTGTCATTCCGAGCGTAGCGAGGAATCTCAGGCGCCCTCCAACGAGCCCGCCATGCCACCGGGCCACGGGACCCCTTACTCGCCGGCAACGATAGATTCCTCCCTCCGCTTCGCTCCGCTCGGAATGACCGGGTGGGGGACACGGCGACTAGCCACCAGACGGCAACATTCGTAGAATGGTAGGTCATGGCAGGTCGCGGGAGAAAGAAGGAGCTGCGGCGCATAGCCATTATCGGCGGGGGCGTTTCGGGGCTGGCCGCCGCATGGGCGCTGGACCAGCACCGGGACCGGTTCGACTTCCGGCTGTTCGAGGCGCAGGACCGGATTGGCGGAAATGCGGTGACCGCCGACATGCCCCAGGACGACGGCAGCTCGGTCCCCTTCGACATCTCCGTCACGGCCTGCATCCCGTCGGTCTATCACCATGTCGTGCTGCTGATGGAGCAGCTCGGCATCGATCTGGTCGAGACCAGGTTCAGCTACAGTGTGAAGTACCGCGGCCAGGTCTACGCCCACGACTTCGACTCGGAGATAAAGGAGCAGCTTCGGTCCGAGATCGCCAGGTTCCAACGAGTCCTGAGGCATCTGCACCGGTTCGGCCGGCTCAGCCGCTCCCGGTCCAAGCTCGTGAACGCCCTCAACCCGTTCAACTACGTCAGCATGGGTACGGTCCTGAACCTGGGCGGCTTCTCCGGGGACTTCCGGTACAAGATACTGAAGCCGATGTTCGTGAACTTCCTGATGGCGACCAACGTATTCGACATGCCCGCGGCCCTCTTCAGCAGGTACCTTGAGTTCTTCGACATCGAGACTGCCACCCCCATGCAGACGTGGGACAGGGGGACCCGTCGCATCTACGAGGGCCTGTCGGCCAATTTCAGGGACAAGATATACCTCAACCGCCACGTCCGAAAGGTGTACCGGCAGCCGACGGGCGTCCTGATCGAGGACGAAAACGGCGTCAAGGAGACCTTCGACGACGTGGTCTTCGCGTGCAACGCCAACCAGACGCTGATGGTCCTCGACCGGCCCACGATGCTGGAGCGGTACATCCTCTCCTCCATACGGTACGAGAGCGAGCTGCACAACCATACCATCGTGCATTCGGACTCGTCGGTCCTTCCCGACAACGAGGTGAGGCCCCTCAAGACCCGGAGCAATCACATCGAGCAATACGGCGCCAGGCCGGACAACTATGAGATCACGTACATCATGCACAACCAGCAGCCATGGGCCAACCGGTCGGACAAGCCCTGCCTTGTGACCTACAACCCCATCAGCCGGATCGATGGGCGGAAGGTCATCGGAAGGTGGTGGTTCCAGCACATCGTGCACGACGTGCGCCACGTTGCGTTCCTCGTCCACCTGTTCCGGTTCATCCAGGGCAAGAGACGGACCTGGCACTGTGGCGCCCATACGCTGATCAACAGCCAGGAGACCTGCTTCGTGAGCGGGCTAGCCGCCGCGACACAGATGGGCGCGGACTATCCCTTCGACGACCCCGAGGCGAGGCGGTCCTTCAACCACTACGGGAGCATCATGTACGGTTGGCGTTTCAAGAAAGCGAAGGGCTGAAGGGCCCCCGGCCGCTCGTGGCAGGAGCGTTCGATGGAGTATACTGTATGTTGAGGACTGAAGGAGACTGGAGCAATGACTGTCTCAGAGAGCACGACAGCTACCCAAAAGCTGAGTTTGCTTGAAGAATTGATCCTCATGCTCCTCAACGAGGAGAGCGGCTATTTTCATCAGGTGCCCGGCTGGAACCTGAACTGTGCCGTCACCGGCGCCGTACTGGCGGACCTTTCCCTCAGATTCCGCATTGACACGGACGAGGAGTCTCTATTCCTCGTAAACGAGACTGAAACCGGTATACCCGTTCTGGACCCCATTCTGCAGGAGATCGCGGAGGAGCCGGCCCAACGGAACGCCCAGTACTGGATCGAGCGGCTCGCTCCCCGGGCGGAATCGATCATCGATTTGACCCTGCAGCGGTTGGTAGACGTGAAGATCCTGGAACACCACGACGGCGACTTCTGGACCTTGATCCCTCCCCCGGGGCAGATGGGGCTACTCGCCGCATATGCCGAAGTCCCTACGGACCAGTTCGTCAAGACGCGTATCAGCAGGGCAATATTCGACAACGAGATTCCCGACCCTAAAGACGCCATCATCATCTCTCTCATAAACACGTGCGACGTCTTTCGTTTCATGTTCCAGCTCGACGACGAGTCTGAGAAGCGCATCGAGTTCATCTGCAACACAGACCTGATCGGACGTTCCATCGCTGCCGCGGTCTCCCACAACCTCGCCGGCCCGTTGCTTAGACGTTCCGCCCTGACCAAGAAGATACCGACAGTCTCGCTGCGCAAGCTGCTGCTCAATCCCCGGCTCCGCCAGGGCAACGTCCCCGCGCTTTTCGCGGACCTTGCCCAAGAGTATGGCCCGGTGTTTCAGATACGCCCTCCCTTTTCCAAGCCCATGATCTCCCTCGCCGGCCCCGAGACAAATCGCTGGGTCCATCGCCGCGGGCGTATGCACCTGAGAGCCAGGGACTATTTCGAGGACTTCGAAAAGGTCTACGGCGCAGCCGGAGTGTTGCCTGCCCTGGACGGTGCCGACCATTTCCGGCTCCGCAAGTCCCTGTCGGCGGCCTACTCCCGCAACAGGCTGGCAGGGCAGCTGGACGATCTCTACGGGCATGTGCGGAAGCATATGGCGCAATGGAAAGTCGGGGACTCCTACCCCGCAACGCGCATGAGCCGGCTGATGATCAACGCTCAAGTCTCACCCCTCATGATCGGCGTCGAGTCTCAGGACATCATCGACGACCTGTTGAAGTTCAAGGAACGGGCCCTCAGCGTTCACATCATGAGGATAATGCCCAAGTTCATGCTGAAGACCCCCGGCATGAAGCGCCGCACAAAAATCATCGCAACCCTGCTCGAACGAGTCCAGAGGGTCCACACTCCCGCCCAGCGAGCCGGAGCACACCGAAACCTGGTGGACGACTATCTAAGCCTGCACGCGAGCGATCCCCAGTTCGTACCCGAGTCCAACCTGAGATTCGCTTTTACTGCGGCGCTGGTGGCCAGCGCATACCTTGGAGATAGCTTTAGCTTCGCCTTGTATGCCATGGCCTCGCAGCCGGAGATCTACGCCAAAATCGAGGCCGAAGCCGACGCCCTGTTCGACAACGGCGACCCGGATATCGGGGACTTCATCCCGTCCGCCATCGACGTCACCCACCGCTTCCTCATGGAATGCTTTCGCATGTACCCCATCGTCCCCATGTCCATACGAAACGTGATGAACTCGTGTGTGATCGAGGACTACGAGCTGCCGGTGGGTTCACGGATCTTGATTGCCCAGACAGCCTCGCATTACATGGAGGATGTCTTTCCCGACCCCTTCACTTTCGATATCGACCGCTACCTGCCGCCGCGCAACGAGCACCACGGCCCCGGGTACGCCCCCTACGGGCTGGGCACCCACACATGCCTGGGCTCCCGATGGATGGAGCTACAGCTGGCCGTCAACGTGCTGATGGTCGCGCACCACTTCAGGCTCGAGGTGTCTCCCGCCAACTACAAGCTCCGGTTCAACCCGCTCCCGTCCATGAAGCCGAGCAAGAAGCTCAAATTCCTCATCGCCGAGCAGAGGCGCGACTTGAACGCCTGATGGGCCATGGGGTCGGCCGAAAGACTGGAGAGAGGGCCTAAAGGGGTTTGCGAGCCAGGAAACAGTACAGTGGCGTGAAGATTCCGGCCCTGCCGCCCGCCACGTAGGCTTTGGCGGTACGGTCCAGCAGCCCGATGACGTCCGCGGAGCCTTTCGGAAACACCCCAAACGCCTCCGCCAGCCGGGATACGCCGGTGAGCGCCTTCCGGCCCAGCGGCACCCTGCTCAGGGCGTTGCGTCGCGTTCCAGACCGGGTTTCCATGGGCTGATACCACGGTGTGCTTGGTCCGTTCTCCTCGACGGCCCGGTCCCTTGCCTCGATGACCTGAAATCCCGCCGTTTCGAGAGCACGGTTCACCTCGCCCATGGTCGCTATATCCTTGAGCGCGATGCCGTGCATCAGACCATGTTTCATAGCCCGGTGCCGATCGACGCCGGGATCGAACTTGTCCGTCATGCACATCTCCTGACCCCAGAAGAGGGCTCCAGGTTTCAGCACACGGTATATCTCGGCGAACGCGCCCGCCTTGTCCGGCGCATGGCACGTCGACTCGATCGCGTACCCCCGGTCGAACGTGTTGTCTGCGATGGTCCCCATGTCCATGAAGCTGCACGCTAGGTAGTCGACCATGTGCTCGAGCCCCGCCTCGGCGTCCAGCGCTCTCGACTTCTCCAGCTGCAGTTGATTGATATTGACCCCAACGGCCCTGACACCGGCCTCCCGGACGACGCGGCGCATTGGGCCGCCGATCCCGCAGCCGACATCGACCACCGTCATGCCCTCCCGCAGCTCCAGCTTGGCGATCATGAGTCGCTGATGCCGGACCTTGGAGTCATCCAGGCTCTCCCGGGGCGATAGCGGCGCGAAGTGGAGGGATTCGCCCCAGCCGAACACCATGAGCTCGTTGCAAAGGGCGTAGTATTCCTCGACGGTCTCCGTGTGGTCATAGCCCGTCGGGCCGGCGTCCTCCACGTGCGCTCTGTCCATCCATCCATCGAAGCGGTCCACCCGACTGTGGACGTCCGACCCATGGTACGCGGCCTTTAGCCCGTTGGATAGTTTGAGGAGTTTCATAAGCCTCTTTCTTACGACGACCCCCTATTTGCGTCGATGCACGTCCTCGATGGCAACGTCGAGATCGTCCCACGCACGCTGCACCATCGAGCGTAGGCGCGCATTCTGGTACGCGCCCCAGACCACCATGGCGGGCAGCACCACCAGAATGGAGACTACGAGGGAATAGACGATCGTAATGGTCGCCGTGATGCCGAACTGCTGGGATGCGAGCAGGGGCGATGCTATCAGCACTCCGAAACCGAAAGCCGTGGTCAGCGCGGAACCCAACAGCGCCGAACCGGTGGTCGCGAGGGTATTGACTGCCGCTTGCTCCGGGTTGCGCAGGCGGGCGAACTCCTCGCGGTAGCGGTGAATCACGTGGATGGTGTAGTCCACGCCGATCCCGATCGACAGCGCCGTGATGATCGAGGTGACTAGCGTGTAGGGAATACCCAGCAGCGCCATCGTGCCCAGCACGCAGATGAGCACGAGCACGATGGGCCCCACCGCGACGAGTCCCAGCATGGGCTGCCGCAGCGTCACCCAGAAGAAGATGGACAGGATGCCCAGGGCCACGGCAACGGTGATGCTGATCGACTCCGTCTGCCCGTCGGTGATCTGGTCGGTGACGGCAACCGCGACGATGCTGCTCGAAGCCGCTGTGACGGCGCTGTCGTCGCCGAGCCATAGCTCTTCGATGTCGTCGTGGAGCATCCTCGTTCCCCCGGGGTCGCCCGGGAAGATCGGGAACTGGAGAAGCATCGTATCGATGCCCTCCGGATCGTTGACCATGAAATGCGCCAGGCCGGGCTCTTCCTCGAGGAGCTTGTCGATGAGCTCCTGCATCAGCTCCGGATCGAGCTCGACTCCGGAAGAGGCTGTGCTGAAGAGCTCTGCCAGCTCCGGGTCGTACTTGTCGCCGGGCTCGCCGGAGTCGTGGGTCCAGTCTTGCAAAAACCCTTCATAAGATCCCTGGATCGTACCTGTGGCGGCCCTCGGTCGGAGCTGCTCGTCCTCGAAGGCGCGCGTGAGGTCGCGGAGGTTCAGGAGCGTCCTGCTCTCTGTGGCCTCGGCCCTGACCAGCAGGCTGGCGACCTCCGTCGAGCCGCCGACGGCCGCTTCCAGGGTGTTCATATCCTCCAGCACGCTCCCGCCACGGGGCAGGACGTCTTTGATGCTGAATTCGGACTTCAGCCCCGTCGCAGCGTACCCAAGGCCGATGGTGATGAGGACCACCGCGACGAGATAGGGAGCCGGCCGGCGCGTAACCCATCTTCCAAGCCTCTCCGTCATCCGGGGGATTCCGGGCAGTGCGTTGGAGATGGGTCGGGCGGGCTTCAGGGTGCCGCGCGACTCCCGCCGCCGGTCGATGATCAACCGTCCAGCGGGGATCAGCGTCAGCATCACCACCAGGCTCATCCCCACGCCCAGCCCAGCGACTACGCCGAAGTCTCCAATGACCCCGATGGGCGAGAACAGGGTCGCCAGCAGGCTGACGATCGTGGTAACGGCAGCCAGCATCAGCGG
This sequence comes from Dehalococcoidia bacterium, assembly GCA_034423015.1. Classification (GTDB taxonomy): domain Bacteria; phylum Chloroflexota; class Dehalococcoidia; order Lucifugimonadales; family JAGWBF01; genus JAGWBJ01. Next base: position 28,919 of record DAOUJG010000012.1, on the reverse strand, counting down.
GATTGTGACGTGTCGCAGTCCGACCCGTATGGCCGGTGCCACCGGCTCGCCTGCGACGCGCTGCTCGCGGTAGTGCGAGACCGTCTGGATGGCGTAGTCCACCGTGAGGCTGATGAGGATGACGGGCACCATTGCCGTGAGCGAGCTCGGAGGGCCTATCAGGCCCAGTCCATCCGGCCCAAGCCACCCCTCCGCGCCGATGACGCAGGCGATTGCCAGAATGAGCCCCAGCAGCGTCAGCAGCATGTCCGAGATGGTGCGGGTGAAGAGCACGAGCAGCACCGCTATCAACACCAGCGCCGCCAGTATCAGCGGCGCCATCCCCTGCTCCGTGGCCTGCTTGTACTCGTCCTCGACGATCACCGGCGACACGCTGCTCACGGTCAGCGGGCCTTCGTCCGCCGCAGCCAGCTCGCTGATCCTCCGCTCGGCGTTCTCGATGCCCTCGTCGCCGGTATCGGTCAGCCGGATGTTGGCGATCGCAATCGGTGTGCCGTCCGTGTCGGTCCCGGTCATCGCCGCTAGGGCTTCCTGGACCCCCGGCGCCCTGCGCACGGAGTTGATCTGCGCCTGGGTGACCGACTCGAAGTCGTCCACCTGGAGCGCGGCGCCGACGAGTGTCGCGGGAGCTACTATCGCGTTGGCGGGCGCCAGGAGGCCGCCCACACCCGGGTCGCCGACGACCCGGTCCATCAGGGCGGCCATCTGGGAGAGGCCGCCAGGCGTGAGGGCCTCCCCGCGGAAGATGAGAGTTGCGACTCTGACGTCGCCGGCGTCGCTGAACAGCTCGCTGACTTCACGGGTCGCGTCGGCGACCGGATGCCCGGGCGGGAGGAACGCCACGTCGGCCCCCTCCGTCGGCGGGAGGCGCAGCGTGGCCCCCGCGGCCAGTACGACGGTGACGATAACGAGGACGGCTATAGTGACGTAGGGGCGAACGGTTACCAGCCGGCTCAGGCGGTCGAGTATCTGGCTCATGGCGTACCCTTCGATCCAGGAAAGCCGGGGAAGGCGTCGCCCGCCGGCCGCTGGCTCAGCCGGTACGATTCAGTATCTCCCACGCCCTGACGGTCCGGGAACAGGACCCCGCCGGGGATGCGGGCCGGAGGCACACACGCGGCTCCAACGCTCATTGCGCGGCGCTGCCCCGTGCAACGGGGTACGGGCTGGCCGAATCGCGCGGGGCCGGGTAGAACTGGGCGCAATAGGCCCGAAAGGGCATGATCTCGCCGTCGGAGCGGCAGAGTCGGGGTCGGGACCGGTACCGCTTGCGGCTCCAGATCACCACGTCTTGAAGGACGTCCCGATTCTGTATATCCGACATGAACCTGTTCATGATGGGAGCGCGCAGCCCCACAGGCAGAAACCCCAGGCCCGCGATCATCCGCCTGGGGTTGCGGATCTCCCGCACCTGGGACGCCAGGGACAGGTCGATGAGCGTCCCGTCCACGGGTGTCGCCAGCACCCAGAGGTGCAGGTCCATCCCGATGGTGTGCTCGCGGATCTCCACGAACGAGTAGCCCAGCCCGAAGATGCGGGTCCTGGCGGAGACCTCCAGGGTGAATTTCGCGATCTTGGAGATCCGCTGGGTCCTCCTGAAGTCAAAGCTGCTGTCCAGACATGGCCCTTCCACCGACACTCGGGCGGTGCGGGTCACGCTGTCGTACCCGTGGACGTAGCGCAGGTGGCCCAGGTCCACGGAGTTCTCCGTCGTCTCCTGGGGATGGCCGGGGAAGCGGAGGGTCCTGATCTTGAGGTCGCTCCACCCGGCCTGCTCCGGCGGCGCGGCGGGCAGCGTCCATTGGGGCTCACGTCCCTCGATCCCCCACCAGGCAAAGACCATGTCCAGGACCTCGTGTGTCTCGAAGACTCGCAGCCTGGCCGTCTTGGGCGGGTCGGCGTAGGGCGTGGCGACGCACTGGCCGGTTGCGTCGAACTCGAAGCCGTGGAAGGGGCAGACCAGCCGGCCGCCGCATATGCGGCCTCCGGCCTCCGGCCCCAGGTCGGCCCCCAGGTGCGGGCAATAGGCCTCGGCCACGCAGACGCGACCGCTCTCGTCACACCAGACGACTATGTTCTCGCCCATCCAGGTCTTCTGGATGAGCCTCTCCTTCAGCACGGCCTGGCGGCTTGCGACGAAGTACCAGCCCTCGGGAAAGGGGGAGGGCAATGGAGTATTCGGGAGCTCCTTACGTCGGGTTGACATCGACCAAGGCTCCTTCCCGTCCTGGCTTCTGCCTGGGATACCGGACCGCCTCCCACCCGCCCCATGTATCCGCACTCTATCACGTCCTGTTTCGGCTTGGCTATCTTCCGGCACGACAGTCTCAAAAGAAAACTTCCGCTTCTCCCTCTTCGGCATCCTCCACTCTCATCAGCAGGGCTGTGAGAATGGCGATCAGAGAGAGGAACCCAGCAATCGTAAACAGGTTCTGGAACACTGTCACCCCGGCTGCGATCAGCGGGCCTTCGGTCTCCTCGTAGGTCGCTCCGATGGTCACGTCGGCGGTCAGGCTGTAGAACCGCTCGATACCCCAGGCGGACAGGGCCGCCAGCCCCAAAGCCATCCCCACCATTCGCGATGCGGTGACCAGCGAAGCGGCGGCGCCCCAGTAGTGGCTGGGCGCCGCGCTCAGGGCGCTGACCCCGATGGGAGGGATCACCAGGCCGAACCCCAGCCCGGCCATGGCCAGGGGCACGGTCAGCCTCAGCTCCTCCACCTCCGTCTCCCAGCCGCTCATGAACAGCAGGCCAGTCCCGATGAACGCGAGGCCCGTGATGCACACCGGCCGCACTCCCGTCCAGCGTAGTATGTAGCCCCCCACCACCGCGCCCACCGGGATGGCGGCCGTGAGCCGCACCAGGTGCAGCGCGCTCTCCCACGCCGCCTTCTCCATGACGGTGCCGGCCATCAGGGGCACGGCCACCAGGGAGATGATCAGGGAGACGCCCACCAGGAACTGGGTGATGTTGGCCGACACGAAGGCCCTGGAGGTGTACAGGAACGATGCCAGCAGGGGTTGGACCGCCCGCCTCTCCGTCACGATCAGAACGGCGATCAGGAAGACGCCAACGGCTGCCATGAGGTATGGGACGATGGACTCGCCCGCGAAGATGCTCCTTTGAGACAGCGCCATGGTGAGGACGGTGAGGGCCCCTCCCAGGGCCAGCGCCCCGAAGTAGTCCATCTTGGCCTCGGGGTTGGAGCGGTTGGGCAGAAGGGCCAGCAGGGCTATCAGGATGAAGCTCTGGGGTATGTCCAGCCAGAATATCCACCGCCAGCCGATCCACTCGATTATGGCCCCTCCGTAGAGGGGGCCCAGCACGGACCCGGCCTCGGCCGAGGCGGCCACCAGCCCTATTGCGACTCCCCTTCTCTGGGGCGATACGGCCGCCACCGCCATCGCGAGGCCAATGGGGACCGTGGCGCCTCCTCCGAAGGCTTGGATCACCCTTGCCGACACTATCCAAGAGAAGTCCGGCGCGACGGCCACCAACGCCGACCCGATGGAGAAGAGCACCAGCGCCGCCTGGAACATCCTGACGCGGCCGTACACGTCCGAGAGGCGCCCCGCCAACGGCATGGCCACGGTATAGCTGACCAGGTACCCGGTCACGATCCAGGACGCCCTGTCCAGGTCCGTAAGCGGTATCTCCAGGTCCACCATGACGCTGGGCAGCGCGGCGACCACCACCGTCTGGTCCAGCGCGGTGGAAAACACCCCCAGGCAGATTATCCCCAGGACCACCGACTGGGAGGACTCCAGGGAAGCGCGGAGAGACCTGACGGCGCTCAAGGGGCGGGGGTCACCTCCGGAAGCTGGATGTGGACGGGTACGTCTATCTCTATGGTCAGCAGGCGGCTGGTCTCAGGCCCGTCGTCGTTGAACACCTGGCCGGCTATCCTGAACTGCAGCAGGGTGTGCTCCGTCTCGTCCAGCCACCAGGTCAACGTGATTGCGTGTCCGGGGTCCACCGACGTGATGAGGTCCGACATGTCCTCGGACACGACGTTTCCGTCTATGCGGATGGTGTCGGCGCCCCCGACTCGCTCCCGGCCCGTGATTGCCGTGTCCTTCATGACCGGCAGCAATTCGCTCAGGGTGACGCCCATCCCCTGGAATTTGAAGGGCACCTGCGCCAGGGGCAGGGTCAGCCACGGCGCGTCCTTGGAGAACTTCATGTATGCCTCGTCCCCCACCGCCAGTATCCCGATCTCCACGAACCCGAGTCCCGGCGCCTCCACGTCCACCAGTATCTGGGCCCTGTCGGGTGACTGCACCTCTCCTTCCACGGACTTCAGGGTCGTCCCGAAGAACTTGGACCCCGACTCTTTTTCGTCGATCATCTCGAACTTTGCGCTCGCCATCGCCGCCAGCTTCTCCACCGCGCTCGCGACCAGGTCGTCCAGCGTCAGCTCAGGCTCCGGCGTGGGAGTCGGAGTCGGCGTCGGCTCCGGTGTCGGAGTGGGCGTGGGTGCGGGAGTCGCCGTCGGCTCGGGTGCGACGGTTGGCTCGGGTGCGACGGTCGGCTCCGGGGACCCTCCTCCGCACGCGGCCGCCAGGACTAGGACTAGGACCAGGACACCCGGAACCACCGCCGTGGTCCACAACCTGTGACCCACCATCTTGGACAACTCCATCCGCTTTCTCCTTCTGCCCCGCAGCTTGGGTGGACCGGCGTGCCTGCCTGAGCACAATAATCATTCAGCATGGTGTCACACCAGACCCTGCAGGTCAATGAGGGCCCGGAACGGGAGCTGGCCTGACCGCCCAGCCCGTCATTCCCGCGCAAGCAGGAATCCAGGGAGCTGGGCGACCGCCGCATTCATCCCATTACGTCGTTCCGGCGAAGGCCGGAACCCAGGGGATGGGAGCGGCATACCCGGCAGCCATTGGACACACGGACCCGTTCCTGTTACCGTTACCCGAATCATCGCCGCCGGGCGCGTAGATCGGAGGCTGCAATGACGGGCGAAATGGTCATCGAGACCGACGGGCTTACCAAGCGCTTCGGCAGGATCATCGCCGTCGACGACCTCTCCATGGAGGTGCACAGGGGCCGCATCTACGGGCTGCTCGGCCCCAACGGCTCCGGCAAGACCACCACCATGGGCATGCTCCTCGGCCTGCTGAGGCCCACCGCGGGCAGCTTCAGGCTGTTCGGCTCCAGTGAGGGGCACGAAGAATCCCTGCGGCGCGTTGGGGCCATCATCGAGAGCCCGGCCTTCTACCCCTACATGTCGGGGCGGCAGAACCTCGAGTACTTCCGCTTCATCTCCGGCCGCGGCTCCCCGGCCGAAGTCGACGACCTGCTGGAGAGGGTGGGGCTGGCCGGCCGGGGCGACGACAAGTTCCGCACCTACTCCCTTGGAATGAAGCAACGCCTGGGTATAGCCTACGCCCTCCTGGGCGACCCCGAGATAGTGTGCCTGGACGAGCCCACCAATGGCCTGGACCCCGAGGGCATGATCCAGGTGCGCGAGCTGATACAGGGCCTGGGCGACGGGAACCGGACGGTGCTGTTGTCCAGCCACCTGCTGCACGAGGTGGAGCAGGTCTGCGACAGCGTCACCATCATCTCCAAGGGGAAGCTGGTGGCCCAGGGCGACGTCGCCGAGCTGGTGCGGTCCGCCAGGGGCGAGCAGGTCCGCGTGAAGACCACCGACGACGTGAAGGCCCGGGAGATACTGTCGGCCCTGGATTGGGTCGGGGAGGTGAGGGACTCCGAGGATGGCGCGCTGCTCGTGGCGGCCCCCATCCAGCGGTCCGGAGAGCTGACCGCGGCCATGAGCCGCTCCGATGTCTACGTCACCGAGATGGCCCCCGGCGGGATGTCCCTGGAGGAGTATTTCCTGGACGTCACCGGCAGCGACGACGAGGGAGGGGGCCATGACATCCCACGTCCTGCGCCTGGCCATGGGAGAGTGGCAGAAGGTCCGCCGCCGGTGGATACCCTGGATACTGCTGGGCCTCATCATCCTCGTCTCCCAGGGCGTCCTGTGGGGGTTCTACGCCGGCTACCACGTCAGCGACGACCCCTTCGGCGCCCTCGTTCCGCCCTACGAGTACAGGGACAGCGAGGGCTCCATCGTGGTGACCTGCGCGGACGTGGCGGAGGGGCGCGGCGAACGGGAGCTTGCTCTCATCGCCGAGAGGTTCCCCGAGGACGAGCGCGAGGCCCTCGACGCCGAGATGACGGCCTGGCTCGCGACCTGCGAGGGCTACCTCACCCCCGAAGAGGCCCGCGGCGCCTTCACCCTGCCCTACAGCCTTGGGGTGGCCGAGGGAATCTTCCCGCTCTTTGTCATCCCAGTCCTGATCCTCGCGGCGACCGTCATGGGCGTGGAGTACGGTTGGGGCACCCTGAGGGCGACGTTGACCAGGGGTGTGGGACGCTGGCAGCTACTCAGCGGGAAGCTTGTCATGCTCATGGCAGTCACCGTCGGCATGGTCGTCCTCATCGCGGTCGTTACCGGGGTCTCCAGCCTCCTGGCGGGGGTCGTGCCTCCGGGAGAGGAGGGGTCCCTCGTCGCCGGCGAACGGCAGGCGTGGCTGGACGCGTTCGAGGGGCTGGGCAAGCTGATGTTCGCCCTGGCCCCGTACGTCGCCCTGGGCGCGTTCCTGGCTGTGCTGACCCAGTCCACCGCCCAGGGCATCGCCCTGTCCCTCGGCTACTACGTGCTGGAGATGATACTCGCTCCCCTGCTGGGTAGCATAGCCGACTGGCTGGAGAGGGTCCTGGAGGTCGCCCTCCTGGGGCAGAACGTGGGTGAGTGGCTGACCTCGGGGTACGTGACGGAGGCCCAACAGTCCCTGGGTGTAGCCGCCGACCAGCCGGACACCCTCCGGGCGTTCTTCATAGTGTTGGCCTACACCGCGGCCCTGGTCGCCGCGGCAGTCTGGCTCTTCCAGCGCAGGGACGTCACCGGCGCCAAGGGCGAGTGACCCAAACCCGACCTACCCGCCCCCAGGCGCCCACTTATACACCCTCGCCAGGCTTCCGCCCATCAGCGTGGCCCGGTCCGCGTCCGACAGCCGGTCGGTGACGCGGAAGGCCTCCACACCCTGCTCGAAGGTCAGGAGGTTCGTCGCCCGGGTCCAGTCCGTGCCCCACAGGCAGCGGTCCAGCCCGTACGCCTCGAACAGCCGGCCCAGCGGCTCCCATATGTCCGCGTACGGGAACGGCTCGTGGGACAGGGTGCAGGCCCCGGAGATCTTGATGGCCACGTTGTCCAGCTCAGCCGCCGCAAGCACGTTGTCCAGGTCGGCGAAGGGCTCCGGCGGCGCCGGCGGCTCGAAGGGCTGGGCCAGGCCCACGTGGTCGATGATCACCTGGGTGTTGGGGTTGCGCCGGGCCAGGTCTCGTAGCAGGGGCAGCCTCCCCGCCGCCATCACGTTCACCGGGACCCCCGCCCGCGCGCTGGCCGCGAATATGCCGTTGAGGCCCGGGTGGGACGCCTCGTAGTCCTGCCACAGCAGCACCCTCACCCCGACCACCCCCGGCGTCGCGGTCCACTCGGCCACGTCCTGCTCCACCGTCTCCGAGCTGGGGTCGAAGGGACGCACCAAGCCGAACTTGTCCGGGTGCTGGGCGTATACTTCCAGGGCGTAGCTGGCGTCGTAGCCATATATGATGTAGGGCGATACCAGGATGGCCCCGTCGACGCCCACGGCGTCCATCGCCGCCACCATGTCGTCGCCGGTGACCTCCTCCGGCCCCTCCAGGCGTCCCTGCCAGGGGCGTTCGGGCCGGTTGCGCTCGTAGCAGTGCACCTGGCAGTCGATCGTGGGAGTCCGCGTGGCCATCATCCCCCTCCTTGGTGTCTATCGCTTGCCGCGCCGGGGCTCATCCCGCCGCTACCCACTCCACCACCCGCTCCCCGATCATGAGGGCCGTGGCGTAGAGGCCGCCGGACCTGGGGACCCGCGGCGCCACCGAGGCGTCCGCCGCCCACAGCCCCCGCACCCCCTTCACACGGCAGTACTGGTCCACCACCGCCATGGGGTCCGAGTCCGGCCCCATCCGGCAGGTCCCGGCCACGTGCCTGGCCGTCCCCACCGTCTGGCGTATCCACAGGTCCAGCGCGTCGTCGTCGGCCAGGACCTCGTCCGTCGGGCTGATCCGGTGGTCCACCACGTCCCTGTACGCGGCGGACTCCAGCAGGCTGGCGCCGAACCGCACCCCCTCCCTCACCGAGGGTGCACGATATGCGCGCAGCCCGGTCGGGCGGGACATCTCCCGTCATGTACCTGGTGCGCACCCCCTCGACCCGCTCCGCCCGCTCGTCCACCACCGTGCTGGTCCTCAGCAGCATGTCGTTGACCTCCCTGGACCCTCGCGACGTGTAGTGCAGGCTGAAGTGCGGCGCGTCGAGGCCGGTGGTCAGCGTCTTCCCGTCCTTGACCTTGAAGGTGACGTGGGCGCTCAGGTGGTTCCACAGCCCCTCCCCCACCCCGGGCAGCTCGTGGACCAGCGGTATCCCGAACCGGCCTAGCTGCTCCCCGGGCCCGATCCCCGACAGCAGGAGCAGGTGGGGCGACCTGAGGGCCCCCGCGCTCAGGACGACTCTGTCCGCCCTCAGGGTGAACACCTCCCCGCCGCTTTCGGCCTCCACCCCCACGGCCCTCGATCCCTCCACCAGCACCCTCCGGGCGTAGACCCCTCCCCGCACCGTGAGGTTCAGGCGGTGCCGCACCGGGTTCAGGTGGGTGATGGCGGAGCTCATCCTCACGCCGTCCAGGTTGTTGGTCGGGGTCACGCCGACCCCCGAGGGGTTGGGGCCGTTGGTGTCCCTCGTGGCGCCGAACCCTGACTGCAGGCAGGCGTCGTAGAAGGCCTTCTGGATGTCCGGCCAGGCGGCCGACTGCCGGCGCCTCACGGGCATCGGCCCGTCGGTGCCGTGGAAGTCGTCCTGGATGTCCAGGTCCCTCTCCATCTTTCTGAAGAAGGGCAGCACCTTGTCGTAGGACCACTCGTCGTTGCCCAGGGAGGCCCAGGTGTCGTAGTCCTCCGGGAACCCCCTCTGCATCGCCTGGCCGTTGATGGACGACCCGCCCCCGATCACCTTGCCCTGGGCCACGTGGACCTCCCCCTGCTCCTCGGTAAGGGTCCCCCGCAGCGCCCAGTTGTGTTGGGAGTCCGGGGACTCCGCGTATCTGGTGTGGCCGAACTTCACCTCGTCCGGCAGCGTGTTGAAGTCGGGATAGTCGTTTCCGGCTTCCAGCAGCAGGACCGAGATGTTCGCGTCTTCGGCCAGCCTCCCGGCCAGCACCGATCCAGCCGCGCCCCCGCCGATGACGATAACGTCGTATGTCATGCACCCTCTCCGAATCTCCGTCTGCGGCTCATGCCGGCCGGGGACATTATAGCCCTAGAGCCCTGGAGAATGCACCGTGTCCCCGTACCCCCCGGGCGCGAGCGCCAATCGGGGAGGAACCTCTGGAAAAGTCCCCTCTCCCCTGGTGGGAGAGGGTTAGGGTGAAGGGAAGGGACTCAATCAGAGATTTTCTGTCCGAAAGCGACAGTATCCCCGGCGACGCCCGCGTCGTCACTCTCGGCCGCCAGCGCCTTGATGCCTTCCAACAAGGAGACCGACGGAGCCCAGCCGAGCAGTGACGCGGCGCGGGAGCTGTCGGCGGCCTTGCGCTGCTCCTCCGTCGCGCCCCGTGGGTTGGGGAGTATGTGCTCGACCTTCCCACCGATCATGCGGGCTATCTCGTTTACCGACATCTCTTCTCGGGACCCGATGTTGAGCACCGTGTTGCGGCCGGCGGCCAGGTCGGCGTCGGCGGCCAGGAGGTTCGCTCTCACCACGTCGCTGACGTGACAGTAAGAGCGGGTCTGCTGGCCATTCCCGTATATGGTCAACGGGCGGCCGCAGTGGGCAAGGTGCAGGAACTTGCCGATAACCAAGGCGTACGGCCCCTGGAATGGCTGCCTGGGCCCGTACACGTTGAAGTAGCGCAACGACACGATGGTCATGCCGTAGAGACGGGCGAACATGGTGGCGAACTGCTCTCCCATCAGCTTCTGCAGGGCGTAGGGAGACAGGGGGTCCGGGGGCATCTCCTCGGACATTAGATGGCTCGGCTGAGCGCCGTACACGCTGGAGGAGGAGGAGTAAACGGTCCTTTCCACGGAGGCCCTCCGCGCCGCCTCGAACACGTTGAGGGTCCCCAGGACGTTGACCCTGCCCGTCCCCACCGGGTCCTCGATGGACCGGGATATTCTCGGCAGCGCGGCCAGGTGGAACACCCTGGAGGCGCCCTCGAACGCCCGCTCCAGCAGCCCTTCGTCGAGAATGGACCCAAGCACCAGCTCGGCCTGGGGGTTCAAGTTGGCCGGGTCGCCCGTTGCCAGGTCATCTACCACGACCACGCGGTCTCCCCTGGCCACCAGGGCATCCACGACGTGGGACCCGATGAAGCCGCATCCGCCGGTCACCACGGATTTCATATGATCACCCCCGGTGCCCCAGCAGCCGCGGACGCGCGTGCTGCTTGGTCAGGCCCGTACGGACCCTCCCCAAGGCCCGGGTCCAGCCGGGCCTCAGCGCCAGGGCGATGGAAGCCCCGCCCGCCGCGAGCCACATCACCGTCAGCCCCCAGGTCTCCACTGTCCACGACCTGTAGTCGGGGAAGAGCACGGATGGGGCCTGGAAGGGCGGGAAGGACATGTCGAAGGGGTCCGCGGCAATGGTCACTTGACTGGCGTGGCCCGCGTGGGCCAGTCCGGCGGTGACCGCCAGGGTGTACAGGCCCAGGACCCCCACCGCGCCCCGGCCCCAGGCCGGCAGCGCGGAGATGACCAGCGTAATCGGGACAACGAACAGGGGCAGCACGGTTGCCAGGGTGCGCCCCGGGAACCAGTAGCCCATCATTGTTACGACCACGAACGTGGCAATCAGCATCTGGACGGCTATCAGCCCCAGCACCGTCCGGTGGGCATGGCCGGCGCTTCGGGCCAGGAGCACGAGGCCAGGAATAACCAGCAGCAGGAGGGGCGCCCAACGCCCGATGCCGAACCGGCGGTCTACGAACAGCCCCCATAGTCGATAGACTCGGTCTTCGAACCCCACGTGATGTCCCAACGTCTCTGCGGTGCTCATCCCCCAGTAGACCGACCCCACGTTGTACGGCGTCAGCCCTCCGTAGGTCCTGAGGTGGAACCAGATGAAGACTGCGGCCGAGGCGCCGCCCAGCCCCAGCAGCGTGGCCCTGGCCTCCGCTCCGCTCCGCAGCAGGGCAACCCCTGCCACGACGGCGGCCAGAGGGACGTACTTCACCCCCAGCCAGCACATGGCCGACAGGAGGGCCGTCAGCAGGACGGCGTCGGTCCGGGTCAACCTCTTTCGCCAGGCTACGATGAGCAGGGCGGCCACCAGGGTCAGGGCGGCGGGGAGCTCGGGATAGATCTCGGTGGAGTGAATGAAGGCCACGGCCGTCAGCCCCACGCCCAGGGAGGCCAGCCAGCTGATGACCGGCATGTCCGTTAGGCGGGCAGCCAGCAGGAAGGCCAGCGCCATCGCGGCCGCCGCCATCACCAGCAGCTGGGCCTGTACCCCCAGGAGGCCCCCCAATACGAACCCCGGGACCACCAACACCGACAGTCCGGGATTGTGGGGGCTGAGCAACCGGCCGTCTTCCGTGGGCACCGACTGCCTCCACAGGCCTGCCGGGTGGTCGAAGAAGGCCTCGTAGGAACGGGACTGGTACTGGGAGTTGAGGGCCAGGTCCCCGTCCTGGACCAGGCTCTGAGTGGTGAGAAGGTAGAAGGGCTCGTCCCCGGTGATGGAAGCCCCGCGAGACGCCCTGATGCCTATGGAGAAGCAATAGGCGATGGACAGCAGCAGAAAGAGGGCTGCCGCACCCAGCAGCAGCCCTCTTCCACCGGCCATGAACGTCATGGGATGATGCCCAGCTCCCTCAACATCGCCAGGGTGCCCTCCTGGTTGGTCAGGCTTCCCAGGTCGACGTCGGGTGGCTCCAGGGAAGTGATGGGAGGCAGGTCCCCCTCCGGCAGCACGCCGCCGGCCAGCGGATACTCCTTGGTTGTTGTGGCAAAGTACTCTTGGGCCACGTCGGAGAGCAGGAACTCCACGAACTCCTCGGCCGCGTCCCTGTTGTCGGTCTCCTTCAGGATTCCGACGCCGGCCACCAGGACCAGGGCCCCCGGGTCGCCTCCGCCCAGGAAGTGGTTCCGTGCCTGGAACCCCGGCCCCTCTTCCTCCAGGAACCGCTGCAGGTAATAGTGGTTCACGAAGCCTACGTCCACCTCGCCCCGGGCCACCGCCGCCACCGTGGTGACGTTGTTCGGATACTCCTGGGCGTCGTTGTCCTGGATGCCCTGGAGCCACGCCCTGGCCGCGTCTTCGCCCTCCTTGACCCTGAACGCCGTCACAAAGGACTGGAACGACGCGTTTCGGGGCGCCCAACCTATGCGGCCCTTCCATTCCGGGTCTGTGAAGTCCAGGATGGAGTCGGGCAGGGTGTTCGGATCGATCACCGAAGTGTTGTAGACCACGGTCCGGGCCCGGCCCGACGTCCCCACCCACTCCCCGGCGGGCGACCGCAGCCGCCTGTCTACCTTGGACAGCGTCTCTTCCGGCAGCTCGGCCAGGAAGCCCGATGCGGAGAGTGCCCCCAGGGAGCCGGGGTCCTGCAGGAACACCACGTCGGCAGGGGTGTCTTCACCCTCCTCGAAGATCGTGTTGGCGATGTCGGTGCTGCCAGCGTATTTCACCCGTATGGCAACCCCCGTGTGCTCGGAAAAAGCCTCCAGAATGGGATGTACCAGGGTCTGGGAGCGGCCGGAGTATATTGTAAGGGCCTCGTCGTCCCCTCCACAACCGGCCAGCGCTCCCGTCGCCAACAGTCCCAACGATAGTGTGATGGGCGCCAACAGGCGGAGCTTGACACCGATCCAACGCGACCAATTCATGCTGTCCCTCCTCGCCTAACGTTGGTCACTGGAAGCTGGTCACCAGGTCGTCCTGGGTCAACAGGAGGGCCGAAGCCGTCCGGTTGAGTGCGGCCAGGGCCTCGTCGCGCGACGCGGTCGTAATGCCGTCCGCACCGGCATCCAGGTAGGCGACGATGGTCTCGTCGGCAGCCGCGTCCGCCTTGGCGACCTCGGGCTGTATGGACTGGTAGAACGCCAGGGCTTCGACCTGGTGCGTACCCGGGTCTGTGCCTCCCTGCACGTCGTCCAGCGCGATGCCGATGTACCTCACCGTGGCCAGGTAGAAGATGGCGTTGAAGCGAGAGTACACCTCACTGGCCGCCGTGTCGAACGCCGCCTTGTCTCCGGCGTCCGCCGCCTGCCTGGCCCGCTCCATTGCCTGGCGGAGGGGAACGTCTAGGGCGCCTTCCCGTCCGAAGTTGCCCTCACGGGCCCGGGCCAGGGCCGCCAGCGAGTTGGGGTACTCCCCGTCGACCTCCTCGCCCACGTAGACGGCCCACGCCTCGTCGATCAGACCGGACCTCATCTGCTCTCCACCGATGATCATATAGAACTTGGCCCAGTGGTACAGGATTCTAAGTACGCCCTTGTTTATCGCCTGACGCCGTTGGGCATCGGTGTACTCCGCGGCATCGCCTCGCAGCCGGATGGCGTTGTTCACCGGTGTCTCCAGGAAGGATGAGGTCCCGTAGAACTCCGCGGCCTCGGGGAAGTCCGAAGCACGGCGCGGGTCGCGGGCGAAGCTGGCCAGAGTCCGGCTCTGGTTTCCGATGCGCGTGTGTATGCCTGCCTCGTACATCAGCAGGATATCTGCCGCGGGCAGGGGGTCGCCCTCCTTGATCACGTTGGTCAATGCGGCGATCTCCTGGTAGTCCGAGGAGATCTTCTGGTATATCTCACGGTTGGTCGTGGGGTTGAAGTAGCCGTCGGACTGGGTGGGTCCCTCGGTCTCCGCTTCTTGCCCCACCGGTATGAACACGCTGGAGGAGAGGTCCAGCTCCCCGGTGTCCGGGGACGGGGCGCCGCTGGACCCGTCGCCGGTATCGTCGTCGTACATGGTTACCAGGTCGCTCTGCTCCAGCAGGAGCGTCGAAGCGGCGCTGTTGAGGGCGGCCAGGGCCCCGTCCCGCGACGCCGTCGTGACCTCGCCCGGGTCGGCCGTGAGATAGGCGACGATGGTCTCGTCGGAAGCCGCGCTGGCCTTGGCGACCTCGGGCTGGATGGACTGGTAGAACGCCAGCGCTTCGACCTGGTGGGTCCCCAGGGCGTCGTGGTTGCCGGCCTCCGCGTCGTCCAGCACCCGGCCGATGTACCTGACGGTGCTGAGGTAGAAGATGGCGTTGAAGCGAGAGTAGACGTCGTTGGTCGCCGCCTCCAGGGCAGCGGCGTCTCCGTCGTCGGCAGCCTGCCTGGCCCTGTCCATGGCCTGGCGCAGGGGTACGTCGATGGTGCCCTGCCGGCCGAAGTTGCCCTCACGTCCCTGGGCTACGGCGGCCAGGGAGTTGGGGTATGCCCCGTTGACTTCCTCACCGACGTAGACGGCCCAGGCCTCGTCGATCAGGCGGGAGCTCATCCGGTCGCTACCGATGATCATGTAGAACTTGGCCCAGTGATAGAGGGTCCTGAGGAGGCCCTTGTTTATCGCCTGGCGCCGCTGGGCGTCGCTGTAGTTCTCCGCCTCTCCTCGGCCGCGTATGACGTTCTCGATGGCGTCGTCCAGGAAGGTGGCTGAGCCGTAGAAAGCTGCCGAGTCCGGGAAATACCTGGCCGGTGTCGGGCCGGCGGCGAAGTTCCGCAGGGTTCGGCTCTGTGGACCGAGACGGGTGTGCGAACCCGCTTCGTACAGGAGCCAGATCTCCGCCGCGGGCAGGGGCTGGCCGTCGTTCACCACGTTGGTCAGCTTGGCTATCTCCTGGTAGTCCGTGGAGATCTTCTGGTAAATCTCTCGGTTGGTCGTCGGGGTGTAGTAGCCGTCGGACTTGGTGGGGCTGCCGGTGTCGGTCTCATAGCTGAGCCCGGTGGGAATCGACAGGCCGTCGGTCTCACCGGTGCCGGTCCCGGTGCCGGTCCCGGTGCCGGTCCCAGTGCCTGTTCCGGTGCCCGTCCCGGTGCCCGTTCCGGTGCCAGTTCCCGTTCCAGTCCCCGTTCCCGTGCCCGTCCCGGTGCCAGTTCCCGTTCCAGTTCCCGTGCCCGTCCCGGTGCCAGTCCCGGTGCCTGTCCCAGTGCCGGTGCCAGTCCCGGTCCCGCCCCCGCCCCCGCCCTCTCCTATGACTTCAATGGTGGGACGGTCTTCACCGTCGCTGCAGCCCATGGCCACGGCCAGCAGCGCCAGGACTGTCAGGGCGGCCAGCCAGGTTATTGCCTTCCCTCTGTTTCCCGACCACCGGGGGTATCCGATCAGATCTCGCAATTCCTACTCCTCCTGTGGATTTCCCGTCTCGAGCGTCGGGGCGCGGGGCTCCCGACGGCTGTTTCGCTGGCGACTTGGTGGGGTCACGGGGCCAGCATCTCCCTCACCATCCCCAGCGGCACCTTCCACAGGTACCTGGGGCTGACGAAGGAGCGTCCCTTGGTGCGTCGCCGGTAGTCGATGGGTACCTCCTTGAGTCGCATGCCCTTCTTCAGAAGGTCGAGGGTAAGCACCTGGGCATAGTTGTAGTCGTGGATGATCTCGGCGCACTCGAGGGCCCGGCGGGAGAAGGCGCGAAAGCCCGTCTGTCCGTCGGTGATCCAGCGTCCCGATGCCAGGGAGAGCAGGGCGCTGAACACCACGTTGGCGATGAACCGGGTGGCGGCCTGCCCATCCCGGACCCCCAGATATCGGGAGCCCAGTACGTAGTCCGACTCCCCGGCCTGGATGGGCGCCAGGAGAAGGGGCATCTGCGAGGGCCGGTACTCCCCGTCGGCGTCGATATAGACGGCGGCCCGGGCGTCCATCTCCCGGGCGGCGGCGAGGCCGGTCCTCAGGGCGGCGCCCAGGCCGCGGTTGACTTCGTGTGCTACCACCGTGTCGGCGCCGCACTGTCTGGCCACGTCCCCGGAGCCGTCCGTCGAGCCGTCGTCCACGACGATGACGTGCATGCCCGGGAACCGCTCCCGCGGCATCTCGCCCAGGAGGGCCGGCAGGTTCTCGGCCTCGTTGTGGACGGGCACGACCACCGCCACGGGCCTGGGCTTGAAGGGGTCCTCCGCCACGCCCAGGACCTGTCCCACAGACTGGGCGGGCGGCTGGACCCCCAGGAAGTAGGCGATGGTTGGGGCCACGTCCATGACGCTCCGGGGCTCCTCGATGGGTCCTTGGCCCTCCACACCCTTGCCCCAGAGGATGCATGGTACGTACCTCTCCGAAGGGCTCATGTGGCCGTGCCCGCCGATGCCGATCCCCTGTCCGTGGTCCGCGGTGACCAGCACGGTGGCCTCTTCCAGGTATCCCTTGGCCTCGCACCACCCCAGGAACTCCTCGATTATCCGGTCGCTCTCCTCTATCTTGGCCAGGTACTCGGCGTTGTAGCTGCCACGGGCGTGGCCCGTCTGGTCTACGCTGAGTAGCTGCAGCACCAGCAGGTCGGGGTTCTCCGTCTCCATAACGTGGCGGGCCTTGGCGACCAGGGCCCCGTCGATCTCGTCGTTGTTCGTCACCGCGGTGACCGTCTCCACGTCCCGGTGGCCGAAGGCGTCCACCAGGTGGGCTATGCCCACCAGCTTCCCCTTCAGGCCCGACCTGCGCAGGGCCGCGAAGATCGAGTCGCACTTGACGTTCAGGCTCGGCACGAAGTTGCTGCTCATCCCATGCACCCTGGGAGGCGCTCCGGTAAACATGGAGCTGAACCCGGTCACGGTGCGGGCTGGGTACACGGTGGAGGTGTCGGTGTAGTCCGCGCCCTCCCGTCGAAGACGGTCTATGAAAGGAGTGTCCGCCTCCACCAGGCGGTCGGCCCGGCACCCGTCGATGACGATGGCGATGAACCGGCGTGTACGCCGCTCCCCGGCGCCGGCCCGCAGCCGCGTGGGGGCCAGCGAGGGTGCCGGGGGCCACCTGAAGAACCACTGGTGCAGCAGAAGGGCCGAGATCCCGAGGGCCAGCACGAAACCCTCGAACGCAAGGATGGTCCCGGCCCCGGGGCCCTCCGCCATCATCTGGAACGCCAGCACCGCTATCAGGGCCTTGGGTATCTGCTCCAGGAAGTTCCCGCTGGTGGGGTCCGGGTTCTCCAGCACAAGCCGCCAGAATCTGGTGAAGTTGGTCCACGGGGTCCCGATTCTCAGGTGGTAGTAGACCGTCCCCCACAGGAATACCGTAAACGTCAAGTAGACCCCGAGGACGGCGCCCATGGCCGGGAGGTCGATGAAGCGGAACAGGGCCAGGAACGCGGCCAAGGCCACCCATAGACCGGCCCTGAGCCGCAGGGGAAAGTCGAACCGGTAGTAGACCAGGAACAGGGGGACCAGGGCCAACAGGGCTATCCCCGCCCTGGGCCAGTATCCGCCGTCCCCCAGGTGGGGCAGGCTCATGAGCAGGGCAACACCCACTACGAACACCGGCGTAAAGGGCTTTCCCTCGTTGACCACGTTCCAGAGGCGCGCCGCGACTATCTCGAACCGGGATGCGCCTTTGGGGTCCGCCGCGGTGCCCCTGAGCGCCCCCAGGCCTCCGGCGCCCAGCAGGTCCCGCACGCCGATCAGCGTGAAGCCCGCCCCCACGCTGTAGGAGTAGGCGAACTTCAGGCCGTGGGTCAGTACGGCCAGGGCCAGGGCCTCCTCCACCGGGACGCCGTGAGCATAGAGGGCGCCCGTCATGCTTGCTTCGTAGACCCCGATGCCTCCCGGCGTCAGGTGAAAGACCTGGAATAGGATGGTGAAGGCCGTTACCGTAATGGCCGCTGCGATGGACAGCTCCACGCCAAGGGCCTGGGCCGCCACCAGCACCACGGCCGCCTCCAGGAGCCAGCTTGGCGCCGTCCAGACAAAGGCGCGCAGGACCTGGGCGGGTGAGACCTGCGTTAGCTGGCCCCGCAGCACCTCCAGCTTCGACCGGAGAAGCTCAGGCGCCAGCCCGTGGAGGTGTCCCGAGCGGGAGAGGAGAAGGGCAGCCGCCGCAGCCAGCACTACTGAGGCGGGCAGGACCATGCTCTGTATCCATGACTCCCTGGCTGCGGGCACCGACACCAGCGATCCAACGACCACGGCGATGGCCAGCAGCGCCGCCAGGTCGATCAGCCGAGCTATGGCCGTCGTCGTGGCGGCCTCGGCCATGGGAACGCCCGACCGGGCGGCCAGCAACGGCCTTACGGCCTCCCCCAGCTTGAATGGCAACAGGTGGTTGGCCAGCAACGCCGCCTGCACCGCCGAGAGCAACGGCAAGACGCCGGCCTTGTGGGTAAGGAGCTGCTTCCAGGCCACGCTCCTGAGCCAGAAGGCCGCCGTGTAAGCCGCCAGCAGTATCGCCACCAGCTCCGGCCGCGTACCCAGGGACGTGACGGCGGACCCGATCTGGGCCCAGTCCGCCAGCAGGGCGATGGAGACCGCCGCGCCTGAGGTCAGGCCCAAGGCCAGGGCCGCCCGCGCCACCGTCGGCCGTCTGGAATGAGCGGTGCGTGCGGGGGGCGCGAACGTCTCTAGGAGAGGCAACGGACACACCTGCAGCATGTGAACGTAGTCGTCAGGTAGGTAATGATAGACTCAGTTGCTTAGAGTAGACTAAAGAATTTCAGGAGTATATACTATACAAAGTGATATGGCAAGCCAGACTGTGCAGGTAAGATGATACCAGAGAGCCCGCGGGGATTCCTCCGCCCGCGTTGCACGGCCAAGCCCTTCCCCCGGGGGTGGTCCGTGCTGGAATACCGGTGGCGCTGCGGGGCTCTCGGACCCTTCGTTGGGAGGCAGGAACATGGCCGCTAGCTCCCTGGACATTACCGTAATAGGCCTGGGTTACGTGGGAACGGTGGCTGCCGCCGGACTCGCCTCCTCCGGCCACCGCGTCCTGGGCGTCGACGTGGACCCGTCGCGCCTGCTCCCACTGCAGCGGGGCAAGGTGTCGCTGCACGAGCCCGGCCTGCAGCAGCTCGTCCGGGCCGGGGTCGAACGGGGCAACCTGCGCTTCGCCCATCCCGACGCCGTGCCCGACGGCCTCGGTGACGTGGCGGTCATCGCCACCGGCACGCCCTCGACCCAGAACGGCGCCGTGGACCTGCGTCAGGTCGGCTCCGCCGTGGCCTGGATCAAGTCCAACAACCCCGGCCGTCTCGTGCTGGTCATGAAGAGCACGGTCCCGCCGGGCACCGGGCGGAAGATAATCGAGGCCGATCTCGGGGGCACGGGCATCTCCTACGTCTCCGTTCCCGAGTTCCTGCGGGAGGGCATGGCGGTCCAGGACTGGACCTTCCCCGGGCGGGTCGTGGTCGGCTCCCTGCCCGGCGACCCCGGCAGTCTGGAGGTCGTGAAGGCCATGCACTCGGGCATCGACGCGCCCTTCATGTTCACCGACATAGCCAGCGCCGAGATGGTCAAGTACGCCAGCAACGCCTTCCTGGCCACCCGCATCTCGTTCATCAACGAGATAGCATCCCTCTGCGACACAGTTGGCGCCTCGGTGGACGCCGTCAGCCAGGGTCTGGCCATGGACCCCCGCACCGGCGCCAGGATGCACGCCGGCGTGGGCTACGGCGGCTCCTGCTTCCCCAAGGACGTTCGCGCCCTGGACCACATCGCCCTGAACAGCGGGGTCAGCGTGGAGCTGCTCAGGTCCGTCATCAACGTCAACAACCGCCAGCGGCTCCTGCCGCTTTACGCGCTACGCCGCCGCTTCGATGGCGCCGTCTCCGGTCTCCGTGTGGCGGTCCTCGGTCTGGCCTTCAAACCCAACACCGACGACGTCCGCGACGCACCGTCCCTGGACCTGATCGAGGCCCTCGTCGATGGCGGGGCCCGGGTCCGGGCGTACGACCCCCGGGCCAACGAAAGGGCCCGAGCCCACCTGCCGGCGGACGTTCGCCTGGTCGACACGCCCGTCGAGGCCGCGGCGCAGGCCGAGGCGCTGGTCCTCCTCACCGAGTGGGACCAGATAGTCGACGCCGACTGGCCCGCCATAGCTGGACGCATGAGGCCGCCCAGGTTCGTGTTCGACGGCCGGAACGTGCTGGACCCCGACAGGGCGGCGGGGCTGGGCTTCGACTACGTCGGCGTCGGCAGGAACCCTCAAATTATCCAGTCCTCCCCCTCACCGAACACCCGCCGGTTGTCTGGCCCCTATACCGATGTCGAACGGAGCCCCGCCCCGGTCCCATACTTGCCGTAGCGGTACGACAGGTGGTACAACTAATGGGCCGGATAACAGTACGTAGACTCATGGCGGGGATTGCTACGCGGGCGCACTCACGTACACCGCACATGACGAGTTCGGGTGGGAGAGGCCTTATGCGAAGGAGACACAGGGTGACGGTCGATTCTGTCGAGTACGACGGTCCCGTGCGTCTGCTGCAGGCTCGGGGACGCATCAACGTTCTCACCGCCGACCTGTTCGAGGCCCACGCCAGGCGCGCCTTTAGCGACACCGACTGCGACGTCATCATAGACGCCTCCGAGGTGTCCTATCTCAGCACCGCGGGCCTGCGGGCGTTTCTGCGTCTGTGGCGGGAGCTCAAGAAAGAGGACCGCAGCCTCCACGTCTGCGCCCTCAGGCCGTACATTCGGGAGGTCTTCCAAATAATCGGGTTCGACCAGTTCATCCCCATCCATCCGGACATCGCCGCGGGGTTGGCTGCGGTCGAGGGCCGACCCTAGCGGTTGTCCAGCGTCGACGCGTCGGCCTTCCTGCACCCCAGGGGGACCGATCCCGAATGCGACGATGCATGGGCCAGCCTCGGGAGGTGTGGGACCCAAGAACGCGCCGGGAATGGCCTGAATGGCTCCGGTGGCTGTCCGCCAGCGGGTGGAAATCCTTGCCCGTGCGGAGGGTGGGCTCGATGACATGGCACGGCCCTGGGCTGTTCAGAGCATCCCTAGAGCCAGGGGCCGCTCCGTTGGTAGCCGCCCGTGACCTGTAGCGCAGTCCCCGACACCCAACGGGAGAGGGGACTGGCCAGATAGAGGACGGCCTGGCCGATATCCCTCGGTGTTCCCAGGCCCAGGGGATACTGCCGCTCCTGGGCGGCCCGCTCCTCCGGGGTCCAGCCGAAGTCCCGGGACTCCACCAGCGCCGGCATTATGGCGTTCACCCTCACTCCCCTCTCCGCCACCTGCGCCGAGAAGCCCACCGTCAGGCCTATGAGCCCAGCCTTGGTGGCGTTGTAGGCGGGTGAGCCGTCCTTGCTCCCCGCGACCCTCGCGGCCTGGGAGCTGATGTTTATGATGCACCCGCTGCCGGCCTTCAGCATCGGCCCCAGGGCTGCCCTGGAGCAGTAGAACACGCCGCTCAGGTTGACGTCTATGGTCCTCTGCCACTCGTCGTCGGGCAGGTCCCATGCGTGTCCCCGGGGCGCGTCTATGCCGGCGTTGTTGACCAGTACGTCCAGGCGGCCGTACTCCCTCAGGGCCAGGTCCACCAGCGAGTCGGCCTCACGGGGGTTGCTCGTATCCATGACCATCGTGGCCGCCTGCCCGCCCCCCTGGCGGACCTCCTCCGCCGTCGAGGTTGCGTCCTGGATGTCCCCGATGACGATGCGGGCCCCGGCCTCGGCCAGGACCAGGGCAATGCCCCTGCCGATGCCCTGGGCCGCCCCGGTCACTATGGCGGCCTGCCCGTCCAGCCTGAAGTCCGCAGCCACCACTCCACCTCCTTGTCGCGGCCGGAGCCAAGGCTCCAATAGGAATCTATTGGCCACCCGGGATGCTGTCAACCCGGGACGTGCACCTGCGCTCCGGGCCTACCCACCGCATGAGCGTTGATCCTATGGGGGCATAGCCCTTCTCGCAGTCCTGTCCGCCCTCGACGGGTACGTCATCGAGGCCCCGACAACCGGATTGCCGACGTCATGGCGCGGTCCAGTCGCTAGTTAAAGGTATGCCGGCGGTGCCACGGCTTCCAGTCCAAGTCGAGTCGACGACGACCGCCGGACATCTGACGTGCGCGGAAACCGTCGATGCGAGATGCGCTCGACGACCTCCCGACAGGCGACCAGAACTTCGCTTCCATCCAACCAGACCCCGCGAAGGGTATCAAGGGACGTCGGACCGCCTCGCAAAACCTCCCGGCAGTTACGGCGTTGACCATCTCATTGAGTCGCTCGATTTCGCCGTCTGCCGACTCGTCGCACGCGTCGCAGCCACAGCTCGGGAAATACTCGATGTGCCACCGCCCAAACCGGACGCAAAGACCTGGGAAGGCCGAGAATACCACTCCGATGGATGCGGCATCCGCGTTCCTTGGGCTGAGTCTGACATACGGACCCGCAAGGTCCAGTCCCTTCTCCAGCTCCTCGTCAAGACCATACCCGTCATTACGGTCCAACTCGAAGTCGTTCTCTAGCCGGCCGATGATTTTCAGCATGACCGGATGCAGCGGCCGGAAGCGTTCAGGGTTGGTCACACGGCTGTATGCCTCTGGTGGCGGCCCCTCAGGCCCCCATCGATCTCCGTCAGACACGTCTCGCCGTCACCCTCCTACTGCATCGCGGCCGTGGAAGCCTCCTGGACCCGCAGCAGCTCGTCGGGCGTCATGCACGCATACTGCTGGTTGCCCACCGCAATCGTCGCCAGGAACCGGTCCGCAGGCATTGCCTGTATCCCTTCCAGGCCCATTGAGAGGAGCGCCACGAAGGCCGGGTTGTTCCTGCCGAACTCCTTCAGGCAGCTCAGTGTCTCATCGGTCACCCCGCCCATGGCCCACTGTATGCCGTTGGCGAATATCTCCAGGTTGGTCTCCGGGTCGATGCAGTGGGCCACCGTGGCGCCGATGGACACCGCGTGCAGGGGCTGGGCGGCGGCCATCGTCTCGAACTGCTCCGCGGAGAGGCTGTCCTTGACACAGGCCACCTCCGACTCCGAGAGCAGCTCCAGGATGTCGCTACCCGTGGCGGTCGCGTTGTCGTCCAGGCCCGTCCAGAGGCTCACCGTGAACGCCTTCTTCTCGTCGTCGTTCAGGCATTCGTAGATCTCCACGTTATGGGCAAGGGTCAGCGCGGAGTCGATGGGCTCAGACCCCAGCTGCACCCCTAGCCTGATGAAGATCGCGTCCGGGTGCGCCAGGCCGACCTCGGTGATGCAGGCCCGGGACTCCTCGGCCCATCCACCCGCCTGGGCATCCAGAAACACGATGCCGAGCAGCACGGCGCTTTCGGCCGTAAGGCAATGGAACAAGGGCGCGGCGGCCGAGGGGTCGGACCCCGCCATCATGAGCGGCGTGGCCAGCAGGAACTGGTACACTCCGCTCCCCACGGCGTCCTCTATACAACCGGTCTCGAACTCCGAGAGGCGGTCCATCAGGTCCTGGCCGGTGGTCGCCGGCGTAAGCCTGAAGTCCATGAGCGAGCCCGCGCCTTCGGGTGCGGCGGTCGGCTCCGGGGCTGCGGTCGGTGGCGGAGTCGTCGCTGTCGGAGTGTCCGTCGGTACCGGGGCGTCCGTCGGCGGGGGAGTCGTCGCCGTCGGCCCCGGAGTCGGTGCCGGGGTGCTGGTAGGCGGGGGGAACGTCGCCGTCGGCTCCGGAGTCGGCTCTGGCGTGCTGGCAGGCGGGGGAGTTGTCGCCGTCGGCTGCGGGGTGGAGGTGGGGTCGGCCCCGCCGCACGCCGCGGCGAACACGACGACTCCAAGGGCCCCGGTCAGCAGGGCTACGAGCCCTACGGAACGCAGCTTGAGCGACGGTAGGAACATTTTCTAGTCCTCCACAGGGGGGGTCAGGCCTTCCCGGCTGCGCCCGCAGTGTATTGGGAGCAGGGGTCAGATTGCAAGGCGGGGAGATAGCCCAAAGGAGGTCCGACCCCGGCCTCCCCGCCAAAATAGGAGAAAACGAGATGAAATGAGAGGTGAATCGAAAAACCCCGCCCCGGCCGGTCACCTGGGCATTCCCGCTCGGGCTCGCATTGACCCTTGATTGTTCCGCGGTGGAAACGAATCCACGCCTGGTCTTGTGCCCACCACCGATTCGACCCTTATTCGTTCCTCCGGAGGAGCGAATCTATCTCACCGGCCCCGGGCGCCGAAAAGCGGAAAGCTGTTGACCACCTCCCAGCGCAGGTCCCCGGCCCAGCCCCCGCCCTCCCAGTCCTCGCCGGCGGCGTCGGACTCGTAGCGGAAGAGGGCCAGGTCGAAGACCTGGCCCCGGACTGCCAGGTCCACGCCGTCGATTATGCCCTCGGCGAACCGCACGGCGCTGTCGAACACCGGGGCGGGCATGTCGGCGCACTGGAGCAGCGCGAAGCGCAGGCCGTCGCCCTCCGCGAAGGCCTCCAGGTTGTGCTGCGCCAGGGTCTCCGTCACCTGGGACCGCAAGAGGGCGATGGGCTGTCCTCCGGGGCCGGGGCCGGTCCCGCCGCCGCCCGGCCCGCCCCCGGCGTCGGCAAGCTCCACGTAGATGTTGCCCCGGTTCCCGGCGTCGGCCGTGACGCCCCGGCGGCTCACGAACGCGCCGGGATTCCTGTCTCGGAACCTGGCTGCTATCTCTTCGAGACTCGCCTCGATGGACGGCGCCAACGCCTCCCGGCAGGGGAGATAGCCCGTCAGCGGCACGTGGACGGCGTGCATCTCCGCGGCCCAGCGGCCGTACTGGCTGCACGTGACCTGCCGGGCCCGGTGAAGGCCGGCCGTGAACGAGGGTTCCAGCGTCAGCGATATGCCGTATCGGATGGACAAGGGACTGCTCCTGGGAAAGGCTGTCCGGCGCCGGGCCTACCCGCGCCCCTGCTTCCCGCGGTGGTCCGCCACGACCCGGCCCTCCTTCAGCACCAGCAGAAGGTCGGCCAGGTTCTCCACGTCCTCCAGCGGATTGCTCCCCACGACTATCAGGTCGGCCAGCTTCCCCACCTCCACCGTGCCCAGGTCGGCGCCCCTGCCGCACAGCTCCGCCGCGTCCCTGGTGGCGGCCAGCAGCGTTTGCCACGTCGTCGCGCCGTCCTTCACCCACAGCCCCATCTCCAGCAGCGCCGAGTCGCGCAACGGGTACACGTCCGAGCCCAGGGCCATCTTCACCCCCGAGCGCAGGGCCTGCTGGAACCAGTTCCGGTGGGTGTCCACCGCCGCCTCGGCCCGCACCACCAGGTCCGGCGCCAGGTTTTTCTGCTGGACCCAGCGCTTCTCCCGCTCCGAAGTGGCCTGGGAGGGCGTCAGGTGGGTGATGCCCAGGGTCGGGACGTACCAGGCATCCCGCTCCATGAAGAGCTGCATGCACTCCTCGTCCATGATGTACCCGTGCTCGATGCTGTGGGCGCCCATGGTGAGGGCCGTCCTCACCGCCTCCGGGTTGGTGGCGTGGGCCATCACCCGGTAGCCCCGCTGGCGGCAGAGGGCGAAGGTGGCGGCCAGCTCCTCCTCCAGCAGGAAGCTGTGCACGTGGCGGTCCCAGAAGGGGCCCATCACCCCGCCCGAGAGGTTCAGCTTGATGTGGTCCACGCCCTGCTTGATCTGCTCCCGCACCGCGTTGACGAAGCCGTAGGGGCCGTCGCACTCCCGGGCGTGGCCCGAGGTCAGGAAGTGCCCCGCCGTGGTGGTGAGGAAGTTCCCGCAGGCGAACACCCTCGGCCCCTCCACCTCCCCCGATGCGCCCGCGAATATATTCCGCCACGCCACGTCCATGAAGTGGCCCGCGCCGCCGCACCGGACGCCCACGACCCCGGCCTCGGACATGCCGCGCATCAGGTTCTCCCCGAACCGGGCCGTCTGCTGCGCCACGGTGACGCCGGGGTCCGTGGGGTAATGGGGGTGGATGTGCACGTCCCACAGCCCGGGCAGCAGGTAGGCGCCGCCCAGGTCCATCACCCGCGCCCCCCGGCCTCCGGGAGAGCGCCCGCCCCTGGCGATCTCGACGATGCGCCCCTCCTCCACCGCCACGCTGGCCCCCTCCACGGGCTCGGGCTCCACGCAGTCGATCAACGTGGCGTTGGTCAGCACCAAGCTCATGTCCGCCTCCCAATCTGCCGCCAAGGACGTAGCGTTGCTTCCAGACCCGATGCCTGATTCTACCACCCCGGATGACGCCGATGCCTGTATAATCCCCCGTATAGTCCAACGTCGTAGGGGCGCCCTTTGGGGGCGCCCAATTCCGAGCGGAGCGTAGCGCAGCCCCTCGCATGGTCATTCCGAGCGCAGCGCCTCCCATGTCATTCCGAGCGCAGCCGAGGAATCTCAGGGCCCTGCGACGAGCACGCTACGCTACGAGGCCACGGGCCCAATACTCGGCGGCATGGAGAGATTCCTCGCTACGCTCGGAATGACACAAAGGGGGCGCTCTCCGGGAATGATACAAAGGGGGCGCTCTCCGGAAATGACGTCGTCCCGGCGAAGGACGGGACCCGGGGGTGGGGCGGCCTCCACTCCCGCTTTGGCAGACTCTTCCATAACCCGTCATACCCACGAAAACCGGCATCCAGAGAACCCAGCAACAATGACCGCACAGACCAATCGAGGAGCGTGAAATGGCGACCATAAACTCGGTGCTGGGCCCATTGGACACGGCGGACCTGGGGTTCACCCTGCCCCACGAACACCTCATCGACTCCTCCGCCGGCATCCGCGCCACGTATCCCGAGCTGGAGCTCCGCGGCCAGGCCCTGGACATGGCCCTGGAGTCCTTCGGCGAGGCCAAGAGGGGCGGGG
Source organism: Dehalococcoidia bacterium (assembly GCA_034423015.1). Lineage (GTDB taxonomy): Bacteria > Chloroflexota > Dehalococcoidia > Lucifugimonadales > JAGWBF01 > JAGWBJ01. The sequence continues at coordinate 2,213 of DAOUJG010000012.1, read as the reverse complement.
TCGACACCGTCGTCGAGGTCTCTCCCCTGGACCTCGGCCGCGACGTCCTCCTCATGAAGGAGGTCTCCGAGAGGACGGGGGTGCAGTTCATCTGCTGCACCGGCTGCTGGCTGGACATCCCCCGCAGCTTCTGGGGCCGGGACAAGGACTTCATCGCGGACCTCTGGGTCCGGGAGATCGAGCAGGGCATCGAAGGCACGGACATCAGGGCCGGCATCATCAAGGTGGCAACCAGCGACCCCATCACCGAGCAGGAGGAGCTGATGCTCCGGGCCTCGGCCCGGGCTCACCTGCGCACCGGCGTTCCCATCACCACCCACACGCCGGCCGAGTCACGCATAGGCCTGGAGCAGGTGCGCATCCTCGCCGAGGAGGGCGTGGAGGCCCACCACGTCTATGTGGGGCACCTCAACAACACCCTCGACCCCGACTACCACCGGGAGCTGGCCCGGCTGGGAGTCTGGCTGGGCTGGGACATAAACAACCCCTTGGGCCGCCCGGGCCTGCCCCCGTGGCAGCAGAGGACCGACTATCTCAAAGACCGGTTGGACGAGGGCCTGGCCCCCAGCATGATGCTGTCCCACGACTGGAACATCGTCCTCTCCCGCATCGGCTCTCCGGGCATGCCCGGCAGGGACCAGAACCCCGACGGCTACCTGTGGATCAGCCGCGCCATAATCCCCAGGCTGATGGAGGCCGGGGTCCCCGCAACGGTCATCGACCGGATGATGATCGACAACCCCCGCAGCTACTTCGAGGGCCTGCGACCCTCCGACTAACCGACCGCTTCTGCTGCGGTCCGCAGGCGTTGCCCACTCCTACCTGGCGATCACGGTCCAGTCGGTCTCAGACTGGCCTGTTGGACGTGCTCAACCCGACGAGGCCGTAGCTCAGGTCGACCAGTCTCCTGGCGGTCTCCATGTTCTTGGCGTTCGGGTTCGGGGTCTCCATCGGCCAACCGCCTTGGCGGCACTGCTTGTCCCGGTAGAGCACGCTGCTCTGGCTGAAGTAGGCGCCCGAGTGGTTCGCCGCGGTGTCGGACAGCAGGCAGTGCAATGTGGTCTGCGCCGATTCCTCGTTGCTGTCGGAGACCAGTCGGCTGAGGGGCCGCATGACGGCCATTGCGACCCGAATTGGCAGGCTGCCACCGGAGCCGAAGTTCGACCTGGCCCACCCGGGGTGAAGCGAGAAGACGGTCACGCCTGTGCCGTCAAGTCGTTCGGCGAGTTCCCTTGCGTAGAGGACAGTTGCCACTTTCGCTTCGGCATAGGCGGCGAAGTTGTGGAAATCCCGGCGCTTGTAGTTGAGATCGTCGAGGTCCACGTTCGGCCGGTTCTTGTCGCTGCCGGCGTGCACCACCGATGAGACGATCGCCATGCGTGAGGGTGCACTCGCCCGCAAAGTGTCCAGTAACAACTCTGTGAGCAGGAAGTGACCGAAGTAGCTGACGCCGATGGTCATTTCCAATCCGTCCTTCGTGTATTCGGGGTCCTTGCCCATCGACACGAGTCCGGCATTGCACGCCAGGCCGTCCAGTCGGTCGTGACCTGCGGTGAACTCTGTCACGAAGTCCCGGACGGACTGAAGGTCGGCGAGGTCCAGCCGCATCACCTCGTAGCTGCCCTTCAGTCCGCTGAAGCCCCGCGCTGCCTCTTCGGCTGCATCGGTTCTCCGGCAGGCCAGTACGACATGCCCGCCCTGCCTGACCAGTTGGCGAGTCGTTTCGAGGCCGACGCCGGAGTTGGCGCCGGTCACGATGTAGGTCTTTCCGCTCAGGTCCTTCGACCGGGTCGCTTCGTCGAGCGACAGTTTCTTGCGAAGCATGGCTTCCTCTTGGTTGAATTCGTGCCCCTGTTCGCTGGGTGGCGTCAACTATAGGATTCACCAAAGATGCCGTCCAGCCCCGCCCCATGCTCGGCGTCGGTCCGGCCCGCCGTCGTGTCGACGATGAAGAAGAGGTCGCCCGCGAATATTTGCCGATTGTGGGCGCGATGTCAGCTTGCCTCGCTTGCATTACACATGTGCTCGGCGGGAGAATCTGACATTGCAGTGCGCCCCGGCCTAACGGAACTCCTACACCTCCAGCCGGAACCTCAGCGCGAAGATTCGGCGGACGCAAATGACAAGCACTCAGGCTCAGGGGACTCAGGCTCGGGGGAATCAGGTTCAGAGGAATCATCATCGACGGGTACGACCAGCGTGATGTCCACGGT
>DAOUJG010000011.1:0-48736 GCA_034423015.1 Dehalococcoidia bacterium | reverse complement strand
AGGTTTGGATGCCCTACCGTGCAGGTATTACAGGCTCAGGCCTTCCGAAACGAGGCGAACAAGACAGGTATGGATGTCGATAGGACTTCTGCCATCTGTTCACCTCCTTCGCTTTGGTTCGACAGGTCTGTTTGCGATCAGAGTCATTGTACTTGGAGGGGCGTATATTCGCAACTCGCCGCGACGTCCAAACGACGAACGAGTCCAGGCGACCACCCGACAGTTCAGAGACCGAGAGAGCGACCACCAAGCAAGCTGTCTAGTCGTTGTCCCTGACCGTCACGATCACGCTCGGCCCCGTCAGATGCCGGTACGGCGAGCTGGCCCAGGCATCGTCCCAGTCCTGCCGGCACTGGTCTCGCTCCGCCTGGGTCCCCTCGGAGCACGGCCGGTAGTGGTTGTAGGGCGTGGCGAAGACCGAGTGGTCCACCACCATGACGTCGTCCTCAGAGTCGCTGTCCTCGGGAGCGGTGAAGGTGACCCTCACCCCCTGGCTCCAGTTGTAGGTCAGTCCGCTCCAGTCCGCTCCGTGCGGGTGCGTCCAGCCATTGGGTATCAGTATTTTACCCTGGTACTGGGCGACCTCGCTCCGCAGGTCAGCCGAGCCGGCGGGGCCGCGCGCCCGGACGTTCAGGGTCGCGGGATGAGGCGGCGCGGTGCTCAGCCTGATCGTGTACGTGACCGTTGCCCCCTCGTCGACGGTGATGGTCGTCGGGCTTGCCAAAAGTTGCCCGTTGGCCGAGGGCCGCAGCGTCGCGTAGACGGGGGACGACCAGTCGCCCTTCCCGACGGGGTTCACAGCCCGCACCTGGAAGTGGTAGTCCCCGTCGGTGCTGAGGCCGGTTATCCTGGCCGAGGTCCCCGTCGTCGCCTTGATGTCGTCCCCTTTGAAGCCGCAGTTGGCCGAGGGGTTGCCCTCGCACGGGCGCGCGATCTCGTACTCATAGCCGGACACGGGAGCGCCTCCGTCGTCCCCGGGCGCGTCCCAAGCCAGCGTGACCTCGCTGCGGCCCACGCTGCTGAGGCGCACGAGCGCCGGCGTCTCCGGCTCGGTCGCCGGGGTGCCGGTCGTCGTGGCGGACTCCGAGTCGGAGTACGGGCCCGTGCCCGCTCCGTTGTACGCGGCCACCCGGTAGTGCCGCGTCATGCCCCGGTACAGGTCGGTATCGCTGTAGGCGGTGGTGCTGTTGCTGCTGGTCAGGCGCTCCCACGGCTCGTCGCCGTCCACCGAACGCTCCACCCAGTAGCCCCTGATGGACGAGCCGTTGTCCGCCGGGGCGGTCCAGCTCAGGTCGATCTGGTTATCGCCGACCACCGTCAGCGTTAGCACCGGCGCGTCCGGCCCGCCGGCGTCGGTGGTCGCACTGCGGGTCGGGGACCACTGGCCGTCGCCGTTCCCGTTCACCGCGCGGATGCGGTAGTACTTCGTCGTGCCGCCGCTCAGCCCGTCGTGGACCAGCTCGGTGTCACCGGCCGGAACGCTGCGGTGCAGGTCGTCCCAGTCGCTGCCGTCGTCCGACTCCTGGATATGATACCTGTCTATGTCCGAGCCGCGGTCGTCGGGCTTGGTCCACGTGAGCTTGATCTCCGTGGAGCCGTTCTTCGTGGCGGTCAGGCCGGGCGCGGCCGGCACGCCGGTCAGCGAGGCGGCCGAGACGGCCGGCGAGAAATCGCTCCATCCGGCGCTGTTGCGCGCGCGCACCTGGTAGTACCTCCTGTCGCCGGGCTGCAGACCGCTGTGGGTGTAGGACCGGGCCGTAGCCGACGGGCCGGTTAGCCTCGAGTAGCTGTTCTGGGACCCGGTGGTCGATACGTGCACCTCGTACCCGCTGATGGCCGCCCCACCGTCGTTGGACGGCGGATCCCAATGCAGGTCGATGGCGTTCTGGCCGTTGGCCTCCGCCCGCAGCGTAGGCGCGCCCGGCACGGCTGGCGGCGTGGTGGCGTTGCGCACCGTGGACCACGAGCCCTGGCCGGGAGTGGCGCCGTTCACCGCCCTGATGCGGTAATGCCGTTCCGTGCCGGGGTCGAGCCCGCCGTGGTGGGATTGCGATCTACGATTTCGTGCCGCTTGAACTTCAAGGCAAATGTGCCTGGTCCCGACTCAAGCAGGGCCCTCAACTCCCATTGATCTATGAATGGTTGGATGGCGCGTTCCGCTTGCGGTCGAGTCGGGTAGTGTACCTTCATTTCGAAGCGGGCTTCACCGTCTTGGAGTTTAAGACTGAACGCTGAGTGTTCAATCTCGACAGCACTGGCCTGGCTGTAGTCTGAGGATTTGTCGTGCTCTACGACGTAAATCAGGGCTTCGACATGCGGATCGTTCATGTTCCCCCTACCCTCGGAGAAGCTTGTGGTTCCTGATGCTGACCACGATTGTAACGCCTCGATTACGGGAATCTTGGACAGGTAGCCAAGTGAGAGTCCCGCTCCTAAACTAAGGACAGCGGTTGCTGTGGGCAAGGAGTGGGAAATGTCGCAGGGACGAAGGAAGCACATCGCTGTCTTCAAGGCCAAGGTGGCTTTGGAGGCGATCAAGGGGCAGGAGACGATGGCATAGCTGGCCGCCCGGTACGAAGTCCACCCCAGCCAGATTCAGGCTTGGAAGAAGGCGCTCATCGAAAGAGCCGCCGGCGTCTTCGGCAACGGCCAGGACAAGAAAGCCGAGAATGACGCGACCCTGACGGCCAGGTCGTACCAGGAGATCGGCCGGCTGAAGGTAGAGCGGGATTTCTTTGCGGAGGTCCGGTCCATGAATCCGGGGCGGCGGCGGGAGATGGTGGACCGGGAACACCCGAAGCTGCCGATAGCGCGGCAGTGTGCGCTGCTGGGCGTCGGCGAATTGCCTCGAAAGGTTTCGTTGATCTTCGGGGTTTGCCCCCGACCCCATAGTCGTAGCATGACTCAAGAACCCGAATGGCGTACTGGGCGTCGTCCTCGCTAGATGGGCTGACGTAACACTGTGCCCCATTCGGCTTGCCTGTCCGGTCGGCCGTCTGTCGGACGACAGCGTGGCGGGCATCAACCTTGAGCGGCTGTCCAGGCGGGCTGCGGTCGTCGCCACATTCCCACGGCCGTTCCCACGCGGGTCCCCACGCCCACGGCCATCCCTACGCCCACGCGGGTACACCCGCTGTATGCCCTGCCGGGTCGCCCATGCCCGAATGGTCACGAATCGGTCCGCCGATGGAGCGCAGAGGTGAGCAGATGTGCCTGAGTGGGAAAAAGCCCCAATGATGCTAGAAGTGATAACTGGAGTAGGCCAAGTCGCAACTCAAAGCTATATCTGAAGGGTTGTGGCGTCCCAGGCAGGATTCGAACCCGCGACCCGCTGCTTAGAAGGCAGCCGCTCTGTCCGCTGAGCTACTGGGACGTCCGGTGGACTTGGGAGCCTAGTGTTGCCCCACAATGATATTGAGGGGAGGGCAGGTGTGTCAACGCTGCCGGGGCAGCGGGTCCCCCATTGATTCTTCGGTCATCGAGATGTACCGTGGTTGGCGGAGGCCCTGCTCGTGCAGCCACGTCACCTGTTCTTGACGACAGCGGTCCTGGGAGCCCTGCTGTTCCTGGTGGCCCTTATAACCTGCCGTGTTTCCGCTCCCTTCTAGGACCCTTCGCTTACCCGCTACCTTAGCTCTTCCCCGTGGAGAGAGTGCCAAGCCGGCCTGCGATCACGTCGACGATGCGCTCTCCGGCCCGGCCGTCCCACAGGGGCGGGCGGTCTCCCCGGGGCCATCTGCCCGCGAGCACGTCCTCCACGCCTCGGAGGACCTCGCCGGGGTCGTTTCCCACCAGGCGGTTGGTGCCCTTGGCCACGGTGACGGGCCGTTCGGTGTTGTGCCGCAGGGTAAGGCACGGGATGCCCAGCATCGTGGTCTCCTCCTGGATGCCTCCCGAGTCGGTGAGCACACATCTGGCCCCCGCCATCAGGCCCAGGAACTCCACGTACGGCAGGGGATCGGAGAGCATCACCCGCCCGCCTGGACCCGGTCCAAGCTCGTCGAGCCGTGCCCTGGTGCGGGGGTGTACGGGGAACAGCACGGGGAGGTAGTCCGACACCCGCGCCATGCCCTCCATGACCGCCGCCAGGGTCTCCGGTTCGTCCACGTTCGACGGCCTGTGCAGGGTCAGCAGGGCGTATGAGCCCCGTTCCAGGCCGAACCCGCGCCAGGGCTGCCGGCCCTCGGCCTCTTCAAGATGGCTGCGCAGCGTGTCCACCATGCAGTTGCCCGCGAAGTGTACCCTGTCCTCGGGGACTCCCTCCCGGCGCAGGTTCTCGTTCCCCGTCTCCTCGGTGGTGAACAGCAGCTCCGACAGGTGGTCCGTGAGCCGCCTGTTCACCTCCTCGGGCATGGTCCGGTCGAAGGAGCGCAGGCCCGCCTCCACGTGGGCCACGGGGATGTTCTCCTTGGCGGCCGCCAGGGCGGCGGCAAGGGTGGAGTTGACGTCGCCCGCCACGACCACCAGGTCGGGCGCGCGGGCCTTGCACACGTCCTCGAACGCCATCATGATGCGGGCAGTCTGGCGGGAGTGGGTATCCGTGCCGACGTCCAGGTGAATGTCCGGCTCGGGGAGCCCCAGCTCCTGGATGAAGACGGCGGACAGGTTGGCGTCGTAGTGCTGTCCCGTGTGCACCAGCAGGTGCGGGATGCCCCGGGACCGGAGCTGGGCGACCACCGGCGCCATCTTCATGAAGTTGGGCCGGGCGCCCACCACGCAGCACACCAGCATCAGGGAAGCCCCTCACCCCCGGCGGGCATGGTCCGCCACCATCCGGATGATGTCGTCCAGGTCCTTGGTGGTCTTATATCCAACGGTCCTGCGGATCTTCGTCAGGTCCGGGACCCTGCGGCGCATGTCCTCGAACCCCTCTCCGTAGACCTGGTCGTAGGGCAGGTGGGTCACCCGGGACGCGCTGCCGGTGGTCCGGATGATGCGTTCGGCCAGGTCGTTGATGGTCACCTCCCGGTCGTTCCCGACGTTGAATATCTGCCCCGCGGCCTCGGGGCAGAGCGCCAGGTCCGCCAGGCCCTGCGCCACGTCCCCGACGTAGGCGAAGCAGCGGGACTGGCCGCCGTCGCCGTATACGGTCAGAGGCTCGCCCGCCAGTGCCTGCTGCACGAGCCGGGGGATGACCATGCCGTACCGTCCCGTCTGCCGGGGCCCCACTGTGTTGAAGAGGCGAGCGACGATGACCGGCAGGCCCCGCTGGGTCCAGTGGGCCATGGCCAGCGACTCGTCGATGGCCTTGGACCAGGCGTAGCTCCACCGGCTCTTCACGGTGGGGTAGAGCAGCACGGGGGCGTCCTCGCGGAGGGGCTGGTCGGGACCGTCCCCGTAGACCTCCGAGGTGGAGGCGATGAGTACCCTCTTGTTTCCCCTGGCGGCCAGCCTCAGGAGCATTCCCGTGCCGTTGAGATTGGTCTCCAGGGTCTCCACCGGCCTCTCCACGGCCAGCTTGACACCCACGACGGCGGCCAGGTGGAAGATGACGTCGGCTCGATCCACCAGGTCCGTCATCAGGGGAACGTCCGTCACGGACCCGACGTCGTAGTGGAACTCCCGGTGCATCTCGAGCGGGACGATGTTGTCGATGCTTCCCGTCGACAGGTCGTCCACCACGTGTACGCGGTGTCCGTCCGCGAGAAGGACCTCGGCCAGGTGGGATCCCACGAAGCCGGCCCCTCCCGTGATCAACGCCCTCATCGGTGCTCCCTGCCTAGTATCTCAATGACGACGTAACCCGTTGGAGACGACCTAACGGACCCGTGTGGGCAGATCAGGTCCGGCCGTAGTCGTCTTCCAGCCGCACCACGTCGCCCGTCTCGGGCGTGCTCGCCTCGAGGTACGTGGCGTCCTCCTGGGCGGAGATGCGGTGGACGGTGCCCGGCTCCAGCTCACACGTGTCCCCCCGTCCCATGTGGCGGCTCTGGACCGACCCGTCCTCGCCGTGGACCTCCAGCGTCCCCTCGCCCGACAGGAGGTACATCGTTTCGTGTTTCACCCGGTGGTACTGGAGGCTGGTCCTGTGTCCGGCCTTCACGAACAGCAGCTTGAAGCAGTACCTGTCGTTGAGGGTGATCAGCTCCTCGTAGCCCCAGGGCTTTTCCGTTCGCCGGTGCATCAGCCTTCCCGTCGGCCGCCGGCCGGGGGACGCGGCGGGCGTACTGCGAGCCCGATGGCGCACGGTGGGGGGCGGCCGGCCACTACAGCTTGACGACCCTAGCCGCGGGCCCGGGAAGGCCTCCCGTGGCGTTGCGGGTGTCGACCACCAGGGAGCTGTTGTCCACGACCCACCGCCAATCGTAATCCTGGTGAGGCGTAACGATGACCACGCAGTCGGAGCGCCGCAGCTCCTCTTCCGTCAGAGTTACGCCCTCCATGGCGATGTCGTCGTGGCGAAGGACGGGTATGTAGGGGTCGTTGTAGGCGACGTCGGCGCCCTGCTCCCGGAGCAGCCGGACCAGGTCCAAGGCCGGGGACTCCCTCAGGTCCGCCACGTCCTCCTTGTAGGCGACCCCCAGGACCAGGACGCGGGAGCCCCTCATGGGTTTGGACTCTTCGTTCAGGGCGTGGGCGATCTTGCCGGCGACGTAGGAGGGCATCCCGAAGTTTATCTCCGCCGCAAGCTGGATGAAGCGGGCGTTGTAGTTCACGGTCTTCAGCTTCCACGCCAGGTACTGGGGGTCGATGGGGATGCAGTGCCCGCCCAGCCCGGGCCCCGGGTAGAATGGCATGAACCCGAAGGGCTTGGTCTTGGCGGCCTCGATGACGTGCCATATGTCGATTCCCAGGCGGCTGCACATGATGGCGAACTCGTTGACCAGGGCAATGTTGGTGGCCCGAAAGGTGTTCTCCAGGAGCTTCACCATCTCCGCCACCTTGGGGGAGTCCACCGGCACCACCATGTCCACGACGCACCGGTAGAGCCTGGCGGCGACTTCGACGCACGCGGGAGTGACTCCCCCTATCACCTTGGGCGTGTTGCTGAGGGTCCAGTCCTTCCGTCCGGGGTCCAGCCGCTCCGGCGAGTACGCCAGGAAGAAGTCCGTCCCGACCTGGCACGTCCGCCCGTCAGGGTCCTGGAGGTGCGGCAGGACGATCTCCTCGGTGGTCCCAGGGTATGTCGTGCTCTCCAGGACTACCAGCGCGCCCCGGCGCATCCTCCGCCCTATCTCCTCGGCGGTCGAGACTATGAAGGACAGGTCCGGGTCCTTGGTCTTGCCCAGGGGCGTGGGAACGCAGACGATGATGACGTCCGACTCTTCGAGGCCCTCGTAATCGCCGGCCGCGCTGAGGCTTCCCCCGGGCCGGCCGCCGTCGCTCCCCGCTCCGCGGCCAAGCGCCAGCCGGCGGAGGGCCTCCGAGGATACGTCCGAGACGTAGGACTCTCCGCGGTCGATGGCCTCGACCTTGGCCCGGTCGGTGTCGATGCCGTGGACCGCAAAACCGGCCTCGGCGAAGCCCGCGGCCACGGGAAGGCCGACGTGGCCCAGTCCGATGACGGAGACCAGGGCTGCCCGCTGCTCTATCTTGGCGACAAGGCCCGACGCTGCCCCCGACGCTGGCAATGAAGTGGCCGTCCCCGTCACATACCCCCTTCGGACCGCGTTTCAGACCCGCAGACCGGGACAGTGCAGATTATATAAAGCTAGGTCGCCGGGGTCAATTGCTCAAGCGTATCATGATGTTCGCTCACCCAGAGCCTCCGCGGCCCTTCCCGTGGCCCTTCCCGTGGCCCTTCCCGTGGCCCGGTTTACCCCAGCTCCTCGGCCAGCGCCTCCAGGGCCTGGGTGAAGCACTCCATGGGAGCGCGGACTATCCCCGCGCCCACCTGCCCCACCCCCGGCTCCCTGTGGGCTATGCCCGTGTTGATGACCGGGGCGATGCCCGTCTCCACCACCTTGCGCACGTCGATGCCCGTCGGGGTCCCCTGAAAGTCCAGGGTCGGCAGCGAAAAATGGGTGTTGCGGCCCAGGGTGATCTCGGCCATCTCCCGGGTGTAGTTGACGGCGTCCTGGAAAGTTCCCGCTCCCACGAACCCCACCACCGACGGGGACGCCGCCATGGCGAACCCGCCCAGCCCCACCGTCTCCATGATGGCGCTGTCTCCCAGGTCCGGGTTGGCGTCCTCCTGGGTGTAGCCCGGGAAGTAGAGCCCCCGGGGCATCAGCGCCGGGGCGGTGAACCACCGTTTGCCCGTGGCCCCCACCCGTATGCCGAAGTCCCGGCCGTTGCGGCACATGGCCCACACCACCGTGGACCCCGGGATGTCTCCCAGGGGGTCCATGATGGCCTTCCCGGCGGCCATCCCCAGGTTCAGGAAGAACTGGTCGTTGCCGGCCAGGAACTCCAGCACGCTCCCCTGGTCCCCCGGGGAGGCCGTGCGCGCGAGGGAGGGGGCGAGCTCCCGGATGAACAGGGAGGTGGCGCCCACGTTCCGCTGGTGCATCTCGTCGCCCATGGTCAGGGCCCTGGACATCAGCGGCCCCAGGGGGACGCCGCCCGCGCGGTCCACCGTTTCACGGAGAGTGGGGGCCAGTGTGTCGCGGACCCAGCGCAGCCTCTCGATGACCTGGGCGTCGTTGGCCCCGAAGCGGAGCACCCTGCCCGTCCCCTCGTTTATGGTGCAGAAGGCCCGGTTTCCGAAGGTCCGGTTCTCCACCACGAACACGGGCATGGAGGCGCTGGCAATCCCGGTCATGGGGCCCACGACGCCCACGTCGTGGCTGGGCTGGAAGCGTATCTCTCCCCGCGCCGCCATGGCCTCGGCCCCGGCTTCGTCCCCGGCCCATCCCTCGTACTGGACGGCGCCCACCACCGCGGCGCGCATGGGCCCGCACATCTGGTCCCAGGATATGGGAGGGCCCGCGTGCAGGAGTACGCCCTCGGTCAGGCCCGGTATCGCCTCCGATGCCCGGGCCACGTCCACCAGCACCGGCTCTCCACCCAGCAGCCGCTCCATGGCCGACCGGTTGGCCCCGTCGATGTCCACGCGCTCAGCCACTCTGGCCTCCCCTGGGAGATGATAGGTCCGCGCCGCCCTTCAGCCTGTCCAGCAGGCTGGACAGGCGGGGGTCGCCGCCCGCCGGCGGCCGCCAGTCCATGTGCACGGTGGTGACTCCCTGCTCCTCCAGGACCTCCCCGAACAGGTCTAGTCCGATGTTGACCACCCGCAGCTCGGCGCCGATGAGCTGCTTGCCGCCGTCGGTCATGGCCGCATCTCAGGGAGCAAGTCGAGCCTCCCCATGCAGAGGGCTGCCGCGATGGTCGCGGCCTGCAGGTTGCTCTCCACCACCACCGCTCCGGCCGCCTCCAGGGCCGCCCTCTGCCCGTCCAGGCCCTGGGGGTCGCCCTGTGTCCCGCACAGGATGGCCACGCAGGCCAGCGTGCGCCCGGCCTCGGCCGCCGCGCGGACCGCCTCCTGGATGGCCGGCGCCAGCTCCGAAGCCGGGTCCGGGTGGGACCCGTATCCCAACACCACGTCCAGGAGGAGCACGCTCGCCTCGGGGTTGGCGGCCTCCTCCATCAGCAAGGCGCAACGCTGTCGCAGGTCGATCATGGGGTGGGGCCTGCCCACCGTGAACCGGTCGTCTCCCAGGTCCATCAGCACGTGGCCCCTGGCGTCCCCGGGCGACTCGACGGTCTGGACCCCCTCCAGCTTGAGGTTGGACGAGACCGGGCCCGCCGCCAGCTCCCGGACCGTGAAGAGGGCCTCGTAGCAGAGGGTGCCCCCTGAGTAGAGGCCCCGGACCGACCGATGGCCCTCAGGGCCCAGGCGCCCGGCCAGATCCCCGAGGCGTTCCCGGGTGCGGCCTTCCAGGGCCCTGGACGGCGGCCGGACTCCCAGCCTGTCCAGCGCCAGGTCGGCGGCGGCGGTCAGGTCCGAAGCCGTCGACACCGGCCCCGGACCAGCCTCCAGTACGTCGGCGCCCAGGAAGCAGACGACGCAGGGCTTGGACACCTTCTCCAGCCGCGCCAGCAGCCGCTCCTCCGTCCGCGGCCCGGGCGGTTTGGATATGAGCACGATGGCCTCGGTGTGGGGGTCGGCCTCCAGGGCCGACAGCCCCTGCAGCATCATGGCGCCGCCGATCCTGTCGTCCAGGTCCCGTCCTCCCACTCCCAGGGCCTGGGAGACCCCCTCGCCGGCGGCAGCCAGGAGACAGGTCACCTGCTGGAGGCCGGTGCCCGACGCCGCCACGAGGCCGACGCGCCCGGGCGGCACGGCGTTGGCGAACCCCAGGGGCACGTTGTTGATGATGGCGGTGCCGCAGTCCGGCCCCAACATGAAGAGGCCGGACCCTGCCGCCCTCCGTTTCAGGGTTGTCTCGTCGTCGATGGAGACGTTGTCGCTGAACAGCAGCACGTGCAGTCCCAGGTCCAGGGCCTTTCGCGCCTCCCGGGCCGCGTGCTCTCCGGGTATGGATATCAGGGCCAGGTTGGCGTCGGGCAACGCCTCCACGGCCCCCTCCAGGCTCCGCGGGCGGTAGCCCGACCCGACCTGGGAGGAGGCCCGGGCCTCCAGGAGGCTTAGGGCCTTCTCGCGGATGGCCGGGTCCGGGTAGGTGGGGGAGACCTCCAGGGCCAGCACCAGGTCGTTGGGCGTGGCCGCCTCGCCGTCGGCGGCCAGTAGGCCCGCCTCCTCCAGCAGGCGCTTGTTGTTCTCCGTCCCCATGAGAGCGGTGGCCTTCAGGGCCCCGTCCATGAGCTCCAGCTCCCTGGAGATGCGCATCAGGACCACCGAATCTCGGTAGGTGTTCTTGAGGACCAGGTTGGTAGCCGTCAAGGGGCCCCTCTGACCAAGGCGCTCCCACGCTCCGGCTGCCGGCCGTTGGATGGGTCCCCGAGGCGGAGGGCCAGGTGGACGCCCAGGAGCAGCCCGGCCAGGGTGTCCCAGCCCGAGGTGTGTCCCCGGCCGGCCAGCCTCAGGGCGGCTGCCTCGGCGGCGGGCTCACCGCCCGCCCCCCCGAGGATGGCCGCCAGCAGGACGTGGGCGTCCTCGGAGCCGGCGCCCGCCGCCGCGTGGGACAGTAGGGTCGCGGCCAAGGCCGTCGTCCGGTCGGGGGCCAGCTTCGCCACCGCGTCTCCCAGCACCGACGCGGCGCCGCCGGCCTCGCCCATCACCATCGCGACCAGGAGCCCGGCGAGGTAGTCGTCCCCCGAGGGGGTGAGCCCCGGGCCCAGGCCGACCAGTCCGGCAACGGACTCGTGGACCAGGGGAGCGTCCAGGGAAAGCAGGCCGCGCACCAGGCCCCGCACATGAGGGAGGGCCGCCGCCGTCACCGGCGTCGCCGGTCCCGGCCCCACGGTCCGGCCCCATGCCAGCCCCTCGGCCAGGATCGCCAACGGCGCCAGGCCCTCGCCGGGCGCCTGCGGGGCCAGCGCCGTGCCCAGGTCCCTCGCCCGGCGAAGCACCTCGCTGCCGGGGGCCCGGGGCCCCACGGGCGGCGGAGCCCAACGTTGCGCGCCGGAGAGGTCCAGCAGCAACCCGTCCCCCAGGCACAGGTATTCGCCCGCCCGCGTCAGGGGAGCGCCGGGCGCGACGTCCATCTCCTCCATGGCCAGCCCCTCGGGGAGGTCGACGCAGATGTTGACGGGCCCGTTCCCAAGCTTGCGGTCGACGATGCAGGCCACCCTCCCGCCGGAGTCCAGAACGTGGCAGGAGGTGCGGAACACTGCGGCCACAAGGCCCCAGTCAGCCCGGGAGTCGTGGAGCCCCGGCAGCCCCATGCCCAGGGATGTCACCCTGAAGGTACGCGGTCCGTCCATCGCGGGCATTATATGGGAAACCGCCGTGCGGTGTCACGGCGGCGGGCTTGTGCGGCGTGGGAGGGAGGCTCGAGAGTGTTAACATAAGGACGGTTGAGATGGCCAGAATGTGTCCGTTGAGGAGGCCAGAGGATGGGCGACCACGAATTGCAGCGGCTGGCGTCGATCATCAAGCGGAGGAACGCCATCGACGACGAGATCGCCGAGATCATAGACCGTCCCGCCCACCCCGGCCACCTCGGTGAGTACGTGGCCGCCAGGATCTTCGGTATCAGGCTGACCGAATCTGCCGTCACCAAGGCCATAGACGGCCATTTCACCGATGGGCGGCTCGCCGGCAAGTCGGTGAATATCAAGAAATACAGCACCAATGTGGGCGTACTGGACATCAGGCCCGATGCCGTGCCCGACTACTACCTGGTGCTCACCGGGCCCCGGTCTGCTCTCGCTTCCTCCCGCAGCACGACCCAGCCCTGGGCAATCGAATCGGCCTTCCTGTTCGACGGGCCTGCGCTTGTTCGGCGGCTCAGTGAACGCGGCGTAAAGATCGGGGTGGCCACCAGCGTCAGGCGACACTTCTGGGACGAGGCCGAGATTTACCCATCCCCCAACAACCCAACGTTCCCACTAACCGCCGAGCAGAGGGCGATGATCGCACTGTTCAGGTAGGGAAGCGGACCGCCAAACTGGGCGGCATCTACAAGCTGCGTCTTGCGGTCCAAGTTGGCGTTGACAACAACATAAATGTTGTGCATCATATGAAAGGGTGAACGCGCGGGAGCTTCGACGCTGGCTGAGGGAGCGGGGCTGCACTTTCCACACCCACAAGGGCGGCAGCGGTCATCTTACCGTCCGGCGTGGAGACCGCACCAGCCAGTTGCCAATGCACGGAGGCGGGAGGGAGCTGGGACGTGGGCTCGTTGCGAAGATCAAGAAAGATTTGGGGTTGGACTGATGTTTGCCTACCCGATAACTCTCGAAGACGATGCAGGGACCGTACTGGCGACCTCCCCAGACTTCCCGGAATTGACCACGTTCGCGGACGACCGGGAAGAGGCCGTCGCGCGGGCCGTCCATGCTCTTGAAGAGGCCATAGCGGCCCGCGTCCACGACCGCAAGGACATCCCCATGCCGTCGCGGGGCGAGACCTACGCCGTACTGCCTACGCTGACTTCGGTGAAGGTGATGCTGTATCAGGGGATGCGAGACCAGGGCGTCGGCAAGGCGGAGCTGGCCCGCCGCCTCGGTTGGCACATGCCGCAGGTCGACCGCGTGCTGGACGTTCAGCACCGGTCACGCCTGGACATGATGGATGCTGCCCTGGGAGCCATAGGGCGGCGGTTGCACGTGACTGCCGCAGCTATGGCGAAGCCTGCGATGGCAGCCGTTGGAGAAGAGACTGGAGACCCGAGTTAGCCGAGATAGTCCACTCTAATACAACTCCCCGGTGCGGGGGTCGCGGACCAGGCACCGGTCCGCTTCCTTCAGCCCCAGGGCGTTCCTAGCGTCGATCATGGCCTGGAGGGCCTGGTCGGGGTATGGGTGATCTCTTCATCTGGAAGACTCGACACCGTCAGCTAGCGCCCTCACCAGAGCCTGATGTGTTCGCGGCCATGCGATCACGAGACCGTTTGGAGCACCATTCGGGTCCCATATGACCTCGTCGCCGGCCTCGTCTGTCACGCGCACCCCGAGCTCTCTCGCAATGACCACCCCTGCAGCCGTGTGGACGCTCAGCCCTTCGAACCCGGCGACCCCGTGAAGCCTACCCAGCAACACTTGGCCTATCGGGTAGGCGGCTGATTGGAATGAGTATGTCCGGCCCGGAGCGCTCTGGAGGACTCGCTGGGATTCGGTGAATCTCGTACTATTCCACTCTATGGCTACGCCTATGTCCCTTAGCTCTCCTGGAGGCTCCTGGGCATGGAGAGGCCTGCCGTTGAGAAGCGCGCCCTGACCGCGGACCGCACTCAGCACCTCGCCCGTGGTTGGCAGCGCCACCACTCCGATCAACAGGTCAATTCCCGATCTGAGGGCGACGCACACCCCCCAGTGAGGCAGGCCTGTGCTGAACGGGAGTGTTCCGCACAGCGGGTCGATCAACCAGGTCAATTGGCCGTCGCCTCTCCCTGTGCTGCTTTCTTCGGACAGGATATCGCCGGGCACACCTGACCGGGTCAGCACGTCAGCAATGGCTCTGTCGGACGCGATGTCCGCATCGGTTACGACATCACTGGGCCCCTTGTAGCTTAGCTCCAAGGGAGTCTCCATCGGAGGACGAAAACGGCCGAGGAGGGCCCGCGACGCTGCCTCCGAAGCATCTATGGCGATGCTCAGCCACTCTCCCCTCAGGGACCCCTCCATCCTATTGATCTACCCGGCAGACTTGAAGAGCGATATGCGATTGCCGGCGATGTCAGAGAATACGGCGAACGAGCCGAACCCGCCGGGAATCTCCGTGGGAGGCATCAGGGCGGTCCCGCCCAGGCTTACGGCCTTGTCGAGATACCCTTGCAGGTCGTCCACCATAACAGCGAGGGAAGGATGGTTCGGAGGCATGTCCTCCGTGTGCTCGAATATGCCTCCGCCGATCCCTCCCGGTTCCTGTTGGACGAGGCGGTAGTTGGACTCCCCGTGAAGGTGGACCTGCCAGTCGAACATCCCCGTGTAGAAGTCGGCCAACGACGCCGCGTCGCTGCCTCCAACCTCGAAGTGCACCACCGGCGGGGCGTTCCCCTTGGGCGGCATCTGTCCGTCCCATTCCTGAGGCGGCGAGTACAGACCTATGGTGTTGCCGGCAGGGTCTCCGAACATGGCGATGGAGCCCATGCCGGCCGCTATCTCCGTCGGCGGCACGATGGCGTTCCCACCCATCCCAGCTACCCTGTCCAGAGCCCCTTGAAGGTCGTCGACCTGCACGTAGAAGGTGACGTAGCTGCGCGCCGGCATATCCTCGGTTGTAGGAAACAAGCCGCCGCCGATGCCGCCCTCGTTCGCGGGCACCAGGCCGTAGTTGCCCATCTCTGCTCCCTGCACGGCGACATTCCATCCGAACAAGTCGCGATAGAACTGCTGCAGGGCAGGCCCGTCCGGGCCCGCAATCTCAAAGTGCACTACCGGGTTTCCCATTGTCTACCCTCCCATCGAAGTCAAGAATTCTTCCGTACTGCCTAATGCAGCTCCCCCGTACGGGGGTCGCGGACCAGGCACCGGTCCGCCTCCTTCAGTCCCAGGGCGTCCCTGGCATTGATCATGGCCTGGAGGGCCTGGTCGGGGGTCAGGAATCCCTCCGCGCTCATTATCTCCGCCAGCTCCCGGCCCTTGGCCGCGATGTCCGGGCAGCGCCCCTCGAACACCACCTCCAGGCGGAGCCACTGCCGCTCGGGCAGGAGGAGCTGGAGCTCGCAGCACCGGCACGCCCACGTCGTCCACCACGGCGAAGCCGGCTCGGGGATGGGGCTGCTCTCCAGACCCCGGCGGGCCCCCTCGAACAGGTGCTGCTGGATGTGGCCCTTGTCGAAGGGGAAGGGACTCAGCACCTGCTCCAGCGCCGGGTGGCTGACCATCTCCTCCAGATCGCCGCCCACTCGGGCCTCCGGCGACTCGGGACCGTACTCCCGGCCCCGGAAGGTCGCGGGAAAGCCCCGGTTCCTCAGCAGCACGTGGGTCAGCTCGTGGGCCACGTGGTAGCTCAGGGCGTCGTCGGGTATCTCCATCCACCGGGGGAGGCGGTCGGAGCCCTCCCTGTAACCCTCGGGGCCGAACACCTGCACCGCCCCCCGCTCTATCAGGTCCGCGGGGACGCCGGTCTCCTCGCCCAGCGTCTCCCAGAACCGGTCGAAGGGAGGGGGCAGCTCTCTGCCGAGCACCTTCATGCCGCACCTGCCTCGGGTCGTGGCGGGAAGACTTCCACCCGCCCTGGTCGCGGGCCGGTGGTTGACACCCCCGCGCGGCCATAATTATACTGCGCTCGTCGCCGCCCGGCCACGGAGCGCTGTCACGTCGTTTTGGACACCCCAGCGGAGGTCCCGTCCCATGGCCCTGGAGCCCCGGAGAGTCGACTACAGCCCCATCATCCAGCGGCCGCCCATCAGGTGGCCCGGCGGCGCCCGCGTCGCCTTCTGGGTCGCTCCCAACGTGGAGCACTACGAGTACACCCCCGAGTTCGACGGCCTGCGGGACCCCTATCCCCGCTCCCCGTATCCAGACGTCCGCGAGTACGCCTACATGGACTACGGCAACCGGGTGGGCTTCTGGCGCATGACCGATGTGCTGGACAAGCACGGCATCAAGGCCTGCGTCTCCCTGAACGTGGCCGTATTGGAGCACTACCCCGAGGTGGCCGAGGCCATGGTCCAGCGGGGCTGGGACTTCATGAGTCACGGCATATACAACACCCGCTACCTGAACACCTACACCGAGGAGCAGGAGCGGGAGTTCTACCGGGACACCATCGACACCCTGAAGAAGCACACGGGCAAGCAGCTCAAAGGCATGCTCGGCCCGGCCATATCCCACACGGAGCGGACGCCCGACCTGATGGCCGAGGCGGGCCTCATATACAGCACCGACTGGTACCACGACGACCAGCCTGTGCCCATCAAGGTCAGGTCGGGCAAGCTGGTCTCCGTCCCCTACTCCATCGAGCTGAACGACGGCCTCCTGTTCCACGGCTACGGCATCCACTACGAGGGCGACTACTTCGCCCGCATCTGCAAGGCCCAGTTCGACCAGCTCTACAGGGAGGGGGCCGAGAGCGGCAGGGTCATGTGCATAGCCCTGCACCCCTTCCTGGTGGGCCAGCCCCACAGGGTCCGCTACCTGGACGAGGTCCTGGGTTACATAATGTCCCACGACGGCGTGTGGCAGACCACCGCCGACGAGATCGCCGAGTACTACATCGCCAACCACTACGACCAGGCCGCGGCCTACGCCGCGGGCGTCGGCGCCTCCTCCCGACCCTAAACCTCGGTTGACACCCCCAGGGGGCGAAAGTATACTACTTTCGTTCCTGAGCCGCTCCCGTGGCCGCCCCTTACGCGCCTACGCCGGGTCCGTTCTCCAGGGTCGAAATGGGGCCCCTCAGTGATCACAGGCGTTTGGCGGCCCTGGGTATTTCGAGGGCCCGGGTATCCCGTAGAAGGAGACGACTTCCAATGTCCCTGGCCCCGCACCGGGTAGACTACAGCCCCATCATAGATCGCCCTCCGATAAAGTGGCCCAACGGTGCCCGCGTGGCCCTTTGGGTCGCTCCCAACGTGGAGCACTACGAGTACATGCCCGACTATGACGGCCAGCGGGACCCATGGCCCCGCATGCCCTATCCCGACGCCCGTGAGTTCTCCTACCGCGACTACGGCAACCGGGTGGGCTTCTGGCGCATGGCCGAGGTGCTGGACAAGCACGGCATCAAGGCCTGCGTCTCCCTGAACATGGCCGTGCTGGAGCACTACCCCGAGGTGGGAGAGGCCATGGTCAAGCGGGGCTGGGACTTCATGAGCCACGGCATCTACAACACCCGCTACCTGAACACCTACACCGAGGAGCAGGAGCGGGAGTTCTACCGGGACACCATCGAGACCCTGAAGAAGCACACGGGCAAGCAGCTAAAGGGGATGCTGGGACCGGCCATATCCGGCAGCCCGGCGACGCCGGACCTGATGGCCGAGGCCGGGCTCATCTACCACACCGACTGGATGCACGACGACCAGCCCGTCCCCATCAAGGTCAAGTCGGGCAAGCTCATCTCCGTGCCCTACTCCATCGAGCTCAACGACGCCCCGCTCTTCCGCCTGCACTACGAGGGCGACTACTTCCTCCAGATCTGCAAGGCCCAGTTCGACCAGCTATACAAGGAGGGGGCCGAGAGCGGGCGCGTCATGTGCATGGCCCTGCACCCCTTCCTCCTGGGCCAGCCCCACCGGGCCAGGTACCTGGACGAGGCCCTGGGTTACATAATGTCCCACGACGGCGTGTGGCAGACGACGGCCGACGAGATCGCCGACTACTACATCGCCAACTACTACGACGATGCCGTGGCCCACGCGGCCCAGTTCAACAAGTAGCCACCGGGCCATCAGCCCATCAGAGGAGGCGGCGCCATGCCTGCAGAGCGACGATTCGGAATGGACCACGAGCACTACGACTGGTCGCCCCTGGTCAACAGGGGAGTCCTCAGGTGGCCCGACGGGGCGCGGATGGCCCTGTGCGTCATCGTAAACCTGGAGCACCTGGAGTGGCAGTCCCCCGAGGGCAGCTTCCGGGTGGCCAACATGGCCGGCGGCCTCGCCCCCCGGCCCTTCCCAGACTACGCCCAGTTCACGCACCGGGACTACGGCCACCGGGTGGGGATCTTCCGGGTCCTGGACGTGCTGGAGAAGCATGGGATCAAGCCGACCATAGCCATGGACGCCCTGACCGCGGAGCACTACCCGTACCTGGTCGACCACGTCAAGCAGCGCGGCTGCGAGATCATCGGCCACGGCGTGGCCGTGTCCCAGATGATCACCAGCAACATGTCCGAGCAGCAGGAGCGGGACTACATCCAGAAGTCCATCGACGTCATGACCAAGTTCACGGGGTCGGCCCCCGCGGGCTGGCTGGGGCCCGAGTACGGCGAGTCCACCAGGACTCCCCAGCTCCTGGCCGAGGCCGGAGTCCGGTACGTGTGCGACTGGGCCAACGACGAGCAGCCCTACGCCCTGAAGAGCCCCAAGGGAGAGATCTACGCCCTGCCCATCATGCTGGAGCTGGACGACGTCAACGCCCTGTGGGACCGGCGGGTCCCGGTGGACCGGTACGGCCAGATGGTCAGCGAGGCGGCGGAGGTCATCTACGCCGACTCCGCCAACACGGGCCGGCTCCTGGTGCTCAACCTGCACCCGTGGCTCATCGGCCAGCCCTTCCGCATCGGCTTCCTGGACGAGGCGCTGGGCTCCATCATGCGCCGCCAGGGCATCTGGGCCGCCACCGGCTCCGAGATCATCGACTGGTACCGCACTCACCCGCCCACCGCCTGACGGGACCGACCTCCTCCACCGGAGAGGCCGACCCACCTTACCCGTTATTGGCGATGGAGGGGCCGCTGGGGGCTACTTCGACTGGAGGTGGGCCTCGATGCCCGAGCTTCTAGGCAACCTGGACGCCGTCAAGAGGGGAATGGCCGATGAGGGTCTCGACGCCCTGGTGGCCATCTCCCCGGAGAACGTGCCCTACACCGCGGGCGTCATCGTCACGACCCAGAGGTCCCTGCGAGACCGGCTGGCTATCGTGGTCATGCCCTCCGAGGGGGAGGCCACCTTCCTGGTCGCCGGCCAGGAGGTGGGATACGTCACCGGGAGGACCTGGATCGAGGACGTGCGCAGCTACCTGGCCCTGGACGGCCCCGTGGATGGCCCTCCGGTCCAGAACGCGTCACCCATCCAAGCCCTGGTGGACGTCCTGAAGGAGAAGGGGTTGACCGCCGGTAGGGTGGGCATCGAGATCAACTACCTGACGGTCCCCTTCCATCGCGAGCTGGTGGAGGCCCTCCCGGAGTTGGACCTGGTGCCCTGCGAGGGGCTGCTGGAGAGGGCCCGCATGATCAAGACCCCCGCCGAGCTGGAGCTTATGACCCGGGCCGCCGTGGCCACCGAGCGGGCGCTGATGGCCACCTACATGACCATCCAGCCCGGGGACCGGGAGCGCGGCATCGTTGGCCACCTGGCGGGAAACCTGCTCCAGGCCGGGGCGGACATGCCCGGGGGCCTGTTCCTCAGGGTGGGGCCCAACACCGGCTACGCCCATCCCTTGGCCGAGGACTACGTGGCCCAGCCGGGGGACCTGGCCACCTCCGACGTGGGCGCGTCCTTCTCCGGTTACGTGTCGGACGTGGCCCGCACGGCGGTGATAGGCAGGGCCACGGACCACCAGCGGTCCATCTACGACAGGCTGGTCGAGGTGCACCGGCGCACCATCGAGGCCATGACGCCCGGCGTCCCCGCCAGCCAGGTGTTCCACACCGCGGTCAGGGAGTACGAGCGGGTGAAGATACCCTTCCCCATGGCCTTCGCCGGGCACGGCATCGGCCTCCACGTCCACGAGAAGCCGCTGCTCTCCGCCCACGAGAACACCCCCCTCCGGCCCGGAATGGTATTCGCCGTCGAGACCCGGGTCAGGTGGCCGGAGAAGGAGGGGTACCACATAGAGGACTTCGTGGTCATCACCGAAGAGGGCCCCGAGCTGGTCACCAACGTGATGGACACGTCCCGCCTGATGGAGATATGACCGCGGCAGGATTGTATGCCGTCACGCCAGGCTCGCCAGGGCCTCCCGCTGCTCCTCCACCGTAGCCAGGTCCGGCAGCAGCTTCAAGACCACGCCCTCTTCGTCGATGATGACCGCCGGACGCTTGCCCCCGGAGGGGTCGGCCAGGTACCGTTCATCCCCCGCTCTGGACATGCCGTATGCCAGGGCTATGGAGCGGTCCGGGTCGAGGAGGATGGGGAACGGGAGGCCCTCCCGCGAGACCCAGGCCCGGGCCGATTCCTGGTCACGGTCGTTGACCCCGAAGACCGCGACGTTCTTGTCCAGGAAGTCCGCGTAGTGGTCACGGTACCCGTGACTGTGCCGAGTTCAGTTGCCGCCGCCTGAGGATGAGTAGAACCAGAGCCAGACCACCTTGCCCCTCAGGCCCTCCAGCGTTACCGGCCTGCCGGTGTGGTCCAGCGTCGAAAAGTTGGGCGCGCTGTCGCCCTCTCTAAGCGCCATACCCTTCCTCCCCACCCATATGGGCTGCTTGCTAGCCCAGCAGCTCCTCCCGGAACCGCCGGATTAGCACCTCCAGCTCGTCCTCCTGCAGGTTCAGGGGGTCCACGGCCAGGTCTTCCGGCGGGCCCAGGGCGTTCAGATGTATGGGGGGATCGCCGGCCTCGAGGGCCGCGGCTATCTCGTCGGGAGAGCGGCCCCGCCAGCTCCGCTGGAAGTGGACGACGGCGTGGGGCGTCAGGTAGTCGTAGTCGTCGAACTTGACCGTCACCTCCAGGCCCGGCACCTCCGCCAGGGCGTCCACCACCTTCCGGCACATCTCGTTGTAGCGGCGGTTCTCGGCCTCCTCGTCCTCTTCCACGAATATCTCCAGGGCCGTGATGAGGCCGATGATCTCCTCCTTGGCCACCTTCATGGGGCGGCCCAGGAACTGGTTGGGGTTGGCGTGGGCCGCGGCGGCGTCTATCAGGTCCTTCCTGCCGCAGAGGATTCCCGTGCCCTGGGGGCCCCGGACCCCCTTGCCGCCGCTGAAGATGACCATGTCCGGCCCCTGCTCCACGAACCGCGTCAGGTTGACCCTCGGGGGCAGGGTAGACGCCGCGTCCACGATCACCGGCACGTCGTGGGCGTGGGCGATCTCGCACACCTGCGTCAGCGACAGGGCCCTCCGGTTGGTGAAGGGCGAGATCAGGTACGCCACCGCCGCCGTTCGTTCGTTGATGGCCCCCTCCAGCTCCCAGGGGTGGGTGCGCTTGCTGTCCCCGATCTCCACCAGCTTGGCCCCTGCTGTCCGGTACGCCTGGTCGTAGGGGAACCGGTGGGTGTTCTGGATGATTATCTCGTTCTTCATCCCCTCGGTGTCGGGCAGCCGCTTCATCTTCACCGGGTCGTTGCCCGCGATGCACGCCGCGGCCTGGAGCACCAGGCCTCCGGCGGAGCCGCTGGACACGAACCCAGCCTCGGCGCCGGTGATCCGGGCCACCACCTCGCCGGCCTTCTCGTTTAGCTCGGTCATGTCCACCAGCACCCCGGCGGCGGCGGTCATGGCCTCCAGGGCCTCGGGGCGGGTCCTGGTCCCTCCCAGGCGTGTAGTCGACCCCGCGCCGTGGATGATGGGGCGCACCCCTATGCGCCTGTAGAGGTCGCCCGGGTCCCTGCCGGCTGCGGCCATGGTTCGCCTCCCTTGATTCAGCGGATAACCGCCCCGGGCCATCCGGGGCGCGACGGGCAACATTATATCAGCTTAGCCCCGCGTCAACCACGGACTCCCGACCGGTGCGGTAGTTAGATTCCTCGCTGCGCTCGGAATGACGCAGGGGGCCCGGCGTGATATTCCGGGGACAAACCGGCCCTCCACCCATCCCCGGTGGGAGCGTTGCCGTATGTTATAGTTAAACGTGCGGGCGCTTGGCGGCGCCCCGGATTCCAGGAGGTGTGTCCTGCCCCGACTCCGCCTGCCCCGACTCAGAATAAGGGTCCCCAGCACGGCGCCCATCGTCGTGGCCATCCTGGCCCTGGCCGTGGCCATAGCCAGCTTCGGCATCCAGTTCGCCGACGACCTTGCCGACGAGGTCTCTTCCCCCCGTGCCGGGACGGCCGAGCCCCCCAGCGAGGTGGAGGAGGACTTCGCGCGGGTGTTCGAGGTGTGGGACATCCTGAAGCGGGACTCCTTTGGCGCAGACGCGCTGGACTCCACCGAGCTGAGCCGCGGCGCGGTGCGGGGCATGCTGGAGGCCTTGGACGACCCGTATGCCGTGTACCTGACCCAGGACCAGGTGCAGGCCGAGCGGGAGGAGTTCAGCGGCGCCTTCGAGGGCATCGGAGCCGAGGTCACCATGCGGAACGGAAGGATCACCATCGTCGCTCCCATACCCGACACCCCCGCGGACGAGGCCGGCATCCGTCCCGGGGACGTTATCCTGAGGATAAACGGGGAGAGCACCCAGGGCATCAGCCTCCAGGAGGCCGTAAGGAAGATTCGCGGCCCCATGGGAGAGCCGGTGGAGCTGGAGGTGTCCCGCCAGCATGGCGGAGAGCCGGTAACGTTGACCATCGTGAGGGGCGAGATTCACGTAATGAGCGCCAGGCTGAGGATGCTGGTGGGAGGGCTGGCGCACCTGCGCCTCACGGGATTCACCGAGACTACGGCCGACGAGGTCCGGGAGGCCCTGGAGCAGGTCCGGGACTTGGAGGCGAGGGGCCTGATCCTCGACGTGCGCAACAACCCGGGAGGGCTGCTGCGGTCAGTGGTGGACGTGACCAGCCACTTCATCGAGGGCGGCCTGGTACTGTACGAGCTGGACGGCCGCGGCGTGCGCAGAGACTGGCCCGTGAGGGAGGACGGCCTGGCCACCGATATACCCCTGGTCATCCTCATCAACGAGGGCAGCGCCAGCGGTGGAGAGGTGCTGGCCGGCGCCCTTCTCGACCGGGGCAGGGCCACCGCCATAGGCACCAAGACCTTCGGAAAGGGCAGCGTGAACACCCTCCGGCAGCTCAAGGACGGCACGGGGATGTACTTCACCATAGCCCACTGGTTCACCGAGAGCGGCGTCGCCATAGAGGGAGAGGGCGTGGAGCCGGATATCCTCCAGGAGCAGCCCGAGGACGGCTCCGAGGACCTGCAGCTCGACAAAGCCATAGAGGTGCTGCAGGGCATGGTCCGCGCCCGGGAGTAGGCCCATGGCCGGTGACGGGAACATCACCGTCAACAGGAAGGCGTTCCACGACTACCACGTCTTGGAGCGCATCGAGGCCGGCCTGGTCCTCACGGGCACCGAGATCAAGTCCATACGCGCCGGCCGCATCAACATCCGCGGCTCCTATGCCCGACCGCAGGACGGGGAGTTGTGGCTGGTCGACGCCCATATCGCCCCCTACCAGTCGGGCGGAGTCTACAACCACGAGCCCGACAGGCCCCGCAAGCTGCTCTTGCACAAGGACCAGATGATGGAACTCATCAGCAGCGTGTCCGAGAAGGGCCTCTCCATCGTTCCTCTGCGTGTCTACATCCGTCACCACATGGCCAAGGTGGAGCTGGGCCTGGTCCGGGGCAAGCGCCAGTACGACAAGCGGCGGGCCATCATGGACCGGGAGCGGGACCGGGAGGCTCGCAGGGCCCTGCGGCGGGCGGTCTAGGGCCCCTGCTGCTCGTCTCCCGGCGTGGGAGGCCGCGTGATGGGCAGCATGATGACGACGGGCGCCATCAGCAGCAGGCCCGCCAGGGCGTTCAGCGACAGGGCCCACTGGGTGGAGAAGGCTGTGGCCACGGCGCCGATCTCCAGAGTCCCCAGGGGCGTGGACAGGCCGATGCAGACCCCCAGTATCCCCAGCACCTGGCCTCGCATCTCCGGCGGCGCGTGGAGCATGGCCAGGGAGCTCTGCATGGTCGAGTAGGCCGCTTGGCCCAATCCTCCCACGCTCAGTATGACGAAGGTGAGGGCGTACCATGGGGACCACACGAAGGTCATGGCCGCCGTCAGGATGGCGACGGACCCTATGATGAACACCTTGCCGTGGTCCGGCAGCTGCCGGACCGACGCCATCACCCCGGCCCCCAGGAGCTGGCCGAACCCCTCCGCGGCCACCAGCAGCCCCACCAGCGCCGCCCCCTCCATCAAGTGGTTCTTGCCGATGTCCGGGACGAACTGCTGCGCGGGGAACCCCAGGCCGTTCATAACCAGGGTGAGGAATACCACTGCCAGGAGGGTGGGCACAGACGCCGAGTAGCGGGCGGCCTCCACCAACCCGGCCAGCATGGTCCCCCTGGGGGGGCCCGGGGGATGGGGAGGTATCCTGGTGGCCAGCAGGAGTCCCAGGGCCGCAAGGTGGATCGACAGGGCGAGGGCATATGCCTCGCTGAACCCGAAGACCCCCAGGAATATCCCGGCGAGAAGGGGCCCGGCCATCCTGCCGAGGGTGAACCCCAGGGTGTCCAGGGCGACGCCGCTGATGATCTGTCCCGGGCCCACCAGGTCGAACATGGACGTACGGCGGATGGGCTGGTCCATGGTCCACGTGGCGCCCTGCACCAGCATGGAGGCGAAGGCGAACACTGGCTGGATGTTCCCCGTGACGATGAGGACCAGGATCGCGGTGGTGTTCAGAGCGTTCACGGTCTGCATGGCCCGCAGGGCGTGGGTCCGGTTGAGGCGGTCGGCTATGATGCCGGCGATGGGCGCGAACACGGGCCTGGGCGCGAACAGGAACACGAGGATGAGGCCCAGCGCGAAGGGCGAGTCCGTGTCCAGGAGTACGTACCAGCTCAGGGTGAACTGCTCGACCCGGCGGGACAGCTCCGCCAGTATCCCGGCCCCCCAGACCTGGCGGTACTGGGTGTTGGCCAGGACGATGAGGGCCGGGATGCCTCCCAGGGCCCTGGGGCGTCGGACCGGTATCAACGGTCGCACCGGACCTCCTGGAACGGTCCCACGGAGGTCCCTCCAACTGAATGCAGCTCGACCAATTCCCGCACCTTGTCCCGGTATTCCAGGCCCGGCCGACCGGGCCGCTGTCAGGCCGCGCACGGCCGCCCGCCCCTGTCCCGGAGCCCCGCCGCCAAGAGGGCCGGGCCATTGTAGCAACTAGCCTCCCGCGGTTTGAAGGCAAACGGAAGACCTGTATCGCATAGAACGCCACGGCGACCCACGGCAAGTGTCCCGGTGCCCCTTAATGATGTAGAATACGGCCATCCAGGGGAACGAACGTGAGGGGAGGTGGACTCCCATGGCCCTGCCCCCGTACCGGGTAGACTACAGCCCGGTCATAGACCGCCCCGTCATCAAGTGGCCCAACGACGCCCGGCTCGCGGTGTGGATATCCCCCAACGTGGAGCACACCGAGTACCTCCCCGACTTCGACGGGGTCAGGGACCCCTGGCCCCGGACTCCTTACCCCGACGTGCAGCAGTACTCTTTCCACGACTACGGCAACCGGGTGGGGTTCTGGCGGATGCTGGAGGTCATGGACAGGTACGGGGTCAAGTGCACCGTCTCCCTCAACATGGCGGTCCTGGAGCACTTCCCAGAGATCGCCAAAGCCATGGTGGACCGGGACTGGGACTTCATGTCCCACGGCATCTACAACACCCGTTACATCGCCACCTACTCCGAGGAGCAGGAGAGGGAGTTCTACAGGGACTGCAAGGAGACGCTGTTGCGCCATACAGGCAAGGTGCTCAAGGGGATGCTGGGCCCGGCGTGCTCCGTTTCCGAGCGCACCCCCGACCTGATGGCCGAGGCCGGCCTCATCTATCACACCGACTGGTTTCACGACGACCAGCCGGTGCCCATCAAGGTCAAGTCCGGCAAGCTGGTCTCCGTCCCCTACTCGGTGGAGGTGAACGACGCCGCCCTATTCCACAAGCACTACGAGGGCGAGTACTTCCTCCAGATGTGCGTGGACCAGTTCGACCAGCTCTACGCCGAGGGCGCCGAGAGCGGCCGGGTCATGTGCATCGCCCTGCACCCCTACTTCGTCGGCCAGCCCCACCGGGTCAAGTTCCTGGAGGAGATGGTCAAGTACGTGACCTCCCACGACCAGGTGTGGATGACCACCGCCGACGAGATCGCCGAGTACTACCTGGCCAACTACTACGATCAGGCCGTGGCCCACGCGGCCCGGCTGCTCGGATAGCCCCCGGCGCGGCCTCGGGCCCGCCGGCTCTTCCCCCACCCCTTCTCAGGAGGCGATACGATGCCTGCCCAGCGACGCTTCGGGATGGACCACGAGCACTACGACTGGTCTCCCATCTCCACCAGAGGGGTCCTGAGATGGCCCGCGGACGCCCGCGTGGCCCTCTGCGTGGTCGTCAACCTGGAGCACATGGAGTGGAGCCCTCCCGAGGACGCCTGGACGGCGCCCCTGCCCGGGGGCTGGGGGCACCGGCCCTTCACCGACCTGGCCCGGCCTTCCCACCGGGAGTACGGGCACCGGGTGGGCATCTTCCGGGTGCTCGACGTGCTGGAGAAGCACGGCGTGAAGGCCACCATAGCCATGGACGCCCTGACCGCTGAGAACTACCCCTACCTGGTGGACCACTGCCTGAAGCGGGGCTGCGAGATAATGGCCCACGGCATATCGGCCAGCCGGATGATCAGCTCCAGGATGACGGAGCAGCAGGAGAGGGAGTACCTGGGCGCATCCATCGAGGCCGTCGAGCGGGCCACGGGCTCTGCGCCCCTGGGCTGGCTGGGTCCGGGGGCCGGAGAGTCCCCACGGACGCCCCAGCTACTGGCCGAAGCCGGCATCCGGTACCTGTGCGACTGGGCCAACGACGAGCAGCCCTATCCCTTCAAGACCGGTGGGGGAGACCTGACGGCCCTCCCGCTGATGCTGGAGATGGACGACGTGACCGCCATCTGGGAGCGGCGCTTGACCGAGCCCAGGTACGGGGAGCTGCTGAAGCAGTGCTTCGACGTCATGCACGAGGACGGGGCCGCCACCGGCCGCCTGATGGCCGTCAACCTGCATCCCTGGCTCATCGGCCAGCCCTTCCGCATCCGCTACCTGGACGGCGCCCTGGGCCACATGATGGCCGCCGGCGGAGTCTGGGCGGCCACCGGCTCGGAGATCACCGACTGGTACCGACAGCACCCTACCGCGCGGTAGGGGCCGTCGGTTCTCGGAGACGCCCCTCGGTTTCTCACAACCCGTGGGCTGTCAACATCTCTCTTGGGGTCCGGTGGGCGCAGCAAGAATGCACGGTATTCGTCTTGGGCGATTATCGGTGTCCCGCACGTACCATAGTGATGTATTGTTCCAATTGGCACTTAGCTGCGGAGGCGACAATGGCAGTTTGGATAATACGGGGTGGCGGGAATGGCGAATTTGAAGAAGAAGCGCTCGACAAGAGTCTGGCGATACCGGGATTTGGCTTGAGAGTAGACCTGAGCGACATGCGGGCCGAAGATGACATAAAGCGTTTGCTGGAGCAGGAAATCCAGGACGTGAGTGAACGCGCGATACGAACTTGGGCCGGGCAAATATGGGCATTCAAGGACCGTATCAAGCATGGCGATCTGATTATCATGCCCCGAAAGATGGGGCGGACAGTAGCCATCGGGGAGATGGCGGGAGAGTACGCATACCGTCCCGAGGCGGCGGAGGGAGCACGCCATGTCCGGCAGGTTAGATGGGTCAACTCAGACGTGCCTAGGGATTCCCTTGATCCCGACTTGCAGAAATCTATGAATGTGCCTCGAACGGTCTATCAACCCACTGGTAAGGATGCCGAACGACGGCTTCGGCGGCAAGGTGTCGCTCCCGACCTTTGGGATGAGTACGTCAAACGTGCTAAGGAGTATGTCGATACCGGAAGGCTGGAAAGCGAAGAGATCGAATACAAGGTTGGGATTGGTGGCGAACTATCAAAGGCGCGGGAAGCCGTCCTTGCCGGCGCCGATGATTGGGGGAGTCTGGTGAAGAGTGGGATCGTTAGCCACCAGAACAACCTTATCTACATCGTACAACTGGCGAGGTTCCGGGATTGGATCAATCGCTCCCCAGATGAAGCGTGGAGGGCGTTGAACGCGCTGTGGACCCACGACGACATGTCTGTTGCGAGTCGCATCAGCGGCTTTGCCGAAATTCTTCCTTCTTCGGCGGCAGGCGGAGTAGGAACCCGCATGAACGTAATATCGGTCTTGCTAATGGCGATGGATGTTGAGCAATACCCGCCCTTCAGGATCAGACTATTCAACAGGGCCTACGAGCGCACTGGGTATGACAAACCGGAGCAGAACGCCGACGAGGCGGCGTTGTACGGGCATGCTCTGGGCTTTCTGGACCGGTTCATCCAGGAGGCGTCCCAACGTGGGTTGACGTTACGCCACCGTCTCGACGCTCAGTCGGTGGTTTGGGCCCTACAGGATGACGGCTGGGATACTGACATCACGGAAGTAGACGACGGAGGCGACCAGCCAACGCCTGAGCCGTCCGGGCCGGACCTCCAAGCCCTCGCCGACGACCTGCATCTCCCCGTCGACTTCCTGCAAGAAATCCACACGCTGCTGGAGGACAAAAAGCAGGTCATCTTCCAGGGCCCGCCGGGGACGGGAAAGACCTACGTGGCGCAGGCCCTGGCGAAGCACCTCGCCGGGTCGCAGGAGCGGGTGACGCTGGTGCAGTTCCATCCCTCCTACGCATACGAGGACTTCGTGCAGGGCTTCCGCCCGGCCCTGAGAGACGGGCAGCCCGGGTTCGAGCTCCGAGCCGGGCCGTTGCTCCGGGCCGCGGAGCAGGCCCGGAAGGAGCCGGGCTCCAAGCACTTGCTGGTCATCGACGAGATCAACCGGGGCACCATCGCCAAGGTGTTCGGGGAGCTGTACTTCCTGTTGGAGTACCGCGACAGCGAGATGCAGCTCCAGTACTCCGATGAGCCCTTCTCCCTGCCCGGCAACCTGTACATCATCGGGACTATGAACACCGCCGACCGCTCCATCGCCCTGGTGGACCTGGCCCTGCGGCGCCGCTTCTACTTCGTGGAGTTCCACCCGGACCAAAAGCCCGTGAAATGCGTGCTGGGCTGCTGGCTGGAAGCGAATGGGCTCGACCACGTGGCATGGGTGGCCGACGTCGTCAAGCTGGCGAACGAGAAGCTGCAGGTCAAGCAGGACCGGCACGCAGCCATCGGGCCCAGCTACTTCATGAAACCCGGTCTCGACGAGGCCGCCGTGGAGCGCATCTGGAAGCACAGCGTCCTCCCCTACATCGAGGAGCGTCTCTTCGTGGAGGGCGAGGGACTCGGCGAGTTCCGACTGGATGCCCTGCGCCGGTCAGCCGCCAGCGGCAGCGAGGGAGACCAGAACGGCTCTAGCGCGGCCGATGGCGATGGGGACGTGGGCACTGAGGGGGACCCTGCCCCTGTGAACGATGCGTAGGATCGATCTGGACGAGCACCGGGCGGGCGCGCCGCTGACGCTCTCCGGTACCGAGTTGCAAACGTTACTCGCGGAAGCGAAGGCCCTCGAGCTTTCCATAACGCCCACCGGCGGCGGAGGGGGCAGTGCGTACGTCCTCAGGCCCGGCTCCACCGTCGGCGCGGTGGAGATCGGCGGCCTGTCGGTGCTCATACGGCCCAAAATCGGCATCCCTCAGCTCCTGTCCCTGGCCTGCTACGCCATAGGCAAGGTCAGGTTCCGGCACGAGGACTTCGACTTTCCGGAGCAGGACGCCCTGCCCGACGTGCTGGCCAGGGCGCTGGCTGCCCAGGCCCGCCGGGCCTTCGCCCGGGGGCTGCTCCACGGCTACCGCACCGAGGAGGAGGCGCTGTACACGGTGCGCGGACGCATCAGGTTCGACGAGCAGATACGGCGCAGGTCCGGCGTTCCACTGCCCGTCGAGGTGCGCTACGACGAGTTCACCGACGACATCCTGGAGAACCGGCTGGTGAAGGCGGCGGCTCACCGGCTGGGAGGCATGCGGCTGCGTTCACAAGAGGCGCGCCGGCGCCTTGGGTGGATCACAGGCATCCTCGACAGCGTCGCGCTGGTCGAATTCCCGGGGAGGGACGTGCCGTCGGTGACGTTCGGCCGGCTGAACGAGCACTACAGGGGTGTCGTGGAGCTGTCGCGCCTCATCCTGCGTCACAGCGCCTTCGAGTCCAGCCGCGGGGAGGTGCGGGCGTCGGGCTTCCTGATGGATATGAACGTCGTCTTCCAGGAGTTTGTGACCGTGGCGCTCCGGGAGGCGCTGGGGCTGTCCGCCCGCGCGTTCGGTGAGTATGGAATCCCTTCGTTGGATAAGGATGGCCGAGTGAGTCTCAGACCCGATCTCACCTGGTGGCGCGACCGTGAGTGCATATTCGTGGGCGACGTGAAGTACAAGAACGTCGACCAGGGGCGTGTCCCCAACACTGATCTGTACCAGCTCCTGGCCTACGTCACCGCGTTGGACCTGCCCGCCGGGCTGTTGGTCTACGCCCATGGCGAGGCGGAAGTCACGACGTATAGAGTGCGCTGCTCAGGCAAGCGGCTGGAGGTAGCGGCCTTGGACCTATCCGGCGCCCTCGACGAGGTGCTTGCCCGGGTAAGGCGTCTGGCGCGCACGGTCAGGCGACTGGGTGACGAGGCGCGGCGGGGGGCGTCCGCGGGCGTAGCGGCCGGCGCGGCCAGGGCCTAGCCGGCGGCGGCAGAATCCAGTCTTTGGGTCATATGCCGGTAGGGAAAGAGCCGCCTCCGGGAACCAATCCGGGTTGGGCTACGTCTATACTGATGTAGCCCAATCCTGTTCTCACCGTCGAGGTTGCCTGATGAAGACAAGACTCAAGGCCGCCCTGCTCTCCATCGTGGGTATCTGGACCGTCCTGATGGCGGCTGCCGCCTGCCAGGGCGACTCCGGACCCTCCAACACCACCCTGGAGGTGACCTCCGGCCGGGAGCCCAACGCGTCGGTAAGCGGCACCGTCACCTACCGGGAGCGGTTGGCCCTCACCGAGGACGCGACCCTGGTGGTGGAGCTGCGGGACGTGTCCTACGCTGACGCTGCCGCGCCCCTCATCGCCCGGCAGACCATCTCCGGCCCCGGCCAGGTCCCCATCGACTTCAGGGTGCGATACAGCCGTGACGACATCGACCCCCGGAACAGGTACTCCATAAGCGCCAGGATCGTGGAGTCCGACGGCCGCCTCGCCTTCACCAACGACACGGCCTACGATGTGATCACCCACGGCAACCCCGACAGGGTGGACATGCTCCTGGTGCTGGTGCAGCCGCCGCCCGACCTGGTCGGAGGCAGCGACGCCGGCTCGGACTGGCAGACCTGGGTGGAGGTACCGGCCCGGGTGGCCTGGGCCAATCTGATACCCAACGAGCCGGATCCCTATCTGATGGTGGCCTACTACCAGTCCACGATAGAGGGCTGCGCCCGCCCAGGCAACGAGGAGCTGGAGGTGGAAGGCTACGACATCATCGTCCGGGTGACGTTGATGCAGCCTCCGGCCACCCCATGGGCGATTCCCTGTCACGAGCAGGTGGTGGAGCTGGACACGGTGCTACAGGTCCGGACGCCTCTCGAGCCTGGCCGGACCTACCGGGTGATAGTGAACGGCCGGGTGACCACGGCCTTTACACCGCCGGACGCCGGGCTTGGGCACACGTTCATCGCCGAGTCGCCCATCGAAAGTGTGGAGGTGCAGACGCTGGAGAGCGCACCGCCCCAATACCAGCTCCGCGTCGTGTCAGGTCTGCCCAAGGGCAGCGGCTGCTCCTGGTCCAACGGCTACGAAATCCGGCGCCCCGAGTCCAACACCCCCGGCAGGCCCGAGAGAATAGACGTGGTCATCACGCACCACGAGGTCGCCGACCCGTTTGTGGCCTGCACCGCCGACTATCCCACCGTGGAGACGATAGTGCCCCTGAGCTCGGACCTGGAGCCGGGCGTGGAGTACACCGTCATCGTAAACTCGGAGACCACAAGGTCGTTCGTGGCGGAGTAGCCTGGGCCGGGAGCCCGGCCCGCTTTCCTTACTATAAGGGCCCCCGGAACACTATAGGCCCCCCGGGACTTAGGGCCCCCCGGCTGCAAGGCCCCGGTGCGGTGTCGCCGGGCCCGGGTCACCGGGTGCGTGCGGCCTCCTTGCGGCGGCCCGAGCCCCGGGCGGAGGGGGGCCTGTCCTTCCAGCCGGTGTCGCTCCTCCTGAACACCATGTCTCTCACCCGGGCCAGGAACGCCAG
The DNA here is from genome assembly GCA_034423015.1 of Dehalococcoidia bacterium. GTDB lineage: Bacteria > Chloroflexota > Dehalococcoidia > Lucifugimonadales > JAGWBF01 > JAGWBJ01. The sequence goes on along the minus strand of DAOUJG010000011.1, from coordinate 16,550 downwards.
GATGCCCATGATGAGGCGCAGCGCGAACTCCACGGCGATGAGGAATACCAGGTAGTAGAGGATGTGCTCGGTGTAGCTCTGGGACTCCTCGAGGACCTCCAGGGACTCCGAGACCCTGAAGAACGACGCATCTATAAGGAAGATGGCCAGGACGGCGAAGGGCAGTATCTTGGCCAGGTCCTTGGACAGGTCCTCGTTGTAGTAGGCGGTCACCCGGATGGCGGTGACCGTGGCCAGCGCCATCAGCAGTATGTCCGGGAAGGACTGGCCCTTGGACAGGAATGTCAGTATCAGGGTGAGGACTGCGAACCAGAAGAACGCGAAGACGGGGAACAGGATGATGTACTTGGCCGTGTACATGGTGACGTGCAGCAAGGCCCGCACCCACCGGTGTCGCGACTCTTCGTACTTGGACAGGTTCAGCTCGAACATGTCCCGGGAGGCCACGAACCGGTAGAACTTGAAGACGAAGACGGCGTACACAGCCATGCCCAGGACGTAAACGGTGACGGGCCGCAGCAGGTCGAGGGCGGCGTTGATGTCCAGCCCGGTAGGGAGCAAGTCGTTAACGTCCATGGGCCTCGCTTTTCATACCATTCTTATATCACAACTGTGTGAATTACTCCTAGGCGCCGATCTCAAGATTTGCCGGCCTTTGGGCCCCGGGCTGCATGCCGCATGGCCATGCCGGTATGTCCCCAACAGGTTACGTTCGGTATACGCGCGATGGGGCTGATGGGGTTATAATGTGGGAGTCATCGGTTGCATCTGAACGAACAAGAGAGCCAGGGGATGATACGGAGTCCCATATCCTTGACCGTAGGCCCTTTCAAATGCCTCCTATCCCGCAGCAGGAGTGAACAAGGCCCTGACTCTAGGCGGAGAAGCGGAGGACTCGGCCGTTCTCGAAGCGCCTAAGCCGAGGAGGTGACCCAAATCACTGCAAGATTGACTCTGGGTATCTTCCTGGTGCCCATCGCGATCATAGTCGTCGCCGGCATATTTCTGTTGGTCGTCCGGTCCGGCGGGGCGGCTGAACCTACCGTGGGCCTTACGGCTGCGGCCGAGCTGGAGTCGCCGGTCGGTGACCCCATTGGAACGGTGACGTTCCGGCAGGCAGCCAGCGGAGTCCTGGTCATGGCTGAACTCAGGGGACTACCCCCGGGCGGCCATGCCTTTATCATTCACGAGGTCGGCACGTGCACACCCGACTTTAGCGCCGCAGGGGACCACTTCAACCCTGCGGATGCGGAGCACGGCTTCATCCATCCCGCCTGGAAGCGCGGCGATGCCACCGGAGGGCACGGCGGCGACCTGCCTAATATCTACGCCGCCTCCGACGGTTCCGCCCGTGCCGACTTCTTTACCATTGGCATCACTCTGGACAGTGGCCCACGACATTCAGTCTTCGACGCCGACGGCTCAGCCATCATCGTGCACGAAAAGCCCGACGCCTACGGCGAAGAGGAATCGCACACCGGCTCCCGCGTAGCCTGCGGAGTCATCAGGCGCAGTTAGAGGGTGTCGAAAAGGCAACGTGAGACCAGGTGCAATCAGACGTTTTCGCTGGACACCAACACAGGTCAGGGTTATGCTATTGGTCGCATGAGGCTATTGGTCCCATGAGGCCATTGATCGCACGAGGAATAGGGAAGGGGACGTCTTGAGCGAAGACACGATGATGAGGAAGGTCCTGGTGGTGGATGACGAACCGGAAGTCGAGCCAATGTTCCGGCAGCGGATGCGCCGGGAGATCAGGGCCGGCCGCTACGAGTTTCTGTTTGCAAGGTCGGGGGTCGAGGCGCTGCAGATGCTGGATGCGAACCCGGACGTGCGTTTGGTGATCACGGATATCAACATGCCGCAGATGAACGGTCTGGTCCTGCTCGAGCGGTTGGGGGAGATGTGGCCAGGCTTGCCGGCGGTGGTGGTGTCGGCATACGGGGACAAGGGGAACGTGGCGTCGGCGATGGACCGTGGGGCATACGGCTTCGTGGTGAAGCCGGTGGACTTCGACGGGCTGAAGGGGACCATATCGGAGTCCATAGGTGAGGGAGTCTGAGGGTCTGCGGTCGGAGCGTGCGGGACGGGCAGGGAGTTCCGAGCGAAAGCCTGGCGCTGGTCAGCACTGAATCACACCTGGTCGAAGTCATCAGCCGCATATCCAGGTCTCCCAGAGTCGCAGTCGACATCGAGTCGAACGGGTTCTTCAGATATCACGAGCGTGTCTGCCTCGTGCAGCTCGCATCGTCCGAAACTGCCTACCTCGTCGATCCGCTGGCGATCGACGATATCCGACCCCTTGGCGACCTTCTCGGCGACCGATCGGTGGAGAAGGTCTTCCATGCCGCCGACTACGACCTCCGCAGCCTGGACAGGGACTGGGGATTCCAGGTAAACAACCTGTTCGACACCGGCATCGCGGCGGCCCTCGCTGGCTCCGAGCAGCTGAGCTTGAGGTCCGTGGTGGAGGAGTACGTGGGCGTGGAGCTGGCCAAGCATCGGAAGCTCCAGCGGTCGGACTGGACGATGCGACCTCTGAGCTCCGAAGCGCTGAAGTACGCCGCGGACGACGTTCTCTACCTTCTGCAGGTACGCCAAGCGTTATCGGCACGGCTGGAGGAGCTGTCACGGCTCGCGTGGGCGAAAGAGGAGTTCACACGCCTGGAAAACGTAAGGCATACTCCTGCCGACCGCGAGATGGCCTTCCTTTCCATCAAGGGTAGCCGCGGTCTGGACGGAAGGGGATTGGCTGTCCTGCGCTCGCTGTTCCAGTTTCGCGAGCAAGAGGCCAAACGCCTCGACCGTCCGCTCTTCAAGGTGATACCGGACTCCACGCTGGTCGAGCTGTCGTCCGAGCCTGCCAGCGATCTCTCGACGGTCAAGGGACTGGGGCGGTTTGGCCGCCCGCCTGCCAACAGGCGCGTGGAAGCGGCGATCGACGAAGGGCTCAGGTCTCCCCCCGTGACGCGGCCGAAGAGGGTGCGTAGTGAAGAGACATGGAGTCCGGCGAACCGAGATAAGGTCAGGGTTCGCTCTCGGAGCCTCAAGACATGGCGCAACGAGTTAGGCAGGGAACTGGGGTTGAATCCAGGTCTATTGTGGCCGGCCGCGAGTTTGGAGCGCCTGGCCCGGTGTCCCGGCAGCCTGGACGCCGAGCTCACCAGTCCAGAGGTCCGGAGCTGGCAGAAGCTCGAGTTCAGCGCGTCCCTCCGGATAGTCATGGCAGCTCTGTGTTGAGCCGCCCGAGGGCCCTGGGCGCTCGTTTCAGTCGACTGCAGAACCCATAGCGGCGGCGGCCGCTAACGACGTCTCCATCACACCCAAATCCTCTCGCGCAGAGCGTTTGCCGGCATGTCTCATCAGACGTGCCATGCAGGAGATACGCATAAGCGCCTCGACTTCGGCAGGTTCTCGGGATTGGCGCGGATGGCCGGAAGGTTGTTTCGCGGTTCGGCGGAGGTCTATACTGGACGGGCGGAGGGATCCGCCGGGTTCGCTTCTAGATTGGTGTTCCGGGGGGCTGTAGCTCAGTGGGAGAGCACCTGCTTTGCACGCAGGGGGTCAGGGGTTCGAATCCCCTCAGCTCCACCACAGTGCACTGAAACAAGTACCATCTTCGAGCTTTGGCTGGGAGGCCTTGGACGGCCCGAGTGATGAATTCGAGCCTTCTTGAGCCCACCAGACTTGATGAGATCAAGAACGTACACGCCGGGGATACGGAATCCTTCACAAACCGGCTTTATGCAGAAGCTCGCGCCAGTAAGGAAGCACACGAGGAACGAATGCTATGGGTGGTTCGGGCTGTAGCTCGAACATGTGCATCTTCTTTGCGCTTGCTTCCTGAAGCCACAGCCTCATGTGCCGATCCACGTCCCTCCCACAATAGTGCATAACCCTCTCGTCCGGGTCATCCCCATCCTCCGGCCACATCGGGTGCGCCAGGTATAGGCGAACTGGGACCGCAATTGTGAAGGGGATCCCCTCCCTGCGACAACGATCAATCTCTTCCGGGTTAATGCCTCCATACCCCGTTGCTACAGCACCAGGGAGTGGAGCAGGTGCGTTGTCTAGCTCTGGCCTCCAGACGGATTCTAGTGCCGCGTCAATTTCCCTCTGCTCAGCTACGGTCCAACTCAGGGAGTCGGATTTGGTGGATGGAATCTCCTCATCCGCACGGAGGGGGGTCTGTCGGACGTTCTTGAAGTTCTTGCTGGCTTCCCAATCCCCCGGTCTCCCATCGGTTATCATCGTCTTGAGGCAAGCACACGCTATATTGTCGATCTCTTCGAGCATGTCCCAATTGGCCCGGTTTCCTTCCAGTGCCGAGTTTCCATGTACTACCTCATTCCGCTGATCATAGAAGTCTTTCAACTGTTCCCTAGCGGCATCCTTCTCGCGCATTGAGTCGGCGTAATACCAGGAAGCCCTCCCGGAGACAACCTTCTTGTGGTTGTAAGCCTCTCCCGCCTCCATGAACATGGCCTCCAGAGCGATGGCTAGGTCAATGGCCCGGTCGCCCATCCCATCTACGTCGTCCCTCTCTCTACTGTCCCGCAATCTCCTGAGCGCGAGGGCTGCCTTGTTTCTCTCCTGATCAGACAGCGCTGCATATCTGGCAACGAGGTTCGCAACCTCGCCGGCTTCAAAGGGGCGAGTATTTGGCACATGGCCGAATCTAGGCAAGATAAGCGAAGTCCGTTGGGTCCACGAGCCGTTCTGTAATGACCGAACATGTGGCAGAGTCGCTGCTACGGGCTCTGGGATAGATTCGAAGTTCGCAAACAAGCGAAGACCTACTCCCCACACAAGACCCAGCAGAAGCACTAGCGGCTCAATCCCACAGCGAAGGAGGGGACTTATGTGGCGCTCTGCCTCTCCCATCCATCTTCCCTTGTTCTCAAATACCGTGGTCCGTAGGATGTACACATCTGCTGCTCCGTCTGGTGGCCAGAAGTCGTCCTCCCCCGACGAATCGCTTGCCAGAAGCCTAAGCTTTCCATCCGACATAGCTTCCCGGTACGGGATGAGAGCGGTATGGTCATCCAGTTCGATCACCCTCGCTGGAGGACGCCCACGGAGCAAGAAGTTACTTTGTGTCTCGACCATGCCGTGAGAAGCAAACTTGGTTGCGTGCGCTGCTACCTCCGCCGCTCCGTATCGGGCTGCTGCCAGATACAACCTGGATGCCACTTCCATAGAGTCTGCTTGCACCACTTCCTGGTGCACGTTGCTATCTCGCGGAATTGTACCGGCGGGGCGCTGGATTTCCCGCTTGCCACTCCAGTGCACCTCGACCCACTCCAGCACATCGTGGAAGGCAGGAAACGTGGCTAGAATCTCGTCCTTCCGATGGACCATGCTCTCCATAGTTCGCTCAAGCTGGCGAATGTCCAACAAGGTTTCGGGGAGAGGTCTGGGCATACCGAATAGTTGGTCTGCGACTTGAAGCGGTAAGCGTCGCAATCGCTCCTCTATGCTATTGAGAGGTGCTTTTGTCATGGGCATTTGCTCCCCATCTCCTTCACGTGCTCAAAGGGCATACAAAATAGATCCGATGTCGTTATGGCATTCTGCTGGACTCTTCATCAATGCACGATGCTCTATTACTACGACAGGCTCCTGAGACATGTTCACCTGTTGTTGGCGGTCAGGTGCTATGCTATAATTCTGACATTCTAACCGGGAGATTCTCAAGTGCCAAGCCTCCCATTCCAAGTGATGAGCTACGCCGCAGAGTCGCCGGAGGGAACACTGCTGTGCCCAAGCGCCCTGCTGCATCTAGGCAGCAGAGACGCTGTCGACCAAGCGCTGTCTCGTCTTACCCGTAAGGGAGAGCTTATGCGGGTCTGCCAAGGCGTCTACGTCCAGCCCATACAGACCAGATTTGGTCTTCGCGCGCCTTCCGTGGACAAGGTGCTCACTTCCCTGTCCGCGCTGTGGGGTGAGACGATTGTTCCCTGCGGCGGGATGGCAGCGAACGCGTTTGGACTTACCAATCAGGTGCCAATTCGGTCGGTCTACCTTACCTCCGGACCCGACCGCAGGCTCAAGCTCGGCGGGTTGACGGTCGAACTGCGCCACGCTCCCCGTTGGCAGCTAACAGCGCCGCATCGGCCGGCCGGCGAGGCAGTTCGTGCGTTGGCATGGCTGGGTCCCAATGAAGTGGAGGAGGGCTTGGAAGCGGTTTGCAGCAAGCTTTCGGCCGAAGACCTCAGAGAGTTAGCCGCGTCGCGGGCCTTGATGCCCGCGTGGATGGCGGAACCCGTGAGCACGATAGTCGCCAATGGCTGACACCCCTTTTGAATCCTTATCTCCCGAAGAACGGCGCGAGGCTTTAGAGGTGGCCTCCACCCTCAGCGGAAGACGTGTCCACCTCTTGGAGAAGGACATGTGGGTGGTCTATACATTGCGCGCCCTCGCAGAGAGCTCGTTCGGCGGAAGCCTGACCTTCAAAGGCGGCACCTCACTCGCCAAAGCGTATCAAGCCATTCGTCGATTCTCGGAAGACCTCGACATCACCTACGACATCCGGGCCATTGCTCCCGACCTGGTAGAGGAAACGGAGGAAGACCCGTTGCCCCCGAGTCGCAGCCAGGAACGCAATTGGACACGAGAGATCCGGCAGCGGCTGGCGGACTGGGTGGAGACTCATGCTCTAACTCTCATCGAGGCCGACCTGTCAGGACTCCAGCTGTCCGCCCAGGTGCAAGCCGATGGTGAAAGAGTACTCATCGGCTATGAGCCGTTGTTCACGTACTACGATTTCGTGAGGCCGGAGGTGACAGTGGAGTTTGGGGCACGGTCTACTGGAGGGCCGCGCGAACAGCGTCCCGTGGAGTGCGACGCAGCTCCCCATTTGCGGGAAGTCGCCTTACCCAGGGCCCGCCCCTTCGTCATGCTGGCGGAGCGGACTTTCTGGGAGAAAGCGACGGCGGTCCACGTTTTCTGTCGCCAGCAGCGAAGCCGGGGTGAGCGGCTCTCAAGGCATTGGCATGATCTTGTCCGCCTGGATGACGCGGGCTACGCCGAGAGGGCGCTCGCCGACAGAAGCCTAGCGTTGTCTGTAGCGCGGCACAAGGCGGCGTTCTTTCGAGAGAAGGCTGTCGCAGGAGGATGGATCGACTATGAGGCCGCAGTGTCCGGCGACCTTCAACTGGTGCCGGAAGGGTCCTTCTATGAGGCTCTGACTGACGACTATGAGAGGATGCTCAGCGACGGGATGCTCTTTGACGATGAAGAGCGGTTCGAGGACATGATGGAGAGATGCAGCGACCTTCAAGCAAGGGCAAATAGCTGATGACCGCTCGCCACATAATAGACAACGAGCAGGAAACCGTCGCCGACCACCTGCGACGTACCCTCAGTGTCGCTGCGGCCTTCGATTTCGTGTCAGCCTACTTCAGCATCTATGGCTACGAGTTGCTGATGGACGAGCTTGACGGCATCGACCAGGTGCGATTCCTCTTTGGGGACCCCGCCTCGGTCGAGGACCTGGACCCCGGAGCCAAGGACCCAAAGTCCTTCAGCGTTACGGAGAAGGGACTGACACCGAATCACACCATGCTACAGAAGTATCTGGCGAAGCGTTGCGCCGAGTGGGTGAAGCGCGACTCCGTTGCCATCCGCTCTGTGAGCCAGTCCAACTTCCTTCACGGCAAGATGTACCTGTCAGGCTCGAACGGCGTGGCCAGCAACGCCGTGATTGGCAGCTCCAACTTTACGAAGAGCGGCCTGGGAGGCAGCGACCGGTCCAACCTGGAGATCAACCTGGCAGTAGAGGACGACGCCACCCTCACCGAATTGCGAGAGTGGTTCGACCTCCTGTGGAAGAACGCGCAGCGCACAGAGGATGTGAAGCAGAAGGTGTTGGACGCCCTCGCCCGCGTTGGAAAAGACCATGCGCCGGAGGTGGTCTACTACAAGACTCTCTACGAGTTGTTCCGAAGGGAGATCGAGGCCCGGCTCTCGGGTGACCAGACCCTGATTGCCACGGGTTTCTACGACAGCCAGGTCTGGAACGCCCTCTACGAGTTTCAGAAGGATGGTGCCAAGGGCGTTATTGCAAAGCTGCGGCAGTACAACGGGTGCATCCTTGCCGATAGCGTCGGTCTAGGCAAGACCTACACTGCGCTGGCCGTCATCAAGTACTTTGAGCAACTCAACGAGCGAGTGTTGGTACTATGCCCGCGCAAGCTCTACGAGAACTGGTCCCTCTATCAGGCAAGCAACGGCCACATCCAGAACCCCTTCCCCCATGATCGTTTCAGCTACACACTGCTGGCCCACTCCGACCTCTCTCGGGATTCCGGCAGGTCGGGAAGCGTCGATCTCGCCAACTTCAACTGGAGCAACTACAGCCTCGTAGTGATTGACGAGTCACACAACTTCCGCAACAGCGACGGACAGCGCTACCAGAAACTGCTGAAGGAGATCATCGCCGACGGAATCCACACCAAGGTGCTGATGCTCTCGGCAACCCCGGTCAATACCTCGCTCATAGATTTGCGAAACCAGGTCCATTTGATGACCGAGGGACGAGAGGACGACTATAGGGAGAGCCTTGGCGTTGGCAACATCGGGAATATGATGGCGGCGGCGCAGAGGCAGTTCAAGGAGTGGGAATCCGATAAGAAGAAGGGGCAGCGGGACAAGAGCGCGCTGCTTGAGAAGCTGGGAGCGGACTTCCTTCGGCTCCTCGGAGGCGTCTCCATAGCCCGCTCCCGGCGGCACATTGAAGAGTCCTATGCAGCCGAGATGGAGCGTATCGGCCAGTTCCCAGCACATGCCCCGCCGGTCAATGCCTACCCGCCTACCGACTTGGACGGCCTTCTCTCCTACAAGCAGTTGGCAGACAGCATCGAGAGGTTCAAGCTGTCCGTGTACCAACCCTCCAACTACGTCACGGACTCACTACGCCTGGCCGAACTGGAGCAGATTCGGAAGGCACAGAACTTCAACCAGCAGGACAGTGAGCGCTTTCTGGTCGGGATGATGCGTACGAACTTCCTGAAACGCTTGGAGAGTTCGGCTCACTCCCTGACGCTCACACTCCAGCGCACGATCGGCAAGATAGACAGCCTTGTCGAGAAGATCGAGCGGTATCAGGTCCGGGCCAGGGACGGAGTTGAATTGTCCGGTGTCGATGTGATGCCGGACGATGATGAGGACGACGAAGAGTTCTTTGTCAACAGGGGACTCAGGCCGTACCGTCTCAGCGAGTTAGACCTGCCGGGCTGGTTGGACGACCTACGGGAAGACCGGGCAACCCTGAATGGCGTTCTGGAACAGGTGGTAGCCATCACCCCGGAGCGAGATGGCAAGTTGAAGGAGATCAGGGCGGCAATCCGGCAGAAGGCGACAATGCCGACTGTCGACAATTCCGGAGCGCAGAACCGCAAGCTGCTGGTCTTCACCACTTTCAAGGACACCGCCATCTACCTGTACGACAATCTGTCCGACCTTGCTGACGAGGTGGGCATCAACATAGCTATGGTGGCCGGCGACGAGACCCGCACGTCTGTGGGCCGCAACGCCTTCAATGACATCCTCACGAACTTCGCACCAGTCGCCCGTAACCGGGGAGAGCAGGGCGGGTCGGACATCGACCTACTCATCGCCACGGATTGCATCTCCGAAGGGCAGAACCTCCAGGACTGCGATACGGTGTTGAACTACGACATCCACTGGAATCCCGTGCGCCTCATCCAACGCTTTGGCCGCATCGACCGCATCGGGAGCCGGAACCCGTCCGTCCACATGCTCAACTACTGGCCGACGGACGACATGGAGAAGTACCTGAAACTGGAGAACCGGGTACAGGCGCGGATGGCTCTGGCTGACATTGCCGCTACGGGCAGCGATGACCCCTTGACCGTTGCGGAAGACGCCCAACTGGAGCTCCGCTTCCGGGACGAGCAGCTGTTGAAGCTCCGTAAGGAAATCCTGGATATGGACGAGTTGGCCGACGGACCAGTAATGAGCGACTTCACCCTCGACCACTTCCTCGCCCAGCTACTGCGCTACCTTGAGAAGAACCGGGATATGCTGGAAGCGCTTCCTCACGGCATCTATGCCGTCACCGAGGACAGGGCGTCCGCCATTCAACCTGGCGTCGTCTTCTTCCTGCGCCAGCAGAACGCCGCCCCTGGTTCGTCCCGACAGCGGGTCGCCAGTCCGGTCCATCCCTACTACGTTGTCTATGTCCAGGACAACGGAACGATTCGCTTCGGCTGCGCCAACGCACGGCAAGCCCTTGGCGTGTTCGAAGCGGCGGCATCCGGGAAGACGGAGCCTGTCACACGGCTCTGCGACCAATTCGACCGGGTCACCGATTTTGGCAAGGCTATGGGCCACTACGATGGCCTGCTGAAGGGCGTTATCGCTCACATCAGGCAGGCCCACTCCGACACGCAGACCCGTAACCTGCGACCCGGCGGCGCAAGAGACTTCCGATTCACATCTGTCTCTGAGACACCCCGCAGCGCAACCGACTTCGAGCTGGTGACGTGGTTAGTCGTGATAGACGAGAAGGCCGTTCTTCTTCAAGCCAACGCCGGGAATGCGGCGGCCCCACAGGAACGATCATGAACCAGAATGACTTGGCATCCTCGATTCGAGGCTCTCTGGCCAGGCTTCCTGGCCAGGAGTTCTCCGCTGCCGCGACTGACCTGCTGGACGTGATGGGCTACAGAAGCGACCTCGTGCCAGGCGACGAGACCGCTACGGTTGAGGACTTCATTCGCCAGCACCCGGCTACGACGCCGAACACCAAGACGGAGCAGTCCTTTAGGGAGGCGGCCGGGTCGATTCGCATCCTCTTTCAGTACACCGACCAGGAGATCGCGGCGCAAAGATCGCTCTTCAACGATGCAAATTTCGATACCGGCAATGCCCGCAGCTTTCTCTTTGCCGCCGTGGAGTTGAAGCGGGCGAGTTACCCGCGAGGAGATTACGCCACCTTCGCCCGTGAGATAAACAAGCGGTGGCAGATACCCACCGTCGTCCTATTCAGGACCGCGTCTGACCTCCTGACCCTGGCCTTCGTCCACCGCCGCCCCAACCGGCGAGACCCAGACCGCGACGTGCTTGGCAGCGTGTCTCTGATTCGTGAGATCAGGCCGTCCGCACCGCATCGGGCCCACTTGGATATTCTCTCGGAACTCTCCCTGGCCGACCGGTTGAGTTCGATAAGCTTGCGTGGCCAATCTCGGAACTTCGATGGCCTGCTGGCAGCGTGGCTCGATGCACTAGACACCGAGGAGCTCAACCGGCGGTTCTACCGCGAGCTACTCAAGTGGTTCGACAACGCTGTGAAACCGGAGGTCACCCGGTTTCCCACTACAGAGAACAAGGTCGTCTCAGCCCAGGAGCATGTGATCCGCCTCATCACACGAATGCTCTTCATCTGGTTCATCAAGGAGAAAGGGTTGGTCGCCCCCGAACTCTTCGTGGAGCACCAAATCGCCCCGCTACTCAAGGACTACGACCGCGCCACCGGCGACTCCTACTACCGCGCTGTCCTGCAAAACCTCTTCTTCGCCACGTTGAATACCGAAATCGACCGCCGAGGATTCAGCAGCGTCTCCAACCCGACCCACCGGGATTTCACTCGCTACCGCTACCGGTCCGAGATGGCCGACGCAGACGCCCTGATCGCCCACTTCGACAAGACTCCCTTCATCAATGGCGGCCTGTTTGACTGCCTCGACAGCGAGGAGGCCAAGGGACAGGGTGGCTATCGCATTGATTGCTTCTCCGACGTGGACAAGGGCCTGCTGTCGATTCCAAACCGTCTATTCTTTGGGCCTGACGGCCTCATCGACCTCTTTGAGCGCTACAAGTTCACCGTGGAGGAGAACACGCCTGTAGAGGTGGAGGTGGCCTTAGACCCCGAGTTGCTTGGGAAGGTCTTCGAGAACCTGCTGGCGGCCTACAATCCCGAAACCAAGGACAGCGCCCGCAAGCAGACCGGCTCCTACTACACGCCCCGCGCCGTCGTGGACTACATGGTGGACGAGGCACTGGTTGCCTCCATGGTCCAGAAAGTGGCCCCTGACGACGCCGACCGGACTTGGTGGGAAGAGCGCCTCCACTACCTTCTCGATTACAGCGACGCAGGAGAGCTCTTTCTCCCGGAGGAGGCCGACCGCGTCGTCCGCGCCATTGCTGACCTCAAGGTCCTCGACCCCGCGGTGGGGTCTGGCGCCTTCCCCATGGGCGTCCTCCATAAGCTCACCCTGGCCCTTCGACGGCTGGACCCGGACAACCGACTGTGGCGCAGGCTGCAAGAGGATAAGCACGTTGGACAAGCGGACCGCGCCATCCGCACGCCGCAGAGCGAACACGACCGCGCACAGCAGTTGGAAGCCATAAACGAGTCCTTTGAGCGCTACCAGGGCTCCGACTTCGGCCGCAAACTCTACCTCATCCAGAACAGCATCTACGGCGTGGATATCCAGCCCGTGGCCACCCAGATCGCCAAGCTACGTTTCTTCATCTCTTTGGCCATCGAACAACAACCTACCGGCGACTCCTCCGACAACTACGGCATCCAACCTCTGCCGAACCTGGAGACCCGCTTCGTGGCAGCCGATGCACTCTTGGGCTTGGACAAGAGAGCTCTCCAAATCCCATTGGGTGGCCGGAACCGCGTGGCGGAGCTGAACGACCAGTTGCGGCAGAATCGTGAACGCCATTTCCACGCCGGTCACAGGCAGGAGAAGCTCCGCCTCCGCCGAGAGGACGCGCAGTTGCGGGATGATCTGGCGGCGGAGTTGCGAAGGGCGGGAATGTCCAAGTCTGACTCTGGGAAGATCGCCGCATGGGACCCCTATGACCAGAACGCCTACGCCAAGTGGTTCGACTCGGCCTATATGTTCGATGTGCGAGACGGTTTTGAAGTTGTGATTGGCAATCCGCCGTATGTTGAAGCTCGCAACAGCTTGCTCTCGGATACTGCGAAGGATGCGTACAGACGGCAGGCTGATGCCGATTGGGGTGCAGACATCCCAAGAGGCAGTGACTTGCTCATATATTTCCTTGCGCGGTCCGCCCGTTTGCTGGGCAGCGATGGCGTTGCCTGTCTGATCACCCAGAATGCCTGGCTCAGCACTGACTATGGGAAGTCGTTTCAAGACCTCACCAGAGGAAAGTTCTCCTTTCATCGGATCATTGACACATCAGCCAAGTTCTTCTCTGACAGCCAGGGACCGAACATAAACGCTGTCATCGCTCTTTTCGGACGTGAGGAAAAGGCGAGTATCCAGTACTCCGTAGCTGATGCTGACATGCTGGTCACTCTAATGCGAACGGTGCAAGCCCGACAGGAGATGAAGTGGGGGCACCTATTCGCTATGCCTGAGTTCTTTGAGCACATTCTGGAAGAGTTGAATGGACGCGAGGACCGCACACTGCGAGAGCGCATGCGGTTCGGACAGGGCATCAACGTACGTAAAGAGACAATCAATGCCCCGGGAGCCGACGTTCCTACTCTCTTGGACTCGGCCCACTTCGTCGCGATGGTCGCGGATAGCGCTGTCCAGCGCAGTGCCGTCGGAAACCGCGCGAGCAAGATTCCCGCTCTGATTATGCCCAGGGGCCTCGGTAGACACTACTGCGCCTTCAACTACTGCAAGGCCCATTCGTTTAGTGGTGTGGACCTGTACCTGCCGCAAGCCTTGTGGGAGTCAGACATACACTATTCTCTGTGGGTCTACCTAAACTCATCCGTAGCCTGGCTGTTCCGTGAGGTCACTGGACGACGGAATCTTGGGGGAGGGATGCTGAAGGCCGAAGCCACTGACATGAAAGCGTTACCGATTGGATTTGCCTTCGATTTCCTCGACGATGCTAAGAACCTTTACAGCAGACTCCAGCATAGGGCTCCTCTTCCGGTACAGGAGGAAGTCTCCACGCCTGAGCACTTACGCATTGATGAACTAGTCGGGGAGTACTTCGGGATTGCTCAATACTCGGATGCGATAAGAGAAGCCTTGCTGGAGCGGGTGAATGCGAGGGAGTCCAGGGCCAGACATCGAAGCTAGCAGCTAAAGAGGATGCAAGCATGGAAGTCGAATACACGCTCTGCCAAATCCAGTCAGGGCAGGTTTCATTGGCTGCCAAGACACATCGCCAAAGTCAAGGCGATCCCCGGCTTGTGGTTCACGGGACGTCTCAAGGCGTTCGATGGGAACTGGTTAACCTTGTGGACGGAGACCCTGAAACTATCGTAGGTGCCCCCCGCCAAGATCATGTTGACTTCTACTTCTTGCTTGACGTCCTTCGGCGCGATAGGGGTCAACTTCCTCAACCCGCGGCTAGACCAGACTATGGCTTGAGGCTAGCACCCGCCAACCCCGCAGGAATGGAACGGCCGGGTGGTCGTCGAGTACGCCTTGTAGCTCTGGCTTGGCGTTACCAAGTTGAATCTGTAGAGGTCTTCGTTGCCCAAGCCCCTTCATTCCATGCCACAGGCAGTGAGCCATTCTTGCATCTGGATATCGAGAGCACGCCGTCTACCATGTATGGCCAAGAACTTCTTGAAGTACATTTTGGCATCCAAGCAGATTTCGAAATAGTAGGACAGTTCACGGGCACTCAGAGTAGCGCAGTGATCGAGATGACACCGGAGACCTATGCGACGATTTTCGAAGAGATTCGATTCCTTTGAAGTCTGGCTTGCCCTCCTATGATGAACGGGAACAGGCACCGCAAGACCGCCCCGATGGGACTCCTGCGGGGCAACAGTGGTAAGGCGTGGAGTTCGGGGTTCAGTACGTCATGGTGAAGGGTGGGCGACCCTGGCAAACGGCAGCGTAGATACATTTGAAAATCAAAGTCGTAGACGGGAGTCGCAGGCATACAGTCGACGGAGTGGCACGAATGGGGTCTCAATGACAGACGAAAAGTTTCCCTATCCTCTGGAAAATATGCGTACGATCACCACTGATTCGGCAACTTGGCTCGCTGAGCGTGAAAGGCGCGGGGCGACAAGGGTCGATGTGGAGCGAATGTATGAAGATGCAGTCGTCATCTTCTCAGTTTCGACAAGTAGCCCAATTGCCGAGCCGTGCGTCGAAATGTCCGAGTTCATAGCTGCCGCGGCACGATCAGCAGTGGCTGGAGTCGAAGTTCTCGACCGTCTGAACACGGAGGACGACCCTCACCTTGTCGCCGCCCTAAAAAGATATGTTGAGGAAACGGGACAAGCACTGAAGGAAGTGGACAACCGGCTCAAGAAGCTGCATTCCGGGCTGAACGAGCTGTTCCCCGAGATTCCATCGTGGAAGAGTCTCATTAGTCGCCGCGATGTGATCGCACACCAAATACTTACTCTCGACGACGGCAAGGTCCGGGAGGAAGCGGACCGGGATTTCAGGGCGCTTTGCCAACTCCTGTCCAATATCCACTTCGCCCCCACGTTCATCGATATTGAACAAGGCATCGGTCCAGAATTTTGTGTTCGCTCCAATTTACTGCGCGAGCTGGAGCCCTCAGAGGCCGGTCAAGAGGGTTTCGTGCCGGGTGGTGCACTGGTGATTGTGTGTTTGGACACCCGCAAGGGCATAGTAACCTTAAGGCTCGGTCGAGGCCCTGACAACCAGGCACTGCTGGCTATGTCGCATCCGGGCGAGTATAGGTTCACCGTCTCGGAGGTGAATCCACCAGGCGGCGAAGGGGAGACAGACAGACTGGGCTAGGCGAGAGTCGCCAATTATGGGCGCAGGTCATTACCTCAAGAGATAGACTAAAGGTAAGGCATTGCATTGCCGAAAATTTGCAGACCAAAGCCAAAGACAATGAGAATGAGGGATGTTATGTATATTCTCCTTGCCCATTTTAATCGTCCTCTGGTTCTGGTCGCTGATTGTTCGTATTCTTGTTTCTCTTGTTCGTTTAGCCAAAAGTCTTCTCTGTCGTAGACCAGTTCCTCGTACATAGCCAATCCTATGGCCATATCTATATTCTTCTGCGATGTGGCATAGAGCAGTGCCAGAACACCAAAAATGTCAAGAGCTAGGCCGACAGTCGAGATCAGGTCACTAAGCATGGCGTTGGTCATACAGTTTTCCTCCTCATCATGAGGATGTTTGACTCGGCAGTCTTTCCTTACTCACTCCAATTAGGATAGTGCAGCGCTAATCAAATCCAAAGTATGAAGACTGCTGCTATGTAGCCAAAGAAGGCCATACCGAGGTTCCAGCCTTCCTTACACAATTAGGTGCTCGTTGACAGTCGATTTGGGTACAGTCGGATAGGTGGCACTGGCCCTCACAGGGCTGTCCGAGCACGACACTTGGAACCGGGAAGCCAAGCCATCACGCACCATCCACGAGACGCTTGGCTTCCACCCCCTCCCCCCTGGGCATCCGGTAGCCGACATGACGCTCGGTGAAGATGTAGGTAGGGTTGGCCGCGTCGTCGCCCAGCTTGATTCGCAGCCTGCGCACGATGGTGCGCATGGGCCGCAGGTCGTCGCCGCTCCTCTCCCTCCACACCCGGTCCAGGAGGTGCTCGTAGGTCAGCGTCCGTCCGGCGCTGAAGGAGAG
>DAOUJG010000010.1:0-8958 GCA_034423015.1 Dehalococcoidia bacterium | reverse complement strand
CCCGAAAGGGCAACGACTCCGGGGTAACCTGGGGAGCCGGCACAGGTGCTGCATGGCTGTCGTCAGCTCGTGCCGTGAGGTGTTGGGTTAAGTCCCGCAACGAGCGCAACCCTTGTCGCTAGTTACACTCTCTAGCGAGACAGCCCCCCACAAGGGGGAGGAAGGTGGGGATGACGTCAAGTCAGCATGGCCCTTACGCCCTGGGCTACACACACGCTACAATGGCCGGTACAACGGGTCGCGAAAGCGCAAGCTGGAGCCAATCCCACTAAAGCCGGCGCCAGTTGGGATCGCAGGCTGCAACCCGCCTGCGTGAACGAGGAATCGCTAGTAACCGCAGGTCAGCACACTGCGGTGAATACGTTCCCGGGCCTTGTACACACCGCCCGTCACGTCATGGGAGCCGAGAACACCCGAAGTCGCTGAGCTAACCCGCAAGGGAGGCAGGCGCCGAGGGCGGGCTTGGTGACTGGGACGAAGTCGTAACAAGGTAGCTGTACCGGAAGGTGCGGCTGGATCACCTCCTTTCTAGGGAGCCACGGTGCCGTCGGTCCCCCTGGGGATCCGGCAGTGTCCAACTCCTAGGTCGGTCGGCGGGTGTTCTGCCCCATCGGGGCCGTCCGGTTGAGCTTCGGCTCTCGGGCCCCGGCAAGGCAGTCCCCTGAGAAAGCCCGCCGCTGCAACAACACGTAGAACCGTAACAACGCCTTCTTCCACTATCCAGGTCAAGGTGCCGCCAAGAGAGCCGGGCCTAATAAGCCCGGCTTTTGATTTGTGGGGGTGGTAGGCTAAAATATGGGCACACTCCACTTGGAGACGGAGGCGACGTGCAAATCAACCAATCGCCGACGGAGAAACATGCGGACCTGGCCCGCTGGATGCTGGAGCAAGCCAAGGAGGAGATAGCCGCCGGCGACCTTCCCCAGGGAGCCGAGAAGCTGTGGGGCGCGACCACCCAAGCCCTCAAGTCCTACTGCGCCAGCCGCGGTCTGCCCCACGGCAAGTACCAACATCGCCGCCGCGCCCTTATGGACCTGGCCCTTGAGCAGCGTAATCCGTCCCTGCGTTTGGCCTTCGGGATAGCCCAGTCGTGCCACTCCAACTTCTACAACGACTGGATGGAGCAGGAGGACCTGGACAGCTACATACCCGACATCGAGGAGCTGGTCCGAACACTCCTGGATGCCGGGGCCGGATAGGCAAATATGGGAGCATCGGGGCGGGCGATAGAGCTAGATGAGCTATTCTCTGGAGGCCCGTCAGGAAGTTGTCCATAACCGTGGGCGATGGGCATTCTTTGGGACTATGCTGGACAGAGGGTCGCAGCGGTTTGTGCTTCTGAATGGTTGTACTCTTTAGGTATACTTAGTTCGGACTCCCTCAGAAGGCCGAACTTGAAGACTTTTGAAGCTCCAGAATGGATGATTGGGCCCTTTGTGGACCATGGGGTTTCCAACGATGACTATTACCTATATGGAGCCGGTCGTGCGTTGGGACTCGTAAAGATGGCGGCTTGTGCGCTCGACGACTTGGGTCATGGGGCAGAAGTCCGAGGTGACCCTCAAAAGATCGCGGAATATCATGCCTACACTGGTATCAGTGCCGATCGAACAGCCCTTGATGCCATCGCTGGTTGGTGCAATTCGGCACTGCAATTGGGCATGAGTCAGGGCAATCAACTAAACCTGAGCAGGACGGATTTCCAATCCAAGGTCTTAATGGCCCAACCTCAAATCGTGGAGTATGTTAAGGCCCTGGGTGATCTTGGGAAGGAAATCGATAAACACCGGCAACGAGCTCAGCATCGGGAAGGGCTGGCGATTATCCGCCACACAGACTCCAAGAAGTTGGGCCACGTCGGCGGTTGGTATCTTATGCCGAACGGGTTGAGTGGGGAGCGGGCCGACGATTTGTGCCTGGCAGATCTGCTCCGGACTTGGGGTGACAAGATTGAAGGCAACCTTAGGGAGATTCATAAGCGCGTAGTTCAGGGCGATGCTTGAGGGACTGTGATGCCGGAGATGGACGGAGAAAGCTTTGACCGGCGAGGCAATCCGAGCCTTCCTTTTGGGAGCAGTGCGGGCCTGCGAAAGTTGGTTGTGATAGTATGTGGGGAGTATGGCCCCGAAAACGCTAAGTGACTATCTGACCCTGGTGCCGGCAGCGCGACATTTGCCCGCCGACCGCCTTTGGTCTTCCTACGATGAAGAGGGAGACGTTCTATACATTCACTTCCAGGAGTCGGGTCAGGCGACCGATAGCGAGCTTACCGATAATGACATCATCCTGCGGTATGATGGTGAGGATGTCATGGGCATCACCATTCTGCATGCCAGCCAACGCTAGTCTTATCCCGCGTTCCAAGCCGCTCTGATGCCTTCGTCCTCAATTGGTTGCCAGGGTCCACTCCAGGCCACCCGGGGCCGTCCCTATGCGTAACCTCTGGAACGACGGCGAGACCTCCGGCATGACCGACCTCGACCTGCTGGTGTACCAGAGCAGGCTCGTCGGGGCCGAGCCATCCCTGGTGCTTTGGGGCGGGGGCAACACCTCCGTCAAGACCACGCTGCCGGACTTTCGCGGTCGGGACACCCCTGCCTTGGTCATCAAGAGCAGCGGCGCCGACCTGAAGACCGCCCGCCCCGAGGACTTTGCCGCCATCCGGCTGGAGGACGTGGCCGCCCTCTTCGACAGGGACGACATGTCCGATGAGGAGATGGTGGCGTACCTGGGGCACTGCGCCCTCGACCCGGGCGGCCGCAGGCCCTCCATCGAGACGCTGCTCCATGCCTTCATCCCCGCCGCCAGCGTCGTCCACTCCCACTCCGACGCCGTCATCTCCCTCACCAACAGCGGCGACCCCCGGGGGGCGGCCAGGGCCGCCTACGGCGACGACGCCCCGGTGGTGGAGTACCTCCGGCCCGGGTTCCGGCTGTCCAAGCTGGTCGGCGAGGTCGCAAGGGGCGGAAGCGGCCGTCGGGGGGTGGTGCTGTCCAACCACGGCCTGGTCACCTGGGGAGACGACCCACGGGAGACCTACCAGCGGCACATCGACCTGGTGACCCGGGCCGAGGAGTACGCGGCCAGCAAGGCCGGGGGCAAGACCGTCTTCGCTCCGACCAAGGGACAGCGGCTGCCGTCCTCGGAACGCCGCCGGGAGGTCGCCGCGGCCCTGGCGCCGGCCCTGCGGGGCCTGGTCTGCCGCGCCTCCCGCGGGGTCCTGCGCTACGACGACTCGCCGGCCGTGCTGGACCTCCTGGCCTCCGAGAGGGGCGCCCATCTGACGGGCATAGGCCCGGCCACGCCGGACCACCTGATCCACACCAAGCGGGTCCCCCTGTGGGTGGACGTCCAGGACCCGGAGGACCTTCCGGCCCTCCGGGAGGCCCTGGGACTCGGCGTGGACCGTTACGCCCAGGCGTACGAGGACTGGTACCGGCGCCACTCGGACGGGACCATCCCCATGCGAGACCCCTATCCCCGGATCGTCCTGGCGCCCGGCGTGGGGATGTGGACCGCGGGGAAGGACGCCCGAGCCGCGTCCATCGTCTCGGACATGTACCGGCACACCATAGACGTGCTGGCCGCCGCCGAGGCCGTGGGGAGCTACACTTCCCTCAGCGAGAGGGACGCCTTCGAGGCCGAGTACTGGCCCATGGAGCTGTACAAGCTGTCCCTGGCCCCCGGGGAGGGGCCCATGGCCGGACGGGTCGCGCTGGTCACCGGAGGCGCCCACGGCATCGGCGAGGGCATATGCAGGCGTCTGGCGGCCGAGGGGGCCCACGTGGTCGTCGCCGACCTGGACGCTGGGGGCGCCGCGGCCCTGGCGGAGGAGCTGGCGCTGAGCCACGGCCAGGGGCGGGCCATGTCCTGCCCCATGGACGTGACCAGGGAAGACGACGTATCGGCGGCCTTCGACCGCACCCGCCTGGCCTACGGCGGCCTGGACATCCTGGTGTCCAACGCGGGCATCGCGCCGGTGGGGGCCATAGACCGGCTGTCGCTGGAGGAGTGGCAGAGGGCCTTCGACGTCAACACCACGGGCCACTTCCTGGCCGCCCGGGAGGCGGTGCGGACCATGCGGGAGCAGGCCACCGGGGGCAGCCTGGTGTTCATCGGCACGAAGAACGTCCCGTCTCCGGGCAAGGACTTCGGCGCGTACAGCGCCTCCAAGGCCGCCGAGGTCCAGCTTGCCAGGGTTCTGGCCATCGAGAACGGCGAGTTCGGCATCCGGTGCAACGTGGTCAACCCCGACGCCGTCTTCCAGGGCTCCAGCCTCTGGTCCCGGGAGGTGCGGGAGCAGAGGGCAGGCGCCCACGGCATAGGGGTCGACGAGATCGAGGAGTTCTATCGCCGGCGCAATCTGCTGAGGGAGCGGGTCACCGCCTCCGACGTGGCCGAGGCGGTGCTCTTCCTGGCTGGCGACGGCTCGGCCAAGACCACCGGGGCCATGATTCCCGTCGACGGCGGCCTGCGGGACGCCTTCCCCCGTTAGCCGGGAGTATCTCCCTCTCCCCCTGGGAGAGGGCCGGGGTGAGGGTGACCGGGGGCGGCTGGTATGATATTCTTCAAGCTCTGACCCACCGCAAAGGAGGCGCACCGTGGCCGAACCTGCAGAGATGAGCAAGGAGACGTTCCTTCAAATAGCCGAGTCCTCGGGGCTGGACGTGACCGACACCAAGCACATGGACGAGCTGTACGCCGTCGTCCAGGGCCTGCTCCCCAACGTGAAGCACCTGCGGGAGATGGACCTTTCGGGCATCGAGCCGGCTACCACCTACACCCCGCCCACGGAGTAAGGACAATCGCCCGGCCCCGGTAGAACGGGGCGCGATAGGAGTGGACCATGGACGCAACGGAGCTCTGTTTTGCCAGCGCAGGCCGGCTGGCGGCCCTCATCAGCAGCAAGGAGGTCTCCCCCGTCGAGGTGGCGGAGGCCCACCTGGCGCGCATCGAAGCCCTGGAGCCCACGCTGAACTCCTTCATCACCCTCATGCCTGAGGAGGCCATGGCTGCGGCCCGCCGGGCCGAGGAGGAGATACAGGCCGGCCGCTACCGGGGACCCCTGCACGGCGTCCCCCTGGGCCTGAAGGACCTGTACTATGTGAAGGGGGTGAAGAACACCTTCGGCTCCCGCGTGTACGACGACTTCGTGCCGGACTATGACTGCACCATCGCCGAGCGGTTCCGGGAGGCGGGCGCCGTCCTCCTGGGCAAGACTAACCTGCACCCCTTCGCCTTCGGGCCCACGGGCGAGAACGACGATTACGGGCACATGCACAACCCCTGGGACCCCCGGCGGATAAGCGGCGGCTCCAGCGGCGGGTCCGGCTCCGCGGCCGCCTCGGGCCAGGCGACCATCACCATGGGGACCGACACCGGCGGGTCGGTCCGCATCCCCAGCGCCCTGTGCGGCCTGGCCGGGCTGAAGCCGACCTTCGGGCGTCTCAGCAAGTACGGGCTGAACGCCCTCTCCTGGACCCTGGACCATCCGGGGCCCATGTGCCGCACCGTGGAGGACTGCGCTCTGGCCATGAACGCCATCGCGGGCTACGACCCCCGGGACCCCTCCTCGGCCAACGTCCCGGTCCCAGACTTCACCAGCGGGCTGACCGGAGACGTGCGGGGCCTGCGGGTGGGCGTGCCCTCGGAGTACTTCGACGTGCCCGTGGACTCCCAGGTGGAGGCCGCCGTGCGCTCGGCGCTGAACGTGCTGGGGGAGCTGGGCGCCACCGTCAAGGATGTGTCGTGGCCCACGTATCTCGACTCGGCCGCGATCTCCACCGTCATACTCATGGGGGAGGCCACGGCCGCCAACCGGGACATCGTCGTGACCCGGGGCCCGGAGATATACCCTCCCGCCAGGCTCAGGCTGGAGGCGGGCATGTTCTTCTCAGCCGCCGACTTCCTGCGGGCCCAGCGGGGCCGGACCCTGTTGGAGCAGGAGACCGCCTCGCTGCTCCGGGACGTCGACGTGCTCATCGGCCCGTCGGTGCCGATAGTGGCCCACGAGATCGGGGCAACTTCGGTGCAGATCGGCGATAGGACCGTGGGGTCGGTCCCCGCTCTGACCCAGTACAGCCGGGCCTTCAACGTCAACGGGTACCCGTCCATGTCGGTGCCCTGCGGCTTCTCAGACGAAGGCCTGCCCATCGGGCTTCAGATATCGGGACGCCCCTTCGACGAGGTGACGGTCCTGCGCGTCGGCCACGCCTACGAGCGCGCCACGGACTGGCATACGAGGCGGCCCGCCCTGTAGGCCGGGCGCCCCGGGGCCGGCGATGCCCGCGCCCCGGCCCCTAGCCGTCCCGGGCGCAGCGGAAGCCCGTCACGTCCCTCTTCTCTGAGGGGGTCATGAAGTCCTCCCGGAACCAGGTGTACGCCATGACCCTGGGGGCGTCCCATCCGCCGCCCCTCAGCACTCGGCGCTGTCCCGTCTCGGGGCCCGTGGGGTTCCGTTGGGGAGAGACCTTGTAGTAGTCGGCGTCGAACCAGTCGGCGACCCACTCCCACACGTTGCCGGCCATGTCCATCACGCCGTAGGGACTGGCCCCCTCGGGGTGGGAGCCCACGGCCACGGGGCCCGGCGCGGCCGCGGCGCCCACCGTGCCCGCAATGCCCGGGGAGGATGACGGAGAGCCGGTCTCGTCGATCCAGTCGGCCCAGTCGTCGAACCCCGCCAGGTCCCGGCCCGAAACGCCGTCCGACGTGCGGAGCTTGGCCGGGTCCCAGGCATCGCCCCAGGGGTAATCGTAGCCCTCGACCCCCCGGGCTGCCTTCTCCCACTCCGCCTCGGTGGGCAGTCTCTTACCGGCCCAGGCGCAGAAGGCGGCGGCGTCCTCCCAGGAGACCCCCACCACTGGGTTGTCCGGGCGGGTGAGACCCTGGTCGGTGACGAAGGCTGGGGGACTGAGTCCCACCGTGTGCACGAACCTGCCGTACTGGGAGTTGGTGACCTCGTGGAGGTCTATCTCGAAGGCGTCCAGGTATACGGTGTGGGCGGGAGTGGCGCCCCGGATGACCAGGTCCAGGTGCTCCATCCACCGAGGGGAGAACCCGAACTCGACCACGGCGTCAAGCTGCTCCTGGGACGCTCCCATGACGAACTCCCCCGCGGGTATCCGCACCATGGCGTCTCCGGGCAGCACGGGCGCGGTAGGAGAGGGCGTCGGCGCCGGCGTGGGGGATGGGCTCCGCACCTCCCTGGCAGGACCGCCGTCCCCGGCGCAGGCGGCCAGGGCGACGCTCAGAAGGAGCGCCGAGGTTGTGGAGACCAGGCGGCGTGGGAGAGCCATCGGGACCCCGCGGGGCCTAGACGGTCTGCCAGTACCGGCGGCCCTGGAGCCGGACCACGCGGCCGAACTGGTCCCCGGGCCTGAAATGCCCCGCCGCGACCAGCAGGCCTTCGGCCTCGGCCTTGTCCAGGAGGGCCTTCCGGCTCTCCAGGCCCAGGTCCTTGTCTATGTCCGCCCGGGCGCACCAACCGGGCTCCTGGACCTGCACCCTGCTGTGCAGCGCGTCCCCGACCATGACGCCCCTTTCGCCCCCGGACGTGACCAGGACCGCCACGTGGCCGGGAGTGTGGCCCGGAGCCGGCAGCGTCGTCACCTGGGGCGTCACGCTGTGCTCGCCGTCGATCAGATCCAGGGCGCCCATGGACTGGAGGGGGGTTACCGACTCCTGGATGCAGGGGAACTTCTCCATCACGTCGGGCTGGGTGAAGTAGTCCCAGTCGGCCCTGGGGGCCAGGTACCTGGCCTTGGGGAAGGTCGGCCTGGGGGTCCCCTCCTCCCAGGTGACGTTCCAGCCGACGTGGTCCAGGTGCAGGTGCGTGTGCACCACGATGTCCACGTCGTCGGGGGCGATGCCTTCCCCTGCCAGCAGGTCCAGCAGGTTGCCGGTCCGGTTTCCCCGGGTGGGGTGAGGCCCGGGACCCATGCCGGTGTCGACCATGATCACCCGGCCCTGGGACCGGAGGGCGAAGCAGCCGTAGTAAAGCTGGAGCGCTCCGTCCTCCAGGCAGTCGTCGCGATGGGCGCCCCACGCCTCCTCGGTGACGTCGGGGAAGAACTCCAGGGGGGCATAGGCCGGCGGCACCATGTCGATGAACAGGAGCACCTCCACATCGCCGATGGTTACCCTGGACGCCATGGCTTCCTCCTATGAAGGGGATGGGGCTGCGAAAGGATGGGGGGCGTGGTCCGGGCCGCGCGGGCCTAGTACTGGATTAGGGAGAACACGTCGTAGCCCCGAAGCCGCTTCCGGCCTCCCAGGTCCTCCAGCTCCACGACCAGGGCCACTTCCTCTACGCGGCCGCCGGACAGCTCCACCAGCCGGGCGGTGGCGGCGAGGGTGCCGCCGGTGGCCAGCAGGTCGTCCACTATGAGCACCGACGCTCCCTGAGCGACGGCGTCGGTGTGCATCTCCACCACGTTGGTGCCGTACTCCAGGGAGTAGTCTGCCCTGATGGACTCGTAGGGGAGCTTGCCCTGCTTCCTGGCGGGTATCAGGGGCTTGCCCAGCCGATAGGATAGGGGCGAGCCGAAGAGGAACCCCCGGGCCTCTACCGCCACGACCAGATCGAAGGGCCGCTGGGAGTAGCGCTCCGCCAGGGCATCCACGGCGTAGCCGAAGGCGGCGGGGTCTTTCAGAATGGGGGTGATGTCCCGGAACAGTATCCCCTCGGTGGGGAAGTCGGGTATGTCCCTTATGTATTCCTTCAGGTCCATGTCGCCTGCCTGGTTGTAGGCTGATGGGGGTGTCCGGGGCCCGTTGCGCCCCAGACCCGCAGTCTAGTGCAGCGCCCCGCATGAGTCAAGGCGGCGCAATACCCAGCCTACCCGTCCCATCGTCCCGGCGAAGGCCGGGACCCAGCAACTGTCTTGAAGGTCAAGCGTTGAGGGCGTGGGTGGCGTCCCATGGGGCGCCCCGCTTGAGCATCGAGTTCAGGATGGTCAA
>DAOUJG010000009.1:0-2024 GCA_034423015.1 Dehalococcoidia bacterium | reverse complement strand
AGCATGGACGCGCCCACCAGGGCGGCCACGTCCCGGCCTGCCGTCCCCTGGGCGGTGGACACCAGCAGGATGCCTCCCTCTAGGATGGTTTTTCGCAGGTCGATGGTGGAGCGGCGCTGGCCCAGTATGGCCCTGGCCCGCTTGGAGGTGGCGTAATAGGAGAGGCGGGTCTGCACCGGGGCCAGGGCCTCGGCCTTGTAGTCGCGGCTCCAACCGGTGAAGGTGTTGGCCCACCATTCCATCAGGTAGGGGTCGGAGACCTTGGCCAGCACCTCTTCCCTGAACGTCTTGTCATCGGAGAGGAGCCTGAGGCCGTCGAGGATGGTGTACTGCTCGTCGGCGTTGGTTCGCTCGTTGGCCTCATGCAGCGTCTTGACGGTCTGCTCCAGTATGGACTGCATCCGGGGGCCCCACTGGTCCCACAACCCCTTGGCGACGCGCACCACCGAGTCGGCGGTGCGGTCGCGGTCGGAGAAGATGCGGGTGTCCAGCAGGTTGATGCCGGGGGCGCCACGCTCGTCGGCCAGATCGATGAGCCTCACCCTGTCGGCTATCTCCTCCGGCACATGTCCCAGGATGCCCTCCACCAAGTCGGCATGGGGGTCCACCACGATGATGGCGTTCCCGTTCCTCCCCGCTGCCTTCTCCCGCATCATGTGGGTTATCACATCGTGCATGATGCTGGACTTGCCCATGCCGGTGCGGGCCACGTAGAGGTGGTGACGCCGCAGCGTGTCTCCGGTGAACCGGACCTCCCTTTGCGCCCCGGCGGTGGTATCGCCCACCAGTGCCCCGTCCCTTGTCCCCCTTGAGGAGGGAATGAGGGCCTTCGACCCCGTGCGTGCCAGGAGGGGAGTCTCGTCCCGCGCTCCCGGCGGGTGCCACAGGGCCGCCGCCTCGCGGACCCCGATGATGCTGGGCCTTCCGAGGAGACCGGGGCCTGCGGGGTGGAGAATCTCCGGGTCAGGGAGGACGGACCGCACCCGGCTAACCTTGAGTTTCGCGCCCGCGGGGTGGTCGTAGTGCCGGTAGGCGGCGGCGACCTGCCCCAGCAGCTCGCGGGCGCGCCCGGCCCCGGCCTCGGCGGGCAGGATGGCCGTGACCCGTATCTCGCCGTCGAAGGCGATGCGGGAGACCTTCTCCTTGATCAGGTTGGGGTCGTAGACGCGGTTGCGTGCCTTCTTGATGCGGTGCCAGACCCAGCCGACTGCAGCCAGTCCCGCGGTCGCCCCGATGCCCAGTAGTACGGCCTTCCACGTCTCTCCCGCCCTCACCCAGAGGTATCCCCTCAGGACGGCCACCACCCCGACTCCCAGCACGGCCAGCGTCACACCGTCGAGTTGGAGAGGCTTGGTCTGGTAGGTGTAGGAGGAGTCGCTCCGCTGGTCCACGGCCGGTTTGTGGGCCTTCTCCATGTAGGGCTGGGACCAGTCGGGGCCGAGGGAGTTCAGCTTGAGCTGGGCCACGAGGCGCTCGTCCTCACGCAGGTTGGACATGGCCCCCAGGAGGGCGATGACGGGGTCCGAGCCGGTGTCGAGCAGGTCGTCGTCCCGGAAGGTGCGTATGGGGACGTGCTCCGGGCCGCTGGCCCGAAGGGTGATGCCCCAAGCCTGCTCGTCCTCCCCCAGACGCAGGGGATCGTCCTCCGGTTGCACCTCGTCGATTCGGGCCTGGGGGTAGTGGGCGGCGATCTGGCCCCGCACCACCTGGCCGTCCAGACAGCGGGCCATCAGGGTCACCCCGTCGGCGCTTCCCGCCAGTTCCAGGGAGAAGGGCTCGGGGACGGCGATGGACTGGAGCAGGTTCTCCACCCCCAGCATGGTGCGCTCGCCGCTCCTTGGCGGCGTGATGGCCGCCAGCACGGGCGGCCTGTGGTCGT
Source organism: Dehalococcoidia bacterium (assembly GCA_034423015.1). Classification (GTDB taxonomy): domain Bacteria; phylum Chloroflexota; class Dehalococcoidia; order Lucifugimonadales; family JAGWBF01; genus JAGWBJ01. Next base: position 145 of record DAOUJG010000009.1, on the reverse strand, counting down.
CCTTGAACAGCCTCTGCATCAGGTTCATGGTCGTTGTCTCTCTCCTCTCTCTATCGGGTGGGCGTCCGGTCCGCATTCGTGCCGCTGTTGACCACGGACGGTCCTGATGAGGACTTCATTGGCTCCTCCGTGCTCGCCAGAACGT
>DAOUJG010000008.1:0-5866 GCA_034423015.1 Dehalococcoidia bacterium | reverse complement strand
TATGGCGTCAAACTCCTCCGCCACGAGGTCGGGGATCATCGTTTCCCAGTCATTCAGGACCCACTTGCACTCCAGACCTGCCCGCTGGCACAGCTCATCCCCCAGCTCACGCTCCAGACCGTCTATCTCACCCTCATCGTTGATGAAGTCGAAGGGATGGTAGGCGCCTATGGTGGCTATCACCACCTCGTCCCCCTCCTCCGCAGGCGGCCATCGACGCCACAAGCGTCGCCAGGAGAAGCGCTTCAAAGGCGTATTTGAACCAGCCGCTCGGCTTTGGGCTCTGCCATGCGGGATCCCTCAACTGCGCGTCTCCCCGGTCTCCACTCTCAGGTCGGGAAGCCAATCCAGCCAGGACGGCAGGTACCAGTTGGCCCTGCCCAGTACAGCCATTGTGGCCGGGAGCAGCACCGACCTCACCAAGGTGGCGTCCAGGGTTATGGCAAAGGCAAGCCCGAACCCCAACTGCTGGTTGATGACGGTCTTGCCCGATGCGAATGCACCGAACACCGCGACCATGATGAGGGCCGCCCCGGTGATCATTCCCGCCGTGGACTGCAGGCCGTGGCCCACCGCCTCGGCGCCGTCCCCGGTCTCATCATAGCGCTCCCGGATGCGGCTCAGCAGGAACACGTGGTAGTCCATAGACAGGCCGAACAGGACGGAGAACATGAGCAGCGGTATCCACACGTCGATGACCTCGGCTGGCTGGAGCCCCAGCAGCCCCGCGGCCACCCCCTTCTGGAACACCAGGACCATCATTCCTAAGGCGGCCCCAACGGAGAGCAGGTTCATGATGACGGCCTTGACCGGGACGACCACCGACCGGAACACCAGCATCAGGATCAGGAAGCTCAGGCCCAGCACGAAGGCGAAGACCGCGGGCGTGTAGGAGCGGATCGTCGATTGGAAGTCCGCGGCCTCCGCGGTCGCGCCGCCGACTGCGACCTCGGCGTCAACTCCGTCGAACGCCGCGGGGACATACCGGTCGCGTATCGTGGTCACCACGTCGATGGCGTCCTGCCCGCGGGGCTCCCCCGGGATCATTATGGTCAACAGGGTCAGGTCCCCGGCAGGATTCACTTCCGGCGGGAGAGGCGCCGGGAAACGGCCGTCGGCCTTGAGGGAGTCCTGGAGCTTGGCTATCGCCTCCCGCGCCGGGGGACTGTCGCTGTCGCCGTCGATGACTATCTCGGTGGGGCTGACCAGCCCGAAGGAGAAGTGCTCCTCCATGACGAAGAAGGCCTCCTTGGCCCGGGAGCCATCCGGGAAGGCGTCCACTCCGTTGACGCCGGTCTGGATCTGGAAGGCGAAGAACGTGGCCGCAATCATCGGTGCGGCAACGGCGATGATGCTGATGATGGGAGCCCGGGTTACGGAGCGGGTCACCAGGCGCCAGAAGCTTCGCCCCGAGGACCCGGAGAGTCTGTTTCGCGCCTTGCCGAGGAATGGAATGGCCAGACGGTTGATCCTGGAGCCGAGCAGGGCAAGGCTTGCCGGCAGGAGCGTGAGGGTCGCGGCCAGCGAGACCAGGACCACGAGGATCGCCCCAAGGCCCAGGGACTGGAAGAAGGGGAAGGGGACAATCAGGAGGCCGCACAGAGCGACGACCACTGTGATGCCGCTGAACAGGACCGTGCGACCCGCCCTCGCGCACACCCGCTCAATGGCCGCGTTCTTCTCCAGCCCCCGGGACAGCTCGTCCCGGAACCGGGACACTATGAGCAGTGAGTAGTCGATCCCCACGGCCAGGCCGAACATGACGACCATCAGGGTGACGAGGAATATCAGGTCGAAGGCCTGACCGATGAGCGCCGTCAGGCCCAGCGCTATTATGATGCAGACCAGGGACAAACCCACCGGAACCAAGGCGGCCGTCACGGTACCGAAGAGGACCAGGAGGATGACCAAGGCCGCCGGGATGCCGATGCGCTCTCCCCATCTCAGATCGCTTTCGGCCAGTTCGTTGTAGTCGACGGCCGTGCTGGCGTCCCCCACCATCAGCACCCGGAAGCCGTCCCGGCCGTCCGCTTCCTCCACGACGTGAAGGATGGCCGGGAGCTTCTCCACGGCCTGGTCAAGGGTTCCGGCCAGGACCAGGGGCATGATCGTGGTCCTGCGGTCGGCGGAGACCAGTACCGGGTTGCTGGTCTGGTAGTAGTGAAACGCCCCGGCCACCGTTTCGCTTCCCAGAGCGGCGATCTCGCCGTACACAGCTTCGACCTTGGCCCGGAAACGCGCCGAGTCGACGGTCTCCGTCTCCGATTGGACGATGACAACCTCGTTACCCGGTTGGGCGCCCCGAAGCCTCTCCTCCAGCAGGATGTCGGCCCGCCTCGATTCGGCGCTGTCGCTCAGCCGGAACTCGGCGGTCGTGGCGGCGTCGAGCAGGTCCGTGAACGGCGCCGGCCCGGGGGCCACCCCGCCATCTATGGCGAGGCCGCCGGCAACCACGACGGCCACAATCCAGACAGCGATGACAACAAAGGGCCTTCGCGTACTAAAGCGGGCCAGCAATCCGATCAAAGAAAAGCCTCTCTATGACAATCGACATATCTCTAGTATGTGCTCCCCGTTTGCAGGATAGTTGGATTGGCGGTCTGTTCCGTTGCGCAAGGCCCTTGGATTCGCGCAGCTTGGTGGCGGGCACCCATAGGTCGGGCCAGCGCAGGACTCTTCTCATCCTTGGGGCGAAGCCAGTCTTCCTGTCCCCGGTCTCCACCGGCATTTGACCAGCCCTGGCGATGACGATGGGCTGCCCGTGTCCGGGCATAGTGCTCTCGGGCGATACTCCTGGGCAGGAATCTTCAGAAGTAGAAGCCGGCCCACTCGCTCCACTGTTCCCTGTCCAGCCGTATCGGTATCTGCCCCTGGACCGCTTGACTGTAGGTTTGAGCAATCGACCAGAACCGCATATTTCCGCTTCCCGGACCCTCCATCCCCGCTCCCCTATACTATTCAGCTAGCTTCCTCAACGAAGAATGCTCCCATGCGAGTTTCTTGGACAGATGGGCCACCAAGCAACCTGTTGGAGTGAAGGTATCCGTTTGGCCGCCGTCTTGCATTGCGGGGCTGAAATAGGAGGTCCAAGCAAGGCTAGGAGCACCTTCAGGACCGAACGAATCGTTAGCCAAAATCTGCACCATGCGGCCGACTCCCTCTGCTGGGAGAAAGGCATACTTGACCAGATTCCACGTGCCAACCTCGGCCACGCAGATTACATCCAAGCTATCCCTGGGGTGAGAAACCAGCGACTTGTCAGCCTCATTCAGTCTCGTAGTGATATTGTCCTGTGGACGGGAATTGGGTTGTTTCCACTCGTGAGAGTGCGCCAGAAGTCCGTACACAAGCGGAGCGTGAAATTCTCGGTAAGGTGATCCCGTCCGCGTAGCACTCAACCTTTTGAGGTTCACGCTGGTCTTGACTGCTTGCGTGATGTGTTCAGCCCGAAGCGTGGTCTTGCACTCGAACGCGGCGGCTACCCCACCAGCGAGGTAGAGCTTCTTGTCGAGCAGCTTACGAGGGTGAACATTCTTCAACACGATCACGTCAACTTGGGGGCTGATGCTGCCGCCTTCACCGATAATCCGTCCTTGTGTCACGACCTCGTACGTGCTGGGGAGCCAATCCCTCAGTAGTGTGGCCCAGTTTTCCTCGCCCTGGTCACCTGTTGTGCCTGGGTCTTCATGTGTCCGTCTCTGAATGCGAGCGTATTCAGAAGACATTTCAGCAGTCACCTGTCGCATGAAATCAAGTCGTGGCTGCTGTCCTGTTGTGCCATCTTTATTCGTTCACTTTAGTCTCGATATGCCGCTGGGTGGGCCAACACCACCCCATATGGTAGATCGCGTCATATCTGAGTTGCGGCTCGGCGGTCCATCGGTGCACCGTGGACTCGCTAATCCCGTAGTGTGACTCATGGTGACGGAGGAACGTGAGGAGCGCTTCCTCTAGCGTTCCTCATCCCGCGTTTCTCCCTTCGGCATCCGGTACCCGACGCGGGGCTCGTTGAGGATGTAGGCGGGGTTGCCGGCGTCGTCGCCCAGCTTGCGCCGCAGGTTCTTTATGACGGAGCGTACGGCGCCGGTGCGGCCGGGGTGCGCCGGACCCCAGACCCGTTGCAGGAGCTCGGCGTGGGCCAGCACCCGGCCGGCGTTGGCCGATAGCTCAAGAAGCATACGGTACTCGATGTCCGTCAGTTGCACGGTATGTCCCGCCAGGGAGACCCTGCGTTCGGCATAGTTCACCGTCAATTCGCCAACCGCGTAGGGCTCGGGCGGCTCCGCCGACCCGGTCGCCGTCCACCTGCGCAGGACCGCCTGGACTCTCGCCACCAGCTCTGTCTGGGAGAAGGGCTTGACGATGTAGTCGTCAGCCCCCGCCTCCAACGCACGGGTCACGTTCCGGTCCCCGCCGTAGGCGGACAGGAAGATCACAGGCACGTCCGTAAGCCTGCGGATGTCCTCCATCAGCTCGATCCCGTCGACGCCAGGCAGCATCAGGTCGAGAATAACCATGTGGGGCCTCGTCTCCTCCATCAGGTGACCCACATCCTCCGGGTCGCCGGTCACGATGGCCTCATAGCCCGCTTCCCACAAGGCGCCCCGCACGTGCCTCAGCGCCTGCGGGTCGTCGTCCACCGCCAGGATGCGGACCCGGTTCCTGCCGGACCGCCGCCGCGATGAGGGCTGCGCCGCCTCCGACGGTTCCGCGTGTCCGGTCTCCTCAACTGCCGGAAGAGTAAAGGTGAACCGCGCCCCCAGGCCCGGACCGTCGCTCTCGGCCCATATCCGGCCCCCGTGCGCCTCCACTACCCCCTTGCAGATGGCGAGCCCCATGCCCGACCTCGCCAGTCCGCCCTCACTGTCATCGCCATCGAGCATGGAGGACTTTCGAAACAGGAGCGGCAGGCGTTCGGCGGATATCCCCACGCCGCCGTCGGCGACGCAGACCTCCACGTGGACGCCCCTCTGCACGGCGGTGACCCGGATGCCGGACGACTCCGGGGAGTGCCTGGCGGCATTGGACAGGAGGTTGTCCAGTACCTGGGCAATGCGCCGCCGGTCGGCCGTCACCCGCGGCAGATCGGGCTGGAGGTCGACGTGGACGTCGTGTCCGTCCCCTCGGCTCAGGAACGGGATCCTGGCCCGGTCCACGAGGGCGTCCACGTCAGTTGGCTGGGGGAAAACCGACAGCGCCCCCACTTCGATGCGTGCCACGTCCAGCAGGTCGGTGATGAGGCCCTGCATGCGGTCGGCCTGGTCTTCGATGATCCTGTGGAACTGCAGCGCCTCCGCCGGGTCCAGGGAGGGTCCCAGATCCCGTAGCGTGGCAACGGACCCCTTGATGGAGGTCAGCGGCGCGCGCAGTTCGTGGCTCGCCATCGCCAGGAAGTCGGCCCGCAGCCGGCCCAGCTCCTCCAGTTCCGTAAGGTCCTGCAGGGTGACCACGTAGGACTCCACCTCTTCCCCGTCCGGGCGGATGGGCGTTGCGTTGACCAGCACCGATACCCTGCCTCCACCGGGCGCTAGTAGCGTCATCTCCTCGGCCCGCACCGACTCTCCCGCGCTCATCAGCCGGGCCAGGGGCAGCTCCGGCAGGGCCGTCTCCTGCCCGTCCGCCCGCCTGATGGTCAGCGTGTCCAGGACCTCCTCCGGCGACTGGCCCGGCCCGGGCAGGCCGTCGGCCAGCCGTCTCGCCTCCCGGTTGAAGGACGCCGGTGCCCCCGTCCTCGCGTCGAAGACGACCACTCCGATAGGAGAGGTGTCGATCAGCGTCTCCAGGTCCGCCCTCGCCCGCCGCTCGTCCCGGAGCCTTCGGGCATTGGTGATGACCAGCGCGGACTGGGAGGCGAACATCACCAGCG
>DAOUJG010000007.1:0-1785 GCA_034423015.1 Dehalococcoidia bacterium | reverse complement strand
GAGTCGGTCGTGCGGTCCCTGTCGGGGAAGATGCGGGCGTCCAGCAGGTTGATGCCCGGCGAGCGCTCCTCGTCCTTCAGGTCGATGAGGTACACCCTGTCCACGATCTCATCCGGCACGTGCTTGAGCAGGGACTTCACCAGGTCGTCGTGGGGATCGACGACGACGATGGCGTCCTCGTTGCGGCCCGCTGCCTTCTCCCGCATCTTGTCCACGATCAGGTGGTGCATCAGCGTGGACTTGCCCATGCGGGTCCGGGCCACGTACAGGTGGTGATGCCCCATGGCGGCGGCGGGGAAGTGCACCTTCCTCGGCCTGCCCACCACCGTGTCTCCCACGTAGGCCCCGTCGGAACCGTTCCTGGACGAGGGGAGCAGCATCTTCGCCCCGGTGCGGGCCACCATGTGCAGCTGGTCTCCGGCCCCCAGGGGATGCCACAGCGACGCCAGCTCCCGCACGCCCAGCACGTCCCGGCCCGCGAGCATCTCTCTCCTGGGCGGGGACGGCTCCGTATCGGGGACCGCGGGACGGACCTTGGTGGCCCGGAAGCTGGCCCCGGCCGGGTTGTTGTAGTGGCCGTAGGCCGAGGCGACGTTCCGCAGAAGCTCCTTCGCCCGCGCCTCGGTGCCGTGCTCCGACAGGATGGCCGTCACCTCCAGCTCGGACTCGTAGGCGATGCGGGAGACCTTCTCCTCGATCATGAGCGGGTCCTGGTGCTTGCCCCCGGAGCGCCACTGCCTGATGCGCCACCAGGCCCAGCCCGCAAGGGCGGCAAGCGAGACCACGCCCAGCCCCAGCAGCACCGCCTTCCACGTCTCGCCACGCTGCACCCAGAGGTAGCCCATGAGAGCCGGCGGCACGAACAGCGCCCCGATGGCGAGGTGCGTCATTTGGTTGCGGTTGATCCGCGCGTCGGTGTGGGAGGGGTGCGCCTCGGCTGCCGGCGGGCGCTTGGCGTATGCCTTCTCCTGATGGCCCCTGGACCAGTCGGCACCCAGGGAGAGCAGACGCAGCCGGGCCACCAGGCGCTCCCCTTCCTCCAGGTCGGACAGGGAGCTTATGACGGAGATCAGCGGGTCCGAGCCGGGGTCCAACAGGTCGTCGTCCCGGAGAGGACGAAGGGGCAGGTACTCGGGCCCCTTGAGCCTCAGCGACATGGACCATGCCTGCTCCCCCTCGGACAGCCTCAGCGGGTCGTCCTCCGGGGAGACCTCGTTCACCCGGGCCTGGGGGTATCGGCCTCCCACCTGCTGGCGGACGAACGCGCCGTCCCGGCAGCGGGCCAGCAGGCTGACCCCGTCGCTGTCCCCCGCGATCTCCAGGGAGAAGGGTTCGGGAATGGCGATGGAGTTCAGCAGGTTCTCCACGCCCAGCATGGTGCGCTCGCCGCTGCGGGGCGGCGTGATGCTCATCAGCTTGGTGGCGGGCTTCTCCTCGCTCTTGAATAGTCCGGCTATCGGGTTGAGTTTCATGAGTCACGCTCCTTTGCTGTCTACGGTCAAAGTGGACAGAACATTTGAGCTATTATCTGGCATCCGCCCGGGGAAAAGCAAGGCCGCGATGACCGGGGAGAGCCAGCCTGCGGAAACCGGGACAGCCCGGAGTCACGCGGCGGGCCGGGGCGCCTGACGCATCGGACTACAATCGCTCAGAGGGCGTGATCGCCCCGTGCGGGCTGTAAGGAGGATTGAAGTACATTGTAGAATACAAGCATGGCTGTTTCCAACGGGAATCAGGTTGGCGGACGGGACTGGAGCGAGCAATCCGGCAGATGACCGGTTGACG
>DAOUJG010000006.1:0-7044 GCA_034423015.1 Dehalococcoidia bacterium | reverse complement strand
CCTGACGGAGGCGGTGAAGGAGACCGGGTTCGAGGGGGCGGCCAAGGCCGCCTCGTGGGTCTTCGCCGAGACCGGCAACTTCTTCCTCGACCACTGTTTCGACGATGGGTCGTACGACGGGTTCTGCGACCCCTGGGAGGACGAGATCATCGCCGAGGGCACGGAGGAGTGGCGCAAGGCCACCGCCCTCATGGACTCGGTGTACAAGCTCAGCGACTGGCTGGAGGAGGACCTCCCCGGCCGCTTCGCCGAGATGCTGGACACCGTCCTGCCGCGAGTGCCCGAACAAGAACAAGGAAAGGAGGACGACGACCATGACGACCGACGCGGAAAAGACCGGGTGGTCCCTGCCGGGTGCGGACGAGATGCCAGGGGACAGGCTTAACCTGCAGCTCGAGGTCTACGAGGAGACCATCCTGCTGCGGGGCTTCGAGGGGGATTCCAACTGGGTCAGGACCGTCTCGGCGGACGAGATCGCCAACGTGTTCACCCGGCACCTGGGCTTCTCATCGGGGCTGCTGCCCCGGGACGCCCTCTGGTGGAACCAGGGCGAGACCGGCCAGGTGGTGGCCCTGTGGCGGCCGCCGCAGGTCTGGCCGGTGGCCCTGCAACGGGAGGCGTTCAAGCCCCCCGCACGGCTCCGGCTTCCCATGCCGGGGCTGGTATTCGTTTGCTCTCCGGCCAGGGCGCCCTGGGTCTATGCGGCCCTCGAAAGGCCGGCGGACTCCGAGCAGACGCTTTACCGGATGCCCGCCTTCAACGTCTTCAGGGACGGACGGGTCTGCCCCGGAAGCCACAAGTTCCCCGAGGAGACGGGACAGATACCGGAGTCCTTCTTCCGGTCATTCTTCTCGGGCACAGGGGACACCGGGGAGCGCTCGAAGAAGCACCCCGACAACCTGCACGCGCTATGGGAGGAGTTGGATGGAAAGACTGAGTACCCGGTTGAGGACCTTGTTCCCCAGTGCACGGTCGCCCAGGCAATCGCGGCGTCCCAGGGGAGACGGGGCTATGGCTACCGCTAGCGGTGCGTCTGACGCGCCCGCCCGCCCGATGCCGGTCGGCTACCTCGTCAATCACCCAGACGGGCTGACAGGATCAAACGGCGTCGGCTACGACTACGTTCTCGGAGCGGGCGGACTCTACGTCCAGTCCGAGAGCGCCCACCTGACGGCGAGGGTGGTCGTCGCCCCCTGCGAGGTGCGGGGGCTGGCTCCCGTGGCCGAGAAGGTGCATCTCACACCCGGCCCCATCCCGGCGGGGCTCTTCGAGTTGGGCCTGCGTTGGTTCCAGAACGACCCTGATACCGAGCGGTTCTTCGCCGTTCGCTGGGACGGGCGCTCCTACCGGCTGGTGGTCCCGCCGCAGCTGGGGACCGCAACGTCCCTCGCCTACGCGCCGCCCGCCGGGGTGGTCGCGGAGTTCCACTCCCACGGTACCTCCCGCGCCTTCTTCTCGGCCACCGACGACGGCGATGAGCAGGGGTTCCGCATCTACGGCGTCGCAGGACGCCTCGACACCGACCGGCCCGAGCTGAGTCTCCGGGTCGGCGTCTACGGCCACTTCGCACCGGTGGAGTGGTTCCAGGTCTTCGACGGCCCGGCCCAGGGCCTCCGGCTGGTGGACAAAGAGCCGTCCCCAGCCAAACCGATAGAAGGAGGTCAATGAAAAAATGTCCTACTACCTGGACAACGCGTTCCTGCTGGACAACCCCTGGATAACGGTGGTCGGCTGCGGCGGGACCGGCGGATTCGTCGCCGAGGGCCTCTGCCGCCTCTTCCAGGGGCGGGAGGCCACCATCGTCCTGGTCGACCACGACCGGGTAGAGCCCCACAACCTGCTGCGCCAGAACTTCTACGCCGGGGACGTGGGCGGTTTCAAGAGCCAGGTTCTGGCCGACCGGCTGGCACGGGCCTACAACCGTCCCGTGGGCTACTCGGTCTACCCGTTCCGCGAGCACGACAACCAGCCCCACAGGCACGGCTACCCCGGTCTCATCGACTACGGGGAGTCCCTCATCATCGGCTGTGCCGACAACGCCGCCGCACGGAAGGCGATGGCCGAGTGCCTGCCGGGGCACCCTGCCCGCTGGCTCATCGACGCGGGCAACGACACCAACTGGGGCCAGGTGCTCGTGGGCAACGTCTCCGGCCGGGTCGACTGGGAGGAGCCGGCCTTTGAGGGCGAGACCTGCTACCTGGCCCCCGCGCCCACCCTCCAGCGGCCCGACCTGCTGACGGCGGTCTCGACCAGGCCGCCGGACGTGGACTGCGCCGCGGCCCTCGACCTCACCGACCAGGATCCGACCATCAACCAGATGATGGCATCGCTGGTGCTACAGGTGGTCCGCCGCATGGTGGCGGGCTCCTGCCCCTTCATGGCCCTCTACCTGGACATGGACCTGGGAACGGTCACACCCACCTACGTCACGCCGGAGGCGGTGGAGCGGACGGTGGGGACCTACGCCGAGTAATCGGCGCACGCGAACACCATTAGGAAAGACACACGAGAGGAGAAGACGATGTCCGACAAGAACGGGACGACCGCGACGATCTGGCAGGACAGGCACAGCGGGCTCCGCAGGCACAAGCTGATGACGAAGGAGCTCGCCGAGACCATCCCGCCCCTGTACGCCAACGACGGAGCGGACGACCCCGACGCCGTGATCGCCAGGGTGAAGCTGTTTTGCCCCTACGCGAACTGGACCTGGTACATCACGGAGTGGGACGCGGAGACGGGAGAGTGCTTCGGTCTCGTCGAGGGGTTCGAGACCGAGCTGGGGTACTTCGACCTGACGGAAATGGCGGAGTCGACGGTGCTCAGCGGGGTCCCCGCCGTGGAGCGCGACCTCTACTGGAAGCCGCAGACCCTGGGCGAGATCAGGAGACGGGCGTCGGGAATCGCCGCCTAGCCAACTCCGCCCGCGAGCGCAGCCAGGGAATCAATCAAGGAAAGGAGAAGACCATGCCTGACGAAGTTGGAACGGACACGACCCGCTCGGACGCCCCGAGCGTGGACGACAGTCTCTTCGTCGACGCGCCAGCGGCGGACTACAAACCCACCGCTGCCGTCGAGGAGGACGACTCCACGGACCGGACCGAACAGGACGGACAGGGTTCGGATGACGCCGGGGAGCAGGACGCCAAGACGGAAGCCGCAGAGGACGAGCAGGGTTCCGATGAGGCTGGGGAGCAGGCCGATGCCTCCGACGATCTGAAGGTCGTCGTCTCCATCAAGGGAGGCAGGGCCACCATCGGCGTGCAGCGGCCCTCGGCGGACCCGCACATCGAGACCTTCGACGACCCGAACCTCTCCGGGCTGGCCCAGGAGATGCCGGCGGTGACGGAGAGGGCCAGGGTCAGGTGGGAGGAGACGCCCAAGCACCCGGCGTACGAGAGGCCCGCTCCCCCGCCTAGGCGTCGCAACCGGCGTCAGCAGGGAGCGGCGCAGGCCGCAACGACTCCCGACGCGGAGACGCAGGCGGCCGAGGCGCAGCAGCAGACGCTGAGGCTGTTCTAGGGGCCAGACGGCGCGGAACGCTGGCCGCAAGAGTACGGGGGAGGTCGTCGCATTCGCAGCGACGACCTCTCCCGCCCGAACCCATATGTTGGGCCTTTTTGCATTTCAGGAAGGTTAGGAGCCAATGAGAATCCCCGGCGACAGCACCTTGAAAGCGAAATCAGACCCCATAAGGAGGTACGAAGAGATGCGATACGGAGTGTTCGTGATGGACCTGTTCGACGAGGATGCCGCAGAGGAGCAGGCCCTTTGTGGCAAGGACACCCTCGCCACCGAGCGAAGGGGCGTTAGAGGCTACCTGGAGAGCCGGCTGCACGGCTGTTGGGTGGGGACCGTGTGCGAGGAGTGCAAGGCGCTGGCTGCGCCCTTCGCCGTGAACATCAGCCGCGACCTGGAGGCCGATGAGAGGGTGGATGAGGCGGAGGAATACCGCGAGCTGGCCGACAGATTGGTGAGGGAGACCGGCCAGGAACCCAAGCTGTGCTAGGGAAAGAGCCTCGCCTGTCCATGTGTGGGCCTTTTTGCGTTTCAGACCCTGGGGGGCGAGCCCTACCGGCGCGCCCTCTCAGACCTCAGACGGTGAACAGGTGGCCGAGCCCCAGACTGTCGGCCAACTCCCTGAGCGCCCTCCGGTGCTGATAGTTGGGCGCGCCTTGCCCACAGCCCAACGCCATACGGTCACGCGATAGGTTCCCAGCCGACGGGCGATCTCGGACCAAGACATACCCGACTCCTCCTGGAATCGCTTCAAGCGCTCCGGGAAGTCGGCGGGGAGTTCGTGGGTGTCTCCGCTGTGGTCGAGGCGCTGTCTCGACATGGCATCGCCGGTCCTTTGCAAAGCCTCCCTCTCCGGGGGAAGGGCCGTCCGTCCGGCTTCCAGAAGCGCAAGCGCCTACCGTTTGCCCATCCCCCAGACATCCATGTGCGGGCTTTTTCTGTTGCCCAAGATTTGCCGCCGTGATTGTCCGCGCCCATTCAGGCCGCCAAGAGACCCATCCCATCGAGCGTTTCCCCCTTGAAATCAGTTGGCAGTGCCAGAATGGAAAGACTCCTGCACGACGCAAGCGGTCGGTCAAGCCGGACCGTATTCACCGCTCATACCAGCCGGAGCCGAAGACCAGGCCGTCATGTTGCACTACCCAGGAGTGCTTCTGCTGTTCCCGGCCGGTCTCCGGGTTGATCTTCACGTAGTCCACCCAGTCGCCCTCCTCGGAGGCTCCCGCCAACTCAGGGCCGTACAGGCGTCCCGCTGAGTCTGTCAGAGAGTTGGCGTTCAGCCCCATGCGCTCCGGATCGTAGTGGGCGATGATTCGGCCGTCCTCGCCGATGATGAACACGTACCACGGGCCGTCCACGTTGACCTCGGAGCTGTAGTAGGCAACGGTGTCCCCCAATCCCAGGGCGTCGTAGAGGTTCAGGGCCTGCTGGACGAGAGCCCGAGTGTATGCGGGAGCGTCGGACTTGCGGGGACCGGCCTCATACCAGCCGGAGCCGAAGACCAGGCCGTCGTGTTCGACGATCCAGGAGTGCTTGGTCTCGACAGCGCCGGTGGCAGGGTTCGGGTAGGTGTAGCTGAACCATTCGCCGTCCTCGTCCGCCACCGCCAGGACCGCAAGGCCAGAGGGATAGCCGTTGGGTCCCACGACCTCCGAGGCGTGACGGCCCACCAGGTCCTGGTTGAAGGCGTGGGCCACCAGCACGTCATCCCGGTCGCCGATGAACACGTACCATTGACCGTCGATGCTCTCACTACTGTTGTAGTAGGCCAGGGTGTCCTCCAGCCCCACGGCGTAGTAGAGGTTCAACGCCTGACGCACGAAGGCCTGGGTGTAGGCCGCCGGGTCCGACTTCCCGGGCCCCCGTTCATACCACCCCGAGCCGAAGACCAGCCCGTGGCGGCTCACCACCCAGGAGTGCTTGGTCTCGATAGCGCCGGTGGCAGGGTTTGGGTAGGTGTAGCTGAACCATTCGCCGTCCTCGTCGGCGACTGCGGACACAGCTTCCCCTACAGGGTATTCGTTCGGCCCCACAGCATCCGAGACAGGGCGGTTCACCAGGTCCGGGTTGGCGGCATGAGCGAGGAACACACCGTCCGGGTCACCGATGAACACGTACCACTGACCGTCGATGCTCTCCTCGGAGTTGTAGTGGGCAAGTGTGGCAGCAGCGCCGTCAGACTCGTACCGGTCTATGGCCTCTCTTACCAGGAACTTGGTGTACTCCCCAGGCATGTCCTTGGGAGGGGCCACCGCCGATTGCCGTTCCTGAGCCGCAGCCAACTCGGAGCGCACTATCTCCTCGACATCCATGCGGGACAGACCCTTATCGTCGTCTCCACAGGCTGCCATGAGGACCACGGTGAGCAGGGCCAAGACCGTAACCGCCGCCCTGAACGTTCCATTCGCCATGCCCCCACCTCTTCAAGTCCGATTGGAAAAATGGGCAATCCCTATTCTTCACAAGACACTATATTGCAGATGCAAAACATATGCAACGCGAGTAACGGGCAGGGTCTCAGCCTGGAGTCCTGACGAGCACAGCACCCGGCAAGTTTGCCCTATTGCAGGATGCTTTGCAGTTGCGATATAGTTTCTCAGACATCGATGCAGAAGCCACGAACGCACTGCTTCCACGAATCGGCTTGTTGGCGGGCGATTGAATCGCCCCACGGAGGTGATACAAATTCCTTACACAGCTGATATCAGCCGAAACAACCCTGGTTGCTTCCTCTTCCTGATCGACCAGTCACGCTCCATGGCTGGGGCGCTGGGAGGACAGCCGGACCTGCGAAAGATGCACGGCGCCGCCGATGCCGTGAACCGCATCCTCGACGCCATATCGCAGCGCTGCTCCCAGGGCATGGACATTCGCGACTACTTCGACATCGGCGTCATCGCGTACGGCACTGATGGCTCGGGTCGCACGAAGCTGGAGACCGCCCTTCCCGGGACATCTCCTGAGCAGCCCTTCCTGTCCGTCAGCCAGGTGGTAGACGCCGCGGAGGTGGAGGAAAGGCAGGTCAAGGAGTCCGACGGCGCCGGCGGCGTGGTGGAAGTCACCAGGAAGTTCCCCATGTGGCTCCGGCCCAAAGCCGGTTATGGAACTCCGATGTGCGAGGCGCTGTCCGCCGCGTCCAAGGCCCTCCAGGACTGGACGGCACAGCACCCGGACTCCTATCCTCCCATGTTGGTCAACGTCACCGATGGCGACGCAACCGACGGGAACCCGGAGCCGCTCGCTCAGGAGATCATGGCCCTGGGGACCAGCGACGGCAACGTACTCATCTACAACGCGCACCTCTCGGAAATGTCCGCGACGCCTGTCCAGTACCCTTCCGATGAGAGCGAAGTGCCTCCCGACGAGTACGCGGGGCGGATGTTCCGCATGTCTTCGGTCTTTCCAGACCCGGTCGTGGAGCTGGCCGCGGGCATGGGCCTGTCGGTCACCCAGGGCTCCCGTGGGTACGTCTACAACGCGGACATGGTGGCCCTGGTGCAGTTCCTGGACATCGGGACGCGCGCTGCA
>DAOUJG010000005.1:0-2738 GCA_034423015.1 Dehalococcoidia bacterium | reverse complement strand
GCCTGCGCATCAACGAGAGCCTGGACGTGGACACGGCGCTCCAGGCCGTGATGGAAAACGCCCGCTCCCTGCTCCAGGCGCCCTACGCCTCCATCGTCACCCTGGACGCGTCGGGCCGGGTGGAGGACCACCTGGCGCTGGGCTTCGACCCCGGCGACGTGGAGCGGCTGTGGCAGGCCCCCCAAGGTCAGGCGTTCTTCGAGTACCTGAACGCCCTGCCGGGTCCGCTCCGGGTGGGCCGCCTGGAGGAGTTCACCGCCTCCATCGGCCTGGGGGAGTTCCGCTCGCCCGTAGCTCTCACCGCCTTCATGGCGGCTCCGATACTGCACCAGGGGGCGCGCGCTGGGAACCTCTACGTGGGCAGCGACGAACCGGGGCGAGAGTTCAGCTTGGAGGATCAGGAGACCCTGTCGATGTTCGCCTCCCAGGCTCCGGCCCCGGCGGCGATACCGGTCTGGGGCTGGCCATCTGCCGGGGGATAGTGGAGGCCCACGGGGGCCGCATCTGAGCCGAGAGCGACGGCATCGGCCTGGGGGCGTCTTTCACCTTCACCCTGCCGGCGGTGGAGCGGTCGGCGACTCCATCTGCCGATACCGGCTCTACCGGGTCCACACGCACGCCCCGGGTCCGCTTCCTGGCCGTGGACGACAACCCCAACGACCTGCGGTACGTCCGCGACGTGCTCACCAGGGCGGGCTACGCGCCCATCGCCACCGGCGACCCCGCAGACGCGCTCCGCCTCGTAGAGGACGAGAAGCCCCACCTTGTCCTGCTGGACCTGGCGTTGCCTGGGAGCGACGGCATCGAGCTGATGAACGACATCCGCAAGACGACTGACGCGCCGGTCATCTTCCTGTCGGTGTACGGCCAGGACGAGACCGTCGCCCGCGCTCTCGACATGGGGGCGGTGGACTACGTGGTCAAGCCCTTCTCGCCGACGGAGCTTGGGGCGAGGATCAGGGCGGCCCTCAGGAAGCGGCTGGAGCCCTTCCAGGCCGAGCCGTCAGGACCCTACACGGCCTCGGGGCTTGGCATCGACTACGCGCTGCGCCGGGTGACGGTGGCCGGGGAGCCGGTGGAGCTGACGGCGACGGAGTACGCGGTGCTCTACGAGCTGGCGGTCCACGCCCCCAGGGTGCTGACCCACGCCGTGTTGCTCCAGCGGGTCTGGGGACCGGAGCGGGTCGGCGAGCCCTGGCTGGTGCGGGACTTGGTGAGGAAGCTCCGCCGCAAGCTGGGGGGACGATGCCGCCGACCCCACGTACATCTTCACCGAACCCCGCGTCGGCTACCGGATGGAGATGGGGGAGGCGGGGGGCGAAGATTGAAGCCTGGAGCCCTTTCTCAAGGTCTGCACCGAAGTCCGGCCCGGGGTCACGCGCCTCTTCTACGTCCGGCTTGGCCTCGTAGCAGCATCGCGATTCGGGAACATATTTCCCGTCGGAAACGTCTAAAGGGGTAGCAGGCCTCTCGAATGCGCGGTAATGCAGAACAGGGCCGGGTTAAGGAGATGAAAGATGCGTGAGAACACTAACGACCTATGTGGGCCCAGGCAGTCGGTCTGGTTCACCGTACTCGTTGTGGCCATGTGCCTCACGGCGGCCGCCCTGATTGCAGGATGCGGCGGCGGACCACAGCCCGGCTCGCCGGCAAGCCCCACAGCTACACCGATCAGCACAAGCGCAAGCACCCCTGTCCCGACGCAAGTTCCGCCGGAAGTCCCGCAGTCCGCTACGCCGCGTCTTCCGGCCACCCAGGAACCATCGACCAGGGACCCATCCACTGAGGACCCGTCGGCCAAGGTCCGTTCGGACAAAACGCGGGCCGCGCCGTCTGAAGGGGTCGGCGACCTGGCAGACCTGGTCGATGGCAACAGCGCCTTCTCCTTCGACCTGTTCCATTCGCTGAAGGCGCGGGACGGCAACCTGTTCTACTCGCCCCACAGCATCTCGCTGGCCCTGGCCATGACCTACGCCGGAGCAGAGGGGCAGACGGCCGGCCAGATGGCGGACACGCTCCGCTTCTCCCTGTCCCAGGACCGGCTTCACCCCGCCTTCAACGCACTGGACCAGGAGCTTGCCTCACGCGGCGCGGACGTTCAGGGACAGGACGGAGAGGGGTTCAGACTGAACATCGTCAACGCCGTTTGGGGTCAGCAAGGGCACCCGTTCCGGGACTCTTTCCTGGACGTTCTGGCGGAGAGCTACGGAGCGGGCGTGAGGCCGACGGACTTTCGCGGCGCGCCCGATGAGTCCAGGAGAGTAATCAACGACTGGGTTGCGGAGAACACGGAGAACAGGATCAGGGACCTCATCCCACAGGGCGTCATCAACCCGCTGACCAGGATGGCGCTGACCAACGCCATCTACTTCAATGCTTCTTGGACCTTCCCCTTCAATGAAGCCAACACGCGTGCACAGCCCTTCTACCCGCTGGACGGGAGCAGCATCGATGTTCCAATGATGCGAACATCGGAGGACTTCGGCTATGCGGCGGGAGACGGATACCAGACCGTGGATCTGCCCTACGCCGGACATGAGATGTCCATGACCGTCATAGTCCCGGACAGGGGACGGTTCCGCGAGTTCGAAGACTCCCTGGACGCGGGTCTGGCAGAGCGGATTATCGCAAACCTCGGGTACCGTCACGTTACGCTTCACCTGCCGAAGTTCGAGTTCGAGTCACAGTTCCGGCTGGGCGAAACCCTCAAGTCCATGGGGATGCCCGACGCCTTCGAC
>DAOUJG010000004.1:0-20672 GCA_034423015.1 Dehalococcoidia bacterium | reverse complement strand
CCCCAATCCCAACACGACGAGGCGCACATGACCTTGAGACTCTTGCTCCCCTTACTGGCAATCCTGGTCCTCGCGGCGGCTTGTAGCGGAGGCAGGTCCGGCACGGGCGGCTGGGACGCCTCCACCGGCGAGGCCACGACAGAGCCGACCGCCACCACCGCGCCCAGGTCGGAGACCCCGACGGAGGAGGCCCCGGCCCGGGTGTCCACACCCATAGAGGGAGGGACCTTCGTCCGGGTCTGGGCCGACCCGCCCACCCTGGACCCTCACCTGACCACCGACGCAACGTCGGCGGTGATCATCGTCGAGGTGTTCGGCGGGCTGGTCACCATCTCCCCAGACCTGCAGATAGTGCCGGACCTGGCCACCTGGGACGTGACGCCCGACGGCACGGTGTACACCTTCCGCATCCGAGAGAACGCCAAGTTCCACGACGGAAGGCCCGTCACCGCCCTGGACGTCAAGTGGTCCATGGAGCGGGCCGCGGACCCGTCCACGGCGTCCCCCGTCGTCGACCAGTACCTGGGAGACATCGTCGGCGTCAGGGAGAAGCTGGAGGGAGAGGCCACGGAGATCAGCGGGGTACGGGTGCTGGACCAGCAGACCCTGGAGATAACCATTGACGCGGCCAAGTCCTACTTCCTGGCCAAGCTGACCTATCCCACGGCCTTCGTCCTGGACAGGGAAAACGTGGAGAGCAGCCGGCGGTGGTTCCGGGAGCCCAACGGCACGGGCCCCTTCAGGCTGACCGAGTACACCCCCGGCGAGAGGATGGTCCTGACCAAGAACGAGCACTACCACCTGGGCCCGCCGCTGCTGGAGAGGGTCCGCTTCATCCTCAGCGGCGGCACCTCCATGCTGATGTACGAGAACGACGAGATACACATCACCGGCGTGGGCCTGGCGGACCTGGACCGGGTACTGGACCCATCCAGCCCCCTGAACACCGAGCTCCACAAGGCCCCGCCGCGGTTCAGCACGGACTACATCGGCATGAACGTGACCGAGCCCCCCTTCGACGACCCCAAGGTGAGGCAGGCGCTGAACTACGCCATCGACAAGGATCTGATAGCCAGCGAGATCATGGCGGGTCTGGTGGTGCCGGCCAACGGCATACTGCCCAGGGACTTCCCGGCCTACAACGCGGGGCTCGCGGGCTACGAATACGACCCGGAGAAGGCCCGCCAGCTCCTCAAGGAGTCCAAGTACGGCGACGACATGGAGCAGTTCCCGCGGATCATACTCACCACCGCGGGCAGCTTCGGCTCCAGCGTGGACCTGGACATGGAAGTGATACTGGAGATGTGGAAGCAGAACCTGGGCATCGAGGTGCTGGTCCAGCAGACGGAGTTCGCCACGTACCTGCAGGACCTGAACAAGCGGCGGTTCCAGATGTTCCAGATCGGCTGGATCGCCGACTATCCCGACCCGGAGAACTTCCTGGACATCCTGTTCCACAGCGAGAGCAGCAACAACCACACCGGGTTCTCCAGCGCCGAGGCGGACCGCCTCCTGGAGCAGGCCAGGGTGGAGCCGGACCAGGCGGCCCGCTACGAGCTGTACCGTCAGGCCGAGGAGGTCATCATGGCGGAGGCCCCGTGGGTGCCGCTATGGTACAGCGGCGAGCAGTACGTGCTGCTCAAGCCCAACGTGAAGAACTACCACCTGAGCCAGCTCATCATACCCCTGCTGCGGTACGTGGAGCTGACCGAGTAGTGACGGGGCCTCCGGCCCGCCGTACCGGAATCCAGGCGTGGGGCTACCCAGATTCCCGCTCTTTCGGGAATGACGAAGGGGTGCTCGGGGCCGTTTTCGTGGCAACCATGAACGCCGTCTACACGATGGTCCGCTAGGATGGGCGCATACGTCGTCCGCCGGTTGATGTGGACCCCCGTGCTCCTCATCGCCGTCTCCCTGATGACGTTCACCCTGGGGCGCTTTGGACCTGGAGACCCGGTACAGATCTGGATGGGCCAGTACAACAACCCCGAGGTCGCCGAGCGCCTCCGGGAACAGTACGGCCTGGACAGGCCCTTCTTCATCCAGTACGGCATCTACGTCAAGGACGCCCTGCAGGGGGACCTGGGGGAGAGCTTCCAGTACCGGGGACGGGGTGTCTCCGAGCTGCTGAAGAGCCGGATGTGGGTCTCGGTCCAGCTCAACGTGGCGGCGATGATCATAGCCGTGGGGCTGGGGATCCCCCTGGGCTTCTTTACTGCGCTGAAACAGGGCACCTGGCTGGACACCGCCACCGTCAGCGCCACCTTGCTCTTCATGTCCGTGCCGGTGTTCCTGACGGCGCCGGGGATGCTCATCATATTCGCCCTGTGGCTGGACCTGCTCCCCACCCACGGATGGGGCGGGTTCTTCGACCAGCGGGTCATCATGCCCGCGCTTGTCATGGGCATCCCCGGCATAGCGTTCCTGACCCGCCTGACCCGGGCCAGCACCCTGGAGGTGCTGTCCCAGGAGTACGTGCGCACGGCCCGGGCCAAGGGGCTCAACGAGCTCACCGTTCGCCACCGCCACATACTGCGCAACGCCCTTATCCCCATCTTCACGATGCTGGGGCTCTCCCTGGCCACGCTGATGACGGGGACCTTCATAGTCGAGGGCTTCTTCGGCATCCCTGGAATGGGCCGCCTGGCCATCGAGTCGTTCTTCGCCAGGGACTACCCGATAATCATGGCCCTGACGCTGATAATAGCCGCGGCCTTCGTGCTGGCGAACCTCCTGGTAGACATCGGGTACAGGTTCATAGACCCCAGGATCAGGTACTGAGGCCGTGGCCACCGAAGAGCGGGCCGCACTGTTCGAGACCGGGGATACGGGAACGAGCCTCTGGGCCCAGTCCGTCCGCCGCCTGCTGAGGAAGAAGGTCGGGATGGTGTGCCTGGCGGTCATCCTGGTCTTCTACGTGGCCGGCGCCACGGCCCAGTGGATCACGCCCTACGAATACAACGCCTTCGACATCGAGGAGATCAAGGGGAGGCCGTCCTTGAGCCACCCCTTCGGCACCGACCGGGCCGGCAGGGACATCTTCACCCGGGTGATCTACGGCCTGCGGACCCTGGTGATACTCACCGTCGCGGCCATGGCCACCGGGTTCGTGTTCCTGGGCATCACCCTGGGGCTGATATCCGGCTACTTCGGCAAGCTGGCGGACACCGTCATCATGCGGGTGGGGGAGGTGTTCCTGTCCTTCCCGGACATCCTGCTGGTGCTGCTCATCGCGGCGACGGTGAAGCCCAGGGTGACGGAGTGGGTGTTCGCCTTCGAAGACGCGACGGGCATCGAGGGCATAGTGGGCCTGGGGATCGTGGACTACGTAGTGATCTTCGGCGCCATGTCGGCCTTCTCGTGGGTGGGCATGGCGCGGCTGGTGCGCGGGCAGGTGCTCTACATCAAGGAGAGCCAGTACGTGGAGGCCGCGCAGGCCACCGGGGCCTCCACCCTGAGGGTACTGGCGACCCACGTGCTGCCCAACGTCCTGAGCCCCGTCATCGTGGTGGTGTCGATGGGCATGGGCGGGCTGGTCTTCACCGCCGTGGTGCTGGGGTGGCTGGGCATCGGAGTCCAGCCGCCTACCCCCGACCTGGGCCGGATGCTCTTCGAGAACGGGAACATCGGCGTGCTCCGCAGCGACCCCCACCTGCTGCTGTTCCCCGTGGGAGTGATCACGATACTGATATTCGGGTTCAACCTGCTGGGGGACGCGCTGAACGACGCGTTTAATCCAAGAACTCGCTAGGGCCAAGGGCGAGTTAGGGGCCCCGGGCGCGCTAGGGCCAAGAGCGCGTTAGGGTAAAGCCAAGGGCCGGCCTCTCCAAGGGGGCCGGCCCCGTGTTCTCGTCCGGGCGCCTATCTTCCGCGGGGGTCGCCCCGAGTCTCCGTCCTGCGCGACCGCCATCTCCCCATCCCACCACGGGCCCCCGCTGCCACCAGCGGGCCGACCAGCAGGCCCAGCACGGCCAGGTCCGCCGCGCCGCCGGCGGAGGCGTTGCAGCTTCCCCGGCGCCGCTCCCGCTCCTCTTCGGCCGCCGGGAGGTCGCCGGAGGGCTGCGGCGCGGCCGTGGCTTCGGGCAGCGGAGTCGGGCCCGCGGGGGCCGGCTCCGAGGCCTCCTCGTCGCCGGGCGCCGGGCCGATCTGGTCCCTGAGCTGTCCCGGGGGTGGGAAGGGGTCGAGCCCCAGGGCCTCGCGCCACTCGGAGTCCAGGCCGTACTGGTCGAAGCCGTAGGTCCTCCGCAGGGCCTCGTCGACGGAGAGGCTGGTGCGGAAGGTCGCCATCAGCTCGGCCAGCTTCTCCTCGCCATAGCGGGCGGCCAGGTACTCCACCACGGACTTTCCGTGGCCGTAGCCTATGATGATGTCCTCGGGGTCTCCCCCAAAGGTCTGGAGGTACCAGAGGGGCTTCAGCCGCCGGGTGAAGATGGCGTACCGGAGGGCCAGGTCGTACTGGGGAGTCTGGTCGATGTTGCCGTACTCGGCCAGGCCCTCGTTGAGCCAGGCTGGGACCGCCGCGTAACCCTGGCCGGAGGCCTCGGCCACCAGGATGTGGGTAAACTCGTGGGAGACGACGCCGGTGACGTTGGCCTCGGAGGCCAGCGCAATGATGACCCGCTTGTCGGGGAAGGCCATGCCCTCGGTCTGCAGGTCCTCGCGCACGGCCTGGGAGCGGAAGGGAAGGCCGCGGGCCATGTCCCGGTAGTTGCTGTAGGAGACGATGCGGATGGGCTCGGAGGGGCTGATGCCCAGGACGCCGCCCATCTTATCCATGGTCTCCAAGGCGGCGTCCAGCACCGTTTGGGCCCTCTTCTCCACGAAGTCGCCGTAGTAGTAGACGGTCACTATGCCGCCGTCGTCGCCGATGGACTCCCACTCGAGGCTCTCGTCCATGTAGAGGAACTCCTGGTCCTCGGTGCGGAGGACCCGGCCGGCCGAGTCGCGGACCTCGTAGGAGTACTCTATGAGGGAGCCCGGGGGGGTGTAGGTGGCGGCGCTGTCGATGGGCATGACGTACTCACCGCTGACCTCGGTCCCGGCCTGAATGTCCAGGTAGCCGTAGGTGCTGCGGTCGCTGCCCAGGTGCCGGAGGAAGACGCGGATCTCCTCCACCGGGTCCGGGCTGGTTGCAGTGACCTGGAAGACGACGCTCTCGGGGAAGTCTGAGACGACGTTGTTGGACACGATCTTGAGCTCGTCCCCCTCGGCAAAGGCTGCCGGGGACACGGCCAGTAGGGCGGCCAGGGCCGACAGCGCCAACAGGGCGACGGCAGCCCGCTTGGACGCCAGCCCGGTGATGATTCCCTTAGGCGATGGTCTCGACACTATGCCCCCAGAGAATGCCCTAGAGAATAATTGTAAGGGAAGACGTGGAGGGTTGTCCAAACCATCATACGCTGGTGGGGGCAAGTTGGATTGTGGAAGGCAGGTCCGACAACCCACCTGCGGGATGGACCTCCTCCATCTTGCACGTTGCGTGTGTTCTTGGAGTGACCTTATCACCTCGATGTCCATGCCAACGAATCCCTGACGACGGCGCCACCCGGGCCGGGCGCGCCCGGCCCGGACGCGCCTTGACTGGGGGGGCCTGGGGCCATACACTTAGGGTCACCGAGATGAATCGCAAGAAGATCGTGGTCATCGGGGGCGGCACCGGCAACCACACCACCCTCAGCGGTCTCAAGTACCAGGAGTGCGACCTCACCGCCGTCGTCGCCATGACCGACAGCGGCGGCAGCTCGGGCCGCCTGCGGGACGAGCTGGGACACCTGCCGCCCGGAGACATCCGCCAGTGCCTGGTGGCCCTGGCCCCCGACGACAGGTCCACCGCCCTCCTGGCCCGCCTGTTCGACTACCGGTTCAACGCCGGGAACGGCCTTTTGGGCCACAGCTTCGGCAACCTGTTCCTCACGGCACTGACGGAGATCACCGGCAACACCGCCACCGCCATCTCCGAGGCGTCCAGGATGCTGGCCATCAAGGGCACCGTCCTGCCCGTGACCCTCACCAAGTCCACCTTGGTGGCCCGCCTGGAGGACGGGACCGAGGTGGTGGGCGAGGCGAACATAGACCAGCGCTCGGAAAACCTGGACGTGACCATCGACTACATCTACCTGGAGCCCAAGGCCTACGCCTACCCGCCGGTGCTGGAGGCCATCGAGGGGGCCGACGCCCTGATCATGGGCCCGGGGGACATCTACACCAGCATCATCCCCAACCTGCTGGTGGAGGACGTGGCCCAGGCCATCAGGAGCAGCAACGCCACGAAGATCTGCGTCTGCAACCTGATGACCAAGCCCGGGGAGTCCGACGGCTTCAAGGCGTCGGACTTCGCCAACCTGCTCCGGGAGTACCTGGGCACCACCGACCCCCTGGACTACCTGGTGGTGAACGACGCCCCCTACCAGGAGCGCCTGCTCCAGCGCTACGCGGCCCAGGACCAGTTCCCGGTGACCCTGGACCCGGAGGCGTGCGCCGGCCTGGTGGGCGAGATCGTACAGGCGCCCATCCTCTCCGCGGGGGTGTACATCCGCCACGACCCCCACGCCCTGGCCAGGACCATCATGGGCCTGCTGAGCAGCGTGGGCGCCGGCAGGCGTTCGGTCCGCGCCTAGGGGACGGCATGTGCGGCATCGTAGGCTACCTGGGCCCCCGTGACGCCTGGTCCACGGTGCTGGACGCCCTGCACCGCCTGGAGTACCGGGGCTACGACAGCTCGGGCATCGCCGTCCTCACCCCCGGAGGCCGGCTGGAGGTCCACAAGTCCGCAGGAAAGGTCCGCGAGCTGACGCCCCCCGGAGGCGGGCCCGGGCCCAAGGGGCACCTGGGCCTGGGACACACTAGATGGGCGACCCACGGCAGGCCGACGGACGCCAACGCCCACCCCCACACGGATTGCAGGGGCCAGGTGGCCGTGGTCCACAACGGCATCGTGGAGAACTACCTGCAGCTCCGGGGGCGGCTGCAGGCGGGTGGCCACGCCTTCACCTCGGAGACGGACAGCGAGGTGATCGCCCACCTGATAGAGGATGGCCTGGAGGGGGGCCTGGACTTCGAGACCGCGTTCCTGTCCATGAAGGAGCACCTGCTGGGCTCCCAGGCGATAGTGGCCGCCATGGAGGGCGGCGGGGAGAAGACGCTGATGGCCGCGCGGCTGGGCCACGCCGGGGGCATCGTGCTCTCCTACAGGCCCGAGGCGGGGCACAGGCCGGGGGAGGCCCACAGGCCTGGGGAGGCGGCGGTCAGCAGCGACCTGGCGGCGCTGCTGCCCCTGGCCGACAGCGTCACCTTCCTGGAGGACGGGGAGACGGCGGTGGTGAGGCAGGACGGGATAAGGTTCCTGGGACGGGACCACCGGGAGGTCCACAAGACCCCCCAGCCGGTGCCCCAGGGCACTTCGTGGGCCGAGAAGGGGGGCTACCGGCACTTCATGCTCAAGGAGATCATGGAGCAGCCCCAGGCCGTGGCCGGGGCCCTGCGGGACCGGGTGGACTTCCAGCGGGGCGAGGTGACCCTGGACGAGCTGCCCCTGACCGACGCCGAGGCGCGGGACATCGGCCGGGTCGTCCTGGTCGGGTGCGGCACAAGCCTCTACGCCGCCATGGTGGGCAGGCACTACATGGAGGAGCTGGCGGGGCTGAACGCCGAGGTGGACAGCGCCTCGGAGTACCGGTACCGCAGGATCCACGTGGACGAGCGGACCCTGGTGGTCTCCATCGGCCAGTCGGGGGAGACTGCGGACACCCTGGCGGCGATGGCGGCGGTGAGGGAGAAGGGCGGCAGGCTGCTCACCATCTGCAACGCCGAGGGCAGCCAGGCTACCCGGCTGGCCGAGGGGACCCTGTACATGCGGTCCGGCCCGGAGATCGGAGTCGCCAGCACCAAGACCTTCATGGCGTCCCTGACGGTGCTGGCACTGCTGGCCATCCACCTGGGGAGGGTCCGGGGAGCGCTGGGCCCCGTGGACTCACGGCGGCTGCTGGGAGAGATGGCCCGGCTGCCCAACCAGCTTGGCGAGATCCTGGCGGGCCGGGAGGCCTACGGCGCCCTGGCAAGAAGGTACCACCGGTCCGACGACTTCCTGTACATGGGGCGCGGCATAACCCACCCCATCGCCCTGGAGGGGGCCCTGAAGCTGAAGGAGATCGGCTACATCCACGCCGAGGGATACGCGGCGGGGGAGATGAAGCACGGCCCCATCGCGCTCATCGACCCCAGCATGCCCGTCGTGGCCGTGGCGCCCCGGGGCCGCCTATACGGCAAGATGGCCAACAACGTCAAAGAGGTGAAGGCGCGGGACGGCTCGGTCATCGCCGTGGTCTCGGAGGGGGACCGGGAGCTGGCCTCGCAGGTGGACGACGTCATCGAGATTCCCGCCTGCCACGAGGCGTTCACGCCCATGCTGTCCGTGGCGCCGCTGCAGCTCCTGGCCTACCACATGGCCGTGCGCCGAGGGTGCGACGTGGACCAGCCCAGGAACTTGGCCAAGTCAGTGACGGTGGAGTGAAGACACTGTGCGCCGTGGTACAATCTAGTCACTACACCCATATCTACGGGCACTCGACGTACAATCAATGACTACCTATAGCATAAGAGAGTTCAAGGCCAAGGTCAGCAGGATACTCAGAGACCTCGATGACGGCGAGGATGTGATCATCACCCGCCGGGGAAGGCCATGCGGCAGGCTAACCGCGGTGCAACACCCCGCCGAGGGAAAGCCTTCTCTTGGTACGCTGCGTGGGTCTCTGGCCCACCTGCCCGACGCGACCTACGAGGACTTCCTGAGCATCAAGCCGGTATGGGAACCCCGGGTTGCGGAACCTGGAGATGCAGAGCACGGCCGCGCTGGATAGCCCGGCCCGGTACGTGGTGGACACCCACGCCCTGTGGTGGTACCTGCAAGCGCCCCACCGCCTCACCACCGCCGCCTCCAAAGCCTTCCGGCTGGCCGAAACCGGCAACGCGACCATCTTCGTGCCGCGATAGCCGTCGCCGAGTTCTACTTCCTCTCGATTAAGCTGGGGCAGCCCATCGCACCCTCCGACCTATTGAACGCGTTCGATACTGTGGACGGGATAGAGCTGTCGGACCTTGGCAGGGCGCAACTGGAGAGGCCCGACGAGTTTTCGGAGATTCCCGAGATGCACGACCGGCTCATCGCGGCTGAGGCCGCAGCCCTCGGCGCACCGGTGGTGACGCGGGATGCGTCCCTATTGGCTTCGCCTCAGGTAGAGACCGTATGGTAGGCGGAGCGAGGCTGTGATTACGTCGACGGGACCAGTGGAAGACGTATCCGATAACCCTAACGTCCCTGCCAGACGGGCTCCCTCTTCTCGGCGAAAGCCCTGACCCCCTCCTTGGCGTCCTCGGTGGTGCGGATGAGGTCCACCTTGGCCTGGGCGTAAGCTGTGCGCCGCTCCAGGTCCATGGCGGCGCCGTTGATGGACACCTCTTTGATCGCCGCCAGGGCCAACGGGGCGTTCTTCATGATCTTCCTGGCCATCTCCTCCGCCGCCGGGAAGGTCTCGCCGGCGGGGAGGACATGGTTCACCAGGCCCAGGTCCAGTGCCCTTTGGGCGTCTATGAACTCCCCGGTAAACATGATTTCGAAGGCGATGTTGCGCGGCACAACGTGGGCCAGGAGGGCCGGGCCGCTGACCGACGCGATGCCCCGCTTCACCTGGGGCCAGCCGAACTGGGCCTCCTCGGAGGCTATCCGGATGTCGCTGCCAAGGGCCAGGCCGCACCCCTGGGCCAGGCATATGCCGTTGATGGCAGATATGATGGGCTTCCAGATCCGTTGCTGGGCCACGTACAGGTCCGAGGTGCTGAGCCCCTCGCCGGCGCGGCCGGCGGCCATGGCGACAAGGTCGTGGCCGGTGGAGAAGGCCCTGCCCTTTCCGGTGACTATGGCGACCCGGACCTTGGGGTTGGAGTCCACGTCCTGGAACGCCTCCCACAGTAGCTGGCGCATCTCGGGGTTGATCGCGTTCAGCTTCTCCGGGCGGTTCAGCGTTATGTAGGCTATGCCTTCTCTAATTTCGTATTCGACCTCTGCCATCGTTCCCTCCAGACTTCACGGGTTACGTCCTTGCGTTGGCTCCGGCGTAAGCGTCATATGACGCGGGACCCCGTGGGCACCGTCCCTATGACGCCGTCCTCTTCCAGCCGGTCCACCTGGGCGTCGGTCAGGCCCACCATGTCGCGGTAGACCAGGCGGTTGTGCTCCCCCAGCCCGGGGGCCGGAGAGCCCATGTCCCCCGGGGTCCTGGACATCTTCCACGCCAGGCCCGGGTAGTGGTGGCGGCCGGCCGATGGGTGGTCCATCTCCACGAAGGTGCCCCGGTCCCGGTAGTGGGGGTCGGCCAGGAGTCCGGGCGCGTCCAGCACCGGGGAGGCCGGAACACCCGCCTCCTGCAGGAGGCGGGCCACCTGGTAGGGGTCCCTTTCCCGGGTCCACACCGAGACGGCTCCGTCGATCTCGTCCTCCCGCGCCCTCCGGCCCTCCGCCGTGACAAGGCCCGGGTCCCGCGCCAGGTCATCCCTGCCCATGGCCCCGCACAGCCGCCGCCACTCCCCGTCGGAGGTGGCCGCGATGGCGACCCAACGGTCCTCTCCCCGACACCGGTACGTGTTGTGGGGCGCGTACATCTCGCTGCGATTGCCCCTTCTCTCGGGCTCCACGCCGGTCATCTGGTAGCCCAATAGCTGTGCGCCGATGAGGGCGACGGCGGACTCCTGCTGGGAGACGTCGATGAACATCCCTTTTCCTGTCCTCCGGCGGTGCCTGAGGGCCACCAGGATGGCCCCCGCCGCGTGGGAGCCGGTGACGGGGTCGCCGTGGTTGATGCCCGACTTCATGGGCCCCTCGCCGTGGTAGCCGGTGATATGGGCCATGCCCGAGAGCTGCTCCTGCCCGATGCCGTAGGCCAGGTAGCTCTTCCAGGGCCCGGTGTTGCCGAAGGCGGGCATGGAGACGTAGACCAGGTCCGGGCGCAGCCTGCGCAGCTCCTCGTAGGAGTACCCGAGGCGGGCCAGGCTGCCGTGGCGGAAGTTCTCGATGACCACGTCGCTGATGGCCACCAGGGAGTCGAAGACCTCCCGGCCCCTCTCCAATGTCAGGTCTAGGGTGATGCCGTACTGGCCCATATGGAGGCAGTTGAACCAACCGTTCCGGTCCCACGGCCGCTCTCCGGGCTCGGAATCGGGATAGGCGGCGATGCCCCGGGCCGGGTTGACCGGTCCCCGGTGGTTGTCGTAGACCCGGGTGGACTCCATCTTGATCACCTGGGCGCCCATGTCTCCCAGGAGCTTGGTGCAGTACGGCCCCGCCCAGATGCGCGACAGGTCCAGTATCCGAAAACCGGAGAGGGGCATGGACCGGGGCGCCTCGCAGGCGGAGCCGGGGCTCAAATGACGCCCGCCTCTTCCAGGGCCGCCAGCTCGGCCTCCGTGCGTCCCAGAACGCACGACAGCACCTCCCGCGTGTGCTCGCCCAGCAACGGCGCCCGGTGAAACACCCACGCGGGCTCGCTGGGCCTGACCGGCGGCCCGGGGTAGACGCATCGGCCCGCCACCGGATGGTCCATCTCGACGAAGTAGTCCCGCTCCCGTAGCTGCTCCATCTCCAGGATGTCGGCCATGGACGCCACGTAGGCGAACCCCAGCCCCCTCTCCTGACCGCGTTTGAAGATATCGACCTTGTCGTGGTCAAGCAGCCAGGGCAGCATCAGGGCGTCCACCTCGTCGGCGTTGTCCATGCGGCCCCTGCGAGTCACGAACCGCTCGTCGGCCAGCTCGGGCCGCTCCATGATCTCTGCGACGGCGGGCCACCGGTGATCGGGCCCGGAGATGACCCCCGCGTGGCCGTCCCGGCACGGGTAGATGCCCCAGGCGGCACGGCCGTAGCCCCGGTTGCCGACACGCTGGAACTCCACGCCGGAGTAGCTGTACTGCATGAACGCGTTCTCCAGCACGTTGGTGGCGTACTCTGTGACAGAGACGTCCACGTGCTGCCCGAGGCCCGTGTCCTCGGCGTACATCAGGGCCGTCATGGCGGCCACGAAGGCGTTCTGGCCGGCCCCGAGCTGGGCCAGGGGAGCGCCCTCCTTCAGGGGCTCCCGGTCGGGCTCCCCGGTTATGTTCATCATGCCGCCAAAGGCGTACAGGGTCAGCTCGGTGGCGAGCCAGTCCCGGTTGGGGCCCGTCTGGCCGAAGCCGGTGATGGAGGTCATGACCAGGGAGGCGTTGTCCCTGGACAGGGTCTCATAGTCCAGGCCCCTGGCGGCCAGGAAGCCCGGGGCGAAGCTCTCCACCACGACCTGGGACGAGGCGGCAAGCTCCCGGACCAGGCCGCGACCCGCCTCGGTCTCGATGTCCAGCGCGATGCCCACCTTGGAGCAGTTGAGGTACAGGTACGTGCCACTGGCCTCGTGGTCGTCGCCGCCGGGGGGAAAGGGGCCCATCCTGCGGGACGGGTCCCCGGCGGGGCGGCGCTCGACCTTGATGGTCTCGGCCCCCATGGTCGCGAACAGCCGCGTGCAGTAGGGACCGGCGATGCCTTCCGTCAGGTCCAGCACGCGAACGCCTTCGAGCAGACCGGGCAAGGGAGCCTCCTGAGAACCGAATGCGGGGTCCCCGCTTATCTCTCCGCCGGAACCCTGGTGCATTCTACCCAACCCACGGGGCCAACACAACCTGGGGTGCCCGTTGACGGTCCCGACGGGCGGGGGTATCCTTGAACCGACCCGGGGCCAATGGACAGGCGGCCGGGGCGAGGTACCTCTACGGGAGGGGCGATGGCAGCGGAGGACGGCAAGGCACAGATGGGCGAGACTCCCATAAACGTAACGGTCTGGTACGACTACATCTGACCCTGGTGCTACGTCGGCCTGGAGCGGGTCGACAGACTCAGGGAGGACTCGGGCGTAACGGTGCAGGGCAAGGCGTTCATCCTGCGGCCGGACGTCCCCAAGGAAGGCATGCCCCGCCAGCCGCGGCCCGGAGAGGTGGGCGACCAGCTCAGCGAGCCCCTGCGCACCTTCGCGGAGGAGGCCGGCCTGGTGATGCGCCGGTCCTCCTGGACTCCCAACACGATGTACGCCATGGAGGCGACGGAGTACGCCCAGCAGCAGGGGCAGTTCGACGCCTTCCATCTGGCCGCCTACAAGGCCTACTGGGAGGACGGGAAGGACCTGGGGGACCTGGACGTGATCCGCGAGATTGCCCTGGGCTGCGGGCTGGACTGGCCCGAGCTATCCCGGAGGCTGGAGTCCGGCCACCACCGGGGCGAGATCCTTGCCCAGCACGAGCAGGCCGTGAGCCTGGGGGTAAACGCCATACCGGCGTTCCTGGTGGGGAACCAGTTCTTCATGGGCGCCCAGAGGTACGAGATCTTCCAGCTGGCCCTGGCCAGGGCTAAAGAGGCGGCGCAGGCCTAGGTCCGCCTACTCCTCGTCGTCCTCGGCGCTGGACCTGGCGCCCTTGGCGGCAAAGAGGGACTCCGCGGGCTCCTGGTCTTCGGACAGCTCCACGCTGTCCCCGTAGCTCTCTCTCCAGTCGGCGACCTGGGCTTCGTCCTCGTCCAGGTCGCTGTCCACGTCGTACCTCAGGAGCGCGTCGGTCCAGTAGGCCTTACGGCGCTCGTCCCTGCGGCCGGTGGGGAAGGAGCAGATGCCCCGGGTGTCCTGGTGCCGGTAGGTCTCCAAGATGATCACCGACACGTCCTGCGGGTTTACGCTTATGATCGCCGCCTCGTACCGGTTGCCGCCCCTCATCAGGCGTGTGAGACGCATACCCAGCTTGGGCTCCACCTGGCCCACGTAGTCGCCCTGCTGGTTCTCGACCAGGAGCACGTGGTCTTTCGCGCGCAGCTTCACCGAGTCGCCCGCGGCCATCCGGCCCAGGGTCTCCAGGCCCGCGGGCTTCTCCAGGGCCGTCATGCAGGACTTGCCACGCTCCTCGATAAACAGATAGGGGCTGACGACCTTGCCCTGCTTAGGGGGTCTCGCCGTCTCCTCCAAGTGGAGCAGCCTCTCCAGGTTCTTCTTGGCGATGGAGTTATACGGGGCGACGCGGGTCGCGCTCTCGAAGGCCGACCGGGCCCCCGAGTAGCGGCCCAGCTCCATGAAGGCTTTGCCCAGCCGGTTCAGCGCCTCCACGTCGTCGGGGAACAGGCGTAGGACCTCGCGGTTGACCTCCACGGCCTGCTCCCAGTCCCCCTCCAAAGCCAGGCCGATGGCCTCCCGGCTCTTCATCCGCCGGACCCTGTCCTTTTTTTCAGTCTTGACCGTCTCCATCATGAGACCGGCTCCCGGCACACTAATGTCATTTGAGTCATCCACCCTACCGTAGTTCGGGCCCGAATCCACCTGGGCGCCGCCCGTAGCAGCCCGGCGGCAACCTGTTCATAACTGGATACACTAAAACCCAATGGAGGTCAAGTACCTTTTGCATCACCATGGGACGAGTTCCTCCGACACTTCCAGGGCCCGGAAGAGCGGAAACCCCCGGCTGACCGGCTCAGCGGGGCGGCCGGGAACGGCCGTACCGGCCCGACAGGCGGCGCCACCGCATCCTCAGCAGGTCCCTGGCCATGGCCAGGGAGTCGCGCACGGGACGCACCTTGCTATGGGACCGGTAGTACCAGTCTATGGGCACCTCCACGACCACCATTCCCCGACGCCGGGCGATGTACAGGACCTCCACGTCGAAGGAGAAGCCGTCGAACCGCTGCAGGGGGAAGACCTCCTCCGCGACCTGGCCCCTGTAGCACTTGAAGCCGCACTGGGTATCAGCCAGGCCGGGGAGCACCAACGCCCGCACGGCCAGGTTGTATATCCGGCCCATCAGGCGCCGGGAGCCGGGCTCACCGATGCGCCTGGCGCCCGGGACCTCCCGGGATGCGATGGCCACGTCGAACCCCGACCTGTCCGGGGGCAGGAACCGGGATATCTGGGCGATGGGCATGGAGAGGTCGGCATCGCAGGTGAAGCGGAACTCTCCCTGGGCCTCCAGGATGCCGTGCCTCACCGCCCACCCCTTGCCACCGTGGGACAGGGGGAGGAGACGCACCCCGGGATGGCCCTCCCGGAACTCCCGCACCAGGTCGGCGGTGCCGTCGGTGCTGCCGTCGTCGGCAACGACGACCTCCCACGAGTAGGCCTGGGTCGCCAGGTAGCCGGCCACCTCCGTCAGCGTATCGACGATCCTGCGCCGCTCGTTGTAGGTGGGGATGACGATGGAAAGAAAGGGCAACCTTCTCCCTCAGCCCGGGGGCGAAGCAGCCCGCGCCGCCCCCGGGAGGCCCGCGCCAGGGACGCCGCTACTCCTCCCGCTGCAGCTGGAAGGCCCGGTGAAGGCAGCGCACGGCGTCCTTGACCCGGTCGTCGCCGATGATGCAGGTGATGCGTATCTCCGAGGTGGTGATCATGTCGATGTTGATGCCCTCGTCGGCCAGGGCCCGGAACATGCGGGAGGCGTACCCGGGGGCGTTCTGCATGCCGGACCCGACGATGCTCACCTTGCTCACGCCGTTGTCGGCGGTGAGGGCCCTGGCGCCGATCTCGCCGGCCACGGGCTTCACGACCTCCAGGGCCTTGGCGGCGTCGGTCCTGGTCACGGTAAAGCTCAGGTCCGTCAGGTTCTCCACGCTGGCGTTCTGGACGATGGTGTCCACGCTGATGGCCTGGTCGGCCAGGGGCTCCAGGACGGCGGCGGCGATCCCGGGCCTGTCCGGCACCCCCTGCAGGGTAATCTTGGCCACGTTGAGGTCATGGGCGATGCCGGTGACCTTGACTCGCTGCTCCATGCCCTTCCTTGCCCCTCCATGTATGAGAGTTCCCGGCGTCTCGTTGCGGCTGGAGGCCACGTATATGGGAACGTCGTAGAACGCGCCCAGCTCGATGGCCCGAGGGTGCATCTTTGCCCCGTAGCTGGCGAGCTCCAGCATCTCCTCGTATCCGATCTCGTCCAGCTTCCGCGCGTCGGGCACCGTGTTCGGGTCCGCGGTGTAGATGCCGTCCACGTCGGTGTACACCTCGCAGCGCTGGGCTCCCAGGGCCGCCGCCAGGGCCACGGCTGTGGTGTCCGAGCCGCCCCGGCCGAGGGTGGTCACGTCCATCTCCTCGGTGACTCCCTGGAACCCGGCCACGATGACCAGCTTCCCCTCCTCGAGCTCCCTGCGCATCCGGCTGGTGTCGACCTCGGAGATGCGGGCCCGGCCGTAGGTCGTATCCGTCCGGATGCCCGCCTGAAACCCGCTCAGACCCACGGCGTCGTGCCCCAGCGCCCGTACGGCCATGGCCAGCAGGGTGCAGGAGACCAGCTCGCCCGTGGAGAGGAGCAGGTCCAGCTCCCTGGGGTCAGGGGCGCCGCAGGAAACACTGGCAGCCAGCTCGATGAGCTCGTCGGTGGTGTCGCCCATTGCGGATACCACCGCAACGACGTCGGCGCCGCGGCTCCTCTCGCGCCCGATGCGCCGGGCCACTCCCCGGATCATGTCGGCGTCCCCCACCGAGCTGCCACCGTACTTCTGGACGATCAGCGCCATAGGGCACTCCCCATGCTGTCTCCCGAGCCGCGGCGTACGTCCACGGCGCTATTCTCCGGCGCCCACCACGTGGGCCCCCCGGGCCGTGGGACTCGTGACCTTCACCTCGCCCTCCACGTTTGCCTGGCGGGCGGCTTCGGCCATCTCGTAGGCCACGGTCATCTCCTTGCCCCGGGTCAGGGCCAGGATGGTCGAGCCACTGCCCGAGAGGAACACTCCAAGTCCCCCCGCGTCCAGGGCCGCCCTGAAGATGACCTTCATGGCGGGGAAGAGCGGTTGCCTGTAGGGCTGGTGTAGACGGTCTCGCGTGGCCGCCGCCAGGTCTTCCAGACGGCCGGACGCCAGGGCGTTGACCAGCAGCCCGACCCTGCCCATATTATACACGGCGTCCTCTACGCTGATGCTCCGGGGAAGCACGGCCCGGGCGTCTTCGGTGGCTATCCTTGCGCTTGGTACGAATATCACGGATCGGAGGTCGGGCGGGAGTGACACCGGCGGGGCCAGGAGGGCGCCGTCGTCGCTGACGATGAGCCTCAGGCCCCCCAGGAGGGCCGCGGACACGTTGTCCGGGTGGCCCTCGATATCGACGGCCATGTCCAGCAGGTCTTGGTCCCCGAACCTGGGCGCATCTCCCCACCGGGCCTGATCCAGCAGGGCCCGGCCCGCCACCAGCCCGCCGACTATGGCGGCGGCGCTGCTCCCGAGGCCCCGCTCCAGGGGTATACGGTTGAGGCAGCGTAGGCCCAGGACCGGCAGGGGGGCGCCGGCCGCCTGGAACAGCCTCTGGATGGACCGGTAGACCAGGTTTCCGGCGCCCGCGGGCAGGGTGTCGGCGCCCTCGCCCTCCACCGAAACGCATACCTGGTCCGCGGAGGTCACCCGGACCTCGTTCCACACGTCCAGGGCCATGCCCAGGCAGTCGAACCCCGGCCCCAAGTTGGCCGTGGTCGCCGGCACCTGCACGGTTATGTCGATCTCGTCCATGCCCTTTGGCCCCAACCAGGCCTTCGTCCCGTCCTCCGCGAAAGGGTCCCAACGGACAGGGTATAGAGATACTAGCATAGCATGGCTGGGAACCCGGCGAGAGCATCGGCCGAGGAGCCGGGGGCCAATAAATGCCCGTATCTCGCTTCCATTTAACAACGCTCCATCGGGATGCCGCTGCTAGAATCGAGGTCGAAATCAGTCTCCCAACCCCAGGTAGGCAGATCCCAAATCCCAGATAGGCGGAAGAATCGTGAAAGAAGCAGTGGAGTCTTTCCTGAATCATCTGGTCGTCGAGAAGGGATTCTCGCAGAATACGCTGGGCGCCTACCGAAACGACCTGTACCAGTTCATCGACTTCGCCGGAGGCAGGGTCGGGCCACCCAACGGAGCCGGGCTGGGAGACGGATGGGAGCGGGTCGACCTGGACCTTCTTACCGACTATGTGTCCAACCTGCGTGGCAAGAGGAGCTACCGGGACACGACGACAGCCCGTAAGGTGGCCGCCCTGAAGTCGTTCTTCAACTTCCTGGTCCAGGAGGAGGCGGTCTCCAGCGACCCCACGGAGTTCCTGGTCGCGCCGCGAACGGGCCGCAACCTGCCGAAGTTCCTTTCCGAGGAGGAGGTCGCCAGCCTGCTAAAGGCGGCCTCGGGAGACCGGTCTCCCGAGGCGCTGCGAGACTCCGCCAT
This sequence comes from Dehalococcoidia bacterium, assembly GCA_034423015.1. Classification (GTDB taxonomy): domain Bacteria; phylum Chloroflexota; class Dehalococcoidia; order Lucifugimonadales; family JAGWBF01; genus JAGWBJ01. The sequence goes on along the minus strand of DAOUJG010000004.1, from coordinate 2,446 downwards.
ACTGGAGCTCCTGTACGCCACCGGCCTCCGTGTAACCGAACTGGTGTCCCTGAACACCCTGGACGTGAACCTGGAGGAAGGGTTCCTGCGGTGCATGGGAAAGGGGTCCAAGGAGCGCATCGCCTACATGTATCCCCGGGCCGTGGAGGTGCTGAGGGACTACCTGGAGAACGGCCGCCCGCGGATGATGGCTTCCAAAGGCTCCGGGAAGAGGAACGGGGAGAAGGCATCCACCAACGGCTCCGGGCAGAAGGTGTCCACCAACGGCTCCGGGAAGACGACCGAACCCGCCGAGAAGGCCCTTTTCCTCAACCAGAGGGGCGACCGGCTGACGCGCCAGTGGGTGTGGGCGATCCTCAAGAGCTGCGCCAAGAAGGCGTCCCTGAACAAGCCGATCACGCCCCACGTCCTGCGCCACAGCTTCGCCACCCACATGCTCCGGAGAGGGGCCTCCCTGAGGCACCTGCAGGAGCTACTGGGCCACTCGAGCATCACCACGACCCAGGTGTACACCCACCTCACGGACGAGCACGTCCGGCACGAATACGACAGGAGCCACCCGAGGGCCTGATCCCGCACCCGCGAGGCCACAGGCCACGACCTGCCTGGCCGTCCCGTGTTAAACTATAGGGGACGGAACCGGGGAGGTGTAAGGCCCAATGCCCCAGCGAGGTAGGTCCAAGAGAGCAGCGGCGCGCCAGACCCAACTGGGTCAGAAGAAGAAGAGACAGTCCCGCAGTCCCGCGGCCGTCACGCAGACGGCGCGCTCCCAGGACGCCGCAGTGGTGACCGACGCGGGGGTCGCCCGCGCCCCCGAGCACCGGCCGGAGCCCCTACGCCCCGAGGCGGCCCCCGTGGCCGCTGTGGCGCCCCCCTCCAGGCCCGCGGAGCCCAGGCCGGCCATCTACGGTTACGTCAAGTCCGAGGTGCAGCGCATCGGCATACTCGCCGCCAGCGCGCTGGCCGTGCTCATCGCCCTCACCTTCGTCCTAAGGTAGCCTTCGGCAATGGCTCGGACCGGGTTCGCCCACAGGCTGAGGATCGCGCCGGAGAAGCCGGGCGTCTACATGATGAAGGACGGCCGGGGACGGGTGATTTACGTTGGCAAGGCCGCCAACCTGCGCGACCGGGTCAGCTCCTATTTCGGCTCCCCCTCCAGCCTCAACACCAAGATCCAGAAGATGGTCTCCAGGGTTGCGGATTTCGAGTTCATCGTAACCGACTCCGAGCCCGAGGCGCTGATCCTGGAGAACACCATAATCAAGAAGCTGCGCCCGACCTACAACACGCGGCTCAAGGACGACAAGACCTACCCCTTCATCAAGATCGACCTGAAGGAAGAGTTCCCCCAGGTATACATCACCCGACGCGTGGCCAAGGATGGGGCCCGGTACTTCGGGCCCTTCGCCACGGCGGGCAGCGTCCGAAAGACCCTGGACGTGCTCAAGAAGCTGTTCCCCTACCGCTCCTGCACCAAGGCCATCACCGGAAGGGACCCCCGGCCGTGCCTCGAGTACTACATCAACCGGTGCGTCGCGCCCTGCATAGGCCTGGTGGACAGCGCCGAGTACCACAAGGTCGTGCAGCAGGTCATCATGTTCATGGACGGCAAGACCGACAGCGTGATGGACAACCTGAGGACCAGGATGTTCCAGGCCGCCGATGACCTGGAGTTCGAGAAGGCGGCCGCCCTGCGGGACCAGATACGGAACATCCAGAAGGTCATCGAAGAGCAGCAGATCAAGGTCGACTCCAACCCCAACGCAGAGATGGACGCCATCGCCATGGCCGAGGGCAAGGACGAGGCCTGGCTGGAGGTGTTCTTCATCCGCAAGGGGAAGCTCATCGGCCGGGACCACTTCATCATGGAGGGCACCCAGGACGAGGCCCCCGGGCACATCATCTCGGAGTTCATCAAGCAGTTCTACCAGTCGGCCTCCATGGTCCCCCGCCGCATCATCCTCCAGCACGTCCCCGAGGAGGAGGCGCTCATCGAGGAGTGGCTGAGGGGAAGGCGCGGCGGGCCCGTGACCCTGGCCCGCCCCCAGCGTGGCGACCAGCGGAAGCTGATCAAGATGGTGGAGGAGAACGCCGTCCAGGGCCTGTCCCAGGCCAGGGCCAAGTGGCTGTCCGACACCGACGCGGTCCAGAGCGGCATGGAGGTCCTCCAGGACGCGCTGAACCTGCCGTCCCTCCCCCGGAGAATCGAGTGCTACGACATCTCCAACATCCAGGGCTCCAGCTCCGTGGGCAGCATGGTGGTCTCCGAGGACGGCTTGCCCAAGCCGGCCCACTACCGTCGGTTCCGCATCAAGAGCGTGGAGGGCATCGACGACTACTCCAGCATGCAGGAGGTGCTGCGGCGGCGGTTCAAGCGGCTGGCGTCGATGGTGGGCAAGGGCAGCGCCGAGGCGGACGGCCGCGAGCTCCCCCAGATGCCAGATTC
>DAOUJG010000003.1:0-16456 GCA_034423015.1 Dehalococcoidia bacterium | reverse complement strand
GGCGCAAGGGCATCCGCGTGGTCTCCATCACCGAGCAGGCCGAGGACAACCCCACCGGCAGGCTCCTTGAGGCCATCATCGAGAGCGTCGATGAATTTTACTCGGAGAATCTGATATCGGTGAGTCAATCGACACCAACTCTTCCGTTGGGATTGCCAGCGTGAGATTGACCTTGTTCTCCCCGTCGATGGTGACTTCATCCAGCAGCAGCCTCAGCGCTTCGCGCCGCTTCTCCTCGGGCAGGTCGTCGAGCCCGTCGCCAACCCTGCTCGCCCACTCCACCACGTGCTCCCCCAACATCCTCTTCTCCATTTCGGCGGTCTCTCTGGCCTGGTAGCCAGCCAGCTTTTCGCGCAGCGTCTCCAGCCTCTCCGTGATGAACTTGCGCTGCCTGTCCATCTGCTCCTCGGTGATCTTCTCTGACACGTAGAGCCTGATCACCCTGTCCTCCTCGAACTGTACCTTCTGAAGCTCGCGCTCCGTCCTGGCGATCTGCTTGTCCAACCCCTCGCCTTCCTGGGAGTCCAGGGCCTCGATGCCGGCGACGATGTGGCCGGGGTTCTGTATAACCTTCTTGACCTCGCCCCAGACCAAGCCCTCCAGCCGCTCCGCCCGGATCATGGTGTGCTTCCGGCACGCGGTGCGGAAGTGCTGCACGCCGTAGCACTTGTAGTAGCGGCGCGGCACCTTCATCTCGTACTTGTAGACCTTGCCGTTGCGCTTGACCGTCCGCTTCCTAGTCGCCATGCAGCCCATGAGCATCCCGCATCCGGTGCATCTGACCAGGTGCTGCAACAGGTAGAATATCTTGGTGTTGCGGCTGGAGCGGGTGCGGCGCTTCTTCATGACGCTCTGGGCTGCGTCCCAGGTCTCCTCGTCCACTATCTGCGGGAAGGGCACGGGTATCCATGTGTCCTTCTCCTTCTCGTGGACCCGTATCCCGTCCTCGGTGGATATGTAGCGGGCCTTGCCGTACCACCAGGTACCCTTGTAGGTCTCGTTGCTGAGCATCCGGTATATCTGGCCGTCCCACCATCGCTTGCCGCCGTTGGCGACGGGAACGCCGTCGGCCGTCAGGCGCTGGCCGATCACCCGCGCCCCAATCCCATCGTGGACGCACCAGCGGAAGATGCGCCGCACGACCTCGGCCTCGTCCTCCACTATCTCGGGTTTGCCATCGTCTCCGACGCGGTAGCCGTAGGGGACGTTGCTGACCGGTATACGGCCCTGCTTGGCGGTCCCCCGCTTGCCCATCGACGCTCTTTCCCTGAAGTTGTCCAGCTCTATCTTGCCGATGGCGGCCATGAGGCCGAAGGTCTTCATGTCGATGGCGTCCATGACGGCCTCGATGTCGATCTGGTGGGCCTCGACGACCTCCATGAGGGCCGCTGCGGGGTACATGCCCCGGCTGAGACGGTCGGACTTCCAGCAGACGATGACGTCGAAGCGTCCCCGTCGGGCGTCAGCCAGCATCCTCTGGAACTCCGGTCGCTTCTTGGACCAGCCCCTGCCCACCTCCTGGTACCGGGCCACGATGTTCAGCCCCCTTCGCTCGCAGTGGGCCTCCATGTCGGCAACCTGTTCTGTAATGGAGGTCTTGTCCTCGGCGTCCTGGCTCTCGTCCGAAACGCGGGCGTAGATGGCCGCCCTCATGTCCTTCGTCTTTCGCCGCTTTACCTTGATTCCCGGCATATGCTGCCTCCTCTCGCATTCCCTGAAATGAAGAAGACCCGCCTCCTGTCGGGGCGGGCCTGCGGATAGTACAATATCATCGCACTGCCTGCTCTGATCAGGTGGCGCCACGGCCCGGGATGTTTGCGCATCGCCGGGCCACCTTTCCGCTCTCATGATACCGCGAATGACGGGTCGGGGTCAAAGAGAAACGTCCTCTGGTAGATGGGTTCGGCTCAGAGTACGAGCAGGGGGGCATGATGTGGAAGGATGCAGTTGGCCCGTCCCTGTCAGGAGCCATGGCTGTCCTCGCATTCGCTGGCGGACCCAGCGTCTTCGGCGGGCGGCGAGGTCCGTCCCTTCTCGGCGGCGTGTTCGAGAAGCAGCGTGAAGAGACGCCGCAGCCGATCCTGGGCGTCGGGGCCGGGGTTGTAGTGGATCCCAACCACCCTCAGTTCCGGGGAGTCCCTGCCGGAGGTCTTCGGTCCTGTATGGCTCTTGGCTTCTTCCAAATCGATGCCCTACTCGTCGCGGAAATGAGTGCGCTGGACCCTGAAGGAGAAGCTCTTCCTCGGTATCGAACGCCGTTCCTGAAACCAGTGTGAGCGGTGGAAGATCTGAGCGTTATCCCCTGGAAGGCACTACAGGCGCGTAGTCCCTTCCGGGGGACTTCATTGATGTAATCCTCAGGGGCTGCTATGCGTGCGAGACCGATGGATGCGGCTCGTCTTCCTTCCATCGAACGGAGGACTACCTTTCATTCTGCCTTGCGGATATGTTGCAAACTGCCGACGCGAAAAGCTACGTCCCTCTCCATCCGCCGGCGCTGTGCGAGCTCCAGGGCTCCTCGACGGATACCCGGCTGGCCTGATGCGCCCTCAGGCTAGGCTTGGTCGCCGCCTCGCTGCTCGTCTACAGCGTCTTGGTCACGTGGCGACTGTTGACCTAGTAATAGGTAGCTACTGTGACTCTGCTGGGACTCGAAGTGGCCCGGCCCTCTAGGGACGCCGAGCATGTCTTGCCAGTTCGTAGGTTCGAACGCTTCTGTCATATAATGCACGATTGGAATCGACATGGAATCAAGAGACCAAATCTCTGCCGAAAGCGCCTGGCTCTACCGTTTGTTCACCTTGGGTCCTGCACGAGTCTCGCTAACCGGCAGAACCATTCTCCTTGAAGACCGTCTCGGCGAGGCGCTGGCTAGGATTCCAGTCGGTGCCATCGGCTCGATTACCGTCCGCCCGTCGTGGTTCTGGTACCGGCTGACGATTCGCCTGACAGACGCTGCCGAGCGATCTATCGGAGGACTTGATGAGAGGGAAGCCGAGCTAATCCGTCATGCCGCGCTTGAGGAGGCAGCCCGCATCCACGAAGCAGCCGTTGCGGAAGCTGTCAGGAGCGCCAAGGCTCTCAGCCCGCGTCTGACGAGGCTGGATGGGGAGCTACGTCAGCTCTTCGCGGGCGACCGCTATGCCAGATACCACGACTCGCTCAAGCGCCACGAAGCTGTCGCTCCGACTCTTCGGGAGTGCGAAGGTCTCATCCGAGAGCACCTTGAACAAGAAGCGAGGGAGGCGCTAGGCCGGCTTGAGTCCCTCGAACCGGTTGAGAGCTTCGAGGTGGCAAGAAGAAAGGCGAACAGCCTGTTCGTGTCCAGCAACGCTCCTAGTGTGCAGGCCGCCATCCTCGCCGCGCTGCCGAACCCCCTTACGAACGAACAGGCCGAGGCGGTCTCCACGGATGAGGACGTGACTCTCGTGCTTGCTGGTGCGGGAACTGGCAAAACCTCGGTCGTCGTCGGCAAGGTCGCCCACCTCGTGCGCAACCAGGGTGTGTCTCCAGACGAAGTTCTTGTGTTGGCGTTCAACAAGAAGGCGGTTGCCGAGATAAAGGGGCGGTTTACCGGCGACCTCTCCAGAACGCGCGTCCATACCTTTCATGGTTTCGGCCACCGTGTCATAGCCGACGTCGAAAGGGCAAGGCCGACTGTGGCTGGGTTCGCGGGGGATTCGGCGCTGCCCGACACTCTCAGGGATATCCTCAACGAACTTCTGGATGACCCGAAGGAATCGGACGCTATGGCCAACTTCATCGCCTCCTACCATGGAGCCTACGAATCGGCCTTCGACTTCCACACGCAGGACGAGTATGACGCGTATATACGCAGCGTCGAGCTTCGGACCCTGAGCGGCGTACGGGTCAAGAGCTTCGAGGAGCTGGAGATCGCGAACTACCTCACGAAGCATGGTGTGAAGTTCTGCTATGAACGCCCTTACGAGGTGTCGACCCGGACGGGGGAGTACCGCCAGTATCGGCCGGACTTCTTTCTCCCCGACTATGACATCTATATCGAGCACCACGCGCTGGACGAGCGTGGCAACCCGCCGCGTGGCTGGGAGGGGTACAGGGAAAGGGTGGAGTGGCACAGACGGACGCACATAAAGTACGGCACGAAGCTCATAGAAACCTATAGCTGGCAGCACCGGGAAGGCATCCTCCTAGACAAGCTGGGCGAGCGACTGGAAAGGGAGGGGATTCGGTTGGAGCGCGTCTCACAACGAGAGTTGGTCCTGGAACTGGCCCGGCAGCTGATTGACTGGCTGGCCAAGCTGCTGGAAAAGTTCCTGAACCACTTCAAGACGAACGGCCTGTCACCCGAAGAGTTGCGCGCCCGCGCCAGTCGGCGAGGCACGCTGTGGCGTAACGAGGGATTCCTCGAGGTCTTCAAGCGGGTGCGTGCCCGATACGAACAACGTCTCAGGGCCGAAGGGAAGCTGGACTTTCATGACCTGATAGACAGAGCCGCTCACTACATTCGCGAAGGCAGGTGGGAAACGCCCTACAGATACGTGGTGGTCGACGAGTTTCAGGATATATCCAAGGGGCGAATGAAGCTACTCCAGGCCCTTAGACGCGATGACACAGCCTACTTCCTCGTGGGCGACGACTGGCAGTCGATCAACCGCTTCGCGGGGAGCGACGTAGGGCTCCTACGGAACTGTGGTGACTACCTAGGCCACGTACAAACCCGGACGCTCACCAAATCATTCCGATTCGGCGACGGCATTCTTGGCCCCTCGACCGAGTTCGTGCTCAGCAATCCAGGGCAGTGGAAAAGGACGCTGACATCCGCGAGCGTCACCGACGACCGGGGCATCACCGTCATCTACGCCGACGATCCCGTCACCGGCCTCCAGCGCGCCAGGGAGGACATTCAGGCATCGGCACGGGGCAATGGTCACTCCGTCCTGATGCTGGGGCGCTACAAATCGAGCGAGAAGGTGCTTCATGCCAAGGCACCATCGGAGGAGTTCAGCACTGTTCACAGGGCGAAGGGGCGGGAAGCGGATTACGTGGTCGTGCTGGATCTCAAGGACGGCCGCTGGGGCTTCCCTTCGCGAATCGAGGACAACTCGCTACTCGAGCTCGTGTTGCCTCCGGCTGCAGAGGGAGCTTACCCGTTTGCGGAGGAACGCCGACTCTTCTACGTGGCGATGACTCGCGCACGAATCGGCGCCTACCTCATCACCGACCCGGTCAGACCCTCGACGTTCCTTACCGAGCTTCTTGAGCAGTCTGGTGACCTGAGGCAGCTCGGCGCACTAGCGCAGGAGTGTCCACTTTGCCACAGGGGTCGCCTTCGGGTAATAGACGGTAGCCGCGGTCAGTTCTGGGGATGCACGGAATACTGGTCCGAGCCATCCTGCGGATACAAGAAGGACGTTGAGACCGCCGAGGAGCCAGGAGCCTGCTACTGCATCCGGTGCAGGGCCGCCTTATCTGCCAATCCTGAGCAGCCGTACTGTGATCGCTGTTACACGATCTGGAATCGATACAAGAACGCAGCCTACCAGGAGAGGTACTGCCACACGTGCGGGATTGAGCACACGACCACTTTGCTCAAACCAATGTGTGTAGCCTGCCAACTCTTTTGAATTCGTTGTGAGGTTGGATTGACCTCCAAGAAGAAGACCTGTTGACTAGCACGGACGACGACTCCGCCGATCACACCTACCTGAGACCTGCGCTAACGGCACAGGGAAGCGGGATGAAGAGCGCCAACGGAAGAAACACGTTGAGATATCGCCGAGCGACGGCTGAGCAAGGTTGCTGGTGTACTCCGCCGAGCAGCGGGCGACGCTGCAGCGCGGTCTGCGCATCCTCGCCCAGAGAATTGCCCGCGCTCATCTACGGCGTGAGGCGTCTTGGTCCGATGCTTCGCCCAGGCCGCCTACAGAGAACGAGGACGGAGAGTGAGCGGTCTGTCGTTCGCCAGTCTTGTCTACTTTCGTAGCTGAGATTGTCCTGTAGGGGAAGGGAACCCGGCATCGGATTGCTTGCTGCAAAGTTGTAGACCGCCCCCGTTGTTCCTGATTTCAGCGGAATCACCCAACCTATAGCCTACCACCCCACGAGTTCTCCCTATTGACAAGTAGCACACTTGCCGGGGAGGCCCCGTAGGAACCATGGACTCGCCAGCCTCAGGCTCCGTGATGTGCTTTCCACACTAGGGAGGTGAGACGTCTCGCCTCCCCGACTTCCACCCTCACGACCCCGTACTACAAACTTATCTCGGAAATTGTTGCAACCTGTAAGCGATGGACTCAGTCACCCTACGGTGGTAAACTCAGTATGCCTACCACAAAGTGCCGAGGCGATACGATCTGAAGCCGCTCTCATATCTACAGTAGCTCAGATTACTGCATAGAGGTCGAAATGATCTTCGCATTCATGGACGAGAGTGGTCACCCCCACCCCAACGACCAATCCACACGCCCTGTCCTAGTCACCGTGTGTCTCGACGCCAGTTATCTTAGGACGGTTAATACCGAAGTATTCAGGTTGAAGAGAAGAATTCTGGAGCGAGATTCGTTCGATTTTGAAATGAAAGCGAAGAAGCTGATCACCCCTGGAACATTTCGCAATCGACCTGAGAAGAGGGAGTTTGTAGAATCGTTCTTTGAGCTAATGGCGAACCTGGATATCGTGGTTTTTGCCCAGATCATGGAGCGTCCTGATGATCCGCCACCCACATCGAGCGACTTCCTTCCCATGCAGTTTAGGCATCAGCTTTATCGCGTGAATAGGTACTTGGAACTGCACCGACCTGACGACCTTGCCGCCATAATGTTCGACGGTGACGGAAGTCAATTTGGCGGTTTAGCCATTCGTTTCAGTAATTGGCTGTATCGCTCAGGGGGAGGACAATCGCTGACACGTTTGGCTGACAGCCCGTTTTTTGTCGATTCCAAGGTGACGCCTGGGATTCAACTTGCAGATATGGTGGCATCTGTGATTCGCCAATATGAAGAACGCGAACTGTTCCATGGCATACCTGTGGGTGACAGCTTCGCCTCAGCGATAGCTCGCTACTACAGGATAGTCAAGGAGAAGACTGTCGACCTCGAAGCCCCTCAAGGGGATTTCACTTGGTATGGATTCAACCGGATGCCTGAACGCGATCACTATCAAGCTGCATCCGATTCGGGGCCGTCGTCACCATCCAAATGACATGAGGCCCCAGACACCGTAGCATCCGAGGCCCCTTGCTTGTCAATGGTTCCCAGTTGTGACGCCACCAGGGAATCACGTCTGGGCTCCAGGTAAGTATGCTACACCTCTCTGATGCATGTGTCAACTCTTGGGGGCACCGTCCAGTTTACTCTTGCATATCTGGGCGAACAACAGATCAAGGGATAACCCATGAGGTAGGGTAAGACAGCTTATGGTCAACAGGCTCGACAATAGGAATACCAAACGACCACCTTCTCCCTGCCACCTGAGATGGCGGAGCAGGTGCAGGACGAAATGCGCGACAAGGGCCGCACCATGGGCGAGCTCATCCACGAGGCCCTTCGCAACTACATGGAGGAGCGGGAGTGGCTGCGGGCCATGCGGTAAGAGAGGCTACGCGCTCGCCATGCCGAACAGGATGACTCGTGACGAGCGCCGGCTTCGGGAGGCCGGCTCTATGCGGCGCCCATCCGGTTTCTCTGGGAGACGGCGTGAACTTTGCTCTCCCCAAGAGCGGTCTTTATCGCTGCGCTTGGTCAGGGCTGCTGACGCACCCTCACGTTGCGGAGCAGGTGACCCAGGCCCATGCTGTCGGCCAGGTCCTGGAGGGCGAGGAGGTGATGGGTGTTGGGCAGGACTCCCTGCCGCCATCGCCACAAGTTGACGACGCTGGTTCCGAGGCGGCGGGCGATCTCCGCCCAGGTCAGCCCGGAAGCCTTCTGAAAGTCTTCAAGGGCCTCGGCGAAGTCGCCGGTCATTTCGTAGGTCTTCTTCTTGCCTCGATGTGCGCGCTTGCGGGGCATGTGGTCACTCCTCCTTGAGGGGGTCCAGGAAGTCGTCTCCCAGCAGGATGTCGAGACCCCCCGGTATCCACGGGGCGAGCCGCACCAGGGAGTGGTAGGCCCCTCCCGACGGCTTCGTCCCCTGCGTCCACCGGGCTGCCTGCTTGGGTTCGACACCCACCAGTTCGGAGAACTCGTCCCAGGTGACGTCGGCGGCCTCCTTGAGCCGGACGATCCGGTTCCCGAAGTCCTTCGGAAGCTTTCCGTCCCCGTGGGGCACGAGGCGGCCGTCGATGACGGGGTCTCCCGCGTAGATGGACAGGCGGGGAGAGCTAGGGGTTGTCGTCGTCTTCATGGCGCAGCTCGAAGAGGTCATCAAAGTCCTCCACCCCCAAGACCGCCTTCATCCGCCGCCTGATGCGTCCCGAGGGGGCGCGCCCCTCGTTGATCAGGGTGGACAGGTAGCCCCGGCTGATGCCCAGCTCACGGGCCAGCCAGTTCTGGGAGCGCCCCAGCCGTTCCAGGCGGTCCCAGAGGGCTCTGGTCTTGAGGAGGACGACTGTGCGTTGCATGGCGGTGGGGGAATCCCCTGTACTCTAAGCTATACTTAGGCTATAGTTTAACCGCAGAGCAGATGGCATGTCAAGAACTACTGTGCTATTATCCTAAGCAACGATTATCCATACGTGTGAGCGTTGAACAGGAGCGATCCAATCAAATGACCGAAGACAGGGACTACAGGTGGGAGGGCATCGGCGCCCGCATCAAGGAGGCCAGGCTCAGGGCCGGTCTCACCCAGAGGCGGGTGAGCGAGCTTGTGGGCGTCAGCACTCACGCCGTCTGGTCCTGGGAGGCGGGCAAGATGAAGCCCACCCCGGAGCACCTGCTGGAGCTGGCGTACCAGTGCGAGACGAGCACCGACTGGCTGCTGGGCCGGGACGTGGTGGAGGCGGAGATACTGAAGGAGGCCGACGTCTCCTTCCGCAACGCCATAGAGGGCCTGCCCATGGAGGACCTGGAGTCGATCATGGAGTTCATCCGCTTCGTGCGGGAGCAGCGGAGGAGGAGGGACCGGGCAGAGCGATGAATCGGGCGCAGAGGAAGGCCAAGAAGCTCCGGCGCGATCTGGGGCTCAGTGGCCGGGTGGACGCAGAGGCGGTGGCCGGCATGGTCGGGTTGGAGGTGGTGTCGTGGCCGCTGGAGGTGCAGGAGGAGATGCAGATGGGCCGCTACATCGGCGTGGCCGAGCGTCTCGACCCTGCCTTGCGGCGGTGGGCGATAGCCCACGCCATAGGGCACAAGCTGCTGCACCCCGGCAACCATCTGTGGGTACGCGACCACACGAGCCTGAGCGGCATCTACGAGCGGGAGGCGGAGGACTTCGCCCGCGCCCTGCTGATGGACGTGGATGAGGCGATGGAGGAGGGTCTCAGCGAGCTGTGGGAGGTGGCCGAGCACTTCGGGGTGCCACAGGAGTTGGCCTGGCTTCAGCCGCCGCTCCCGATGGAGTGAACCAGATTACGGAGAGAGGAGGGACAAGCTTTGTTGACGGAAGTTCGATACCCGAACGTGGAGGTCGAGATATGGGAAGCGCCCCCCTTCGTCTACTACGGCGAAGATGCCGAAGACGAAGAGGACGGGGACTACAGCGCGGAGAACCCCGAGGCGTCCCGCATACTGGAGCGGGTGCGTAGCGCCCTCAGGGAGGGCAGGGTCGGTGACGAGGAGATAGAGGCGTACACGCGGGAAGCCACGTCACGCTGCTACAACCACCTGGTGTACACGACAACGACGTGGGTGCGGGTACGTTGGGTTGGCCCCGATTACGAGCCGGACGAGACGTAGGCCGTTCTCTCCTTGTCCCGTGTTGGAAATGTCGAAGCGAACCAGGGTAACCGCGGTCTCGGCATTGGCGGCCCACGCCTTGGCCTGGGTCGCCGGGCTCTGGTTCGCCTTCGGCCCCGTCTACCAGGGCGTATCGGTCACTGCTTCCATGCCGGGTGAATCCGCAGGAGAAGCGACAAGACACACGCATACCCTGGTGGAATCAAACGGCCCGTGGGTGCTCTGGCTGCTGCTCATCCCCGTTCTGCTGTCGGGTGTGGCGCTGCTGGCCATCGTCTTCACCGACGCCGGGCAGGCGCGGCGGAGGGCCTTCCTGTGGATGTCGGCGCTGGCGCTTCTGGCCTTCTGCACCGTAGGGATATTCTCGATCGGGCTGTTCTACCTGCCGGCTCTGCTGGCCCTACTGGTCGCCGCCGTCACCGGCTCCCTGAAGGACAGAGCCGACATGGGGTCGCAGGAATCCGGTTAGGGCGGGACATCCCGGACCCTCGGTATTCCTCACCGTCTGACGATCCCCTGGAGGTCTTGGCGCGACGCCTTCCGGTTGAGGGCGCGGTCGAGGATGGAGAAGGCTTCGTGGATGCCCATGCTCTCCACCCTGGGAACGGGCTCCTCCTCCTGCTTGAGGAGGGCGTGGGCGATGAGGTCGGCCATCTGCAGCAGGTGGTCGCCTTCGGAGCTTCTGAAGGCCGGGCCACCGATGACGTTCTCCACGGGGATGTTCCTGGTCCTCTCGCCCTCCTCCCACCTCTCGTACCTGCTGGGCACGGGGTTGAATATCCTGAGGCGCCTGTAGGCCCGCGTGATCATCCGCTCCTTGCCCTCGTCGAAGATGAGGAAGGCGTGCCGATCCGCCGCCTTGACCGAGGCGTTGATGCGGTTGAGCAGCCTGTCCAGGCTGACCTTCTCGTACGCCTTCACTTCAGCCTTGCGGAGGCAGACGTTGATGACCTCAACGCCGCCGATGCGAACTGCCGCGTCCTCTATGCGGCGCAGCCCGTCCCTGAAGACCTCGGCCCCCTGGCGGGGCGCAAGCCGCTCGTTGGCCCCTCCATTGCGGGCCAGCATCCCTCTTCCAGCCAGCAGGTCGCAGGCATGGAGCTCCCTGTCGGGCGGGATGCGGTAGCCCTCGAGAAGCTCCCTTCTCCACCCATAGATGTCTTCGTGTAGGTCGTTCCACCGCTCGGCGTCCACGCCCAGGGCGGAGCGCACGTAGCAGGTGGGCCCTTCGGACTCGTCGATGTAGTACAGACGCATGGTTCCTGACCTCTCTTGCTATTCGTTGCCAATCAAGCTGGAAGTGCGTGGGCGGGCTCCCAGGCTCCCGTTGTTCGCCATGCCCGTCCCAGCGGCCCCTCCCGCTCCAGCAGGCCCTCGTGGGAGACCAGTAGGGGCATCTCCACACCGGCTTGTGCCATCTCTCCTCTCGCCACTCGCAGGAAGTGAGTCGCCGCGATGTCGTCGCCGAGGACTACGAGGACGGCTGGCTGAGCGCCGTGGTCGTCCGTGGGCTGGTGGGAGGAGTAGTAGCGCAGGTATGGGGCGAGCCGAGCCGCCATGGTCGAGGGACGCACGGCTCGGCGCTCCCACTCCAGGAAGAAGGGCCACGGGGTGCCGTTCCTCTTCAGGACGCCGAAGGCGTCGGGGTGGACGGAGCGCGTGCCGCCGGCCCGCGCGGGTAGAGGGCCGTGCGGGAAGTGCCTTGCGGCCCGCATGGGCGGGTCGATCTGCGCCAGCTCCCAGCCCATCGCTTGGGACTGCCTCGCCAGGGCTGATATGAAGCCGTGGACCGCCGTCGTGTGATCGAGGTTCCTGAGAAGCTGGCGGCTCCTCCTGCCGGAGACGTTGCGCCACCCGATGGGAGCGCCGGGGTCGATGGGCGAGACGCTCCATCGCTTCCTGGCCGCGCCCACGGACGTGCGGTCCCTGCGGGCCAGCAGCGTCAGCCCCCGGTCGCTGAGGGCGAGACCCTTGTGTCCCTCGACGGCGACCCGGCTGACTAGTGATGTTTCGCTCAGGGCGGCCAGCACCTCGTAGAACCGGCCGCGAGAGAGGCCGAGCAGTTGGCGCAGGTCGTCCGGCCCGATCCCCGGCCAGTCGAAGAGCAGGTCGAGGACGCGCTTCTCGGCGGGCTTCAGAAGGGCGGGCAGCATCCAGTGCGGAGTCACAGTTCCCGGTCGTCCCGGCGCCATATCCCCCGGCAGCGTCGCCCGCAACGGCTCTTGCTCGGCGACCAGCCGCCCGCCCGGTTCCAAGTAGGATGACAGGAGATAGCGCAGGTCCAGGGCGGGGGCCGCGGAGGGCAGACGCCACACGTGTTCCGAGGGGCTTGCCCACGCCGCGTCCCGCTCCAGGGTAAGAATGGCCCGCAGCGGCGAGTCATCAAGCGCCAGGCGGGCGTGTCTCAGCCGCACATCGTCGGGCATGAGCATGAGGACCGCCCCGGGCAGCGGCCCTTTGCCGAGCCGATAGAGACGCTTGGAGAACCCCGTCCTGTCCGACGTGAGCCCCTGCCTGACGATGCCAAGCGTCCTCCCGTCGGAGAGCTCGATGGCGGCATCCAGGGTCGAGGCCCGGTACCAGCGCAGTTCGAGAGGTCCCGTCTCGGCGGCGATGGAGGACGAGAGGCGGTAGATGACTCCCACCGCATCGAGCCGCTCCATGAGGATGCGCCGCCAATGGGCTGAGACGGGACGCGTGCGGAGCAACTCGTCCAGGGCCTGCCTCGTGCTCGATGCGGGACCGGCCCCCTCCGCTTCGGCCAGCCACCGCAGCCCTGGGACGGTGAGATGGTATCGCCGCGTGGACCTGAGCAGATCGGTTGCGTGGAGGACCGAGGCCGCCAGCCCCCGCCGTTCCAGGGTGTCCACGGCGTGGTAGGTCGAGCGGTCGGGCGTTCCCGACACGGCGGCCAGCTCCAGGCGGTCGAGAAGTGGCATCAGGGCCAGCCGCCGCATCACCATCAGGGTCCGTTCACTGAGGTTCACGACGACTCTCCGTCGCCGGACTCCGGCTTAGGTGGCTTGGGGTTCCGGGAGCGTCCCTTGTGCTTCTTGGGAGTGTGTTTCTTGGGAAGCTGCGCGGGAACACCATCCTCACTCTTGGCCTGACCGTCCTCCGCCTTCCCCTGCTCCTCCTTCAGGTCGCTCACTCCCTTTTGAAAGTCCCCGACCTTCCTGTCGCCCTCCGCGTTCCCGGCGGCGATGTCCTTAGCCGCGGTGACGTAGGAGGACGCCTCGGCGCGAATGCGCTCGGCCCTCTCCGGGTCTCCCGGCTCCGGCTTCCTGACCGCCATCGAGAAGGCGTCCATCCGGTCGGTTCCCACGGTGGCGCGGACGTAGCAGTGGTGCACCGGCAGCGACGTGATGTCGTCCTCGGTCACCCGCTCCTTGCCCAACTCCCACACAAGCTGCCGGGCGTCTGAGCCCGCCACCTGGAAGACGGCGAGGCAGCCGACGTTGGCGAGGATGGTGTCGCGCATGGTGGGGGAGAGGTCGTCCAGCTTGGCCAGGCTCTGGGTAGCGAGTACGAAGCTGGCACCGAACTTGCCGAGCTCGCCGAGCATCGACTCGTAGTCCACGCCGGGCATGGACTGCATCTCGTCCACCACCACCAGCGCTCCCCGCCGCTGCTCGATGGGCAGGCTGCCCTGCTCCCGTATCACGGCGTCCACCAGGTTGAGGAGGGAGGCGCCCACCAGGGCGGCCACGTCCCTGCCCGCCGTGCCCTGGGAGGTGGACACCAGCAGGATGCCGCCCTCCAGGATGGTCCTTCGCAGGTCGATGGTGGAGCGGCGCTGTCCCAGGATGGCCCTGGCCCGCTTGGAGGAGGCGTAGTAGGAGAGCCGGGTCTGGACCGGGGCCAGCGCCTCCGCCCTGTACTGGTGACCCCACTTGCCGAAATCTCTGGCCCACCAGTCCAGCAGGTAGGGGTCGGATACCTTGGCCAGCACCTTGTCCTTGAACTTCTGGTCCTCGGACAGGAGCTTGAGGCCGTCGAGGATGGTGTACTGCTCGTCGGCGTCCGTGCTCTCGTTGGCCTCGTGGAGGGTCTTGACGGTGAACTCCAGGATGGACTGCATCCGCGGCCCCCACTGGTCCCACAGGCCCCTGGCCACGCGCACCACCGAGTCGGCGGTGCGGTCGCGGTCGGAGAAGACGCGGGCGTCCAGCAGGTTGACGCCGGGCGCCCCCCGCTTATCGGCCAGGTCGATGAGCCGCACCCTTTCGACCATCTCCTCCGGCACGTGTTCGAGGATGCCCTCCACAAGGTCGGCATGAGGGTCCACGACGACGATGGCGTCGGCGTCCCTGCCCGCCGCCTTCTCCTCGAGCTTGTGCCGGACGATGTGGTGCATAAGGGTGGACTTGCCCATGCGGGTGCGGGCCACGTAGAGGTGATGGCGCCGGAGCAGGTCCTCGAGGAAGCGGATCTCCCTCTGCGCTCCGGCCGTGGTGTCGCCCACCAACGCGCCGCCCCTGATCCCCCTTGCGGAGGGGATGAGCGCCCTCGAACCCGACCGGCCCACCAGGGGAGTCTCATCCCTGGCCCCGGGCGGGTGCCACAGGGCCGCCGCCTCCCGCACCCCCAGGACGCTGCGCCTGCCTAGCAGGCCGGAGCCTGCGGGGTGCAGCATTGCCGGATCGGGCACGACGGGCCGGACTTTGCCCGCCTTGAGCTTCGCTCCCGCCGGGTTGTCGTAGTGGCGGTAGGCTGCCGCGGTCTGCCCAAGGAGCTCGCTGGCGCGCTTGTGTCCGGCGGCGGCGGGCAGGATGGCCGTCACCTGCATCTCGCCGTCGAAGGCGATGCGGGAGACCTTCTCCTTGATCTGGTTCGGGTCGTAGACGCGGCTGCGGGCCTTCTTGAAGCGGTGCCATGCCCAGCCGCCCGCGGCCAGCGCAGCGGTCACGCCGATGCCCATGAGCACGGCCTTCCAGGTCTCTCCCGCCTGCACCCACAGGTAGGCGCGAAGAGCGGCGACCAGCCCGAGGCCCAGTACGGCCATCGTCATGCCGTCCATCTGGAGCGGCCTGGTCTGGTAGGTGTAGGAGGGGTCGCGCCGCTGCTCCAGGGCGGGCTTGTGAGCCTTCTCCAGATTGTGCTGCGACCAGTCCGGTCCCAGGGAGTTCAACTTGAGTTGCGCCACGATGCGCTCGTCCTGGCGCAGGTTCGACAGCGCGCCCAGCAGTGCGATGATGGGGTCGGAGCCGGGGTCGAGAAGGTCGTCGTCCCGGAAGGTGCGGATGGGAACGTACTCTGGGCCGTCGGCCCTGAGCGTCATGCCCCACGCTCGCTCGTCCTCCCCCAGCCTCAGGGGGTCGTCTTCGGCCTGCACCTTTTCAATGCGAGCCTGGGGGTAGTGGGCGGCGATCTGGCCCCGTACTACCTGGGAGTCCAGGCAGCGGGCCATGAGGGTCACGCCGTCGGCGTTGCCCGCGATTTCCAGGGAGAAGGGCTCTGGCACGGCGATGGACTGGAGCATGTTCTCCACGCCCAGCAGCGTTCTCTCCCCCGTCCTGGGCGGCGTCACCGCCAGCAGCACAGGCTTCTTCTTCTCTCCGTCTTGCAGCCACTTCATCGGGTTCAGCTTCATTCGTCCGCTCCTTTCTCTATTGGTTCAGTCAATGTGTGTTTGTTTCGTCGGTGGATCAGTGCCTGCCCGGTCTCCACTCGATCACCTCCGTCTCCTCCGGCGTGGCCTCGATGCGGACGGGGAAGCGGTGCCCCTTCGACAGGAGCAGGCCGTCCCCGCGTGGGCAGGAGAGCAGCCAGCGCTGGAGGTCTTCGGGCAGGTCGAAGGCGTCCCCGACCGTGCTTATGGCGGCGGCGTCCTGCTGGAGAAGCAGCTTGAAGGCGGCGTTCTGTAGCAGGGCGCGACCGGAGTGTCCGGTGATGGTCCTCGACGTGTCCTCGCTGAGGAGGTCCTGGACGTCCTGGGTGATGAACTGAAGTCCCAGGCGGTGCTTGCGGGCGCGCTTCGCCATTGACACCATGAAGGCCGCTCCCTCGGGGTGCTGCATGATCGACCACACCTCGTCCACGACCAGCAGGCGGGGCTTGGGGTCCCGGGCCGCCGCCGCCCACACGGTCTCGGTGCAGACCATCGCGGCGGCGGGGCGAAGCTCCGGCTCCAGCAGCCGCAGGTCGAAGACCGTCACGAGCGCCTCGTTGCCCAGCAGGTCGTCCCCCTCGTCGGACAGGAGGTTGCGCAGGCTTCCGGTGGCGAAGGGCCTGAGCAGCTGGGCCAACTCCTGTGCTTCTCCCTCAAGGTATTGGTAGAAATCGCGGAAGCCGGTTCGCTCGCGGGATTTGGCGTAGTAGCCCGCCAGGGCGTGGTCGAGGGCGGCCCGCCGCTCGGCGGAGAGCCGCTCCCCCACCATCACCTCGATGAGGCGTCTCAGGCTGCCGATGCGTTGCAGCAGCTCCTCGGCATCCCCCTTGTCGATGACGAAGGGGTTCATGCCCTGGCCGGGAACGCCCGGTGACAGCACCCGTCCGCCCGCCGCCCTCGCCATGTCCGCGTACTCCCCCTCCGGGTCGATGACGTAGGCGGTCACGCCCCGGCACAGGCCCCTGAGAACTCCCAGCTTGGTTGCGAAGCTCTTGCCTGAGCCGGAGCGTGCGAGGACGGCGGTGTTGGCGTT
>DAOUJG010000002.1:0-27141 GCA_034423015.1 Dehalococcoidia bacterium | reverse complement strand
TGTTCGGGCTCCAAGAGTATGAAGGCGGGGCGACCACGCTGGGTCGCGGTCTCTCGAGACCAAGGGGCGGACCGGTCTACCCCGCCACCTTCATCAAGATACAAGGGGTGGGGTGAGGCCCAGCGGCGAACCAGGCCCGCCGTCACTCCTGCAAAGCAGACCTTCGTACAACTCACCTTGGAAGCCTTTCTATCCGGAGCCCGTTTCTCCGAGCCCATTTCTCCCGACTACCCCTGATACACGATTTTGCGGCTGCCCACCTGTCATTACCATGAAAATAGGCATGCAGCACGCCCTCCGTCACTCCCGCGAAAGCGGGAGTCTAAGCCGCCCCACCCCTGGGTTCCGGCCTGCGCCGGAACGACGGTTGTCGGGACCACGGTTTTCATCCCCTTGAATGGCCCTGGCAAGGCCATAATGATTCCGAGTGGAGCGAAGCGGAGGGGGAATCAACCCATGCGGACGAAGACCGGGCCGTGGGCTTGTGGCGTGGGGTGCTCGTTGGGGGTACCTGAGATTCCTCACCTGCGGTTCGGAATGACATTTTGGTGCGGCAAGTCTACGGAGGAGCCTCCTCAAGCGGGAGTAGAGGCCCCCCACCCCTGGATTCCCCGTCCGGCGCCAGGCAGGTGGCTCGGGGGCCGCAATGACGGTAGGGAGGGACGGCCTGGGAATCGTCCGCCCCTGGATTCCGGGACGAGCAGGCCTTGACAACGCCGGAGTCACGGTCTTAGAATCCGAGTCAGGCTGCTTGCGCGGTACTTTATGAAGGCTAAGGCGCTTACGCGACCCGTGCCGGGAGGTGATAGATGAGCGATTATTTAAGTAGTAGGGGGCGGTGGTAGGCACCTGTCTGGACCTGAAAGCAAAACAGTCCCCATAAAGTAGTTCGGTTGGTCGGGCCCAGGCGAGTGCCTACCATCGCCCGATGGCGGGGGTGACCTGGATACCCAGGGTCTCCAAATGGGCCCGGCCCAACCGGGACTTTCAACGATGTCCGGCTGAGGTTACCTCGCCGGGCTTTTCGTTTTTGTGGCTGTCGTCGGGGGAGGTTCCCCGGTCTAGGCCGACGCCACCGCCACGCTGATGACGTTGGACGCGCCCTCGGGCAGAGGGTGCTCCTTCCAGGAGGAGCCGCCGTCGTGGGTGCCGAACACCTGGCCTTGCCGGGTGCAGAAATACACCTGCTCCGGGCGCTGGGAGTTGACGCCGATGCCGAAGGTCGTGCTCCTGGCGTCGACGCCGTGGTCGAACCGCTCCCAGGAGTCCCCCAGGTCCGTGCTCCGGAGCATTCCCCCCTCGGCGCTGCCGAAGTCCTTGCCGACGCAGGCGTAGACCACGTTGGGGTCGTTGGGCGCGACCTGAACGCCCCGGGAGTACCTGATGGGTGAGAACCGCTCCAGGGCCAGGTTCTCCCAGCTCCCGCCCCGGTCCCTGCTGCGCCATACGCCCACCCGGTTGGAGACGAAGACGGCGTCGGACTGGGCCGAGCCCACCGCCACGCCGTGCATGTCCAGCAGGTCCACGTCGCCGCCGAACTGGCCGTTGACCACCTCCCAGGACCGGCCGCCGTCGTCGCTTCGGGCTGCGCCTCCCACTTCCATTGCGGCGTACATGCGCTGGGGGTTCTCCGTCTCCATCGCCAGGCCCAGGATGCGTGTGGCGAAGGACATCTGGTACGCGTTGCTGACGTCGATGCTCCCCTGGAGCTGCCAGGACTCGCCCGCGTCGTCGCTGCGGTAGACCTCGCTTCCCTCGGTGCCCAGGTACATGGTGCCAGGGTCTCCGGGCTGGAACCGAATGGACCACACGATGCGGCCCTCGGGCATGTCCATCCGATCCCAGTGGTCGCCCCGGTCGCGGCTGCGGTAGACGCCCCTCTGGGTGCCTATGAACACGGTCTCCGGGTCGTTGGGATGGACCGCGATGGCCCGCGCCTCGGGGCTCGGCGGGAGACCGTTGGACACCATGTCCTCCCAGTTGGCCTGGCCCGCTTCCTTGCGGTAAAGGTGGCCCGCCTCGGCTCCCACGTAGATCAGGGTCTTGTCCGCCATGGTAAATCACCTCCGCGTCGATGGCCCAAGGGGCCCCCTCGTGTTTCATCCGCGATGACGGCGGATTACAGGGCAATTCCATCAGAAAAGCGCCACGTTGTCAACGGGGCCCGTCGCGAAAGCGGGCAGCTACGGATGCTCTTGACAATAGATGGACTCGATAGTAGTATCGCCTCATTCTGAACGGGCCCCGTTCCCTCCCATTTGTGTCTCCCGCGGGAGAATCCGCCATCCTTGGCTTAACGTATAAACGGACGGCACCGAGGACGTAACCGTGAGTGACAACCAACTCTCCAAAGCCCTGGACATCGGCTCCCGCATCGTTGACAACGTCAAGAAGGTCATCGTGGGCAAGGACGACGTGGTCACGCTGGGGGTAGCGGCGTTGTTCTCCCGGGGCCACGTCCTCATCGAAGGCGTGCCGGGCGTCGGCAAGACCATGTACGCCCGCAGTGTGGCCAAGTCCATCGGCGTCTCCTTCAAGCGGATCCAGTGCACCGCCGACCTCCTTCCCAGCGACATCACCGGCGTGTACGTCTTCGACCAGCGAGACCGGGAGTTCACCTTCAGGCCCGGCCCCGTCATCTCCAACATCGTGCTCGTGGACGAGGTGAACCGCTCCTCCCCCAAGACCCAGTCAGCGCTCCTGGAGTGCATGGAGGAGCACCAGACCACCATCGACGGCGTGACCCACCCGATGCCGGTGCCCTTCCTGGTTCTCGCCACCCGGAACCCCACGGAGCACGGCGGGACCTTTCCCTTGCCGGAGACCGAGCTGGACCGGTTCCTCCTCAGGCTGAAGCTGGACTATCCCAGCAATGAGGAGGAGGTGTCCATACTGGAGCGCCAGGTGCCGGCCCACCCCATCGACGACCTTGACCAGATCGTGGATACCGAGGACGTGCTCCTGGCGCAGAGTGCGGTGGCCGACGTGTACGTCGACCGGCTGGTCAAGGAATACATCGTCGCCATCGTCAGCGCCACGCGAAACCATCAGACCATCTACCTGGGCGCCTCTCCCCGGGCCTCCCTGGGCCTGCTGACCCTGTCCCAGGCCGTGACCCTGCTGGACGGGCGGGACTACGTGGTGCCCGACGACGTGAAGGCCGTGGCTCCCGCGGTGCTGGGACACCGGCTCGTGATGGCCGGTGACGGCCGCACGGGCCTCAGCGAGGACGAGGCCATCGCCCAGATCATCGAGACGGTGCCTGTGCCCGGAGGCGCTCCCGTTGATGGTGTGCCGCTGCCCTCCCTCGGACGGCGAGATGGATAGCCCTTCCAGGCCGCTCCGGCGGCCTGCGGGGATACCCAGGGGCAGGGCCATCCGTCTCGGCCTTGGCGTTCTGGGCATCCTCATCCTGGCCATGATCACCGGCTTCCAGCCGCTCTACTGGATCGTCTATCTCATGGTGGCGGGGGCGGTCATCGTCTACGGATGGTCCTGGGTACAGAGCCGGGGGCTGGAGCCCCACGTCCAGGAGCTCAGCCGCCATCCGCAGGTGGGCGACCCGGTCCGGCTTAGAGTCACGGTCCGGGAGAAGGTCGGCCTGCCGCGGGTCGGCTTGAGGGCGCGGCTGGTCAGCGATTTCGCCACCATGGAGGAGGACGATTTCGGGCTGGTGCCCCGGGGCACCACGAGCTGGACCGTTTCGGGCCGGTGCCAGAGGCGGGGCCTGAACTCGGTGGGCTCCCTGGCGATCTTCTCCAGCGACCCCACGGGCCTGCTGGGCATGGAGTGTCGGATAGGGGAGCCGCAGAGCGTGCTCGTCTACCCGCGCACCGTGGAGCTGGACCGGGTGACGGTCGAGGGCCAGGTGGCCGGCGGCGAGGCCGGGGAGGTCGGGCTTCTGACGGGGCACAGTCCCGTGGCGTCGATGGTGCGGGAGTACACGCCGGGGGACGGCCTGGCCCGCATCCACTGGCCGACGACGGCGCGCCTGGACACCCTGATGACCAAGGAGTTCGAAGGCGCGGGCATAAACGAGATATGGCTCTGGGTGGATATGCAGGGCTCGGCCCACACGGGGGAAGGGGAGGAGGGGACCGAGGAGTACTGCATCACCATAGCCGCATCGCTGGCCAGGAGCCTCATAGGCGACGGACATGCCGTGGGCATGGTGGTCCACGGCGACGAGTACTACCGGTTCCTGCCCAGGCGTGACCAAGACCATATGTGGTCCATGATGGGCGCCCTGGCAACGGTGCGGGCCCGGGGCACCACTCCCATCGCCACCGTCATATCCCAGGAGGGGGCGAGGCTGGGGCCCGAGACGGTGGCCATCGTCATCGCGCCGTGGTCGGGGCAGAGCATGACCCCCCTGTTCCGGTTCCTCATCAACCGGGGAGTGCTGGCCGTGCCCATAATGCTGGACACACCCAGCTTTGCAAGGATCGCGTCGGACCGCCCCGGCCCCCGGGGGCTGCAGCAGGAGCAGTACGTCGTGGTCGTGCGCAAGGGCGACGACCTCTCCCGGATATTGGGCAACGTTCTGGACCGCATCGCCACCTACTGACGAGCAGCCGATGAGAGAAAGAGCAGCCGCAACCGGTCGCGGGAGGCTCCTGTCCAGGAGGGAGCTGTTCGTCCTGGCCCTGGTCGGCCTGCCCCTGGTGGTGCTTGGCGCGGTGATACAGGCGGCCAACTGGGTGGAGGGACTGCCATCCCTCATTGCCCTCTTCCTGGTGCCCCTGGTACTGTGGGCGCACATCGCCCGGAGCGGCTGGCGTTGGTGGACCGCCCACGCGGCCGCACTGGTCCTTGGCCTGATCGTCGCCATCATAGTCGGCGGCCTCTCCTTCTCTGAGACTACGGGACTGTCGGACCTGGTCACCACTGTCGGCGAGTGGTTCGGCGCCATCGGCACCGCTGAAGGGCACAAGGGCGAGACCATTACAGGGCTCCTGCTCATCTGCGTGGCCCTGTGGACGGGGTACGCGTCGGTATGGCTTGCCTACCGGCGGGAGCTCTCGTTGCTGGCGGCGCTTCCGGGACTGGGCGTGCTGTTGGTGGTGCTCACCTTCCTGCCGCCGGAGGAGTACTGGTACTTCTTCGCCTATCTGCTGGCGGCGGCCCCGGGGGTCGCCTACCGGAACAAGGGGGTGTGGAGCATCAGGGGCCGGAAGGCCCCGCTGATCGGGACGCTGGTGGCCGGCGTCGTGCTGATGGCCATCACGCTGGTCCCCGTGTCCAGGACGCCCGCCCCGCAGGGAACGGTGATCCCCCTGTCCTCGGTACTGGAGGACCCGTGGCTGGACTTCCAGCAGAGCTGGTCGAGCCTGTTCTCCGGGGTGCCGAACCGGAGGAACTGGCCCTCGATCACACTGCCTCCGAACCTCCCCATAGACGGTCCCCTGCCCTCCAGCGAGGAGCTGATGTTCTCGGTGGACTCCTTCGAGCCCCACCGGTGGCGCATGCAGGTGTACGAGACCTACACGGACTCGGGGTGGCAGCGCCCCAAGGCGGCGGTCTACGCCGGCCCGGAGGAGGTCGAGCTGGTCTCCAACGCGGCGATATACGGGCCGACCCGCCGGCCGGTGGAGGCGTCCGTCAGGCTGTACTCCAAGACCAGGAACATCGTTACCGTGGGGGAGCCCCTGGACGCGGGCACGCCCTACCGGGTGCAGCTATCGCCGCCTCCCAGCTTCAGGATGGACCTGGCCGACTCCCAGGAGAGCTATCTGCCGCGCAACCTGAGCTACTACCGGGAGGTGCTGGTGCCCTTCCTGGACTCCACGCCGGGAGCCGACCTCTCCAACGTGCACGTCCTGAACCGCACCACGACCAGGGCCCTGGACATCCAGCCGGGAGCCCTGCTGGGAGTATGGGGGTTCCAGGTGACAGCCGCCACCGAGCCGGTGGCCGGAGTGGAGCTGGAGCCCGTGAAGGACGACCACCGGTACGTGGACGTGGTGCGCACCGAGGACGGGCTGGGCCCGCCCCTGGCCCTCATCGGCCAGCACACTCTCCTGCCCCCCTGGCGCTATCCCGTGGCGGGATCGGTGTCCATGGCTAGGGCCGATCACCTCCGCAGGTCGGTCGGCAACTACCCCAAGTGGGTCACCGACAGGTATCTCCAGCTTCCCCCCGATTTCTCGCCGCGGGTGAGGCGGCTGGCCAGGGACCTGACCCGGTTCGAGGTGACGGCCTACGACGCCGCGGAGGCGATCCGCCAGTACCTCGTCACGCTGCCCTACAGCGAACAGTTGTTGAGGCCCCCCGAGGGAGCGGACTGGGTGGACTTCTTCCTGTTCGAGCACCAGCGCGGCTTTTGCCAGAACTTCGCGACGGCCATGATCACCATGCTCCGATCGCTGGGCATACCCGCCCGGCTGGCCGTGGGGTTCGCTCCAGGGGACTGGAACCAGGACAAGGGGGTGTGGGAAGTGCGGGCCCAGCACTACCACGCCTGGCCCGAGGTGTACTTCCCGGGGTTCGGCTGGATCGAGTTCGAGCCGACTCCCGCCGACGTCCAGCCCTCGCTCCAGGAGCTGGGCTTCCAGCTGGTAGGGCGGGTGGATAGCGAGGGGCAGGCGACGGACCCGTGCGTCTTCGCACAGGACGACCCGACGGCGGCCGACCCCGAGCTGTGTCCCGAGATCCTGGACCCCAATGCGCCGCGGCTGCGCGGGGCCTTCTCCGAGTTCGAGGACGACCAGGAGGTCCCGCTGGTTGGGACGGGCTCGGCCTGGGGCCCCCTCGACCCGACCTGGACCCTGTTGGGAATAGGGCTGGCCGTGGGCCTGGCGGTGCCCGTCAGCACGGTGTCCTATATGAGATGGAGCGTGAGGCGCTTCGGGTACCCAACGGTCGTCTACGCCTTGACGTGGTTCCTCGGACGCCTGAACGGGGTGGGCGCCCGCCCCCATGACACTCCGTGGGAATACTACTCGAGGCTGAGGGTCGCTTTCCCGGACCACCAGGAGCCTCTCCAGGACATCACCAGGGCCTTCGTGGACTGCCGCTACGGGCCCAACGACCACCTCTCCGACGGCCACAACGGGAGTGTCCGCACAGCGTGGCGCAGGGTCCGCTGGGCGATGCTGCGCAGGATGGTGCGGCGGCTGTTTCCCCGGTAGGGAGGGAGGCCGAGTGGACCACCAAACCTGGGAATCACTGGAATCAGGCTCGGCTGTCCGCCGTATCCGCTGCAGGTGCCGTGTCTATCGCGCACAATAGCTGCTCCAGCGCGTGGCATAGCCGGCGGAAGGAGCGGGAGTTCCGGTAGACCAGGTCCAAGTCAATGACTCTGCTAAGGGATACTTGGTGGGTCGTTTCTTTGTAGGCTTGGCCGCTGGGCATTTGGTCAGTGAGCCATTGTTTGGGATTTGAGGCATCCTCCGGATCACCCGATAGGGCTGCGGTGCTGGGTATCCCGTGCCGACCCCTTATGGTGTTCAAGCTGGCAAGGAACCAAGACTCGTATGACGTAAGGGCGCACACTATCTGAACTGGGCATCTTGTGCGAACCGAATCACAGTGTTGGGAAAGCTGCTGAGCAAGAGTCACCGGGCAGTCGACGTCGGCGTCCAGGAGGACCAGTATGGCCCGGCATCTCGGTTTCCTCTGGGCGTGTTGCAGGAACTTGTCCAGCTTCTTTTCCAGGTTCTGCCTGCCGTTGGCCTTCACCACTTTGCTTTTTCCCTGGGCTACAGAGACATCGTACCGGTTGTACCTCTCCTGGAGGATTCTCATCAACAGCTCCGGCACGGCGGCGGCATCTCCATCGCCCTCAACTACCGGGACAATGGTGGGCATGTCTACCGCTGCTCGACGCCCGCAGGTTGGAGGCCTTCCATGCTGTGCAGCTCTCCGGCCGAGAACAGGTTGTCTTTCACCGACCACAGTTGATGTTCGCTGACTCTGCCGACCTTCGTGGCCCCGTCTTCAGCGGTTACGGCGCGGATGCTCTCGATGGGTAGTCGATTGATCAAATCGGGGCTGTGGGTAGCCACCAACACCTGTCCCCGCAGGGCTGCCTCCTTCATGTTGTCCGACAACACGGCCATGGCGCCGGGATGAATGGCCAACTCGGGTTCCTCTAGGCCAATGAGTGAGGGAGCGGGGTCTTGGAATAGCGCCGTCAGGAAAGCCAGCAGGCGTATTGTGCCGTCGGACTCGTGAGACAAGTCGAACCAAGAGCCCTGTTCGTTTCCGCCATCCCTTTCGTGATTGAGCTCCACTACATAGTAGCTGCCGGCGTTGCTGACTCGAACGTCCCGGACTCCTGGCACTGCGAAGGCTAGGGCGTCTTTCAAATCCTGAAGGAAGCGGCTCTTCTTCTGGATCATGTCCCTAAGGGTGGACGCCAGGTTTTCTCCGCCTGTGGTCAAAGGATGGCTGTCCGCTACTTTCTGAGGAGCCCGCAATGAGTTAGGGAAAATATGGTACAGCCCTATTTTGCTCAGATGATCTCTTGCGTTGCTAAGGGATTGGTGCATGGAAAAACCAGTGCCTTTCTCTCCCGCACCCGATTCGTCTAGCGATAACGCCAACATCAAAGTGAGTTGCACGGGTTCCGCAGACATTAGCTGGATGTCTTGGCGGTCTGATTCAGTGATGAGTTCGGCGGCCATCCCGGCAAAGCTCATGGAATGTACCTGTTCATTCCGCCCGGGATCGCCTTGTTTCAGTATCTTTTTGAGGTTGGGCTTGATGAGTCGCCCGTTGGAGAGTGCGAACTCCAGGGGTTGACCGCTGGAATCCTTGGAGTATAGGCTAGCGGCCTCACGTTTGATCCAATACTCGCCTTTGCCCTTCCTTGTCAATACGAGGGAGTAGTTGAGCGTCCCCCGCGGAGATTCGTACTCGTAGCCGATCTCTGGCGCCAACACTCTGCCGGTTGGCGACTTGCGGCCAATCGAGTCGATTCCGCCTCGGCGGGTTATGGCCGTTTCAAGCCCAAGGCGAGTGGCATCGCCTAGGAATCCCAAGATGTCCATCAGATTGCTCTTGCCCGAAGCGTTGGGTCCGACCAGCACTGTCAGGGGATCCAACTCTAACTCGGCAAACTCGATGCTGCGGAAGTTGCGGGCCCATACTTTGGCTATAAACGACCGGTATTCAGGCTCTTCGACCATTGTCCGACCTCTGATGAATGCATCTTCCTGAACAAGTTTAGCATACCTCCACGGGAGTGCCGTTTCGGTGATGGAGCCGGGCTCTCGGGTATTACATAGTCTCCGAGGGCGTTGTCTTCCCGGTCGGCGAGGCTCGGTGCTACGAGCAGACGGATGACCGGTCAGGGTCGTGGGACTAAAGCTTTGCCAAAGGGGCGTGCCAGGTCGGGTCTAGCCGTACCGCTCCCTGAGGACTCGTTTGAGGACCTTGCCCAGGGGGTTCCTGGGCAGCTCGTCCACGAAGACGACGGACTCGGGCCTCTTGAAGCCCGCCAGGCGCTGGCGGCAGTGCTCGATGATCTGCTCCTCGCGCACCGCCTCTTCCCGCCGCACCACCACCGCCCTGACGCGCTCTCCCCAGTCCAGGTCCGGGACGCCGATGACCGCTGCATCGTCCACGCCCGGATAGGACATCAGGACGCGCTCCACCTCCTCGGGGGACACCATCTCGCCTCCGCGCTTGATGAAGTCCTTGGCCCGGCCCGCCAGGTATATGTACCCGTCGGGGTCCTGGTACCCCAGGTCCCCGGTGTACAGCCAGCCCCCGCGAATGGCCTCCTTGGTGGCGGTCTCCTCGTGCCAGTAACCCGTCATGATCCGGGCGCCCGTGGCCACGATCTCCCCCACCTCGCCGGGGGGCACCGCGGCGCCGTCCTCGTCGACGATGGCGACCTCCACGTCGTCCAGGGGCTTGCCTATGGAGGTGAGGCGTTTCAGCTTGCGTTCCACCTCCTCCTGGGAGCCCTCCAGGACGTGGTCGTCGGGGGGCAGCATGGTTATCGTCGACGCCGTCTCCGTCTGGCCGAAGGCGTTGATGAACCGCGTGCCGGGGAACTCGGCTATGGCCCGGCGGACCACCTCCAGCGGCATGGGGGCGGCCCCGTAGGTCAGCACGTCCAGGCTGGACAGGTCGTAGGCGTGGAACCGGGGGTGGTCCATGAGCTGCTTCAGCATCGTGGGGACCATCATCGCCCTGTTGACCCGCTCCCTCTGTACCAGCTCCATCCACCCCTCGGGCTCGAACTGGCGCATGATTATCAGGGTCCGGCCCCCGTACACCGACGCCAGGACGGCCTGCAGCCCGGCGACGTGGTAGATGGGGACGGACAGCAGGTTGCGCTCCTCTACGTCGGGATCGGGTGGCAACGCGTTGGCAAGGAGGAAGGATGTGAAACTCTGGTGGCTGAGGACGACGCCCTTGGCCTCGCCGGTGGTCCCGGCGGTGAACATCAACACGGTGGCGTCCTCGTCATCGTCGCTGGGAAAGCGGGACTCCTCGGGGGACGACGACCGGAGCAGGTCGTCGTAGAAGAGCCACTCTCCGCTCTTGCGGTCGTCCAGGGAGACGGTGTAGTTGGATGGGACGACCCGGTTCCTGATGTCCTCCAGCAGGTCGACGTACCTGCCGCCCGCCAGCAGGACGGCGGGCTCCGCGGCGTTGAGCATGTGGGTCAGCTCGGCGCCCCGGGCGCGGAAGTTGAGGGGTACGAAGATGGCGTCGAGCCTGGCGGCGGCGAAGTATATCTCCGCCATCTGGTGGCAGTTCACCTGGACGGTGGCCACCCGGTCTCCCTTGCCGACGCCCAGGTCGGCCAGGGCGTTGGACAGGCGCACCACCCTATCCTGAAGCTGGAGGTAGGTGAGGCGCTGGTCCTCGAAGACCACGGCCGTCCTGTCGGGGACGATGGCCGTGGCAATGGTGAGAAGATCGGTAGTATTCACAGGGACATTTTATCAGAGGGGAAAACCCGGGGCATCGTCGCTGCGGCCAGTCGTGCCTCCAGTGCCAGGGCCTCGGCCAGGGGCAGGTCGGAGCCGCGCCGCACCGAGTCCTTTGCGGCGACGACGGCGTGGCGCGGGGCGGACGCCAGCCCCTCGGCCAGGGTCCGGGCCTCGTGGTCCAGGCGTCCCGCCGGCACGACCCGGCCCACCAGGCCAAGCTCCAGTGCCTCGGGGGCGTCCACCCGGCGGCGGGTCAGCAGGAGGTCCATAGCCCGGGCGGGGCCGACGTGCCGTGGGATGGTCTGCGTACCCCCGGCCGCGGGAATCATTCCCAGGCCGGCCTCGGGCATGGCGAAGACGGCGTCCTCGGAGGCGATGCGCAGGTCGCAGAGCAGGGCCATCTCCAGGCCCGACCCGATGCAGTAGCCGTGGACCGCCGCGATCATGGGCACCGGGACGTCGAGAAACGCCTGCCACACGTCCCGCTCCCGGCGTACCCGCCTGGCGACCACCGGGGACGGGGCTGTGCCGAACTCGGTCAGGTCGGCGCCGGCGCAGAAGGCCCGCCCCTCACCGCGCAGGACCGCGGCGCCCACGCCGGGGTCGTCGGTGATGGCCAGGAGCACCTGGTACAGCTCGTCCCGCATCTCCAGGTTGTACGCGTTCAGGTACCGGGGCCGGTTGAGGGACACGCAGGCTACGGCTCCCGCCTTCTGGTACTCGATGGTGGCGAACCCGGTCATGGTACGGTCACTCGCCTCGGAACTCGGGCTCTCTCTTCTCCGCGAAGGAGCTCAGGCCCTCCTTCCGGTCCCCGGTGGTCTGTAAAACCACGCTCAGGTCCGCCTCCAGCCCCAGTCCCTGCTCCAGGGTCATGTCCATGCCCTTCAGCACAGTCTCCTTGGCGTATCGGAGAGCTATGGGAGCGCCCGAGGCGATGACGCCGGCCACCTCCAGCGCCCGGTCCATGAGCCGGGAAGGCTCCACCACCTCGTTGACCAGCCCCCTGCGGCGGGCCTCTTCGGCGTCGACAAGCCTGGATGTCAGGAGCATCTCCAGAGCGATCCCCTTCCCCACGAGCCGGGGGAGAAGCTGGGTGCCGCCGTCCCACGGGATGGCCCCTCTCTCCACGTCGGTGAATCCCAGGGAGGCGCCCTCGGCCGCCAGGCGCAGGTCGCAGGCCAGGGCCAGCTCCAGCCCCTGGTCGATGGCGTCCCCGTTGAGGGCGGCGACCAGGGGGACCTCGGCCCCGGCCAGGGCGACGGCGGCGCGCCGCCGGTGCAGCCAGTCCGCCGGGGCCTCCTCCGGGGAGGGCCCGTAGGTCTCTCGGCCCGCGGAGAAGGAGGCGCCCGAGCCCGTCACGATGGCCGCGTGGACCCCGTCTTCCCGGAGGCGCTGACACGCATGGCGCAGCTCGGCCGCCATGGCGTCGTTCACCCGGTTGCCGGCCGCGGGGCGATGCAGCGTGATGGTGGCGATGGGCGGTGAGAGGTCGTAGATCAGGGTGGTGTATGGGGTCTTCCGCATGGCTGCAAACCGCCCATCCTGCCCCCTGTAGGGGTGAACATCCGACCTCTTGACAGGGTTTGGGGCCGGGTTTACTATATTAGCAGTTTTGGCACTCCAGGGTCGAGAGTGCTAAGATCGACGCAGAAAACAGCAAAATCACGGGTCTAAGGAGGTCAAGGTGACAAAGTTTACTCCCCTCGGGGAAAGGGTCGTAGTGAGACCCTCGGACAAGGATGAGGTCACGACGTCGTCCGGGCTCATTCTTCCCGATACAGCCAGGGAGAAGCCCCAGGAGGGCGAGGTGGTTGAGGTGGGCCCCGGGCGGTCGACGGAGGACGGCAAGGGGCGCATCCCCATGGAGATCAAGAAGGGCGACCGGGTCATCTACTCCAAGTTCGCCGGGACGGAGTACAAGGACGGCGACGAGGAGTACCTGATCCTCAGGGAAAGCGACATTCTGGCGAAGATTTCCTAGTCTAGAGAGGAGAGCAACAGGTATGGCGGGTAAGCAGCTAACCTATTCTGAGGACGCACGCAAGTCCCTCAAGACCGGCATCGACACGCTGGCCGACGTGGTCAAGATCACCCTGGGCCCCAAGGGCCGGAACGTGATCCTGGACAAGAAGTTCGGCCCTCCCCAGGTGTGCAGTGACGGCGTCACTATCGCCAAGGAGATCGAGCTTCCGGAGCCCTTCGAGAACATGGGCGCCCAGCTCCTGAAAGAGGCGGCCAGCAAGACCAACGACGCCGCCGGAGACGGCACAACCACCTCGGTGGTCCTGGCCCAGTTCATCATCACCGACGGCTTCAGGAACGTGGCCGCCGGCGCCAATCCCATGGCCATCAAGCGGGGCATCGACCAGGCCGTCGACGCCGTGGTGGGCGAGCTCAAGACCATGTCCACCTCGGTGGAGAGCAGGGAGCAGATAGCCCAGGTGGCGGCCCTCTCGGCCCACGAAGACGCCATCGGCCAGACCATCGCCGACGCGATGGAGAACGTCGGAAAGGACGGCGTCATCACCGTAGAGGAGTCCAAGAGCCTCAACGACGAGACGGAGTACGTGGAGGGGATGCAGGTAGACAGGGGCTACATCTCTCCCTACTTCATCACCAACCCCGACCGAATGGAGACGGTGATCGAGGACCCGACCCTCATCATCACCGACAAGAAGGTCTCGGCCGTCGCGGACATACTGCCCCTGCTGGAGAAGCTGCTCCAGGTGGGCAAGAAGAACGTGGTGCTGATCGCGGAGGACGTGGAGGGCGAGGCGCTGGCCACGCTGGTCGTGAACAAGCTGCGCGGCACCCTCAACGTGCTCACCGTCAAGGCGCCGGGCTTCGGCGACAGGCGCAAGGCCATGTTGGAGGACATCGCCATCCTCACCGGCGGCGCGGTCATCAGCGAAGAGAAGGGCATGAAGCTGGACTCCGCGGCCATCACCGACATGGGCCAGGCCCGCAGGGTCTCGGCGACCAAGGACGAGTGCACCATCGTCGAGGGCCGGGGCTCCGAGGACGCCATCAAGGCCCGGATCAACCAGATCAAGACCCAGATCGAGGAGACCACCTCGGAGTTCGACCGTGAGAAGCTCCAGGAGCGAATGGCCAAGCTGTCCGGCGGCGTGGCCGTCGTCAAGGTCGGCGCGGCTACCGAGATCGAGCTGAAGGAGCGCAAGGCCCGGGTGGAGGATGCCCTCTCGGCGACGAGGGCCGCAGTGGAGGAGGGGATCGTCCCCGGCGGCGGAGTTGCCCTGGTGCGGGCCCAGCGGGCCCTGGACGACCTGAAACTGGAGGGCGACGAGGCCGTCGGAGGCCAGATCGTGCGCAGGTCCCTGGAGATCCCCCTCAGGCTCATCGTGCAGAACGCGGGGCAGGAGGGAGCGGTGGTCCTGGACGCCGTCAGGCAGCACCAGGACGACTACGGCTACGACGCTGAGGTGGGCGAGTACTCCCACATGCTCGACCAGGGAATCGTCGACCCGGTCAAGGTGACCCGCTCGGCGCTGCAGAACGCGTCCAGCGTTGCCGCCATGGTCCTGACCACCGAGTCGATGATCACCGAGATACCCGAGAAGGCCCCCGCCATGCCTCCGGCTCCTCCGATGGAGTACTAGAAGGCGGGAACAGGGCGGAGAACGAGGGCCGCGGCGCAAGCCGCGGCCCTTCTCTTTTGCGCGTCGGGCCGGGCCCGTGGGCCGCGCCGCCCGTGAGCGGGCCCGGCCTTTATAGTAGAATGGCCGGTAGCGGGGCCGGGCCGCATCCTGGGGTGGGGAGGGTAGATTGATTCCCCTCAAGCTTACGCTGAAGAACTTCCTGTGCTACGGGGACGCCGCGCCGACCCTGGACCTGGAGGGGCTTCACGTGGTGTGCCTGTGCGGCCCCAACGGCCACGGCAAGTCCGCCCTCCTGGACGCCGTAACCTGGGCCCTGTGGGGCAAGGCCCGGGGCCGCACCCAAGACGAGCTTGTCCACTTCGGCCGCGACGAGATGCTGGTGGACCTGGAGTTCTCGGCCCGGGATGCCCGGTACCGGGTCGTGCGGAGGCGGGCCGTGGCCGGGGGGCGGAGACGGGCCGGCGCATCGGACCTGCAGCTACAGGTGCGGGACGGCGACGAGTTCCGTCCCATCACCGGCAACGTCATCCGGGGCACCCAGGCCGAGATCGACCGGGTCACGGGCATGGACTACGATACCTTCGTCAACAGCGCCTTCCTGCTCCAAGGCAGAGCCGACGAGTTCACCAACAAGACCCCCGCCGACCGCAAGGAGGTGCTGGCCAAGATACTGGACCTGGGGTACTACGACCGGCTGGAGGAGAGGGCCAAGGAACGCAGGGACGAGAGAGCGGGCAGGGCCAGGGGCGTTCAGGACGAGCTGGACCGTGCGGGCCAGGAGCTGGCCAAGTCCGGAAGGTTCCGGTCCGAGCTGGCGACCGTGGAGATGGACCTCCGAGGGGTGGCCGTTGAGCTGAAGTCCCTCAGGGACTCCCGGGACGAGCTCAGGGCCAGGGTCCTGGGTCTGCAGGACCTCGACACGGAGCTCCAAGGGTTGCGGCGTAGGATCCCCGAGATGGAGCGGGACATCGACGGTCTGGAGCGAGAGTCCCGGCAACGCTGTGAGCGCATCGACGGCTACCGGGAGACCATCGCCCGTCGAAGCGAGGTCGAGGAGGGCCTGGCTGCCCTGGAAAGGGTCCGCGTCCGCTACGAGGAGATGACCCGGGCCCGGGACCGGAGGGACAGCCTCTCCAACCGCAGCTCGGACCTGGAGCGGCTTATCGACCGGGAGCGCACCAACCTGGAGGCGGATGTCAGGCGGCTGGAAGGCGAGGCCGGCGAGCTGCGCCCGAAGGCCGAGTCCGCGCCCGCGGCCGAGGCCCGGCTGAAGGTCCAGCGGGAGCGCCTGGACGGCCTTGCCGAGCAGGAGCGGGAGGTGGAGCGCGGGCGCGGGCGGCTCCAGTCCCTGGCCGCATCGTCGGGCCAGCTACAGGCGGCGGCCGAGGCCGTCAAAAGGGAGGGGCTAGAGCTCAAGGGCAAGCTGGAGATGGTGCAGCGCTCGCCCCTGGATGCCCTATGCCCCCTGTGCGGCGCGGAGCTGGGTTTGGACGGTTGCCAGCGGCTGTCCCACAACTACGGCGAGCAGATACGGCTGAAGCGGGACGAATACCGTCGGAACGACGCGTCCCTCAAATCGTCGGAAGAGGAGCGGTCCCGGCTGGAAGAGGAGGTGGGCCGGCTGGAGGGGTGGCTCAGGGGCGAGCAGAAGGAGGTCCAGCACGCCATCGCCACCGGCGAGCGGGAGATCCGTGACGCTCGGGAGGCGTCG
This sequence comes from Dehalococcoidia bacterium, assembly GCA_034423015.1. GTDB lineage: Bacteria > Chloroflexota > Dehalococcoidia > Lucifugimonadales > JAGWBF01 > JAGWBJ01. The sequence goes on along the minus strand of DAOUJG010000002.1, from coordinate 10,915 downwards.
GTGAAACTGGAGCAGACCTCGCAGGCGTTGGTGGAGCGCCGCCGCCAGCTCCAGGAAGGGCGGTTCGCGGTGGAGGCGCAGGCGGAGCTCGCGGCCCTGAGGCAGGAGATCGGCAACCTGGGCTACGATGCCAAGACCCACGGGGACGTGTACCGGGAGATGCAGCGCCTGGACCCGTTCCGCGAGGACCACACCCGCTTGGCGGAGGCGCTGAAGTCCCTGCCCGCCGAAGAGGAGTCGGTCCAGCGCGGCCGGGAGCTGCTCTGCAGGCTTCGTGAGGAGGTCCGGGTGTGCACGGAACGGGTGGAGGCCCGGAGCGCGGAGCTGGAGGAGCTGCCCGGCCTGGAGGCGGCGCTGTCGGCCAGGGAGGCCGAGGTCCGCCGCCTGGAGGACCGGCAAAGCGAGCTGATCCGGCGTCAGGGCGACCTTCAGGCCCAGGTCAGGCGCGTGGCCGAACTGGAGCAGCAGATGAGCGACAGGGAGCTCCTGCTCAAGTCCCTCAGGGACGAGGAGGGCGTCTACAGGGAGCTGGCGGAAGCGTTCGGCAAGCGGGGCATTCAGGCCATGCTCATAGAGACGGCCCTGCCGCAGGTGGAAGAGGAGGCCAACGCCCTGCTGGGGCGCATGACGGACAACCGGATGCACGTGAAGCTGGAGACCCAGCGGGAACGCCGCACCGGCCGAGGCGAGCCCATCGAGACCCTGGAGATAAGGATCAGCGATGAGCTGGGGCCCAGGAGCTACGAGCTGTTCAGCGGCGGAGAGGCTTTCCGGATAAACCTGGCCCTGAGGATCGCCCTATCCAAGGTGCTTGCCCACCGCAAGGGGGCCCCCCTGCCCACTCTGTTCATCGACGAGGGCTTCGGGACCCAGGATGCCCCGGGCCGGGAGCGCATCCTGGACGTCATCAACGCCATCCAGCGGGACTTCGAGAAGATCATAGTCATCACCCACCTGGAGGACCTCAAGGACGCCTTTCAGGCGCGCATCGAGGTCCAGAAGAACGGGGACGGCTCCACCTTCTGGATTAGCTACTAGTCGTCCCGAGGGACCATCGGCCCGTGGCGCCAGGGCTGGATTGAGTACTAGTCCCGGCGCGCGACCACCGACCGGTGGCGCCAGAGGGCGATGCAGGCTTTCTCCATGGGCAGGGGTGGCCTGGGCACCACGAAGTCGGTCTGATCCACCAGCGCGACCCCGTACTCCTCTTCGGCCCCTGAGACGGCCTGGCTCCATGCCTCGTCCCCCATGGAGCACGGGTAGGCGATGGTGACCAGGGCGGCCCGCTCCTTCAGGTCGTTCATCCACCTGAAGAGGGACGGCATCTCGGCGGCGAAGTAGTGGGAGTGGTCCAGCTCGCCGGTGATGGGCAGGGACTTGATGGACAGCTGGTGCGACTGGGCCCCGACCCGCACCTGCAGGTCGGGATTGAAGCCGCCCTCGCCCTGTGAGCGTCCCCTCACCTCCTCCACCCGCAGGACGTGGGAGGCGGTGGAGTTGGTCAGGTAGTGGAGGGCCTCCATGGCAAACCACCCCTCGGCCCGCAGGCCCCGGGCGATGAACTTGGCGACGTGGCCCGCCTTCTGGCCGTAGGACACGGCCAAGCGAGACAGGATGTAGTCGAATGCCTGGTCCACCTGGGGGTCTGGAGAGCCGTCTGCCGACGCCATCGGTATCCTCCTAGAGCTCCATGTCCTTCAGGTCGGGAGAGAGTATGAGCGCGGGCTCGGTGAGCGCCTGCACGTCCTCGGCGGACCATCCCGGCGCCACCTCCAAGAGCGTCATGCCCCGGGGCGCCACCTCTATGACGGCGATGTCCGTCACCACGAGGCTGACGCAGCCCCGGCCGGTGGGCGGGTAGGTGCACTGGCGCACGATCTTGGGGTTGTCGCGGCGGTCTGTGTGCTCCATGGCTACGATGATGCGCTTGGCCCCGGCGGCCAGGTCCATCGCTCCGCCGATATTCCCGACGCCCCTCTGGGGCAGCATCCAGTTGGCCAGGTCCCCCTTCTCCGACACTTGCAGGGCGCCCAGCACCGTCACGTCGATGTGCCCTCCCCGGATCATGGCGAAGGCCTCGGAGGAGCTGAAGAAGGACATGCCGGGGAACATCTCCAGGAACTGGCCCCCCGCGTTGATCAAGTCCACGTCCTCCTGGCCTTCCTCGGCCAGGGGGCCGCAGTTGAGCACACCGCTCTCGCTGTGGTACAGGACGGTGCGGCCCTCGGGCACGTAGTTGGAGACCAAGGTGGGAATGCCGATGCCCAGGTTCACGTAGGCCCCGGCGGGCAGCTCCTTGGCCACCCGCATGGCGATCACCTCACGGTCCAGCCGCTCTCTTGTCACTATGACCTCGGTCCAGTCTCCCTGCCGGAGGAGTGGGTCTGCGTCCGCACATACTATCGTGTACCGGCGACCCAGGCAACGGGTCGACTCCCGCCCGGCTACATCTCCGGGGAGAGGTAGGCGTTGGGGACGATGACGCTTCCCGTGCCGGCGCCCGCCACGTTCCCATCCTGGTTCGTGACCTGGACCTCCACGGATACCCTGCTCCCGTTGGGCTCCCGCTCGACGGCGGTGACGGCGCCCGTGAGAGTCAGGGTGTGGCCTGGGCGGACGGGCCTCAGGAACCGGAGGTCCACGACCCCTGTGTGATTGAACACCTCCGCCCCGAAGTGTCTCCTGAGGAGCTCGATGGCGAAGGTCAGGGACATCCTGCCCGAGGCCACGGTGCCCTCGGTGCCCAGGGTCTCCCGGGCCATCTCGTCGTCGGTGAACTGGGAGGGGCCGGTCTGGCCCGCGCTCCCCTCGAACAGGTTGATGGCCTCCTGGGTGACCCGCTTGACCAGGGGCCCCACCTCGGCCCCCACTTCGCACCTGTCCGTCAGCTTCCCCACTTCTTGCCCACCTCCGCCGGCTGTTTCAGCTCGTGGGTTATCACCCTGTCTATGAGGCGGCCGTCTTCGTCCACGGACACGGCCTCGGTGACGATGTAGCTCTTGCCGCGCCTGAGGTACTTGTCCGCGATGCGGGCCGTCACCGTTATCCGCTTGCCTGGGATGGGAGGATTGTAGCAGTGGAAGGCGCAGCGGGCGTTGACGGACCCGTTGTCCCGGTACTTCTTCTGGTACTGCCTGACGTCCACCTTGTGGGAGATGGTGGGGAAGGCTGCCTCCGGGTCCATCACCCCCCTGCGGTACATGTCGATCATCTCCGACGTGAGGACGTAGTCGTACCTCTCGAAGGTTTCCCCCACCTCCAGGGCCTCCCAGTCCAGTAGCTCCCGTTGGTCTTCAGCCATCCTCTTGCGCCCCCGCCATTCTTCCCGGATACCGACCCAATTCTACACCCGGCCCGGGTCCCGGGTGTAGGGAACGAAGCCGGGGGGCCGGACGACGATGCGCTGGACGAAGGGGCACGGGGTGACCACCGCCTGCGGGTCCAGGTCGCCCGGCTGGACGACCTCGTCCACCTCGACGATGGTCACGTCGGCCGCGGGGGCCATGGTGGCGTTGAAGTTGCGGGAGGTGCCCCGGTACACCAGGTTGCCCAGGGTATCGGCTTTGTGGGCGCGCAGCAGGGCGTAGTCCGCCCGCAGGGCCCGCTCCAGGATGTACTCCCTGCCGTCGAGGGTGCGTGTCTCCTTGCCCTCTGCTATGGGGGTTCCCGCTCCCGTGGGCGTGTAGAACCCGGCCACGCCCAGCCCGCCCGCTCGGATGCGCTCGGCCAGGGTCCCCTGGGGCACCAGCTCCAGCTCGGCTTTGCCGGCCCTGTATGCCTCCTCGAAGGGGCTGGGCCTGGACGGCGAGGGGGAGACGGGGAAGGAGGCCACGGCCTTGCGTATCTGCCCGTTTTCCACCAGGATGCTGTGATCGATGGCGGTGAACCCCGAGGGGGTGCCGAAGTTGGCGACCCGGGCGATGCCGGCGGTGTTGCTTATCACGGTCAGGCCCCCGGCCCCCTGGTCTCTCAGGGCCATGACCAGGTTGTGGGCCATGCCGCCGGGCCCCCCGAAGCCGCCAAGCATTACCACCGCGCCATGGGGGATGTCGGCGACGGCATCGGCGGCGCTCCGGAACAGCTTGGACTGCGCCTCGGCGGCGGTGGGCGAAAGGTCCATCTCCCTCAGGCCGGCCCCGGCGGTGAGTGGGGCGTCGGTGACGGTGCGCACCCGGTCGACGGTCCAGCCGGGGGCCAGCTCTTTCAGGACCAGTCCCCCGCCGCCTACGTCCAGGACCGCCAGGTCGGTCACGATCACGTGGGCCCTGCCGGAAGGAGCGAGAGTGGGCGATTCCACGATGCGGGGGGAGCCGTCGGTGCCGGTGTGCTCCATCATGACCACGACCCGGCGAGCCCGGGCCAGATTCTCCGCGGCGGCCGCCCCTCCCTGGCCCGCGCCCCGGACCGCGACGCTTCCGTCACTGGATACCTGGACGCCATCGACGACGGCGGTGTCCAGGTATCCTCCCCTGACCAGGCCCCTGGCGTCGGCCTGGTCCAGGTCCGCTATCACGGTCCCCGGCGCCACACTGAGGAGACCGTCTTCGGAGAGCAGGACCACGCCGCCTGCGGGAGACAGGTGGTCTGCGACGCGCTGGGGCAGGCCGGGGGCCAGGCTCGCCACCCGGCCCGCCGGGAGCTCGGCGGCGACCCAGGCCGCCATCCGCTCCAGGCCAATCCGGGCGGTCATCCGGCACGCACCCCAACGGGCACGACCCTGTTCACGTACAGCCCTGGAGTTGTGACCAGCTCCGGGTCCAGCTCCCCGGGCTGGACCAGCTCCTCCACCTCGGCGATGGTGGTCCGGGCGGCGGCGGCCATGACCGGGTTCCAGTTGCGTTGGGACGAACGGTAGACCAGGTTGCCCAGGGTGTCCGCCGCCCGGGCGCGGAGCAGGGCGAAGTCCGCGGCCAGGGGGGCCTCCAAGGCGTACACGGCGCCTTCGATGGTGCGGGTCTCCAAACCGTCCCCTGTCGAGTCGGCGTCCTCCAGGGGGAGCAGGATGCCCCCCAACCCGGCGCCGGCGGCCCGGACCCGCTCGGCCAGTGTGCCCGGGGACACGGCCTGTACCTCGATGCCTCCTGAACGCCGGAGGTCCATGGCGGGCGCTCCATCCTCGGCGTTTGCCGGCGGGACGGTTATGAGCCTGCTGACGCGGCCCTGGGCGACCAGCACGGAGGCATCGTGGACGCCGGCGCCGCCAACCTCCCCGGGGCCGCAGATGCACGTCAGGCCCGTGACGTTCCTCTCCAGCAGCGCCCGGACGAGGCCCTCGGGCGCCCCGGTCCCCAGGTGTCCGGCCACCATCAGGGTGGACCCGCTGGGGACGTCGGCGACGGCATCCGCCGCCGTTGCGTAGACCTTGTTGGGGGACAAGGGCACCTCCCTAGCTCCTTCCCGGATTCTAGCAGGTGCGCCGCCCTCCGTGAACCACGGCGGCCATGCCCCGCCCCCGCTTTCCTTGACCCCCACGGGGGGCTACCGTAGAATCGAGCCAGGAGGCTGGCCATGTTCGAGGCACTGACCGACAAGCTGAACGGGGTGTTCCAGAAGCTCACCGGCAGGGGAAGGCTGACGGAGAAGGACGTCGACGACGCCCTCCGCCAGGTCCGCCTGGCGCTGCTGGAAGCCGACGTAAACTTCCGGGTCGCCAGGGAGCTGGTGAACCGGGTCAAGGACAGGGCCGTGGGAGGGGAGGTGCTGGAGAGCCTCAGCCCCGGCCAGCAGGTGGTAAAGATCGTCCACGAGGAGCTGACCGGCGTCCTGACGGGCCATGACCACAAGCTGATCCAGGGGGACGCCCAGCCCTCGGTCGTCATGCTGGTGGGGCTCCAGGGATCGGGCAAGACGACGACGGCAGCCAAGCTGGCCCGGCACCTGGCCCAGTCGGGGCAACGCCCGCTGCTGGTGGCGGCGGACCTGCGCAGGCCCGCGGCCATCCAGCAGCTCACCGTCCTGGGGAACGAGCTGGGCATCCCGGTGTACCAGGAAGGGACATCGTCGACTCCCGTGAAGGTGGCCAAGGCGGGCCTGAAACAGGCCCGGGAGTCCGGGGCCGCCTGGGCCATCGTGGACACCGGCGGGCGGCTGCACATCGACGACGATCTGATGGAGGAGCTGGAGGAGGTGCGCCGGGCCCTGTCTCCCCAGGAGGTCCTCCTGGTGGCCGACGCCATGACGGGCCAGGATGCGGTGCAGTCGGCCCAAGAGTTCCACGAGCGGGTCAACCTGACGGGACTGGTGCTGACCAAGCTGGACGGCGACGCCCGGGGCGGCGCGGCTATATCCATCACCCACGTCACGGGGGTGCCCATCAAGTTCACCGGCGTGGGAGAGCGCTCGGACGCCCTGGAGCCCTTCTACCCCGAGAGGATGGCCTCCCGGATCCTGGGCATGGGTGACATCGTGTCCCTGGTGGAGAAGGCCCAGCAGGCCGTCGACGAGAAGAAGGCGAAGGAGCTGGAGCGGAAGATACGCCACGCCACCTTCGACCTGGAGGACTTCCTGGAGCAGTTCCAGAGCGTGCGCAAGATGGGGTTCGCCCAGGTCCTGGAGATGATACCGGGGTTCTCGCAGATGCGGGACCGGCTGCCCCAGGACTTCGACGAGAAGCAGATCGTAAGGTTCGAGGCCATCATCCGCTCGATGACGCCCCAGGAGCGCCGCGACCCGGACATCCTCAACGGGCGCCGGCGCCGCCGCATCGCCCTGGGCAGCGGCACGACCCCCCGGGACGTCAACCAGCTACTTAACCAGTTCCGTCAGGCGCAGAAGCTGATGCGGCACCTGTCCAAGGCCCGCACTCCCAGGGACCTGCAGAGCCTGTTCCGCTAGGGCTTCCTCTTCACGAACTTGTCCACGCACCGCAGCTCCATCTGGGCCACGTACAGGTCCCCCCGGGAGTCGGCGCAGACGGCGTGGCCCTCCCCCTCCACGCGCCCCCGGGCCAGCAGGTTGCCCATCTTGTCGAACACGTGGAACCGGTCGGTGAACCGCTCGGTCATGTAGCAGACGTCGTTTCGGTCTATGAAGATGTCCGTGGGGACGAACACGTCGCCCCACTCCCGTATGTACTCCCCCTCGGGGGTGAAGACCTGGACCCGGTTGTTCTCCCGGTCGGCCACGTACACCAGCCCCTCGCTGTCCAGGGCGATGGCGTGGGGCACCCAGAACTGTCCTGGGCCGGTGCCGGGGGAGCCCCAGGTGAACATCAGCTCGCCGTCGGGGGCGAACTTGTGCACCACCGAGTTGGCGTAGCCGTCGGAGACGTATATCTCCCCCGTGGGCGCCACGGCCACGCACGTGGGGTGGTTGAAGGGGGCCTGAAGGGAGGGGTAGTGCTTCCGGCCCAGGGACATGACCAGCTCCCCGTCCAGGGTGAACTTGTACACCTGGTGCCCGTCCCGGTCGGCGAGGTAGGCGTGGTCGTCGGGGCCGATCTTGATGTGATGGGCGTCGTCGGTGATGCGGTCTCCCCAGGAGGAGATGAAGTTGCCGTCGCGGTCGAACACCACCACCGGGTGCTCTCCCCGCTGGTAGACGTACAGGCGGTCCTGGGAGTCGACGCCCACGCCCGAGACGTCCCGGAACTCCCAGCCGACGGGCAGGTTGCCCCAGTTCCTCTTGACGTCGAACATGTAGTCGCCTGTGCCCACGACCACGGTAGCCATGTAGGCCCTCCCCATCTCCCGGATGCCCGCTATGATACGCTAGGAGATGGCGGGGTTCAACACGGCCACCCCAGATGGTGGACCACCGCATCTCAACGTTCGATTTGCGACGCCGGCTCTGATAGACTTTAAGGTGACGGGGACGTGAACGAGGCTACGGCTCAAGGCCAAGTACTGGCTACCATCTCACGATTGTAATACTGGAGAAGTTGCCCGCCCCTCCCTATGATGTTGATGCCTCAGAGGAACACAGACTAGGATCGCAGGAAGATGCCCAAGGTAAACCCCGAAATACTGGTTTGGGCCCGGGAGACGGCGGGCCTGACGCAAGAGGCGGCGGCCAGGAAACTGGGATTCCAGAGCAGTACCAGATCGACCTCGGCAGAGAAACTGGCGATTATCGAAGGTGGTCAGAGAGAGCCGTCTCGGACCCAGTTGATAAAGATGGCGGAACACTACCGCCGGCCGTTGCTTGCCTTCTACTTGTCCAAACCGCCGGTGCAGGAAGACCGTGGGTTAGACTTTCGGACTACGTCGGCCGTTCATTCGACCGTTGATGATGCTCTGCTGGACGCGTTGATTCGGGACACTCGGGCCCGTCAAAGCATGGTGCGCTCTCTCTTGGAGGACGAGGAAGAGGGGGAATCTCTACTCTTTGTTGGCTCCCACTGGGTGGATGATGGGCAGGTGGAGGTGCTTAAGTCGCTGAAGGACCTGTTGGGCGTAGAGCTTCACGAATATCGCGGCCAGGATAGCCCATCGGCCGCCTTCGACTTACTGCGTGCGAAAGCCGAAAGGGCTGGGGTCTTCGTGCTGATCAAAGGCGATTTAGGTAACTACCACACGGCGATCAGCACGGCTGTTTTTCGAGGATTCTCCATAGCGGACGACGTGGCCCCCTTCATCGTGATCAACGACCAAGATGCTAGGTCTGCTTGGTCCTTCACTCTGTTGCACGAGATGGTGCATTTGCTGTTGGGACAGACAGGCGTTGGCAGCTCGTCGGTCGATGACGACAATGAGCGCTTTTGCGACAGAGTTGCTGGGGAGTTTTTGCTGCCGTCACAGGAATTGAAGGGACTCGCCCTCAATGGAAGCAGCGATTTGGGGGCGATATCGAAACAACTCGATACAATTGCTTGTGAGCGCCACCTCAGCCGCACCATGGTTGCCTACAACGCCTACATGGCGGGTCGCATCAGTCAGGAGACGTTGGAAGAGCTCCGGTCCGACTATTACCAACAGTGGCGGGCGCAACGGGAACATGAGCGGGCCCAGGCAAGAGAACGGGAGGGGGGACCGAGCTACTACGTGGTGCGCCGTCACCGGTTGGGGAGACGTACCATTGACTTCGTTCGCCGCATGATGGCATCTGATGCGCTCTCGACTTCCAAGGCGGCTAGGATTCTGGGCGTAAGACCCCGACAGGTGCATGCGTTGCTCAATACTGGTGGTTAGTCTTAGGTGGAGAGTGTCCTTTATATCCTCGACGCGAATGTGTTGATAGACGCTAATCGCGATTACTACCCCATTGAACGAGTGCCTGAGTTCTGGGACTGGCTGGCCGAGATGGGAGAGCAGGGGCGTGTGAAAGTGCCCGTGGAGGTGTATGAAGAGGTAGTTTTCCCATCTTCGAGCCGCCCCGACCAATTGATTGAATGGTTGAGGTTGCACCGAGATGTGCTGGTCCTGCAGGAGACCGTCCGGGAGGACTTGGTAGCCAGGGTTACTGAAGAAGGATACGCCGACGATCTGACTGATGTAGAGCTTGAGAAAATTGGGCGTGACCCGTTTCTCATTGCTTACGCCCTCGTCAACGTCTCCGATCGCTGTATAGTAACTACTGAGCACTCCAGGCCAAGTCGAAGCCGGGCCAATCGCCACCTGCCTGACGTGAGCCAACACTTCAACGTGCCGTGCATCAGTACGTTTGACATGATCAGATCCCTTGACTTCCGAACTGGCTGGAGGGCGGGAGTCCATTGAGTTTGACGGCGATCATCGAGCAGGAGGGCGACGGTTACGTAGCCCTCTGCCCCGAGCTGGACATCGCCAGCCAGGGCGATTCGGTGGACGAGGCCCGGGACAGTTTGACGGAGGCGCTGGAGCTGTTCCTCGAGGCGGCCTCGCACGCGGAGATTCGACATCGGCTGCACGACGCTGAGCCAGGACGTCCGCATACACTGCCCGTCGAGATATCCTGGCCTCTGCCGCCCTGAGCTATTGACTCGCGGCGGTGGGAGCCCCTATAATTACTGCGAGTAGCGGTATTGACCATGCGAAACGTCTGAGTAGACAAATAGCTGGGTGAACCCTGAGCGGCGGCTTTGGGATGACCCAGCCGCCGCTCCGCACGTTAAAAAGAGAATACGGAACGTTTGGAGTTCCTAGCGTGGGTCAAGCTAATAAGGGCCTACGGTGGATGCCTAGGGGCCAAGGGCCGAAGAAGGGCGCGGCAAGGCTGCGAAAAGCCTCGATGAGCCGTCTAGCAGGCATAGTCGGGGATGCCCGAATGGGGAAACCCTCCTCGGTGTTGAGCCGGGGAATTCCGCCATAAAGGCGGAAGGGTAAGCGAGGGAACTGAAACATCTAAGTACCTCGAGGAGAGTAAATCAACCGAGATTCCCTGAGTAGTGGCGAACGAAAGGGGATGAGCCCAAACCACTGCGACTTAGTGGCCCGGGGGCCTATGTCGCAGCGGGGTTACAGGGGTCGCCAGCCCAAGTCCCGGCGCGGGCGAGGAGTTACAAACCCTATCTCTAGTCGAAGGCACCTGGAAAGGACCGTCATAGAGGGTGAAAGCCCCGTAGACGAAAGGGATAGGGCTCCTGGATGACTACCTGAGTACCACGGGACACGAGAAATCCTGTGGGAAGTCGGGGGGACCACCCTCCAAGGCTAAATACCCTTGGCCACCGATAGTGTACCAGTACCGTGAGGGAAAGGTGAAAAGCACCCCGGGAGGGGAGTGAAATAGATCTGAAACCGTGGGCCTACAGAATGTCGGAGTCCGTCGCAACGGCGGATGACGGCGTGCCTATTGAAGAATGATCCGGGGACTTACTATGTGGGGCAAAGGTTAAGGAACTGGAGTTCCGGAGCCGAAGCGAAAGCGAGTCCGAATAGGGCGACTAGTCCCATGGAGTAGACCCGAAACCGGGTGAGCTACCCATGGCCAGGGTGAAGGTTCGATAACACGGACTGGAGGCCCGAACCGGTTGTTGGTACAAAAGCTTCGGATGAGC
>DAOUJG010000001.1:0-8800 GCA_034423015.1 Dehalococcoidia bacterium | reverse complement strand
GCCGACCCGATGCCCTCCTGCAACGCACGCTCCAGGGCCTCGCGCACCCGGCGTGTTAGCTGGCCCGATCTCATGCTGGACGTCACCGTCTTGGGGTCGATCTCCAGCACCTCTGCCGCGCCCTTGTAGCCCTTCTTCCGCACCAGCTCTTGCAGCAGCGCCATGAGCCGCATGTGGTGCATGTCCTCGATGCTCCTGCTCTTCTCGAACACCGGCCCATTCGATTTCATCGGTCACCTCCAACTGCAAAATCGCAGATTTCACGCCCGTCGATGCAAGTCTTTGACCCACTTTCGAGCCTGCAAAAACGGAGCCCTCCAAAGGGGTTTCTGCAATCGCACGCCAGAATATACCCGCAAGACAAAGTGTTCACTGTTTACCTCCTGTAGGGGGCGATTCACCCCTGTTCCAGCTTGTCCACGACCCGACTTGCATTCTTGCAACCGACGTCGTTTCCTTGTACACCCCCATCACAGCAAAAAAGGGGCCGTCTGCATAAGGCCCTATAAGGGCGTTCAGATGTACGCCCTTATAGGTAGTTATGCCCGGCTTTCGGGTTGTTCACACTTCCTGGCGACACCACAAATCGCAGGGAGGTGAACGAGTTGGCGCTCAAGTCGAAAGCACGCTACATTAGACGCCTTTTGCCCATGGTTTCCTCGCTGCTTCTCGCGGCGCTCCTGGCAATCCCCGGGAGCAACCCCGCCCTGGCTCAGGCCCCACCCTCAGGCGAGATCGTCCTGGTCAACGGCGACCGGGACTTCGTGGAGCGTAAGGGCGGCGGCCAGTTCGTGGCCCGGCCCCTCTTCGACCGCAAGATCGTCAACCTCTTCTACGCCGTCCGCGACGCTGACACCGGCGACTGGATCAGCGCCATGTACAGGGTGAAGGGCGGCGAGAAGGAGCGCAGCGACGGCTGGGAGTACTCATGGGAGTACCCGAAGCTGAGTGAGCAGCCCCGCCTCGACAAGGACCGGGCCTACCTGCTGGTCATGCTGGCCGAGGACGAGAACGGCAGTCGGGGCGACTTCTACGGGGTCATCCCCGTCCACCAGCCGGGAAACATCTTCAAGAAGATCCTGTCCGCCCTGGACCCGGGTCGTTGGGCCAAGGCCTTCGCGGGTTGGCTCATCGAGGGTACCCACGGGACCATCTGCGGAGTGGTGGAGCGGGCATCGGGCGAGGACGCCGACAACTGCCGAGGAGACTAACCTATGACCGACATCCTGACAGGCACCCCTCCCGACCTCACCTATGCCCACGACCTGGTGCGGCAGGCGTGGACGGTCGTCTGGGCGGTGACCTCCGCCGCCCTGGTGGTCATCCTGGGCTGGATGGGGCTGACCCTCATCATGTCCGAGCACGTGGGCCGCTCCCAAGCGGGCTGGCGGGAGATGGTACCCCGCCTGGTGCTCGGCCTGGTTGCCGCCGCCTCTTCCCTCTGGTGGTGCGCCCTGGTCATCGACGTGGCCGACGCCGTGTCCGGCTTCGTCGCCTCCTCCCTCAACGTCGCCCCCGGGGACATGCTGCGCTCCACCCTCCGCACCCTCACGACGGCTCAAAGCACCTGCTTAGCTCAGGTCAGCCCCACTTCTACCGGCCCGCGACGGAGGCGGAGCGGCGGGACCCCCACCTCACGCTCTACCGGCACACTCCACCGGAGGGCAGCTCGGTGCTGGTGCGGCGCGTGATCGTCGCCAACAAGGCCGAGCTGATAACAGCCTTCTGCACCGCCTGCGCAGACGACCTGGGCACCCACCAGGTACTCTGCTACCAGCGCACCCTGGCGATAGGCGAGGTGGTCGGGCTGAAGGGCAGACCCAAAGACGTGGGAATCGCCGCCTGAGCGGCACAGAGAAAGGAGACGATCATGGCGAGAGACCAGACGGTGTTCTTCACCTGCCCCGGCTGCGAGGAACGGTTCTGCACGACGGAAGAGGTCCACGGCGACCTCCACACCGGGGAGACTTACCACTGCGGGAACTGCGGCATCCAGGTGGTCTTCCAGGCGGTGACGGCCGAGGACTACGTGCCGCCGCCCAGGGCGAGACGGGACTGCACCTACTGCGGTCCCTCTCCCCGCAACTGCTGCACATTCACGACGACACCCGACCCTCAGAAAGGAGGCACGACATGAGACTGGCTGCCCAGGCGAAAGGGGGCTACTACCCGACCCCGGAGCGGGTGGTGGACCTCATCGCCGACCTGATTCACACCCCCTCCGGCTACTACCACCGGGGGCGGGCGACGGTGCGCATCCTGGACCCCTGCTGCGGGGCGGGAGACGCGCTCCAGAGGCTGGCGGAGAACCTCGCCCGGCCCAACTCCATGGCCATCGAGACCTACGGCGTGGAGCTGCACCGGGACCGGGCCGAGGAGGCCGAGAAGCGGCTCCAGCGCACCCTGGCTGCCGACCTGTTCCAGACCTCCATAGCCAACGGGGCCTTCGGGATGCTGCTATTGAATCCCCCCTACGATTGTGCGCCGCGTCACGCGGCATAGGATACCTAGCTCAGCTAGGAAGAACTCGGAGAAAGTTCTTGGGCCAACCGACCTACCTTGAGGCGAAAGCCAATGGGGACAACAGCATGTCGGTAAAGCGGCTACAGCTCGAAAGCGTTGTAGGGCTGGTTCCGCAAGGCCCGCGCGATACGGTGAAAGCTACACTGCCTGAACCCCAGTTCCCAGATGGTGTCAGGGGCACCCGCCGGTAGAACGCTTGCAACCCGGCGCCACTCATTGCATTGGATTCCAGTCGTGTCCAGCGCAACTCCGATGAGTGGACGATGGCCGATGAGGTCACTTCAAGGGAGCGAACGGGGCACCTACAGTCGCGCTAGAACGTCCTATGTTGACGGAACGCGGGATGGCCTAAAGGGGGAGACCCCTATGGTCACGGAGCCCTCATAGTAGTCCGCGCCGGGGAAAGCCCGGCACATGGCGAAGGAGGGCAGGTGTCAACGACGGAATACAACAGAGAGGTATGCATAATGCAGAACGCCGAAACTGTACTGAACGTCATACGCGAACGCGGAGAACGAGGATTGCCGCTGGAGAACATCTATCGGCTGCTTTACAACCGGAACCTGTACTTGCGGGCCTACGGTCGTCTCTACTCAAACCAGGGGGCGATGACCAAGGGAACCACCGCAGAGACCGTGGACGGAATGTCACTGGCGAAAATCGACCGCATCATCGAAGAGCTTCGATACGAGCGGTTCCGGTGGACGCCAGTCAGGCGGGTCAGCCTTCCCAAACCTAATGGGGGTACCCGTCCCTTGGGCATACCAACGTGGACGGACAAGCTGCTGCAAGAGGTCATTCGGATGATTCTGGAAGCCTACTACGAGCCGCAGTTCTCCGACCACTCTCACGGCTTCCGGCCCGACCGGGGATGCCACACCGCCCTAGGCGAGGTGGTCACTCACTGGACCGGTGTCCGCTGGTTCGTCGAGGGAGACATCAAGGGGTGCTTCGACAACATCGACCATGAGGTGCTGTTGTCGGTGCTCGGCGAGAAGCTCCACGACAACCGATTCCTACGTCTGCTCAAGTACCTACTGAAAGCAGGCTACCTTGAGGATTGGAAGTATGGCCGCACGCTGAGGGGTACGCCGCAAGGCGGCGTGGTCAGTCCCATCCTCGCCAACATCTACCTAGACCGGTTGGACAAGTGCGTCGAAACGGTGCTGATCCCAGCACACACCCGTGGCAAAGCACGAAAATACAATCGTCAGTGGGCAAACGTAAAGAACCTGTCGGCCTACTACCGGAAGACTGGAAACCACGCGAAGGCAGCAGCACTCCGCAAGGAGATGCAACAACTGCCGTCAAGTGACCCATACGACCCGGACTACCGGCGGCTTCGATACGTGCGCTACGCCGACGACTTCGTGCTGGGTTTCATCGGGCCAAAGGCCGAAGCCGGGCAGATAAAGGAGTCCTTGGAGACGTTCCTGCGCGACACGCTCAAGCTGGAGCTATCCAAGGAGAAAACTCTGATAACCCACGCCACCAGCCAGGCGGCGAGGTTCCTCGGCTACGAACTCGTGAACCAGCAAGCCAACGACAAGCTCGACCGCAATGGGCGGCGAAAAGTCAATGGCCGCCTCGGATTGCGGGTTCCCGCTAAAGTCATCGAACAACACTGCCAAGCCTACATGGTCAACGGCAAACCGACACACCGCAACGAATTGCTGGCCGATGATGATTACACCATCGTCAGTCGGTATCAGGCGGAGTTTCGGGGCGTCGTCCAGTACTACCTGCTGGCCCTGAACGTCTCCCACTTCGGGAAGCTGCAATGGGTCATGCAGCAGTCGCTCGCCAAGACACTGGCGGCCAAGCACAAGACCTCACGCCGGAAGTTGATACGGCGCTATAAGAGCACCGTAAACAATGAGCATGGGGAACGGGCTTGCCTACAGGTCGTAGTGGAGCGGGGTGATGGGAAACGCCCACTGGTGGCACGGTTCGGTGGCATACCCCTGACGCGGAACCGGCAGGCAGTTCTCTCACAGACCAGCGGCCCCAGCGGTACAGAGTCGAACGCAACGAGCTCATAAAACGGCTCCTAGCGGACGAATGCGAAATGTGCGGGTCAAAGGAGGACATCCAAGTCCACCACGTCCGCGCACTCCGCGACCTGACCGTGAAGGGTCAAGGTGCCAAGTCCCCGTGGATACAGGTCATGGCGGCCAGACGGCGCAAGACCCTTGTGGTCTGCCGTCCCTGCCACCTGAAAGCTCACGGGGGCGATTGGCAACCGCGCTAGCAACTCAAGACACTGGAGAGCCGGATGCGGTGAAAGCCGCACGTCCGGTTCGGAGGGGGGCCGACGGAAAAGTGCTCCGGTAACTCGGAGTAACTCGCTGGCGGCCTACCCTACGGGACTCGGAAGACAAGCGCGTCGAGCATGCTTTTCTTACGCAAACGACCCGCTACCTGGCCGAGAGCGGCCTGCTGGTCTTCATCGTGCCACGACAACGCCTCTCCTACTCGGCCCGCTACCTGTCCACCCACTACGGGCGGCTCCAGTGCTGGGCCTTCCCCGACCCCGAGCGGGAGGTCTTCGACCAGGTGGTGCTATTCGGCTACAGGAAGAAGGACCCCGTTCCCGACGCCCACGCCGAGGCCATGGTGTTGGAGTGGTCGGTGGGACAGCCGGAGCCGCTGCGCTCCCGGCGCGACTCCACCTCCCACCCGGAGTACACCACGGCCACGACGCCGGGGGGCGACGTACTGTTCACCACCAGGACCGTCGACCCGGTGGCGGCCGCTACCGAGGCGCGGCGGTCGGGGCTGTGGGCAAACACGGGCATCACCGACACCCTCTGGCCCGCAGGAGATGCCCGCACCCGCCCGCTCATGCCCCTCAGGCGTGGGCACATAGCCATGCTGGTGGCGGCTGGCTTCCTCAACAACCTGGCCCTGGAAGCCGGGGGCAGGCGCATGCTGGTCAAGGGCCGCACCTCCAAGGAGATGGATCTGGTGGAGGAGTCCCCCGAGAAGGAGGTCCACCGGGAGCGGCTCAACACCACTGTGGTGGCCCTGGACCTGGACAGCGGCGAGATCGCCGACATCGCAGCGTAGACGGCACGCTTACGGCCGCATCCCCACGGGGCCTCGCCTCTCTCTACAGGGACGGCGGGGCCTCGCTTCATTCTGGACGATTCAGGACAACCCCCTTATATAAGGAAAGGAGAAGGAAGATGCAGAGACAGACCATCATGGTTCTCGAAGCCTGCTCGCGCTGCGGGCAGGCCATCCCACCAGGCGAGCCCGCCATGCAGACCGCCTCGGTGAACATCAGCTACGACGGCAGGATCTTGTCCTCTCCGGTGAAGACGTACCACCTCAGCGGACCCTGCCACGAGGAGCACAAGCGCAGGGAGCGGGCCGAAATCGACGCCCTCATGGCCTCGCTGGAGGCCGCATAGGCGGCTCCCGCCGGGCCGTGCCACGAGGCCCGCCACGGCGGGGCCCGCACGCTCAACCATCGCCCGAGGACGATTCCAGGAACCCGAGGCCCGCAGGCGTCCCCACGGGACGCGCGGGGCACCTCGGGTCCCGCCGTCGTCATCCGGAGACGCAAGGAAAGGAGACTCCGATATGAATCTTGGAGAGTTCATCGACAAGTTCAGGGACGCCATCGCCCGGAGGGTGGTGGAGTCCTACCCGCCCCTCTACCGGCCCTCGGAGAAGGGCGGAGTCCTGCCCCGCCTGCTCCGAAAGCCCCTGGGGGCCCAGGCCGACGCCATCAGGGGCGCCGCCCTCTCCCTGGAAGCCCACCGCGGCACCACCGTGGTGGGGGAGATGGGCACGGGGAAGACCTTTATCGGGGCTGCCGCCGCGTACATGGCGGGCTTCCGGAGGGTGCTCATCCTCTGCCCACCCCACCTGGTGCCCAAGTGGAAGCGTGAGGTGGAGATGACGGTGCCCGGCGCCCGCGCCGCCGTCGTCGAGTCCATCACCGACCTGGAGCGGCTGCGCCTCTCCATCGGCCCCGGCCCCCTGTTCGTGGTGATGAGCAGGGAGAGGGCCAAGCTGTCCTACCGCTGGAAGGCAGCCGTTATCGAGAGGTGGGCCGCCTCCGGAGGCAGGCTAGTCAGGAAGAAGGAGACGGGGGAGCCCTTCCGGGTCCCCTGCTGCCCCGACTGCACGGCGCAGGTGGAAGACAGGGACGGGGTGCCCCTGACCGACAGGGACCTGAACCGCAAGAAGCACACCTGCGCCGACTGCGGCTCTCCCCTGTGGCAGGCCGACAGGTCCGGGCCCAGGAGGTACCCCCTTGCCGACTACGTCAAGCACCGGATGAAGGGCTTCTTCGACCTGCTGGTAACGGACGAGGTCCACGAGTACAAGGGTCGGGGGTCGGCCCAGGGCATCGCCGCAGGCACTCTTGCCGAAGCCTGCGGCAAGTCCCTCAGCCTGTCCGGCACCCTCATGGGAGGGTACTCCAGTACGCTGTTCCATCTCTTGTACAGGTTCAGCCCGGAAATCAGGACGGAGTTCGGGCGCTCAGACGAGCACCGTTGGATAGAGCGGTACGGCTTCGAGGAGGTCACCGTCGGCAAGCCCGACGACGACGCCATCGAGGACGGGCGCAACAGCCGGCGGCGGGGCTACCGGAAGGTGGTGCGGGAGAGGCCGGGGCTCGTGCCCTCGGCCCTCTTCCACATCATAGGGAACACGGTGTTCCTCCGGCTGTCGGACGTGGCATCGGGCCTGCCCGACTACGACGAGCAGGTCCTGGTGTCCTCGATGGACTCGGAGGAGGATAAGACGGGCTACTCCCAGCGGTCGGCCTACAACAAGGTGTTCGAGGAGCTGAGGAAGGAGCTTGCTAAGGCCCTCAAGAGCGGCTCCAGGCGGCTGCTTGCCACCTACCTCCAGACGCTCCTCGCCTACCCGGACGGCTGCACCAGGGGGGAAACGGTCTTCGACCCCAGGAGCGGCGACGTCATCGTTTCGGTGCCGCCCCTGTCCGAGGAGAAGCTCTACCCCAAGGAGAAGGCCCTGGTGGACCTGGTGGCCGCCGAGCGGCTGGCGGGGAGGCGGGTGCTGGTCTACGTCACCCACACGGGGACGCGGGACATCACCGGGCGGATGGAGGAGATGCTGACCCGGCACGGGTTCCGGGTGGCGGTGATGAAGGCCGACGCCGTGGCCCCTGACAAGCGGGAGGCGTGGGTGGCGGACAGGGTGAAGAAGGGGGTAGACGTGATGGTCTGCCACCCCCGGCTGGTGCAGACGGGCCTTGACCTCATCGACTTTCCAACTCTCTGCTGGTACGAGACCGAGTTTCTTGTCCTGCAATTGACACGACATCCTCGGTCGGGATGGACAGGGTCAGATCGACGTTGTTGCTCCCGTCGATGGTCGCCCCGTCGAGGATGAGCCGCAGAACCTCCCTGCGCTCCTTGTCGCTCAGGTCGTCCAGCCTGCCGCGAATCCGGTGCGCCCACTCGGCTATGTGCTCGCCCAGCGCTCGCTTCTCCGCCTCGGCCATCTCCCTGGCCCTGTAGTCGTCCAGCTTCAACCTGAGCGCCTCCAGACGCTCCGTGATGAACTTGCGCTGGCGGTCGAGCTGCTTCTCGGTTATCTTCCCCGACACGTAGAGCCTGATGGCCCGGTCCTCTTCCGTCTGGACCTTTTGCAGCTCTCGCTCGGCGATGGCGATCTCCTCGACTAGCTCGCCGTTGTCCGCCCGCGAGTCCATGGCCTCGATGCCGCCGACTATCAGGCCCGGGTTCTCCAGCACCTTCCTAACCTCGGCCCAGACCAGCGCCTCAAGCCGCTCCGCCCTGATGTAGGGACGCTCCCTGCACTCCGCGCCCTCGTGCTCCATCCCGTAGCACCTGTAGTAGCGGCGCGGAGTCTTCAGGTCATAGCTGTACGTCTTGCCATTGCGCCTCGTGCTCTGGCGTGTGTTGGCCCGGCACCCCATCAGGTATCCGCACTCGGCGCACCTGACCAGGTGCTGGAGGAGATAGAAGAGCCTGGTATTGCGGCCCGAATGGGTCAGACGCCGCTTCTTGACCTCCTGGGCCAGGTCCCATATCTCCTCATCCACCACGGCCGGGAAGGGCACCTCGACCCACTCTTCCTCGGGACGGTTGTACCTCCTCATCCCGTTCTCGGTGGCGACGTGTCGGCGCTTGCCGAAGATCCACGTGCCCTTGTACGCCTCAAGTCCCAGGATGCGGGTGACGGTGCGGTCGTACCATCGCCCGACGGCCCTGGGCGTGGGGACGCCCTCGGCGGTCAGCTGCTTGGCGATGGCCGGAGCTCCCATGTC